>DATNJC010000248.1:0-56376 GCA_035604115.1 Bryobacteraceae bacterium | reverse complement strand
CGAGCTTGGAAGATCCGCCAACTGGAATTGCTGGAGCATGCCGTGGCCGCGGCCCTTACTGCGGTGAATTCAGAACACGCAACAGCCCATTTTCGCCACTGCGGCTATGGTCTATAAATACTCAGAAAATGGTCTAGTCTCCGATCTGAGGTGTCGCTTGCGCCACTCGGAGGCTGAAGCCTCCATTGCCGGCTTAAGCCCACGCCACACAAACCGTCTCAGCGAGCGGTGTAGGTTTTGCTGAACCCGTCGCGCCCGTTGGTGACGGTGAACTTCCCGTCCTTACTTACCGAGGCCTGGATCCAGTGGCCTTTGCAATCGGCGGATTCTTCCAGGTTGGCGATCATGTCGAGCGACGTGTTGTGCTCGGGCGCTGGGTCGAGCAGCGACAAATGCACTTGCCAGATCCCTTCGATCCGCGGCAGGTGGGCCAATCGCAGGTATGCGTTCTTCTCGTACGGAGCGGCGGTGGTCCCTGGCGGCGTCGCGGACACGGCGTTCCGGTCCACCTGTCCCATGCCCTTGCGAGGGCCGTTGTTGACGACCACCACCTGCGGCGAAATGGCGCCGAGCAGCGGCGGAGCGCCCGCGCCGTCGAACGAACCGTGCCGCCCGGTCTGATAGATCGTGACCGTGCCGAGTTTGTTCACCGGACACGCCAGCTCCATTTCTTTTTCCCAATCCAGATCGATCAGGTTCAGATACCTGAATTTGTTGTAGGTAAGCAGCAGGCCCACGCCGCGAGCGTTCTCGGGCCCGGCGGACGCTTTCTGCTCGGCGTTGGCGCAGAGCGGGTTGGGGCCGCCGCCTTTTACCGGCTTGGCGAGCACTTGTTCATTCGAAGAGACCACCAGGGCCTGAAAGCCTTTGATCGGGATCTCGTCACCGGGCTTGACGATGGTGCGCTTGCCGGCCGACGCCGTCCGGTACCCATCCAGCCACTGTAGGTTTTCCCTTTCGATGGCGTCGCCGCGGTCGTAAAAGTGGCGGATCGGAATCATCTTCGAAAGCGCGGGCAGGCCGCCGGCGTGATCGGCATGAAAATGACTGATCACCAGCGCGTCGATGGATTTCAGGCCGGCGCGCTGGGTTGCGTCGAAGATTCGCTTGGCATCCCTGCCAGCCTCGGTCCACCCGGTGTCGATGAGCATCGATTCTCCCGAAGGCGAGACGATCAGCGTCGCGGCTCCACCCTCGACGTCGATCCAATAGATTTCCAGATTGCGGTCCTGCGCGCCGGCGAAAGGTGCGGCCACGAGGAAAGCCAGTGATAAGAATCGTGACACGGGTGACTCCTTGGTTATGATTCGCGGACGGGCGCTACTTTACGGGCGGATTCGGCCCCGCACACCGGTAGCGACGGATCGGTGAGCAGGCCAATTTGTTTGAGCACCGAGGCTTGATCCCAGTAGATGTGCTCGTGGGCCAGGCGGCCATCGCGGAAGCGCACGATGGCGACCAAAGCTACTTCGACCCGGGCGTTCGTGGGAGCGACGCCCGGGAGCATCCAGGGCATCTCGCGCGTGTGGGTGAACGAGAAAATCATTTCGTCTACCAGCTGGTCTGCGCCCACGGTACGCGAGACCGGCGTGAGCGTCGTATCGGGGGGCATGCTGGGGATAAAATGCCGCGAGTAGAACTCTCGCAGGGCGGCTTTGCCGGCGCCTCCGGTCATCACGGGTATGTGATTGACGTAGGCATCTTCCACCATAGTGGCTAGCGTGGCTTCGGTGTCGCGCGTTACGAATTCGTGGCTCGTGTGCTCTTCCCACAGTTTGGAGAGATCCGCCGGGGGCATGCGAGCCATTGTACAGGATCGGCCGAACTTTGCTCGAATAGGCGAACAACCTGGTCGATCTTGGCGAGCTTCGCGGCTTCGCGAGATCTGATGTTTTTTCTCGCCAAGACGCAAGGCTCGCCAAGAACTTCTCCCGTTTGGCGCTGACGTCTGCCCCGGTGCGACGGACTGGGCTTCGGGAGTAACATAGCGGATGGACAGCATCACGGAGAAACACTGCGAGGAACCATGCCCAAGTTCGTCATCGCTCCCCATTTTCGACTGCAGGAATGGATCGCCGAGGAGAAAGGCTACTTCAAAGCCGAGGGCCTCGACTACGACTTCCGGGACGAGCTCACGTCCAAGGAAGGCAAGAAACACGACCTCGGCCGCGGGATCGGCGCTTACCAAACCTTCGAACGGGGCCGCACCTCGGATATCAGTTGCGCCTGCCACTGGACGGTCAACGTGGCGGCCTCCAACGGCCACGGACGCTTGTATGCCGACGCGTACTCGGTCGCACCTGCCGGGATTTTCGTGGCGCCGGAATCGCCGGTTACCAAACCGGAGGACTTGGCCGGTGTGCCCATTTCGGTCGGGGTGCAGTCGGGGAGCCATTATTCGACCATCCAGGCGCTGGAGAAGTTTCTCCAGCCGGAACAGATCAACCTTTCGTTCGAAGAAGGGCTGCTGTTCAAGCGCATGGAATCGCTGCTCGACCGCACGGCTCCGGCGGTGGCGCTGTTCAGCGGTCCGTATTACTTCGCCGAGCAACTGGGCTTTCGCAAGGTGGTGGACACCACGTTCATGATCGCGACCATGCTGACCGGCGATCCGGACATGGACGACGTGCGCAAGTACTTCCGGGCGTTACGGCGGGCGCAGCGCGACCTGGATCTGCGGCCCGAACTTTACACCCACTATTACCGGAAAGAATTTCCAGCGCGGTTTCTGGAGCAGATGGACACGCGGCGCTGGGGACCGGGCGAGCGCATCGTCTTCGAGCCGTACTCCAAGGAAGTCTTTGAGCAATCCTTCGAGTGGATCGAGCAGCACAAGATCTTTCCGGAGGGCGGTATGGGTTGCGGAGTATACGAACAGGCGACGGTTTCGGCCACCTAGGCAGTCTTTCCACTATCGGAACCCGGCCGATCGGCCGATAGACAGAGCGGGAACTCCCGGGGAAACCCAGGACCCAGGAAAGGCCGCCGATGTCTTCGATGGAAAGAAAGGCCGACCGCAGACGCCAGCCGCGCGACCCACTCAGCGTCGCACTTTCGATTCTTTGCACCGACCACGAAGGCCGGGAAACCGTGATGCACGCGAAACTCCTGGATATTTCGGTATCCGGCGCGCGGCTATCGATTCTCCAAAGGATTGCGCCGCACTCGGCGATCACGTTTTATTATCATAAGCTGGCCATCGGCGGGCGCGGCACCGTGCGGTTTTGCCGCACCGGAAAGAAAGGCTACGAAGTGGGTATCGAGTTTCCCAATGGAACCGGCTGGAGCCCGGCTCAGCGGGAGAAAGCCGACTTGCTGAGTTTGGGCGCGGCCATCACCCACGAGCAGCCGGTTTCGTCGCCGGAGCCCGTCGAGGTCGGTGCGAACGACGGGAATCCTTAAGCCGCTACTCGCAGCCGTTGAGACTCTGACCTTGCGACCCCGCCGGAGGCGGGAGGATCAACAGGGTAGTGTACTTGGGGGTGAGTTGCGGAAAACTCAGCGTTTCAATTCGATCAAATTAACGATGGCCACTAAAGCGATTCCTACATAGATGCGCCAGGACTTCAGCAGATCCGCCCGAAACAGCGGCAACCTCTGGTTCATAACCGGATGCACCCCGAGGACGGCGAGCACAAAAACGGGCAGCGATAGAGAATGACGCATCGTCCATCCGCCGGTGAAAACAAGAACCACTTGACTGCAAGAGACTCCAATCAGGAGTGCCCACCACCATAGGCGGCGTGGCGGATTTGATAGTCATGGCGGGACCAGGGGATCGACTTCTCGTTCCATGATTCTGTGTTTTCTGACCGGAACCCAGCTTATCGACTGCAAGAGTTCTGGACCTGTGGAGATGTGATCGGCAAACTCTATTCCACTGCGAAGACTTTGGGCGCAACGCAACTATAACGCATTGATGAGGACATTACCCACCACAGCGCCCCGCCACGCCATGGCACAATAAAACAACCTTGGCTCAAATCCTACCCTTGAAAGATGCGATCCGGGATGCGGTGCGCGACGGCGACGTGGTGGCGCTCGAAGGTTTTACGCACCTGATCCCCTTCGCTGCAGGCCACGAAATCATCCGCCAGAGGCGGCGTAACCTGACCTTGATCCGCATGACCCCGGATCTCATCTACGATCAAATGATCGGCGCCGGATGCGCGGCCAAGCTCCAGTTCTCCTGGGGCGGCAATCCCGGCGTGGGTTCCCTCTATCGCTTGCGCGACGCGGTGGAAAAGGGCTGGCCGCGGCCCCTCGCGATCGTCGAACATGCGCACGCCGGCATGGCCGCCGCCTACGCCGCCGGAGCCGCCCATCTTCCCTTCGGCGTGCTGCGCGGATACACCGGCACGGATCTGGTGAAACTCGGCAACGTGCGTTTCATCGAGTGCCCCTTCACCGGAGAGAAATTGGCCGCGGTTCCGGCCATCCGGCCCGACGTGACCGTGATCCACGCCCAAAAGGCCGATCGCAAGGGCAACGTCCTGATGTGGGGCGTGGTGGGTGTGCAGAAGGAAGCCGTAATGGCCGCGCGGCGGTCGGTGGTGACGGTCGAAGAAATCGTCGACGATCTCAACGCGCCGCCTAACTCGGTGGTGCTGCCTTCGTGGGTCGTCGGCGCGGTGTGCCCAGTGAAAGGCGGAGCGTTCCCTTCTTACGCGCAGGGCTACTATCAACGCAACAACGCGTTTTACAAGGCGTGGGACACCATCGCGCGCGAGCGCGAATCCTTTCAAGCCTGGATGGAGCGCCACGTAATGGGCACCGCGACCTTTGAGGACTTTCAACGCAGTCTGGGGCTGCAATATACCGGAGACGTCCAACATGCCTGACGCTACCTTCACCGCGGATGAAATGATGACCATCGCCGCCGCGCGCAGGCTGCCCAACGGCGCGGTGTGCTTCGTCGGCATCGGCCTCCCCAGCGCCGCCGCCAACGTCGCGCGCCTGACCCACGCCCCGGAAGTGGTCCTGATCTACGAATCCGGTCCCATCGGCTGCCGTCCAACCGTACTGCCGCTCTCCATCGGCGACGGCGAACTTTCGGAAACCGCCGACGCGGTCGTCTCCATCCCGGAGATGTTCTCCTACTGGCTGCAGGGCGGCCGTATCGACGTGGGCTTCCTCGGCGCGGCTCAGATCGACCGCTACGCCAACATCAACACCACTGTCATCGGCGATTACGAAAAGCCCTCGGTGCGTTTGCCGGGAGCGGGCGGCGCTCCAGAGATCGCGACGTCTTCCAAGGAAGTCCTGATCACGCTGCGCCAGACCGCGCGCGCCTTCGTCGAGAAGCTCGATTTCGTCACCTCGCTCGGACACGTCACCGGCGGAGACAGCCGCGCAAAACTGAACTTGCCGGGCCAGGGACCCTTGGCGGTGATCACCGACCTCGGCATCCTAACGCCAGACCCGGTCACACGGGAACTCACGCTCACCAGCGTTCACCCCGGCGTCACCGTGGATAAAGTGGTGAAGTCCACCGGATGGCCGCTCAAGGTAGCGGCGGAAGTCGCCACCACACCACCGCCCACCGCAACCGAACTGCAAGTGCTTCGCGAATTGAACGAGCGCACGGCCCGCGCGCACGCCGAACAAGCGTGACGCCCATGCTCGACTTCGTCTACGACATCCTGCCGTCGCGCGTAGTGTTCGGTGTAGGGTCGCTCGACCGGCTCCCCGCAGAGATCGACCGCCTCGGCGCAAAACACGCGCTGGTGCTCTCGACACCCGAGCAGCGCGAACAAGGTGCGGATCTAGCCAGCCGTTTGGGCGCGCGCGCGGCAGGCGTGTTCGATCGCGCGGTCATGCACGTGCCCATCGAAATCGCGCAAGCCGCCCGCGCCTCGGCGCCGATTGCTGCGTGTCCATCGGCGGCGGCTCCACCACAGGCCTGGCCAAAGCCATCGCGCTAGTATCGAGCCTCCCTATTCTGGTCGTGCCGACGACCTACGCCGGCTCGGAGATGACGCCCATCTGGGGCCTCACCGAGGGCGGCGTGAAGAAAACCGGCCGCGATCCACGCGTGCTGCCGAAGACCGTGATCTACGATCCCGCGCTGACGCTTTCCATTCCCCCGCAACTCAGCGCCACCAGCGCCATCAACGCCATCGCGCACTGCGTCGAGGCGCTGTACGCCAAGGACGCCAACCCGCTCGTTTCGATGATCGCCGAAGAGGGCATCCGCGCCTTCGCCCGCAGCCTGCCCCACGTGATCAAGGATCCCTGCCACCTGGACGCCCGCGCGGACGCGTTGTACGGAGCCTGGCTGGGCGGAATTTCGCTGGGCGCGGTAGGCATGGCGCTGCACCACAAGCTGTGCCACACCCTCGGCGGTACGTTCAATCTGCCCCACGCGGAAACCCACACCGTTGTGCTGCCTCACGCCGTGGCGTACAACACTTCCGCCGCGCCCGAAGCCATGGCGCGAGTGGCGCGTGGGCTAGCAGCGCCCTCCGCGGCCCGAGGTCTGTACGATCTAGCCGTCTCGCTAGGCGCGCCAATGTCGCTCGAAGCGCTAGGCCTCAAGGCCGGCGATCTCGAGAAAGCCGCCGACCTCGCGGTACAAAATCCCTACTACAACCCCCGCCCAGTAACGCGCGACGGAATTCTAGCGCTGCTGCAAGACGCCTTCGCCGGCCGCCCGCCTAGCGCGTGAACCGGCCAACGTGGAGCGGGCTTCAGCCTGCAACGGAGGCTTTAGCCTCCGCCTCTCCACGAGTGCTAAAGCAAACTCTTCCCAACCTTTGCCCGCCGATGAACGCAGATCAAGCCGATGGAAAGCCAGTAATCATCGGGTGTCATCTGCGTTCATCAGCAGCTAAATATGCTTTTTCAGTAGCCCGATATCGCCGTATTTAATTAATCCACTCCAGGCACGGACTCCACGTGACCCAGCACCACCAGCGTCCGGCCAGTGAGCGTATCGAACACTTCCAGCGTGGGGATGACTTTGCACGCCGCAACCGCGGAGGAACCCGCCGCCACCGGAGGTGCGCCCGGTAGAGTGATCACAGCGCGAATCTCCTACCGGTCTCCGACAGCCAGATTCAAATCGGCTTGGCTATCCAGGTTGACTCCACCGCTCTTGCCGGGATCGACCGTCACCGTGGCCGATTTGACCACGGTCCCAGCAGCGTTCACGAACGCGACGTTCGCGGTGCAAATGATTCCGAGCGCCGGCGGCAACACGCCGGGGTTCAGCAGGTTCAAGCGCGCGGTTTGAGCCTCGGCGAGTCCGACCACGCCGGTGGTTTCAACCACCGCGGGTAGAGTAGACTGCGCGCACAATGCCGCCCCTCCCATCAAGAAGGCACACGTCAAGCCAACAAATTTGGACATAGTTCCACCCCTCGGATTGAATTTGATCCGACCGAGCGCGCGAGATCAGTTACCGGTTGCCATGGTAGGTCGGCTCCGGAACACGGGTTCTGCTGGTATGCTTCCCCGTACGATTCGGCGCGGTCATTTTCTCAAACACCAATCGGGCCGCACAGGTTTCGTCGATCAAGCAATTTTGCAGAAATTTTGAGCAAACTTAATGCAACCCGTTGGAATCGCGCCGGCGCCCCGCAGTCTATCGGTCTACCAGGCTGGCGTTGAGCGTGATGTTGGTGTTATAGAGCTTCGACACAGGGCATCCCGTCTTAGCAGCCTGCGTGGCCTTTTCGAAGGCTTCCTGCGTTGCGCCCGGCACCTTGGCCTTCAACTCCAGATGGCTGCCGGTGATTGCAAAGCCGCCGTCTTTTTGCTCCAGCGTGATCGTGCAGGCGGTTTCCAGACTGTCCGCCTTCAGCCCGGCCTGCGCCAGTTGCGCGGAGAGCGCCATGGTAAAACAGCCCGCGTGTGCGGCGGCTAACAGTTCCTCGGGATTGGTCCCTTTGCCCTCTTCAAATCGCGTGTGAAACGAGTACGGTGTACTAGCGAGTGTCCCGCTCGCGGTGGAGATGGTACCGGTGCCGCTCTTGAGATCGCCTTGCCATTTCGCTTGCGCTGTTCGCTTCATCGAGTCTTGCCTCCCATCCTGTATTATCACTGGTATTCTCTTGTATGCTGACCACCACTGAGGAGACCAGTCGAATGCGATCTTTCTCGAAATCTCATGCCGCGTTTCATGCGACTGCGACCTGCGTATTCTGGGGAAGCCTAATGCTCGGCGCGACCAGCGTCACCGCGGCCGGGCAGTGCATCGATTATTCGAAGGACCCTGCCGGCTGCCAGCCAACGACGTTCGACACACCCATCGGACAAATGCCCTCGGTGCGAGTCAACCGCAAGGGCGACCTGGACCCGTTCTCCTCCGAAGAAGACGCCCGCGCGGGCGCAGCGGCGGTCGAAGAAAAGCTCCACTTGTTCCGCAATATCCAACAACTGCACTGGGTGCTCACGGTGCCGTCCGTAAAGGACCCGGCCACCGGCACATGGAAAGGCGGCGACCTCGACGGGGTGGGCGATGGGCGCGGCTTGGGCATCGGCGGCAACTGTATCTTTGTCGGGCACGGCAACGGCCCTGGCTTCAAACACGCCATCAACATCTTCAAGCTCCAACCCGATCCCGAGAAGCAGCCGCCGGTGCAAGCGGGCGAGATCCCCGCCATGTTTGAAGGCAATCAGGGCTTCGACGATCGCGAATTGCGCTCGCTGGTCTACAAAACGTCGCGCGGCGAGGATCGCTACATCCTGGTGCGCAATGCCGGCACCAACACCATCGGGCGGATGGAGACCTATCGCATCGACATGAACACCTGCCTGCCGACGTCGAAGAGCGAGATCACCGACTTCGGCGGCCAGTCCCACGAGTTCTTCCTGTGGCACGACCCGATGAACTCGAATCGCGTACTGGTCTACATGACCAATTGGACTTCCGGCTTGCCGGACCCCGATCGTCCCGGCATGAAGACGTCCGACCTGATCGTCCTGGCAGTCACCGACGAAGACACGGGCGAGCCTCTGCCCAAAGCCAAGGTGCTTGCAGGCTTCGACCTTCAGGAAGTGGGCGGCCCGCCGGTGAATGAGAAGCCCGACGCCACGGGCCTATTCTCCGACGGGCGCTTTCTGGATTTCAGCAACAACAAGAATCGCGCCGGACGCGCGGGAAACTTCCAAAACAACGAACAAAATAGGTTGCACTCGCTCTCTGTGCTGGACGATGGCGAGCGCGCCTACGTAGCGGGCACCACCGCCGGATTCTATGTGCTCGATACCGAGGCCATCGCACACCACAAGGACGCCGAATTGGCCGCCGGAACCGCCGGCTGCAACCAGCGCTCGACCATCGTGATAGCCAACGGAGCGATCGATGCCGCCAAGCTCCCAGCGATCGCCAATGACTGCGTGCACATGGTGATCAACAACGATCCCGGCCTCAAGGCGTCCCTGGCTTCGGGCGCGTCCCCGCAAGCCAAGGCCGAGCGTTACCTGGTCCTGCTGACCCGTTCGCGTTTCGACGTGTATCCGCCGGTGAACGCCACGCCCACCGGCACGCACAGCGCGATCTTCGTTCCCAACCGCCCCGCGCAGGTGAAGGGAAACACCAAAGGCCGTCCGGCGTACGTGTGGCTCAGCGACGAAAATGGCGGATGCCCGCTCAATTACGCCCGAATTGTGTCCGTAGAGTCGGAAATCACGCCGATTATGGTCGGGGCCTTTTCCATTCCAGACAATCAACTCGACGAATGCCTCGATCAAGCGATCACCGAGCCCAACGGCCAGCCCCGCAAGATCGTGGCCCAGCAGAATCACAACCCCACGGTGTTCAAGAATCTGGTATTCAACACCTGGTACGGCCACGGTCTGCGCGTGATCGATATCTCCATCCCCCAGACGCCGCGCGAAGTGGGCTACGCCATCAACGTCCCGCACGGCATCGCCCGAACCTACCCGGTGTTCAAGGACGGCTTGATCTACTGGGTCGACAACAAAACCGGCCTCCACATTGCCAGGTACACCGGGCCGCGCGCCAACGAACTACCTGGCCCCGGATCGGGAGTGTACGAAGGCAACGCCACGAGTCCGCACCGGTAGGGCTCAGCCGTCGACGCCGCTCTGGATCACTCACTCTCCTCAAGGCCACGCAAATAGTGACTTCGCAGATCGTCACCGATCCAAAAACCAGCCGCGCGAATCATGTCATCGAGAATCGGTCGGCAGCTTTCTATCATTCCTCGCGCCTTGGCCTCGGCCAGGACGCCCAGGAGGCCCGTCACCTCCAGCCCCCAATCGATTGCAATGCGGCGGCCACGTTTCTCGTCGACCAGCAGTAGCTCGGCATTTAGTTCGGTGGCCAGAACGATGGCTTCCGCCTCTCCTGCGTCGAGTTGCTCACTTAACGCAGCAACCGCTACCCGGTCCCGAGCGGCCGCGGCGCGCGTCCACGACGGATCGAAGGTGACGCGGTTCCTCGAAAGCTCCTGTTGTACGGCCGGAGGTACAACAATTTCGGAATACAGGTCGCGCAACAAGTGGAGCTGCCCACTACAAAGAGGTTGAGAATCGGAGAAGTATCGGAAACGACGATCAAGCGCCGGCGGATCTCTTGGCCCGCAATAAATCCTGTTCCATTGCTTCAAGGCCGTAATGGAGCGGAATCTCGCGGCTCGCGAGAAGGCGCTGAAACTCCAGTTGCGGAAGATTCGCGAGTGCAGCCGCTTGGCCAAGAGTCAAGCGGTCCTGCTGAAAAAGGGCCAGCGCCAACTCGGCCTTCAGCTCGGCCTCAGTCAATTTGGTTGACTGGAGAAGTTCGTCTGGCAGGGTGAGAGGCATCAGGGTTCCTCGTTTAATTCTATCCCGTCTACGCCTTCCGCACGCACTCGGCGGCTAAAGGTGTTTATGGAGGGCCAAACCTGGCCGCAAATCTCACTTGCTCAGCACGTAACAACTCCCGTCGGCGCATTGGAAGCCGATGACCTCGGTTCCCGTCAGCGTCAGCGCGTCGTGACGCTCCTTGAAATGATGAGGCGCGCTGTCAATGTACACGGTTAACGGGGTTGCAGCATGTACGGGGTGCGAATGCAGAATCAGGTCGCACACCAGCGCCGCCAGGACAAGAACCAGAAGCATTACTGGAATAGGTCTACGCATACTCGTCGAGATGCGCGCGGGCTCGCTGTAGGTACGCGGGAATTGCCCCGGCCGACCCGCACGGCGCTAAAGTAAGGGGAGGTCGCCTCCGTGAGAATGAAGACCCTCCCCGCCCTTCTGATCTTCGCCTACCTGCTGGCCGCCTCCACCGCCGTCGCGTTCTTCCAAACCGCCGCTCCTCCCATCTCGCCCGAGGAGGAAACGGCCTGGGTCTGCCCCATGCACGCCGATTACACCATGGACGTGGCCGGCAAATGCCCGCGCTGTGGCATGGACCTGGTCCGCGCCGCTCCCTTCGATGTCCGCGATTACGGACTCGACTTTCGAACCGTGCCCGCGGTCGTGAAGGCCGGCCAGAAAGCCAGTCTGCGTTTCAAGATCCTCCACCCCTCCACCGGCGCGACCATCCAAAAGTTCGAAGTCGTGCACGAACGGCAGTATCATCTGTTCCTGATCAGCCAGGACATGGAGTACTTTCAGCACATCCATCCGGAGGAGCAGCCCGACGGCGCCTGGACCATCGACGCGACCCTTCCCAAGCCCGGCTATTACAAGGTGCTGTCCGACTTCCTGCCCAGCGGCGGCGCGTCGCAATTCCTGGCGCGTCCGCTGATCACCGCGGGCTACGCTGGCGATCTCGCCGCGGACAGCGCCCACCTGGTCCCCGACACGAATCTGACCAAGACCGAAGAGGACATCACCGCGACGGTGGCGTTCGACCCGCCGACATGTATTGTCGGCCTGTACTGCCACCTCAATTTCAATTTGACGGACACGGCCACGTCGCGCCCGATCACCGATCTTCAGACCTATCTCGGCGCGTTCGGGCACACGCTCATCATGAGCGAGGACATGGTGGATTACGTCCACTCCCACCCGCTCGACATTCTGGCGCAGCCCGATGACGACGGCGGTCCGCCGACGTTCCTGATCCCGCCCGGCGCGGATCTGGAAAAACTCCGCGGCGGCCCGGCCGTCACCTTCGAAGGCTTGATGCCGAAGCCCGGCCACTACCGTGCCTGGACCCAGTTCCGCCGTCACGACAAAATCCACACGTTTGCGTTCACCTTCACCGCGGTCCCGGCGCCGGAGGCGAAACCGTGAAGCGAGTTCTCGCTCTTATCGTAGTGTGCGCCGCCAGCGCGTGGGTGCTGTGGTCGCATGAGACGCTAACCACAACCGTCCTCTTCGATCGCGAAATTGTACGCATTCTCGATAAGCACTGCGTGATGTGCCACACCGCGAACGGCCCCTCTTTTCCGCTCGAAACCTACGAGCAGACCTGGCTCGAAAAGCGCAAGATCCACGCCAGCACCATCGCCCGCCACATGCCGCCCTGGGATGCCGTCCCAGGCTACGGCCAGTTCATCAATGAAAACAACCTGACCCTGCGCGAGACCCAGTTCATCGTGTCCTGGGTGGAGGGCCTGGGCCCCCGCAATTCCGGCGTGGTGTTCACCAACACAGCGGACCCAGGCGCCGCGCAGTCCCAGGAAGTCCGCGCGCACGCGGATTTCGGACACTGGCAACTGGGCCAGCCTCAACTCACTCGTCAACTAGCCGCGAACACGATCGAGCCGCAACAATCGGTCATCAAACGCACCGCGATCGACCCCGGCCTAACTTCCGAGCGCCGCCTGCGCGCGTTAGAGTTCATGCCCAGCGACCGCCGCGTGGTGCGCGCGGCGTTCTTCACGATTCAAGAGACCGGCCAGTGGATCGGAAGCTGGACGCCTTGGCACGGCTTTGTGAATCTCCCCAAAGGGGTGGCCTACCGCCTGCCTGCGCGATCTCACATTGTGGCCGAGATCCACTATCAGGGCGCGCAAGAGCGCATCGTGGAACACGGCACGCTCGGCCTCTTTTTCGCCGATCAGCCGTCGCCCGACATGGTTTCCGATCTAGTTCTCCAAGCTCCCAGCCCCGCCCAACCGGGAACAAAATCCGTCCGTCTCCGCGCCACGGCGAAGCTAGCCGCCGACACCTACGCCCTGGCCCTCCGGCCGGACCTTCACCCCGGCATGAAGTCCATCGAGGTGTCCGCGCGCCGACCCGACGGCGGTACCAACGTTCTGCTGTTCGCGAAAGATCTGCGGCTGGATTGGCCCACGCCGTACATCTTCAAAGACCCCGTAGCGCTCCCCAAAGGCACCGAACTTACGGTTACCGCTTACTACGCGAGTGCAGCATCGGTCCCACATAGCGGTGCGCTTCGCCTCACGGTAAGCAAGTATTAGTAGATCCGTTGTGGAGCACGCACTCGTGCGTGCCACGTCGCGACTCATCGCGACGCATGGCGGACCTGCTCAAACTCGCCAAGCATCGGCACGACCACCGATGCGGCACCCCGAGTGCGCGCTCCACAGCTAGCGTTGAACCGCGCCCAGCTACATCGCCTTACCCAAAATGTTCCCGTCCATCGCCTGTTCCACCTGTGCGCGCGCGAGACCGGCGGCGGCAGGTCCAGCGTGGAATCGAGCACGCACAGCTCAAACGCGTAACGATGCGCAGCCCGATTCCCCGACCTCCGGGTCTAAAGCCTCTCCCGCTGGAACCAAGAATGCCGGTAGCGTCATTCCGCCCGCCACAATCGGCATCGACAAGATCCGCATCGCTCAAGGCTACGACGCGTTTCGGCCCCCAAACACGTCCGCCGCCAGTGCAGTGACCCATCTTCCGCCGAGCTTTCCCCAATCCAATCAAAAACTTATCGTTTCGCGCCGCGGCCCACCCCAGCCGCCAGTGCTACTCCTGTTGATAGGCGGCGCAGGTTCCGCCTGTGAGTGCCTCGGTCGCACCACCAGCCAGTCATCGGAAGAGGAACATGAAGTTCGAAATCGATTTCGTCGAATCGTATGATCGCGAATCCCTCATACGCGAATTGCAGCGCATCGCCGCTGCTCTTGGGAAAAACGCGCTTTCCCATGGCGACATTAATAGGTATGGGCGCGTTTGCGCCAAGGTGGTGGCTAAGCGCTTCGGTAGTCTCCGCTTGGCGCTCGAAGAATCTGGATTGGAGCCGTGCCGGTACACCATCGCGACCGACCAGGAATTGTGTTCCATGCTCGTCGACGTGTGGACCCAGACCCTCAAAAAATACGGGCGCAGCCCCAGGTTCCAGGACCTTGCGGCCTTCGGATGCTCGGTCAACCCCCGCACCTTTTCTAACCGCTTTGGCAGTTGGAACAAGGCGCTCCTCGCCGCGGCGAACTTTATGCCCGCCACCGTCGCCGCTGAACCGGCCCCGCCAACCCCGTCTCAACGCCGGAAAGTCTTGTCGCTCCGCAAGCGCTTTTTCGTCTTCAAGCGCGACCGTTACCGCTGCTGCATGTGCAAACGATCCGGCCTCGAATTGCACGTCGATCACAAGGTTCCGGTAGCGCAAGGCGGTACCGATGCCCTGGACAACCTCCAGACTCTCTGCGTAGACTGCAACCGCGGCAAGTGGAGCAGCTCCGAATAAGTGTGTGGGTGAAGTGTATGTGTGATGTGTGATATGGAGCACGCCCTCCGGCGTGCCACGTCGGCACTAATGCCGACGCCTAGCCGCAATTCGACAAGACGGTTGCTCCAGCTCGGGCTCTCCGATGGTGCGAGTGCGGATCTGCTC
Organism: Bryobacteraceae bacterium; assembly: GCA_035604115.1. Classification (GTDB taxonomy): domain Bacteria; phylum Acidobacteriota; class Terriglobia; order Bryobacterales; family Bryobacteraceae; genus Palsa-187. The sequence continues at coordinate 41,678 of DATNJC010000248.1, read as the reverse complement.
CTCGGTGAGTGGTGCGCGGTTATCGAGCGGCTGAGTCTCTTTCGACATCGCTGCCTGATCTGATTCTAGGGTTGCCGCATCTCGTTCAGGCTTGCGCACGCTCCACCAGCCTCAATTCTGTATTCAAAAAGTATGCACATGGCCGCTTTACGGCGGAGCCATCGGCCGGACTCTAGTTTTCCACAGTTTTCTACAACTTTTTCTGCCATACCGGCCGAAGCTCGGCAACTATAATGTTGTAACCTCTTTCGACCGATGGTAACCTTGAATCGTTAGATCAGTTTAACGGCGAGCGAAGCTCGTTCGGCGCTGATCTGTTCGGGAGGTTGAATGTCGGAAATTCGCTACTTACAGGTTGTTTCCGGCCAGCTCACGATTGAGAAGCTGCCGGACGGCAGTACGGCTATCCTCGATCAACGCACTAAAAACGTGCATTCCTTGAACGCCAGTGCCACTGTTGTGTGGGAAGCCTGCAAAGGCGGGGCGACGCTGGCCGAGGTTCGCCGGGCCCTGGAGCTCCGGGCCGGCGCCCCTGTAAACGAGGTCATTGCACAGGACGCACTCGCCCAACTCCACCACGTGAAGCTGATCGAGCCGGATGCCGCCGTTCCCGAGCTGCGAAACGCGGCGCGCCGTTCGGCCTTGCTGCGCGCGGCTGCCATCGCGGTGCCGGTGGTGCTGACGCTGGGGCTCTCCGAGCAGCGCGAGTTCGCACTCTATGCGGCGTCGGGCGGGGGCAACGCCGGTCCGTAGTCTAACGTCAGGTTCAGTCATTTTGCTTAGGATGCGGCTCGCGACTTCAAAACGTCGCGGGCCGCTTTTGTTTCGACTGTCGTTGACGCCAAAGTGACCACCGTGAGTGGAGCGTGCTTCCCTACGCCCGTACAGGAGCAAGTGTTACGCGCCTGTTTCCTGCCCCCCACGGTTTCTGAATTCTCCGCGGGCGGCTTACCGCAAGAGCTCTTCCAGCAAGATCTGGCGAACGACCCGGCGGCCGCCACCCTGCTTCCTTTGCTGGATTGGCGTTGGGCGGACTCTCTGCCGGCAGCCATGGCTGCGGCAGCGCGCAGCCGGCGGCTCACGTTATGGCGGCAGGGCCGGGACCGCCTGGAGCTGGCGGCTTCGATCGCGGCGACACTCCGGCAAGCGGGCATTGATTCGATGCTGCTCAAAGGGGCCGCGTTGATCGCGCGCTACTACGACCCCGGCGTGCGCGGCGTGGGCGACGTGGATCTGCAGGTCCCCCGGGGCCAGGTGCGCGCCGCCGTGGAAGCGCTCCTACAGACCGGTTGGACCGCGGAAGGCGGACTAACGCCAGCCCGGATCGAGAGTCAGATGCGCGCTCGCCACGCCTGGCAATTCTACAAGCCAGGCCCGGACGGGAAAGAAGAAATGTGCGATGTGCACTGGCATCCGGTGGTGCGATGCTATTCGCCCCGGCTGGCGGAACTGTTTTTAGAGGGCGCGGAGACCGTTACGGCCGGATCGCACACCGTGCGCATCCCCTGCGCCACGGATCTGTTGTTCCACGCCGCCGCGCATGGCCTGCAGTGGTCGTGGACCTCGCCGCTGCGCTGGATTCCGGACGCGTGGTTCGTGATCCGTTCAGGCGCGGTGGACTGGCAGCGTCTTCGGATGCTGGCCGCGGAGGTCGACATGACGTTTCGCGTGCATCGCGCTCTGGAGTATCTGAAAACGCACTTCGACGCGGCGGTGCCGGAGGCTGCTCTGGAATCGCTCGCGCAGGCCCCGCGTTGGGAAGCGCGCGAGCAGACTCTGCTTGAAAAACCCTCGCCGTTGGGCATGGCGGACGCCGCGCGCTGGCATCTGTACAATTTCCGCAGGCTGCGGCGCTTTGACCCGGCGTGGAAAGACTCGAACGCGATCTCCGGTTTTGTGTCGTACCTGACGGTGTTCTTCCAAACCCAGCGTCGCCGCGATCTGCCCGGATCCATCTGGCGGAAGGCCCACGCTAAACCCACAGTTTGAGTGGGCCCGGTGCGAGCCGGACTCCAGTCCGGCTTAGTCCGACTCCGCGCCTAATGCTGAATCGCGCCGTCCAGCCGGAACCGCGCGATGCGGTACACCTGCCGCAGAGCCTCCTGAAACTCGCCATCCGCCGACGCCGCCAGCCGAAGTTCCAATGCCTTCACGATTTCCTGCTTCCCCGCGCCCTTCACGGCGTAAATGAACGGAAATCCGAACTTCTTGGCGTATCCGTTGTTGAGCCGCATCAGATGTTCATGCTCGGCAATCGTGAGCTGATCGAGGCCGGCGCCCTTTTGTTCCGCCGCCGAAGCCTCACTGAGCGGCGCCGCAGCCGGCACGCCCACCCGCGCCCGCGCACCCAGATTCGGATGCGCCCGCAGCAGCGCCAGTTGTTCCGGACGGGAGCCCCGCTCCACGGTTTCCATCATGGCGGCATGCAAATGGTCGGCGCTCAAGAAGGGACGCTTGGCCCACGTGCGCTCGGCGACCCAGGGAGAATGCTCGAAAATCCACCCCAGCCGCGCGATGAATTCTCCGTGCGAAAAATTGTTGATCTCCTCAATCGTCATGGGATTCATAGATCACGTCTCCTTCGACGCGCACCTCGCGCACCGATTCAAGCCCGGCCAGCGCGAACACCGCGCCCAACGCGTGCTCCGCATCGCCCGCCCGGCTGGCCACCGAAGCCGCCACCGATGCCAGAGGACTCGGCGCGGGAGGCCGCAGATATACGCAGTCCGCCGCCTTGCCCACCGAGAAGTCGCCGATTTCGCCGCCCATACCCAGTGCCTCCGCCCCCGCCCGCGTCGCCAGATACAACAGGTGCGCCGGCGTTAGCGGGAATCCGTCCGGCGCTAGACGCTGCATCAGGTACGCCTGTAAACCTTCCTTCAACATTCCGAACCCAGTGCCCGCTCCCACGTCAGTACCCAATGCCACCCGCACGCCCGCTTGTACATGACGCAGCAACGGAAAATACCCGCTGCCCAGCGCCGCGTTGCTCGACGGGCAATGCGCCACCGCGGAACCATGCGCCGCCAATCGCCGTAGTTCCCGGTCCGACGAACGCACGCTATGCGCGAACACCGACCGTGCGCCGGCCAATCCGAAGCGCTCGTAAACGCCCAGATAATCGCCGGCCCACGGGAACGTGCGCACGACGGCTGCGATTTCGGTCACGTTCTCGTTCAAGTGCGTCTGAAAATGGACCGACGGATGTTCGCGCAGCAGCGCTCCGCAAACTTCGAGCATCGCCTCCGACGCCGACAACGCAAACCGCGGCGTCACCGCGTAGCCGAGCCGCCCCTGGCCGTGAAATCGCGCGATCAATTCCTTGCTCTCACGATACGCGGCCTCCGGAGTCTGGTGCAGCTCGGCCCGCAACGCGCGGTCGGAAACCACCAGCCCACTAATGATGCGCAATCCCGCCGCGCGAGTCTCTTCGAACAACGCCGCGGTAGCCGCACTGAAGTGCGCCCCGAACACCAGCGCCGTTGTGGTGCCGTGACTCGCCAGCGCCCGCGTAAATTCCTGCGCGATCCGCGCCGCGTAGGCTGCGTCCGCCAGTCGGGCTTCCTCCGGCAGCGCGCACTGCTCCAGCCAATCCAGCAGCGATAACCCCAAGTTGCCCAGCACCCGCACCTGCGGAAAATGCACGTGCGCATCGACGAATCCCGGCAGCAGGAATCCTCCGCGCAAGTCCCGCAACGGAGCCTGCGGATGCGCCGCCCGCACATCCGCGAAATCCCCGCACGCGCGCACCCGGCCGTCTTCGATCAACAGCCCGCCGTCCAGATGAGCTTCGAGCGCGCGCTCTTCCCGGAACGGATTGCGGGGCGTGTGGAAGATCGCGGCCCGCAACAGTTCGGCGGTGTGCGATTTCACGCGGGCGATTTCTCCCGCACGGCGCGGGGCGCCCTTTGGGCCCGGCGGATGGCCCAGAAAATCCGCTCCGGCGTCGCGGGACTATCGAGGTCCACGATTCCGCCGTCGCCAAACGCCGCAATGGCCGCGCGAATCGCCTCCCGCACCGAGATCGCCAGCATCAGCGGAGGCTCGCCCACGGCTTTGCTCCCGAACACGACTCCCGGCTCGGCGGCGCGCTCCAGAAATTCCACCTCGAACACTTCCGGCAGCTCCGGCCACGACGGCAGTTTATATGTGGAGGCTCCGTTGGTCGCCAGCCGACCTTGCGCATCCCACAGCAGTTCTTCGATGGTCAGCCAGCCCGCGCCCTGCACGAATCCGCCTTCCACTTGTCCCAGATCCACCAACGGCGCCATCGATTCGCCCACGTCCTGCACGATGTCGACGCGCAGAATGCGGTGGTCTCCGGTGAATCCGTCGACTTCGACTTCGCTGACCGCCGCACCGTAACAGAAATAGTAAAACGGTTTGCCGGTTCCCGTCTTCGGATCGAAATGAATTCCCGGCGTGCGATAGTACCCGTCGGCGAACAGCGCGATGCGCTGCCGGTAAGCGTCCTCCACCACCTTCACGAACGCCACGCCGTCGGTCTCCGCGCCCTCCGCGAACACCTGCCCGCCCGCGAAGCGCACGGCATTCTCCGCGCACTGCAACTGGCACGCGGCCACCGGAACCAATCGCGAGCGCACCTCGTTGCACGCGATCGCCACCGCCGCGCCGTTCAAGTCCGCGCCCGCCGAAGCCGCAGTCGCCGACGTGTTGGGAATCTTATCGGTGCGCGTGGGCATGATCCGCACTGCTTCGACCGTCACGCCCAGACTCTCCGCAGCCACGTGCCGCATCTTGGTGTGCAGACCTTGCCCCATCTCAGTGCCGCCATGGTTCACCTGCACGCTGCCGTCGGGATACACCAGCACGAACGCTCCGGCCTGATTGTACGGAATCGCGGTGAACGAAATCCCGAACTTCACGGGCGTGATCGCGATCCCGCGCTTGCGGTGCTCTTGCGCCGCATTGAACGCCGCTACTTCGCGCAGCCGTTCCTCGAAGCGGCTCGTGCTCTTCAATCGCCGCCAAATCGTACCGATGCGCGAGGCGTCCTTCACCGGTTGCAGATAATGCGTGGTCTGCCCCTCGCGATAGAAGTTACGCTCGCGCACCAGGTGCGGCTCCACGCCCAAGGCGCGCGCGATCCGGTCGAGCGCCTCCTCGATCACCAGCATTCCCTGCGGCCCGCCGAACCCGCGAAACGCCGTCTGCGAAGTTTTATGCGTGCGGCAAACGTAACCCGTGATGTCCGCCGCCGGCAGATAGTACGCGTTGTCGGCGTGAAACATTGCGCGGCCCATGACGGCTTCGGACAAATCCAAGCTCCAGCCGCCGTCCGAATACAACTCGATCCGAATGCCCTGAATGCGCCCCTCGCCGTCGAACCCGCACTCGAAGCGCCCCAGGAACGGATGCCGCTTGCCGGTGAGCATCATGTCGAGAGCACGTGTCAGACGCACCCGGACGGGCCGCCGCGTCTTCCATGTTCCGAGCGCCGCAACTGCCGCCCACGGATTGGCCTGCGCTTCCTTGCCCCCGAACGCTCCGCCCATCCTCAAACATTCGACCGATATTCTGTTCCGGGGCGACCCCAGCACGCGCGCGACGATCTGCTGGGTTTCCGCCGGATGCTGCGACGATGAGTGCACACCGATCTCACCGGTCTCGTCCAAGAAGGCCAGCGCCGCTTGCGTCTCCAAATAAAAATGTTCCTGCCCGCCGATCGCCACTTGGCCCTCGATGTGGTGCGCCGCGCCCGCGATCGCCGCCGCCGCATCGCCGCGCGCCCAATGCAGCGGACCGGAGAGAAAACTCCGCGCCGCAGTCGCGTCTTCGATCGTCAAGATCGCAGGCAGCGGTTCATACGACGCCTCCACCCGAGCCGCGCCCCGCTGCGCCGCCTCCAGCGTTTCGCCCAACACCCACGCCACCGGATGCTGATGAAACATAACTTCGGACGGGAACAGCGGCTCATCGTGCCGCACTGCCCCGGTGTCGTTTTCTCCCGGAACATCGCCCGCGGTCAGCGTGGTGACGACCCCCGGCTCGGCCAGCGCCGCCGACGCATCCAAGTGCAGGATCCGTGCGTGTGCATGCGGAGCCATCACCGGCCACGCGTGCAGCGCCCGCGGAAAGCGCGCCAGCAAATCGTCGGTGTATAGCGCCTCGCCCGACGCATGCCCGTACGCGCTCTCATGCGCCAACTCCGGCCCCGCGATTTTCATGCCGCGGCCTCCTGAGCGCATTCATGCCAAAACTTCTCCAGCAAACTTTGCGCCAGCGCCAACCGGTATTCGGCCGAGCCGCGGTGGTCGCTGATCGGCGTGAGCGTCCGCGCCAGCGCGCCCTGCGCTGCCTCGATAGCCGTCAAGTCCCAGCGCCGCCCGGCGAGCTGCTCTTCTGCCACGACCGCACGAACCGGCGTTGCTGCGACCCCTCCATACGCCAGCCGCGCGCGCGTCACCTTGCCCGCGGCATCCAAATCCACGGCGAAACACGCGGCGACGGTGCTGATGTCATCGGCCCGCCGCTTCGCCGCTTTGTAGAACCGCGCATACGCCGGCAGCGGCTTGGGCAACACCACCGACCGGATGATCTCGCCCGGCCCCAGCGCCGTCTTCCGGTACCCCCTGAAGAATTCGTCGAGCGCGACGATCCGCTCCCCGCGCAACCCTGCAATACGCACGTCGGCCCCGAAGGCCAGCAGGAGCGGTGAGCCGTCTCCGATGGGCGAGGCCGTAGCCAGATTCCCGCCCAGCGTCGCGCGATTCCGCAGCAGCGGCGACGCGAACAGTTGCAACCACTCGCGGAACGCCGCTGGCGCATCGCTCCACCGCGCTCCGATCTCGCTCAGCGTCAGGCCCGCGCCGATCTCTACGGCATCGTCCGAATCACGGAACAGTAGCAGTTCCGCCACGCCCTCCACACTGATCAGCGCGTTCAGCCGCCGGGCTTTCAGGTTCGACTCCACCACCAGATCCGTGCCCCCGGCGATCAGCCGCGCCTCCGGATCGGACGCCAGAAACTTCAGGCACTCCGCAAGCGTCCCCGGCCGCGCGAACCGCTGCGGTCCCGCTTCACAAGCGAACGGCTTCACCTCCGGCGCCGCGCGCGACAACCGCTCCTGCAACGGACCCTCCGGCGCGGGACCCAACGACAACGCCGCGTCCCGGATCGGACGGTACCCCGTGCACCGGCACAAATTTCCTTCGAGCGCCTCCACGCGGCACGGGCCCACGCGCCCCGGCCGGTATTGCTCGGCGAACAAACTCATCACGAATCCTGGAGTACAGTACCCGCACTGCGATCCGCCGTGCTCGGCCATGGCGGTCTGAACTTCGGCCGGCGATCCGCGATCGGCCAGTCCCTCGACCGTATAGATTTCCCGCCCCGCGGCCATGGGAAGTAAGAGCAGGCAACTGTTGACTGGCACGTACGCCACGCCCGCGCTGGTGTTCTCGACCATCGCCACCGTGCAGGCCCCGCACTCGCCCTCGGCGCAGCCTTCTTTTGCGCCGGTCAGCCCGCGCTCCCGCAACGCGTCGAGCAGCGTCGCGCGTGGATGGTCCCACGGCACGGCCACCGGCGCTCCGTTCACGACGAATTCAATGGCACACTGCGACTCCATCGTCTGAAGAGGGATCTGAACGGGGCCAGAATCCCCAGTGCTTCCAGTAGACGACTACCGGGGCTTGTGCCGCAAGTGCTGGGGGCGGCAGCTAGTGCCGGGGACGCCGCGAGTGCCAGGTACCGCCAGCGCCGGCGACGTACCACGCGGCGGCTACGGCAGCGGGACTTCCACCTCTACCCGGCTGCCCTCGTCCGGTCTCGAATGAATCGCGAAGGTGCCGTGAACCAGCTGGACTCGCTCCTCGACGCTGAGCAGACCCAGTCCCGACCCATTCCGGATTTCCTCGATCAAGAATCCCTTTCCGTTATCGGCAACCGTAAGTTTGATGCGGCCGTTCGCCTCTTGAATCCCGGTCAGCACGACGTCCACCCGGGAAGCGCCGGAGTGCTTGATGGCGTTGGTCACCGCCTCCTGCGCGATCCGGTACAGCACCATGGCGGTCTCCGGCGGTATGCCGGCCGGAACGTCCTGGGAAGAGTAGTGGATGGCGATGCTCCTCTGGCGGGAGACCTCCGAGCAATAAGCTTCCAGCGCGGCGCTGAGTCCTACATGTTCCAAGATACCGGGGTGAATTTCATGCGCCAGACTTCGCAATTCGTCCGCGACTTGGGTGACTTGGTCCTGCAAGCGGACCACTCGCGCGCTCACCGCGCCAGCCAGGCGTTCCTGGCGCAACAAGCCCAGTTCGATGGCCGCGCCCGCCAGCTTTTGCGTCACATCGTCATGCAGATCGCGGGCGATGCGCCGGCGCTCCTCTTCCTGCGCCGTTAGCAGCTGCCGGGTCAGGGCGCGCAGGCGCTCTTCGGCGCGCTTGCGCTCGCGGATATCCCGCGCTACCAGGGCGCGCGCGATGGGTTTCTTTTCCCCGTTGCTGAACAGAACCAGGAACGTATTCAACTCCACCGGAATCCATTCCGCGGTCTCGTAATGGCGCATGTTCACCTCGCCGACCCAGTAGCCGCGGACGGTCAGTCCTTCGTCGATTTGCTCCTGTACCGGGGCGTCCATGATCGCCAGATCCTGTATCGTCATGTGCAGGAGTTGGGTGAGCGGCGGCAACCCCAGCATCTCCCGGCCGCCCGCATTGATGTGGAGAATCCGGTACGGTTGGTCCGCGGACACCAACCCCACAAACTCGGTAATGTTCTCGATCAGCGCGACCAGCCGTTCCTGCGAGTGCGCGGCCTCCCGGGCTTCGGTTACGTCCCGCGCCGCGGCGTAAAACAACGTCTCCCCCGAAGCGGGAGTCTGTGCGGTCCACTGAAACACCCGGACCCAGCCGTTTTTCGCGATCAGACGGTTCTCGAATCGAATCATATTCTCGCCCATGAGCAGGCGCTCCAGCACCGCTCGCGACTTTTCCCGATCCGCCGGGTGTATGAACGTGCCGAAGGGCTTGGATAACATCTCCTCCACGCCATATCCCAGGCGGGCGGCGAACGCCGGATTTACCTGGCTGAAGGATCCATCCCGCCGCATAATACGCAAGGGATCCGGACTCCATTCGAAGAATCGTTGGCGCTCGTTTTCCAGGCGCTTGCGGTCGGTGATGTCGGTCACGAACGCGACCGCCAGCGGCCCCTCGGGCGGCGCGATGTAGCTGAGGCTGATCTCTACCGGAAGCACTTTCCCGTCTTTCCGCAGAGCGGTAAACTCCAGGCCCAGCCTCGTCGAACGCGTTTGCGGCGCCTCAAAATAGTGCCGCACGTGATCGCTATGCCGGGTCCGGTGCTGCTCCGGAATTAGGTCTGCCAGAGACCGGCCGGTCAGTTCTCCGGACCCATAGCCGAACAGCGCCTCGGCCGTGGGATTCGCCCACTGGACCACGCCTTCCGGATCGCACGCGATCACTCCTTGGGGCGCACCCTCGACGACGGCGTGCAGCATTCGCTCTACCGGTGGTGGACGATTCATCGGCGTCTTCACCAGCTAAGATGGATGCCGGCGGCTCCCCGTGGTTGCAGCCAAGATAGCGTGTATTAAAAGGTATTACCAGGGAAAAGGAAGAAAATCAAGCCACCACCGGCAGCGCCCCAATTTCCGAAAGGCCGTCCGAAGTCAGTCCGCCGATCGTGGCATTCTCGATCCGGTTAGGCTCGCGGACGCGCGCCAGAGATACCTTTAGGTAGTTGCCGCTGAGCGCCATTCGCCCATCCTCGATGGTGACTACGGAAAGCGTCCGGCCCAGCATGCGCCGCCGGAATTCCAGGTTTTTGCGCTGCGATAGATCGCGCAGAATATGCGTGCGCCGCTTGCGAATTTCCATCGGTACCGGTACGCCCTTGGGGTTCGCCGACTCGGCCGCGAGAGTTCCGGGACGCTCGGAATAGGTGAATACGTGCAGATAAGTAAACGGAAGGCTCTCGATGAAGGCGCGGGATTTTTCGAATTCGGCTTCTGTTTCTCCGGGAAATCCGGTCATTACGTCGGCCCCCACCGCGCAATCCGGCATCCGTTCGCGCGCCTTTAGGATGCGATCGGCGTAATGGTGCGGCCGGTACTTGCGATGCATCCTCCGCAACACCCCGTCCGACCCCGATTGCAACGGGGCGTGGACGTGCTTGGCGATCCGGTCCGAACCGGCCATTAAGTCCAGCAGCTCTTCCGACCAATCCATCGGCTCCACCGAACTGAGGCGCAGCCGTTCGACCGGCGTCTCATCGAGCAGCCGTCGGACCAAGTCGGACAATCGCATTCGCCCATTAAGTTCACCGCCCAACTCCCGGCCCCAGCGGCCCAGGTTGATGCCGCTCAACACGACCTCGCGGTAGTTTTCCGCCAGCGCTCGCACCTCGGCGACCACCTGCTCCGGCGGAGCGCTGCGGCTGCGCCCGCGCACAAACGGAATGATGCAGAACGAGCAGCGGTTATTGCAGCCGTCCTGAATCTTCAGATTGGGCCGCGTGCGGTCGCCTAGCGCGTCCACGACGGGGGCGGACAGAAATTCGCGCTGCTCGAAAATATCGCCTACGTAAATTTGGCCGTGGTAATCAATACCGCCGCCGAATACCAAGTCCGGGATCTGGGTCTTGTGGGAATTCCCCACCACCATGGAGACGCCCGGCAGCGCGGCGATCTCTTGCGGCGCCCGCTGCGCGTAACAGCCCGTCACCAGAATCCGCGCTTCCGGGCGTTCGCGATGGATACGGCGCACGGTCTGCCGCAACTCATCGTCGGCGGTGGAGGTGACCGTGCACGTGTTCAACACCACCAGGTCGGCGTCGCCCGCGCCGGCGGCCGACACCATGCCCTTGGCGGCCAGTCCCGCTTCGAGCGCGGCCCCGTCAGCCTGCGAGGCGCGGCAGCCGAACGACTTTACGAAAAAACGTTCCAAACCGCATTGTGGCACATACCAGCTCCAAGCCTTCTGTCGGGTGATGTCCTAACATCACCTATGAGGACACTGCCTTCTGTCGGGAAAGAGTGGGGCAGCCCTTCTGGGCTGCCGCCGCCTTTCGAGGCGGCGTCTTTAGCCCCGCACATCCCCAGGGCGACACGCCGCCTCAAAAGGCGGCGGCAGGCTCAAATGCCTGGCCCCACTGTTACAATTCTCAGTCAGGAGTCCTTCATGCGACTGCTGTCCCTCTTTCTGCTGCTTCCGCTGGCCGCCTGGAGCCAGGTGGCCGCCAACGCCAACAAGAACTACACCACCAAGGAAGGCCGCGAGCAAGTCGCCAAAACGTTGGCCAACCCGGATCGGGACAAGACTCAGAAGCCCGAGGCGGTCGCCGCCGCGCTGGAACTCCGTCCCGGGATGACCGTGGCGGACATCGGCACCGGCATCGGCTACATGCTTCCTTACTTGAGTAAAGCCGTAGGCCCCTCGGGCAAAGTCCTGGGCGAAGACATCCAGTCCGATTTCTTGGATCAGGCCAAGGCCCGCGTCGCTAATGCCAAGCTCACCAATGTATCGCTCATCCTCGGCACCGACACCGATCCCAAATTACCGGCCGCCGCCGCAGACGTCGAACTGGTGCTGGACGTGTATCATCACTTCGACTATCCCGACAAAATGCTGGCGCTGCTGGCGCGCGGGCTCAAGCCCAACGGCTACCTGGTGATCGTCGAATACTACAAATTCAACAGCCCTCCCGGGCCCGACCATATCCGCCTGGATCGCGACGACGTGGTCAAGGAAATCGGCGACAATGGATTCCGGCTGCTGTCGAAGAACGACCGCATCACCGAAAACCAGTACATGCTGACCTTCGTCAGGAAGTAAAACTGTACCGTCCTACCAGCGCTGCAACGTCGCGTACGAGTAGCTGGATATGCTCCGGTTCTCGCCCTCGGTGGGATTGAAGACCGATTGCACCGCGACGCGGCCCGGCCCAAACACCCGCAGCCACATGTAGCGGTTGCTCCAGTTGTTCCAGCTATTCCAGCCCCCGAAAAACGATCCGGGCTGCTCCAGGTGCAGATGCATCTCCACAGTGGGGTCCTTGAAAATCAGAGCGCTGGGTTTCACCAGGATGGTCTGTCCCGGGGCCAGCTCGCGCACGAAGACGTTGCCGGCGGCGTGCAGCAGCAGGAGCCCCGGTGTTTGCGACGCCGCGAACCGGTCCATAAACATGCCCAGGGGATAGTGCGTCTCGGTATCGTTATTGCTGTCCCGCGTGGTGAACCAGACGTTGGTCTGAAACCAGTCGTACGCGACGTTGGAGGTGGCAGTCAAAAACAGATGCTCCCGCACGTCGACGACTTGTCCGGGATGCAGCGGCAGCGCGATCAGCTCACCCGGCGCGTCGTGCGAAAACGCGATGTGTCCCGGACCCGCGGCCTGGGTCATGATCAGCGGCAATCCCGCGAACATCCGCTTCCACGCGCCGGCCAGCGACATGGTGGTGACGTTGATCTGCGGGTCCTTCCACAACAGCACGTGATGGGTGAAGAACACGCTGTCCCCGGCAGCCAGGTTCATATCGGCGACGGGCACGTACTTGCCCTCGATCTGGCAGAAGGAGTTGCCGAACTGCAGCTTGGCCATGTCCTTGCGGCCGGGCAGCTTGCTCCAGTGCGAATCGGTGGTGAGCTGCTTCACCCCGCTGGTGGCTCCGCACTGCGGGCAACTCACCTGATGCCCGTCGAGCACCGCGCCGCACCAAGTGCATTTCGACCCCGCCGGTGCAGGCGCCGCATCAGGAGTTGTTGAGTACGCACTCATGCGTGCCACGTCGGCACTCATGCCGACGCCTGGCGGAGGAGCCACGGCAGGCGGCGGCACCGTCAGACCTGACGGCGCAGCAGGTTGGGCCGCGCCCCCCCGCCGCGCCGGCGCGCCGCATCCAGTGCAAAAATTCGAGCTCTCCGGAATTTGGGAACCGCAGTTAGTGCAAAACATTCGCAGGTCCCTTTCACTCGCCCGTGTGATGATGCACGTACATGGATTGAATCCCCACGCGGCCCGGCCCCGTCATCCGCGCCAAGCTCATATTCGTGCCGCCGAACAATCCCGTCCCGAGGCGCTGGAATTCCACGTTCATGGTCACCGACGAATCCTTATACAGGAAAGCCCCCGGTTCCACCATAATGCTCTCGCCCGGCCGCAGCACGCGCTCAAAGACGTTGCCGTAGCCGTGCAGGATCAGCAGTCCCGGAGCGCCCGTGGTGACGAAGCGGTCCATATACATGCCTTGCCCGCCGAACAGGATGTTGGTCAGCCCTTTGATCCGCACGAACGAATAGTTGATCTGGTGCGAGGACAACAGGAACGCGTGCTCGCGCACGTCCAGCTCCATTCCGGGATGCAGCGGCAGCACCACCAGCTCACCGGTGGCGTCGCGCGAGAACGCGATGCGGCCGGGCCCCGAAGCCACGCTGATGACGAACGGCATGCCGCCGAAAGCGCGGGCCAATCCGCCCGAGAGCGGCAGCACCGACAGCGGCACGGCTTCGTCTTTCCACAGCATTACGTGATGCTCGAAGAAGATAGCGTCGCCCTGCCCCAGACGGATTTCGGCCACCGGCACGATCTCGCCTTCCACCTGGCAGGTGCTCGAGTTGAACTGGAACTCGGTCATGTCCCGGAGGCGCGGGGCTTCGCGCCAACCGGATTCGCTCACCAGGTTGCGGACATCGAGCGGCGCTCCGCAAGAGCGGCAGGTGGTGGCCGCCTTCGCGTTCATGCTCTGGCACCACTGGCACTGGATGTGTTCGAAATCCCCGGCGGGCGCCCCGGCGGGATTGACGGTAGGGTTCAAGCAAGCCTCCACATTCGTTTGGCGCGCACCACGAAACGCGGCAGCGTCCCGTGCGCTACGACTATCCTAAATGAATACGCAGGCGAGTTTGTGAGCGTTCGCGCCGGCTTGGTTGCAAAATGAGCTACGGCCGCTACTTCGAAGAGCTGGAGCCAGGCCAGGAATTCCGCCACTGGCCCGGCCGCACCATCACCGAGTTCGACGACACGCTGTTCAGCTTGATGTCCATGAACCAGCATCCCTTGCACTCCGACGAACACTTCGCGGCGAAAACCCAGCATGGGCGCAGATTGGTCGAAGGGCCGCTGGTGATCGCTCTGGTGATCGGCATCAGCCAGGCCGACACCGGCGGGCGCGCGCTGGCGACGCTCGAATACCGCGATATACGGCATCTGTCCCCGGTGTTTCACGGCGATTCGATCTACGCCGAATCGGTGATCTTGAACCGCGAGGAGCGTGACGCAGTCTCGGGCATCGTCACCATAGCCTCGCGCGGGTTGAATCAGCGCGGCGAAGTGGTAGTAACGCTGGATCGCGTGATCGTCGTTCCCAAGCAGCCGGCGGTCGAAGCGCACAGGCGCGAGTCCGCTGTGCGCGATTAGAGATGTGCGCGATTAAAGAAATGAGCTACGGGCGCTACTTCGAGGAGTTCGAGACCGGAGCCGTCTACAAGCACTGGCCCGGCCGCACGCTCGCGGACTTCGACAACACCTGGTTCGCGCTGCTCTCGATGAATCAGAACCCTCTGTTCATCGACGATCACTACGCGCGCCGGCAAACCGGCGAGCGTCCGCCCGTGATCGATACGCTGGCCTTCAGCCTGCTGGTGGGGATGAGCGTGGCCGACACCAGCGGCCGGACCATCGCCAACCTGGGCTTCGACCGCGTGACCTTCGAGCGTCCTCTGTACCCCGGCGACTCGCTGTACGCCGAATCGGAGGTGCTGGAGCTGCGCGAATCGGCCAGCAAGCCCGACCGCGGCATCGTCCACGTGGAAACCCGCGGCTTCAATCAGCACGGCGAGCGCGTGATCGTACTGCGGCGCAAGTTCCTGGTCCCGAAACGTCCGGTCGAGGCCGGCGCGGATTGAAGAGGCAGCAACCGTTGGAACTAATGGCGTAAAGGCGGCGTCTAACCACCCACCAGGTAGTAGAGTGTGGTACTTTCGTGGCGGGATTCCGTGGGTGTGCTATTTGGTGTAGTCTAAATCGTGGTAGTGTCTAGGACTTGGTATCCGGAGGATGGCTTGCACCGGACCGAAGGGTTCGGATATACTCCGCAGAGTACTGAAACCCATGACTTAGACTGGCTGTGCCGGGCTGCGGTTGTCAGGAACAATCTGTTGGGGAGGTAATGTCGTGTCCAAAAAGGCGTGGTCGAAAAATCGAGCCGTGACCGTCGTAACCGCGGTCGTTCTGGGGTTAGGCATTGGGTGGACCCTGGGCGCGCAAGATAAAACTGAGAAAAAATGGAAGGACCAACAAGAATACCAGTTGGCCAACGACGCCAATAAAGCTGGACCACAGGACCGCATCGCGATCTTGGACAAGTGGAAACAAGGGTACCCGCAGAGCGACTACGGCGATGTCCGCGAGACCCTGTACTTGATGACGTACCAGCAACAGTCCAACTGCCGCAAGTCCATCGACGCCGCTGGGGATATCCTGAAGTCCCGCCCCAACGACTTTCTGGCGCTAAGCGCGATCGAAGGCTGCATCTATCAAATGAACCCGCCCGCCCCCGCCGATCTGGACACGGCGGAGAAGACCTCCAAGCATCTCCTGGACAGCCTGGACACGGTGTTTGCGGACGGCAACAACCCCCCTAACTTGACCCCCGACCAATTCAAGCAGGCCAAGGCGCCCATGCAGGCGTTCGCCCAGCGCACGCTGGGTTACGTTTACATGCAGCGGAAGGATCACGAACACGCCGAGACGGAAATCTTGAAGGGCTTAAAACTGGATCCGACGCAGTCGCAGTTCGCCTACTTCCTGGGCAGCGAGCTCCTGGCGCAGCAACAGAAGGATCCGAAAAAGGCGCCGCTGGCGCTGTTCTACTTCGCCCGCGCGGCCGCGTATGACGGGTCCAACGCCATCCCCGCACCGCAGCGGAAACCGGCGCTGGACTTCCTGACGCGCGCCTACACCGGCTACCACGGCTCCAACCAAGGTCTGGATCAATTGCTGGCCCTGGCCAAGACCACGCCCTTCCCGCCGGACGGCTTCTCGGTCGTGTCCATCGCCGACATCAACGCGAAGAAGGCGGAACAGCTAGAGTTGGAGCGGCAGCAAAATCCCATGCTGGCCGTCTGGACGGATGTAAAGATGATGCTGATGGGCGACAACGGTTTCACCTACTTCGAAATGAACGTGAAGGACTCGGCCTTCTTCAAGACCAAGGGCAAGATCATTTCGATGACGCCGGCCACTCGTCCCAAGGAAATCGTGCTGGGTGTCGAGAAAGGCGATGTCGCCGACGCCACCCTGAAGTTCGAGGCCGCGCTGCCCGGCAAGATGGAAGTAGGCGAGGAACTCGAGTTTGAGGGCGTGCCCCAGACCTTCAGCAAGGACCCCTTCATGATCATGTTCGACGTGGATAAGGACAAGCTCTACGGCTGGACGGGCAAGAACACGCCGGCCACAAAGGCAGCTCCCAAGGCTCCGCCCAAAGCCCCTGCAAAGAAGCAGTAGCTCTCGGATTCAGCTCCAACCTTGTGGGGCGGGCAATTTTGCCCGCAGCCGCCTTTAAGGCGGCTCTTTCGAACGCCCGAGGGCCGCACGAAATCGTTCCAGTGTCCCCGCCCGGACGGGGCGACAGCCCCGGACGTGAGTCCGGGGGAATCCATCTCAAAGCCCTAAATTCCCAACTCCTTGAAAACCTCGCGCGCCAGGCGGAAGCTGTCCACGGCCGCCGGGACGCCGCAGTAGATGGCCACCTGCAGGAACACTTCCTGGATGTCGTTCTTAGTCAGGCCGTTGTTCAGCGCGCCCTTGATGTGCATCTTCACTTCGTGCGGCCGGTTGAGCGCGCTGATCATGGCCAGGTTGATCAGGCTGCGCGTCTTGCGATCCAGCCCCGGGCGGCCCCAAATCTCGCCCCAGCAGTATTGCGTCACCAGCTCCTGCAAGGGACGGTTGAAATCGTCCGCGGTGCGGATGGCGTTGTCTACGTAGTCCGCCCCTAGAACCTCGCGGCGGATGCTCAGGCCTTTTTCAAACATTTCTCGATCCACAGTTCGCTCCTCTATGAATTGATGACTACCGCTCCATCACTGTCGCGGTTCCGACACTTCGACGCCCGCCCAACGCTCCACCGGCTTAACGATCTCGGTCATGTCGCCGTCTTCGCCTTCAGACGCCGTGGCGATCGCCAGTAGCTGGCGCACGGCGCTGCCTACGATCATGGGCACACCCAGCGCGTCGGCTTCCGCCATGCACAGGCGAACGTCCTTGTTCAAGAGCCCCAGCGCGAATCCCAGATTAAACGTGCGCGGGATGATGAAGCGCGGGAACTTGTCGACGGTGGCGCTGTTGCGCCCGGTGCCCGAGTTGAGCACGTCGACAATCTGGCGCGGGTCGAGCCCCGCCTTCACGCCCATCACCACCGCTTCCGAAGAGATGGCCATGGCCGCCGCCGAGAGCAGGTTGTTCAGCAGCTTCATGGTCTGGCCCTGTCCCGGCTCGGTGCCGACGTGGAACACTTTGCCCAGATGCGACAGCACCGGTTCGAGCACGGCGCGAGCCTCCTGGGGGCAGGACAACATCACCGCCAGCGTGCCCTGCTCGGCGCCTTTGAGGCCGCCGCTCACCGGAGCATCCGCGGCGACGATGCCCTTAGCCGCCAGGCCCGCGGCCACGCGCTTGGCGTACACCGATCCGGTGGTGGACGTGTCCACGAAAATCTTGACCCGGCTGCCCGCGATAATTCCGTCCGGCCCCAAAGCCACGGCCTCGACCACCGGCGGCGTAGGCAGGCTGACCAGCACGATCTCCGCGGCCGATGCCAGCGCGGCGGGCGACTCCACACGCTGGGCCCCGGCCGCCAACAGAGGCTCCATCGCGGCTGCATTGGTGTCGAAAATAAAAAGCTTGTAGCCCGCGTCGACCAGGCGGCGGGCCATGCGCCCGCCCATGCGTCCGACTCCGGCAAACCCCAAGCTTGGTTTCATCGGGTCTGGTTTAGGCGGGTTCGGTCCAGGCGTGTCCGGTTCAGGCATTCTTATACAGTACAATACGCGCGGCGCTCCGCTGGTCTTCAAACCGTGCTAGGTTTTACTTGATGCGAGTTTTTTTGCAAGTCTCTTTCGGCGTGGCGTTGGCCGGCGCCGTGTTCAGCGCCACCGCCGTGCCCGCGCGGGCGCAGGCGGGCCTGTCCGGCCGCCGCGCTCCGAGTTTTTCGCTCCCCGATTCCAAGCTCAACCAGCACGACATCCTGGATTACCGCGGCAAGTGGCTGCTGATCGAGTTCATGCAGACCACCTGCCCGCATTGCCGGACGCTCAGCATCATGCTGGAGGACCTGAAGGGGAAGCTGGCGGGCAAGATGGACATTCTAGCCATCGTTGAGCCGCCCGACAACACCAACACGGTGGGCAAGTACCTCGCCGACAACCACTCCAGCACCCCCATCGTCTTCGATTACTACATCGTGGCGACGTCTTATTTCAAAGCCACGCCGGCCAATCCTTCGTTCGACACCCCACACCTATTTGCCGTCGATCCCAATGGCCAGATCGTGCGCGACTGGGGCCAGGCAGTGGCGGATAATCCCGCGGTGGCCAAGGAAATCGAACTCCTTGTGACCGCCGCTGGCGCCAAGAAATAGCGAGGCTCGGATGGGAACAGCGGCCAGGGACGCGACACGGTCCAAGGCCGGGTGTGCCATTGCCCCGGGAATGTGGGGCAGGATGGCATCCTGCGGCGGGTTGTCAACCCGCCTGCCGATGGTTCCCGATACGCACGGGCCGGTTCACAACCGGCCGCAGGTTTTCAACCTGCCCCACTTCGGACTTGGCGCCGCCTTGCTGGTGCTAGCGATCACCTCGCCCGCGTGGGCCGCGGACGCGCCCATCGACACGCTGCTGAAGGCCGTCCGCGCCGGCGACCTGGCCACCGCCGACCGCGTATTGATGGACGGGCTCCCGGTCAACACCCACGACGTCCTGGGCACCGCGCCCATACATGCCGCGGTGACGTCCAACCAACCCGAAGCGGTGCAGTTTCTGCTGGACCGCGGCGCCGATGTGAATCTAACGTATCGCGACGGAATGACGCCTCTGCACCTGGCCGCGCAAGGCGGGTATCTGCGTGTCGCCACGCTGCTGATTGCGCGCGGCGCGGCGGTGGACGCCCGGGCCTTGAACGGCGCGACGCCACTGCAGGAAGCCGCACGCCGCGGCTCGGCCGAAGTGGTCAAGCTGCTGGTAGCCTCCGGCGCCGACGTGAACTACGCCGTGGCCCACACCGGCGAAACCGCGCTGCACGCCGCCGCAGCCGCGGGACGGGCCAGCGCGGCCAAGGTGCTGCTGGACGCCGGCGCCCCCGTGGACGCGACCGATTCCAACGGCCGCACCCCGCTCGACGACGCCCTGCAGTCCGGCCAGCGCGAGGTCATCGACGTGTTGCTGGACCGCGGCGCGAAGATCGACCTGGCGGGATCCATGCGCACCGCCGTGTTGCGCGGCCAGACCTTCATCCTGCGCGTACTGATCGACCGCATCACTCCGCAGCAGGCCAGTTCGCTATTGAACGACGCCGCGCTCAAGGGATACTCCGAGATCGTCGAATCCCTGCTGGATCACAAGGCCGATGTGAATACGCGCAGCCCGGAAGGCTCGACGCCCCTGCACGACGCCGCGCTCGCCGGTCACACCGATGTCGTCGCCATTCTGCTGAAGCGCGGAGCCAACCTGGAAGCGCGCGATCGCGAGTCCGGCGCCACGCCGCTGCACGTGGCCGCGTCCTGGGGCCGTCCCGAGGTGGTCGCGCTGCTGCTGGCCAAGGGCGCAAACACAGCCGCGAAGGATAACAAGGGCAAGACGCCGCTGGACGTAGCGGTCGACAATCAGCAGACGGAGATCGCCAACCTGTTGCGCCGAGCAGCCAGCCGTGCGCGCGCCAGGTAAGAAGGATTGAGCTGTGCTGTGGGGCAGGTTGGCAACCTGCTGCGGGTTGCCAACCCGCCTGGTCGCGGATCGCAGCACCACCGAGCGCCGGTTACCAACCGGCGCGCAGGATGTCATCCTGCCCCACGGACGATCAGTTGATCTTCTTCAGAGCCGCCAGGACGGACTTCGGCGCTTTGGCGACCACGTGCACCTGAGGGTCAACCACCTCCGCGACCTCGTACACCATGGACGTCCCCAGCACCGACGAAACCTCGGCCGCGTTCAGGTTATAGCGTTTCTCCAGCCACCGCGCCAGATTGGTGGTGGCCTGCCGGAAGGCATCGTCGATGCTTCCGGAGATGCCGCTGGCCATCAGAAACCCCGCGTCTTCCATGCGCGGATTCAGTGGCGCGCCGCCGGGCTCCAGATCCACCGTGAAATCGATGTCCATCGAGGTCTCGAGCGCGTTGCCCGTCAGCTCGCCCGCGCCCTGAGCCGCGTGGCCATCGCCGACAAACAGCAGCGCGCCCGGCGCGGACACCGGCAGATACACCGTTACGCCCTCGCGGAGCTGGTTGTAATCCATGTTGCCGCCGAAGTTCCCCAGGTAGCCGGACCGGTAGCTCTGGTTTCCCCCCGGCGCCACGCCAACGCATCCCAGCATGGGCGCAAGCGGGACTTTGTAATCCTTCATGGTTTCCGTCGGCTTTTCCAGTGACGCGAAACCCGCCACGCGATCCAGCTTCCAATCCGAGTTGTAACCCGGCACCGGTTTCCGCTGTTCCACATAGAACGGGTTGAGAGCGCTGCTGACGATCAACGGGCTGCTGATGGCCGTGTCGCGATTCAGCCGGATGCGATTGAAGTGAACCACCAGAGTGTCGCCCGGTATGGCGCCTTCGATATAGAACGGCCCCGACAACGGATTGCCGCCGGATGTGCGGCGCACTCCCTTGGGATCGGTGCCGCCCGCGTCCACCGACCACGTCTTCACCGTGTCACCGGGTTGAATGTGCAACACGGGCTTGATGGCGTCGGAGAAGAAGTGCTGGAACTCAGTGGGCTCGAAGGTGTGGGTTTGGGGTGCGGCAGGCCGGGCGGGCTCACGAGTCGCCTCCCAGGTAAACGAATCCTTGCGCTCCACCGCGACCGCCGTGCCTTGAATGCGATCTCCCGCCAGAGTGCCGGTGAGCTGGAGCGTGGTTGCGGGGTTTAACTTCATCGTGCCTTCGATACGGCCGCCTTGGAAGCTACCCTCGAAAGTGTTGTTGCCGATCTTGCCCGTCAGCTTGGTCCCGTCCAGGCTGAACTCGACGCGGTCATAGTTATGCTGATCGAAGAACCTCAGGTCGGCAATCCAGCGGCCGGCGGGTGACGACGGGGTTTGGGCGGAAACCACGCCCAGAAGCAAGAGCAGGGTTGCGGCGCAACGCATATGTCATATTTAGACGTGCTTCGGATTCGCGTTGTTCCCCCGTTCCCGCCGATTTGTGTTATTGGTCATATAATCTCTGGAGGAGATCCACTCGTGAAACAGCTTCCCTGGTTGGTATTGGCTGCGGCCGCGATGGCCGCGACGGCGCCTTTCGCCGTGGCGCATTTCAGACTGATGGAGCCCGCGTCCTGGCTGGTCGAGAACAACCTGGGCGATCCGCAGAAACTCGGCCCCTGCGGCGGCACCACGGCCAACGGCGGCATGCCCAGCAACGCAGTGACGAAAGTCCAGGGCGGGCAGAAACTGCACATCAAGCTGCAGGAAACGGTGTTTCATCCCGGCCATTACCGCATCGCGCTAGCGGTGAATGCGCGCAGCGAGCTGCCTCCCGATCCCGAAGCCACCACCCGCGACAGCGAGAAGGGCCCGTGGTCCGTGTCCGCGCCGATCTCAAGTCCGGTGAAGCCGCCGGTGCTGGCCGACGGTCTGTGGCAGCATACTTCGAAGCAGGCCGATCCGTGGGAGACCGACGTGACTCTTCCCAACATCAACTGCCCGCACTGCACCCTGCAGATAACCGAGTTCATGGCCGAGCACGGCTACAACAAAGACGGCGGCTACTACTATCACCACTGCGCGGACCTGGCCATCACGGCGGATGCGTCCAAACCGGTGGATAAGGGCTGGCCGGCGGCGAAGTAGATTAGAGCTGCATCACGACCAAGCCGGGAATGCGCCTAAAGTCGCGCACGTTGCGTGTCGCGACCGCGAAGCCGAGTTCTAAAGCGGACGCCCCGATAATTAGATCGGCCAGGGGCAGAACCGCACCTCTGGCCGCCTGTTCGGCGCCAATCCGGGCAATGATTTCGGCGGTGCTTCCGGTCACCGGGTGGACCGGGACATGAACCTTCAATTCATCCAAGAACTGCCGCCGGTGCTGCGCTCTCTCCGGGGTGTCCGCCCGGTAAATGCCGTGGCCAAGCTCAGCGATCGTTAGCGAACAGATTACGATCGGCACGTCACCAATCTCTTGGCGGATGCTTCGGATTACTTCGGGGGTCGTGGACCTCTTACGTTCCGCCCCGACCAGTACGCTCGAATCCAGGACTACTCCCAGGAGGGTGGATTCCATGGCTCCCGGTGTAGCCGAATCGCGCCTTCGACGTCGTGGGCGAGGTCCTCATCCACCACTGCACTAGCACCACTCGCCTCCAGCGCCGCGATCACTTCCGAGATCTTCCGGCCTTTGGACGGAGATTTGATCACCGCGACGGGCTTGCTGTCTTGCACAACAATGACCTCGGCGCCCTGGCGAACCTGTTCCAGCACTGCATGCAGATCCCGTGCCAGTTCGGACTCGGACATCTGCAGTGCCATATTTCAATCATACACGGGACAGTGATCCCAAGAACGGCGGCTAACTGAGAACCCGTGTGCAGAAACTCTTCAAAGCCGCCATGTCCAAGGCTTGCGGTAGTTCCAAGGACCCATTCGGGACCAACTGCGATGAATTCTATTCGTAGCGCAGCGCCTCGACCGGGTCCAACCGCGCCGCTTTGCTCGCCGGCCAGATCCCAAAAAACAGCCCGATCCCTACGCTGACGACAATCCCCAGCACCACGGCCCACAGCGGGACTTGGGTGGGCAGCGACGGGAACGCGAAGCGGGCGCCTTGCGACACGATCCAACCTGCCAGCAGCCCCAGTAATCCGCCCATGCCGGTGAGCACCACCGCTTCGGTGAGGAACTGCATGATCACGTCGCCCCGCCGCGCGCCGATCGCTTTGCGCACACCGATCTCGCGAGTGCGTTCGGTCACCGAAACCAGCATGATATTCATCACACCGATGCCGCCCACCAGCAAGCCGATGGAACTCATCACCACCATTACCAGCGCCACCATGGAAGTAATCGAGCGGAACTGTTCCACCAGTTGATCCGACGTGGAGACCACGAAATTGTCGGGCTTGTCGAAGGGCAAGCGGCGTTCCTGGCGCAGGATCACGCGCAACTGGTCGATGGCCGCCGCCTGCTGGCCTTGCCTGGGGATCACGATCAGGATATTCTCCTGCTGCTGCGGAAACAGCTTGTGCATGGTGAAATACGGCAACACGATGCGCCCGTCGCTCTGGCCCGGAACCGCCTGGGCCTGCCGGTTCAGCACACCGATCACTTCCAGCTCCTTGCCGTTGGCCGTGATTTTCTTGCCGACCGCGTCCCCCGAACCAAAGAGCGATGTGTACACGTCTTCTCCGATCACCGCGACCGGCATCCGGTGCCGATCCTCGGTGTCGGTGAAAAACCGCCCGAATTTCATATCGCCCTGGCCGCTGGTGATGTAGCTCTCGTCGGTGCCCATGATCTGCGGTCCGAAGTAGTCGTTGCCCTTATAGATGGCCCGAGCCAGCCCGTTGGGCGGCATCAGGAACGGGCTGACGTGGTCCACGGCGGGGCAGCGCTCCTCGATCGCCAGACCGTTGTCGCGGGTCAGCGGCTTGCGCTGGCGTTCCTCGGGAGTGCGGCCGGTGCCGATCAGGCTGATCTTGGAAACGATGATGGTGTTGGCGCCCATGTTGCGGATCGCGCCGGTGATGGCGGCGTCCAGTCCTACCAGGATCGATCCCACGCCAATGATGGTGCCCACGCCGATCACCACGCCCAGCACGGTGAGAAACGACCGCGCCTTGTTGCTGCGCACGGTGGCCAGGGCCAAGCCGATGACTTCGAGGAGCAGTCTCATAGCGGTTTAGTTCTCCGACCTGAGGGCCACGATCGGATCGAGACGCGACGCTCTGCGGGCCGGGTAGATGCCGAAGAACAGACCAACGGTAGTCGAAAGCGCCACGCCAATCACCACCGCATTGATGGGCACGTCCATTGGTACAGCTGTAAAGTTGCGCACGGCCACCGCCAGCAGCCAGGCGACGGTTACGCCGATCAATCCGCCCATTCCAGCCAGCATGGAGGATTCCACCAGAAACTGGTTCAGGATGTCTCGCCGGCGCGCGCCTACGCTCTTGCGGACGCCGATCTCGCGCGTGCGTTCGGTCACCACGGCCAGCATGATGTTCATAATCACGACGCCGCCGACCACCATAAAGACGCTGACGATGCCGACCGCGGCCGCCGCCAGCGTTCCAGTGATCGAGTCCCACGCCGAGACCAGCGAATCCGACGACAGAATCGCGAAGGTGTCTTCCTGCTGCGGAGGCAGATGCCGGAAGGCGCGCAACAAGGCCCGGATCTCGTCTTCGGCCTGTTCCAGGCGGTCGCGGTCGAGCGCCATGAAATTGTACTGGATGCCGAGATTGGTGCCGTAATACTTGAAATAGGTCTCAACGGGGATGTTGACGAAGTTGTCCTGCGATTGCCCGAACAGGCTGCCTTTGGATTTGGCCACGCCGATCACCTCAAACGGCAAACCGTCGATGCCGACGAACTTTCCGATGGGGTCGGTGCCGGGGAAGAAACGGTCCTTGAAATCGTGGCCCAGGATCACCACGTTGGCTTTGTGCTGATCCTCGATCACGGTGTAGCCGCGTCCCAACTCCAACTGGGTGTTGGTGAGAATGGGCCCGTTTTCCGGGAATCCCAGGAGCACAACGCCGTCCACAAGATCGCCGGAATAAGTGACCTTGGTGCCGCGCTGGGCCGAGATTCCAAATTCACGAACGAATTTGGCGTTGTCCTTGAGGAAGGCGTACTCCTCGGGAGAAAGATTGGGATTGATGCGGTTTGCTTCCAGATATTTCTTGGCGGTGAACTGGCCCGGCAGGAAGGCCAGCCGGAGCACGCGGAAACCGTCGTTGCCCATGCTGGAGGCGGTTTCGGCGATATAGGTGTCCATGCCGTGAATCAGCGCCATCACCGCGATCAGCGTGGTGGTGGACAGAATAATGCCCAGCAGCGTCAGGAAACTGCGCAGCTTGCTGCCGCGCAGCGAGTCCAGCGCCACGGCGGCGGATTCGAAGAAGGAGGCTTGGGATTTCACGGGGCTGCTCTGAATTTCACGGGCTGCTCTTTTAGGATACGTGGTCCGCGCCAGCCATGTTCCCTTCGATCCAGTCCAAAACCACCGCATCGAGCCAGAAACGCGGGCTGCCGCGCGCCAGGAATCCCAGGTGACCTCCACGCTCGACGGTTACGAGTTTCAAATGCGGGTTGCGGGCAAATGCCGGGTGATCGTAGGAGCTGTACGGAACCATGGGATCGTCCTGGGCGTGAATCACCAGTGTGGGCACGCGGATGCGTTCCAGAAACTGGTTGGACGACTGCGTGCGGAAGTAGTTAGCCGCCGTTCCGAAGCCGAACAGGCGGGCAGTGTAGAAATCGTCGAACTGCCGGATCGTCCGGATTTTGGGCAGGTGTTCCAGCGTGTAGATCTCGGGCGCCTGCAGGTGGCGGCGGCGGATGCGGTCCTTCAGGCGAGCGATGAAACGGTTCTGGTAGAGGAAATTGGCGGGGCGCTCGATGGCATCCACGGAAGCCGCCAGGTCGATGGGCGGGCAGACGGCGCACAGGCCCGCCAGAAGCTCCGGACCGCATTCCGCCAGCTCTCCAGCGAGTTTCAAGCACACGTTGCCACCCAGCGAAAACCCGACTAAAAATAGCGGAGGCGCGCCGGGTTTGTGGCGCTCGCGCAACACGGCCAGCAGGTCGGCGGTTTGGCCGGCGTGATAACCAGTGATGGCCAGTGCATCGGTACCGCCGCACCCGCGCATGTTGAAACGGTGGGCGGCGAAGCCCCGCTCCAGGGCGTGATGACTCATGCTGCGGGCGTAACCCGACTCGCTCGAGCCTTCGAGACCATGCACCATTACGATCTCGCCCTTGGGGCTGTTGCCGGGCTGCTGCGAGTGGACCAGGACCTCGACGCCCGGCTCGGTGAGATAGCGTACGGCCTGGGTGGGCCAGCGGGCATCCCCATTCGGCCGGCGCCAGAAGTTCCCCGCGAGGGTGGCCAGGTGCGGATTCTTGAAGAGCGGGACAAACGGCCTCAAGGCTTCATTCTCGCGCAACCAGCCTTCTCTATTCTTCCGTTCATCTTGGCGACTTTGCGTCTTTGCGAGGAATTCATACTCAATCCAAGAGTTGACTCTCGCCAAGACGCCAAGCTCGCCAAGAGCTTACGCTGAACGGTTACTCGGCTGCGCGATTTTCGGGCACCGCGAGAAGCTGCAGTTCCGGCATCGGAAAATGCTTCTGGTTATCGGTGACCAGCGGCAGCTTATGCGTGAGCGCGACGGCGGCAATGGTCACGTCGGCCAAGCCCAGGGTCTGCCCTTTCTGCCGCCACTGCCGAAAGAGGTCGCCCGCGAGTTGCGCGGCTTCCCACGTCACCAGATAAAATTCGAGGTTCTCCAAGAACCGTTTTGTCTTGGCCTCCTCACCGGGGCGCATCCCCATGTAAACCTCGGTGACATTCACCGAGCAACAAGCCAGAAGAATATCCTGCTGAGAGATCTGGGCGAGCAGTTGGACCCGGCCATTCCTGCCGTTCAGGGCGTCGATCAAGCGCTCGAATCGAGCAGGTAGGTCATCTACTTTCCCGGCGCCGTTCTAGTTCCTCGAAGCGCTCAAAGTCGAGGGCGCGTATTTGGCGAACCCACGCCGCGGCTCCCTGCGCCAGTTCGGGATGGTCCTCGTCTTTCCAGGAGCCGGCAGCTTCCCGTAGGGCTTCGCGCTGGCGGCGAAGCTTGATTTCACGCTGGGCCAGCTCGGTCAGGAACGCACTACGGCCTCGCTTGCCGACCAGTTTGTCGATGTCGGCCACCACGTCCACCGGAAGGATGACATGCGCTCTTCGGGTCAGATTCTTGGGCACATATTCAGTGTGACATATCTACGCACTGCCCGTGTGCTCGGTCGGATGTAATACGGCGTATCACAGACTCTAGGTAGACCACAAAACGAACCCAGCAGCTCCATAACCTGCTGCATGGCAATTACTTGGAAGGAGGGCCTAGCGAGCACAGCGGGTCGCCAATCACGACATTCTGCCAGCTCAGCCCGGGGATGCCCAGATAGAAACTCTCCGCCAGATTGCGCCCCTGGTAATACGCCGGGAGCACGAATTGGGGACGCGGCGTCAGGTTCAAATACGGCTCGTAGACATGCCCGGAGGCGCCTGTGGCGCCTTCGAGCAGAAAGTCGGCCGTCATAGTCTGGGGGCTGCCCGCGAACCACAGCTTGGGGGAACCCCAGTCGCTGAGTTCCCAGTCGTCGGGAGGCTTGCTGAAGGTGCGGGCGTCGGAGGAGACGAACTCGGTGGCGATCGCGCCCGGCAGCCACTTGAATCCCAGAAAGCGGCGGTGCCGGTTGGTATCGTTCGAGCCCCAACTGGCGTAGCCGATCACGTCGGTCTGGCCGTAGAGCACGGTCGAGGAGGAATCGAAGACCACCCGCTCCTTGGGCAACAGGATCGCAGCGTTGCGCAGCCAGTCGTCGCCCGTGATCTCGAAGGCCGACTTGGTATCGATGACGAACTTCCCCCGATTGACGGCCTCCCGCGCCCGGTCCACGATGGCTTTGACGCCGTCGAAGTCGTACGCCGCCAGGCGCGTCACCAGGTAGATGGGGAACTCCGGATGCGTGAACTTGGCGTCGCGCTTGCCGAAAAACGGGTTTGGGACCATTCCGTTGAGGCTGTGGGGGCGGCCCTGATGCATGTCCGAGTACAGCAGGGTCAGCTCGCTGTCCACGGCGGCCAGGTCCCCGCCCAGCCCGGGAGATCCGGCGATCTTCAGAGGCACGCCGGCTGTGGTCACGATGTACAGGATCTGCTCGGTCAGACCATTCTGGCGCAGACAACCGGCGATGGGAGCGGCTATCTCGCGGTTGTAAATCGGCCGTTCCATGACTTCTTCCTCCGTCGTCCGGAGGTGACACAGGTTTTTCGCGGGGATCTCCCTACGCAGCGCGTAGTATTCGCCGATATTACGACACAGGGAGGATTTGTCGTTGATCACGACCAGAACATTGGCCGGCCCCTGCGCACACAACAGCGGCGCGAACAGTTGCGCCGCAAGCGCCAGAAATGCAGCCGAAGCCGGAAGTTTCACGGGGCATGAACCTGCGATGCTAGTATAGCGGTTGGATGGACCTCGATCAGCTCCACACATTTCTGGAGATTGTCCGCCTCAAGAGCTTCTCTAAGGCCGCGCAGTCGTGTTTCCGCACGCAGCCGGCGGTCAGCGCCCAGGTCCGGCAGTTGGAACAGGAGTTGAACGCACCCTTATTCGAGCGCCTGGGCACCAAGATCGCGCTCACGGCAGCCGGGCATATTCTGGCCGATTACGCCGAACAGATTCTGGACCTGCGGCGGCGGGCGCAGGACGGCATCAACGAGCTGGAGCGCGTGCCCCGCGGCGAACTGATGATCGCGGCCAATGAAGCCAGCTGTATTTACGTCCTGCCGCGCGTGTTTTCCGAGTACAAGAAGCAGTTCCCCAACGTGCACATCCTGGTGGACCGTTCCTACGGCGCGCGCGTGGTGGACGCAGTGCTGGAGAACCTGGCGGATTTCGGCATCACCCAGTTGCCGGTCACCGAAAAACGGCTGCAAATTGTAAAGATTCACTCCGACGAAATCAAATTGCTCCTGCCCGCCAGCCATCCGCTGGCCAGCAGGAAGAGCGTGACCGCGGTCGAGTTGATCGGGTACCCACTGCTGTTGCCCAAGACCGGCACAACCCGGAACCGTTTGAACGTCTGGCTGGAGCCGGTGGAAGACGAACTCAACGTCTCGATGGAGCTGGATTCGACCGAGATGATCAAGCGCTTCGTTCTGGCCGGGTTGGGGCTGAGTTTTCTCGCCGCGACCCATTGCCAGGAGGAAGTGGCCGCGGGCAAGCTGGCAGCCACGTCCCTGGGGCCCGAACCCATGGTGCGGCAGCTTGCGCTAATCTATCGGAAGGACAAGGCCCTTTCCAAGGCCGCGTTGGGCTTTATCGAGGTCACGCTCAGGAACGCCGCGCCGGACGGTCCCCCGCGGATCTTGGGCCGGGTTCCAGCGCCCGGTGAGAGGGTAGCGAAGACGTTGCCGGTGGAAGGTTAAGAGTTAGTGGAATGCAGCGCGTCACGGTGAAAACGTCGACCATCTTCATCGCCAAAGGCAAGCGGACGCGGGTCTATCATTCCGTGCAGGAAGTGCCGCAGGGGCTGCGCAAGCAGTTGGAAGAGTCCACGAACGGGTTCAATTCGGCGACGATCTTGATCGCCGACCGGCGCGGGCGCCAGGAGCTGGTGCGGGCGCTCAAAGGGATGCCGTCGGCTCTGCGAACGCGGTTGGCGTCGTCGATGCAGCCGAGCCAAACCGACGCCTCGCCCCCCAGTCGAGCCCGGATCGCGCTGCAGTTCGTCAAGCGCAACTGGCTGGAGATTCTCCTGCCTGGCGCGGTGGGCGCGGTGATCTGGATCGCGTTTAACTATCGCTAACGCGCTAACACCGACCGCCTCCGTGGAGTGGGCTTTAGCCTGCAACGGGGGCTTCAGCCTCCGGGCTGACGGATCGACACCTCAGACCGGGGACTCAAGTCCCCGTTGCAGGCTGAAGCCCGCTCCACGGCTGCGTCGGTGTGACTCCGGTCCGAATCGCCTCCTGCAGGAGCCTTCGGACCTGTTCGATCATGTCCGTTACGCTGGCCCCCGTCGCTACTGGACCGTGTCCCGCCACGACCGTCGTAGGGGCCAACTTCGCAATACGATCCAGCGAGAGCAGCCATTCCTGCCAGTCCGGAAGCGTCCCGCAATCCAGGTTGGGAAGGTAGCCGCCGACCAGGCAGTCGCCGCAGTAGAGCACGCCGTCTTCCGGAATATAGATCGAGATGTTGGAAGGCGTGTGGCCCGGCGTGAGCAGGATCTTCGCGGAGCATCCGCCCAGATCGAGCACGCGGTCGCCGCGGATGGGGCAGTTGGGGTTGGCCAGCTCGGTGGCGTGGTAAAACACGGCTTCCTCGCCCTGGGCGCGGCGGGCCGGGCTGGCGATTTGCGCGGCGAACTCTTCGATCTCCGCGCGGAACTCTTCGGGCGAGCGCTGGGCGGATTCATGGCCGTACACGTCGATGCCGCGCTCGCGGAAGTAACCGTTGCCCCCCAGGTGATCGAAGTGCTTCTCGGTGTTGATCGCCATCATCCGGTTGGACGGGCGGGCGGTCACCGCGTAGCCGTGAATGGTTTGAGCGGCGGATGCCGTGGCGCCGGTATCGACCACCAGCGTGCTCTCGTCGCCGCAAACAAATCCCGCGTTGACGCTCCACGGTGGAGTGTAAGCGAGCCCGGTGACTGCGAAGCAATGGGCCGACAATCGCATACGCGAGCCTAAACGGTTCTGGGCGCGAGCGCGTCGATCGTCTGCAACTCTTCCGGGGAGAGTTTCCAGGCGACCGCCGCGGCGTTGGCGCTCACTTGCTCCGGCGTCTTGGCGCCGGCAATGACGCTGGCCACCGCGGGTTGGGCGGCCAGCCACGAAATCGCGAGATCGAGCAACGAGTGCCCGCGCGCTTCGGCGAAGCCGATCAGCTTCTCCACGATCGCAAGATTCGCATCGGTGAATACTTTGGGGCCAAAGCCATCGGCGGCGCGGCTACCAGCGGGGTTGGTCTGGCCGGATCGGTATTTGCCGCTCAGCAGACCGTTCGCCAGCGGGAAATACGGCAGGAACGCGAGGCCCTGGCGCACGCATTCCGGGAGCACTTCCGGTTCGGGCTCGCGATGCAGCAGGCTGTAGTTGTTCTGGACGCTGACGAAGCGGGCCGCTCCCGGTTTCAGCGCGGCCGCGGCTTCCACCAACTGGGCTCGGGTGAAGTTCGAGCAACCGATTTCCCGCACCTTGCCCGCGCGCACCAGCTCATCGAGCGCCCCCAGCGTGTCGGCGATAGGTGTTCCTTCATCCGGCCGGTGGAGTTGATACAGGTCGATGTAATCGGTTCCCAGGCGGCGCAGGCTGTCCTCGACGGCCTGGCGCACGTAGGCGGGTTTCGCGCCCTTGCGCTTCTCGTCCATGGGCAGTCCGAACTTGGTGGCGACGATCACCTGCTTCCGGCGAGGACCCAGTGCTCGGCCCAAATACTCCTCGCTTTGTCCGGTGGCGTAAACGTCGGCGGTGTCGAAGAAGTTGATGCCCGCGTCGATGGCGGCGTCGACGACTTTCGCCGTTTGGGCGGCGTCGATGCGCCAGCCGAAATTGTTGCAGCCCAAGCCGGCCAGGCTGACTCCGAGAGATCCGATGTTTCGCTGTTCCATGTGGTCGGGAGATGTGGAGGCGTCCCGATTATTCATTCTACTTCACGGTGAAACTTTGCTCGGTGGCAGCGGAAGTCGGGCGCCGCTACAGAAGGCCGCCCGTAGTTGGTCAGTTTGGATTGTGGGGCAGGTTGTAAAACCTGCGGGCGGGTTGCGCAACCCGCCCACTAGCCCGATTTCCAATCGGGGCGCAGGATGGCATCCTGCCCCACAATCTGAACTCTGTCAAACTGACCAACTACCCAGCCGTCCGGTGTACTATCATTTTTGCGAAGAGTCGAGACGGAAATCCAAGCTTTGTCAAAATATGATGGACGCCATATGACCCACGCCGCCGCGGGCCGCGATTTAATCCCTGCCCGTCTCGGAGTGCAGTGAAGCCGTCCTCGCCGCGACGCCCGATCCGGCTGCGCTATGTCGCCCTGGGTTCGCTCGCTTTTACGTACTTGTTTTTCATGGAGTATCTGTCTCCGCTCCGCCGCGTTCACATACCTTACGACCTGGAGGGGTTTCATTATCCGCTGACCGACTACGCATTCCAAGCCTTGAAACAGGGCCGCTTCCCGCAATGGGACCCGTCGATTTATTGCGGCCTCAGCTTCGTGGGAAACACCCAGGCGGCGCTGTTCTATCCGCCCTCCTGGCTGATGTTCGCGGCGAACTGGGGCCGCGAGCGGCTCTCGTATCAGAGTTTGCAAGTCCTGGTAATCGCGCACGTGTGGCTCGCGTTCCTGCTGTGTTACGTCTGGCTGCGGGGGAAAAAGTTGTGCGAGCTGGCCTGCGTGCTGGGAGCGGGCGTGTTCGCCTTCAGCGGATACATGTGTCTGCAACTCCAGCATCTGGGATTGGCGGCGGGCTACGCGTGGTTTCCGTTGGGCTTTATGGGAATCGACGAGGCGTTCGATACGCAAAGCTGGCGGCCGCTCTGGAAATTGGTGGCGGCCTCCGCGATGTGCTTTCTGGCCGGATACCCGCCCACCTGGTTCGTGTTCGCGGTGTGCATGGCGACATACGCGATGGCCAGGCCGTGGCGGGTCCCAGTGATTCTGGGGACCGCTATCGGCTTGGGCGCGTCTTTGGCGCTGGCGATGGTCCAGGTGCTTCCCGCTTGGGAAGCGTCGGCCTTCATGGTGCCGGAAGCCAAATATGGCTCAGGCATCAAAGATCCGCGTTTCTTTTTGTCGTATTTATTCCCGAACTTTTACAACTTTGGAGTGAACGTTCCGGTGCTCGAGAATTTCGGGAAGGAATACCTCTATCTGGGAGCGCCCGCATTGCTCGGGATCGCCTTCTTGTTCCGGCAGCGGAATCCGCGTCTGCTCCTTCCGTTTCTGGCTGTCGGCGGAGTGAGCCTGATCCTGATCACAAATCCTCACGACCTTGTCTGGAACGTGATCCAGCACTCCAGCCTCCTGGCCGAGGTTTGCCGCTCCGCGTATTTTCTCGCGGGTATCACGGCGGTAGCGGCGCCTCTGGCGGCGTACGGTCTGGATGATTTTCTTAACCGCCCGGCTGGTCAGGCGCGGGGCGAGCTGTTCGGGCTGTCTCTGTTCCTGATGGGTGCATGGTCGAGCTGGGAGCTTGGGCGCTATCTGGCGGACGACGCGGGCTTGGCGTCTGGATGGCGCTCGGTGTTCGATCCCGCGATCTCGCTGGCGATCCTGGTCCTGACCCTGTACGTGTGGCGCACTCAGCGCGGCGCCTCGCGCGCGATCCTGGCGGTTGCCCTGGTCCTTTCGGCCGGCGTCGATTACAAGGTTTTCGGTACGCGCAAGCGCTTCAACGCCGGCCGGGGATCGGGACAGCCGTACTACTCCGATACTTCGTTTCCTGGATTGAATCCCGCTGCCTTTCGGGAGCTGAGAGCTCATCGCGAGTATCGGATTCTGCTCGAACCGGCCGGGCCGGCCCCTCCGGACCTGCGTCACGCGGGACTCACGACACCCCAAGGATTCGATCCGTTCTTCCCCGCGCAATACCGCGAGCTACTCCAGAACGCCGCACACTATCGAAACAATCGGGAGTTTGCTCTCGACCCTGAAGACGAGAAAACGCTGCAGCTCTTAAGCGTCCGGTATGCCATCACGTATGAAGGCGGCGTCCTGTATCCACGCTTGACGGCGAATCCCAACTTTCGACCGGTGGGGACCGCGAACGCTGCTTACCGGGTCTTCGAGTACCAATCCGCGCAGCCGCCGTACGGATTCGCCGACGGGTCCGGTGGCGGTTCCGTCGAGGCGCGCGTCTGGAGCGCGGAGCGGCGCGAGTTTGTGGTCAGCTCCGATCGCGGAGGGACGTTCGCCTTACACGAGCAGTTCCTTCCGGGCTGGCGAGCTAGTGTGGATGGGGAGACCGTCTCTATTGAACAGTGGAGCGTAGCGTTTCAGTCCGTGCGTGTCACGCCGGGCCGGCATACGGTTCAATTCCGGTATCGATCCAGGGGCCTGGAGATCGGCGCTTGGATCAGCGTTCTTTCGCTGGTCGCGGTGGGTGCGATCTTCCTTCTTGGCCGGCGCAGATCGGCGGCGCGCTGAACGCAGCGCGAAGGTTACTTCTTTAGCCCCGGCACTCCGCCCAATGAAGGCGCCAGCCGCACAGCCCTCAGAATCGACTCGGAAACCGCCTCGGCCGCCGCGACTCCCAGCGATTCCACGTTGGCCTGGGCGTCGCCCACGCTCAACGCGATCACCACGTCGCCATCCGACATGGTGTTAACCGGATTAATCGCCCGTGCGACGCCCAGGTTCGCCAGTTGAGCCAGCTTGGTGGCTTCCACTTTGTTCAGACGCGCGTTGGTGGCGACCACCACCAGCGTGGTGTTGGAGCGCGTGAACCCGGTGCTGCGTCCGGCCTTCATGGCGCGCGCGCTATCGGCGAATTCCATGGAGTCCCGGCTCCGCCGCGCCCCGGCCACGATCTTCCCGCTAGCCGGATCGACCACATCGCCCACCGCGTTCACCGCCGCCAGCGCGGAGACCTGCACGCCTTTGAGCGTCCCTTCCAGATCCACGGTCCAGGAGCCGATGCCGGATTTCATGGCCTGCGCCATGCCGAAGAGCTTGCCGACGGTCGCACCCGTGCCGGCCCCCACGGCGCCCTCGACGACAGCCTTGTCGGTAGCCGCCGCCGCGGCCGACTCGCCCATCTCGCGCGAGGGGCGCTTCGTGGCCTTGCCGATTCCCAGATCGTAGAGGATCGCGCTCACCACCAGCGGTACCTTCGCCGCGCCGGTATTGAATCCGATGCCTTTATGGTCCAGGTGCCGCCGCACGCCGCTGGCGGCTTCCAGGCCGAATGCGCTACCGCCTGAAAAAACCACGGCGTGAATCCGCGGGGTGACGTGCATGGGATTCAACAGATCCCACTCTTGGGTCCCGGTGGCCGAGCCGCGTATGTCGCCGCCGGCCACCGCGCCCGCTTCGCACAGTATCGCGGTGCACCCCGTCAATCCGTCATAATCGGAAGCGTGGCCCACCAGCACGCCCGGAATATCGGTAAGACCTTTCATAGTTAAGAAACCGCGTTAAGAAACCGCGCTAAGAAACCGCACAGGCGGCTGTAAGCCACATGGTAGCATCGTCGTTATCATTGTCGTATCAGGGCCGATATCGGGGGATCTGGATTGCTTGACCTGCTAAAACAGCCTGTCGCGTCGTTTCAGGAGTTCATCCTGTTGGGCGTCCGGGCCATTGGCAACGTATTCCGCAGTCCCCACTACGCCGACGACATCTTTATGCAGATGGACACCATCGGCGTGGGCTCGCTCCCCATTGTGATCCTGATCGGCTTCTTTAGTGGATCCATCATGGCTATGCAAATGGCCCGCGCACTAGCCACGTACGGCGCCCAGGGACAGATCGGCAAGATCGTTTCCATCACCTTGATCCGCGAGCTGGGCCCGGTGCTCACCGCCCTGTTGGTGGCCGGACGCAACGCCAGCGGCATCGCCAGCGAACTCGGCTCCATGCGCGTGACCGAACAGATCGACGCCATGCGCGCGCTGGGCACCGATCCCATCCAGAAGCTGGTGACGCCGCGCCTGATCGCCACCGCGTTGATGCTGCCGCTGCTCACCGTGATCGCCGATTTTATCGGCCTGATCGGCGGGTTCCTTTTGTCCGCCGGACTGCCCGGGATCACGCCATCGCAATACTGGACCACGGCGTGGCAGATCCTGGAGTACAACGATCTGGCTCAGGGCCTGATCAAGCCCTTCGTTTTCGCCATCATTATCGCCCTGGTGGGCTGCTATTACGGCATGCAAACCACCGGGGGCACGCAAGGCGTCGGCCGCTCGACCACCAAGGCCGTGGTGGTTTCCTCGGTGTGGATCTTCGTGGTGACGTTCTTCATCGGACGGTTGTTCGTGAACCTGGGGTGAACTGCCGCGATGACGACTACCGAGCCGACCACCGCCGCACCCAGCACCCGCGAACCAGCGGTAGTCCGCTTCGCAGACGTCGGCCTGCACTTCGGCGACACGCCGGCTTTGGATCACGTCAGCCTGGAACTTCATGCCGGCCAGACCTACGTGGTGTTCGGCGCGGCCGGCAGCGGCAAGACTACACTGCTCAAGGTCGCCGCGGGCTTGGTCAAACCCGACTCCGGCCGGGTGTACCTGTTCGGCCAGGACATCACTGGTTGGAAGGAGCAACAACTGTTCGACGTCCGGGCCCGCATCGGCATTTTGTTTCAGGAAGGCGGCCTGTTCGACTCGCTGAACATCGAGGAGAACGTGGCCTATCCGCTGCTCAATCAACGCTTGTTGCAAGAAGCCATTGCACACGGAAATGGCAGCGGCCGCCCGCCCCGCTCGGTCGACGACCGTGTGCGCGAGGCCCTGCGCTTTGTCGAGCTGGAAGAAACCCTGGAGAAATTTCCGAGCGAACTCTCCGGCGGGATGCGGCGGCGCGTCGGCATCGCCCGCGCCATCGTCGCCGAGCCGGCCCTGATGCTGTACGATTCCCCCACCGCCGGCCTCGATCCCATTACCGCCAACACCATCGTTTCGCTGATCATCCGGGGCCGCGACCTCCGCAACGCCGCCACGTTCATGGTCACGCACCGCTATCAGGACGGGCACATGATGGCCAACTTTCGCTACAATCCCAACAGTGAGAAGATCGAGCCGGTATCGCACGGCGCTTCCAATTCCAGTTCGATCAGCACCCGGTTTCTGGTCATGAATCAAGGCCGCATCGCTTTTGAAGGCTCCGAGGCCGAACTCCAGGCCAGCACCGACCCCTACGTACGAAAATTCCTGCGTATTGGAGGCGCCTGAGCTTCCATGCCGTCGTCGGCGAAAGCCAAGTGGTCGCAATTGCGCGTGGGTCTCCTGGCCATGGGCGCGATGGCGATATTGGGTTTCCTGATTTTCCTGATGACCAGCAACAAGGGTTTCTTCAGATCGGATTCCGACATCTATACTTACATGGACGATTCGGCCGCGATCGTGGAAGGCGCGCCGGTCCGCCTGAACGGCATCCTGATCGGCCAGATCACCAAGGTGGCCCTTTCCGGTGAGGCCGATCCCCACCGCGCGGTGCGCCTCACCTTGCGCGTGGAGGACAACTATTTCCCCTCCATCCCTGTGGATTCCACCGCCAAACTGGCCGCGGAGAACCTATTGGGCACCAAATACATCAACATCACCCGGGGCCAGAGCAAAGAGATCCTCAAGCCCGGGGCCGAGGTCCCCAGCGCCAATACCCCCGAACTCGAAGACCTGTTCCAGCAAGGCTACTCCGCGCTCGGCTCGCTGGACTCCATCGTCAAGAAGCTGAACACGCTCCTGGACCAGATCCAGGAGGGCAAAGGCACCATCGGCCAGTTGCTGGTGGACGACACCATCGCCCGAAAGGCTACGGTGGTCCTGGACGATGTTCACAAAATGGCCGACGCCTTGAATGTCGCCATGGCCAGTCCCGATAACTCGGTCGGCAAACTCCTCCACGACAATAGCGACCTCTACAACGACTTTCGCGGCAGCCTGATGCGCGTCGATACGTTGCTCGACGGGCTCAACAAGGGGGAGGGAACGGCAGGCAAGCTCCTCCACGACCCGGCTGTTTACGACGAGTTCCACAACACCATCACCGACGTCCGCAATCTGCTGGCCGGGCTGAATCGCGGCGAGGGCGACGCGGGCAAATTCCTCAAGAGCGAAGAAATTCATCAGGAATTGCAGTCCTCGCTGGCGCGACTGGACACGCTGCTGGACAAAATCAACAACGGCCAGGGCGTCGTCAGCCAGCTCCTCAACAATCCGGCGCTGTACGAGGATCTGGACGGAACCACGCGCGAATTGCAGGGCCTGCTCAAGGATTTCCGCTCCAACCCCAAAAAGTTCCTGCGCATCAAACTGGGCTTGTTCTAACCGTGCGGAGGTTGGTGGTTAACGCCGACGACTTCGGCTTCACACGCGACGTGAATCAAGGCATCGTGGAAGCCCACCAGCGCGGCATCCTCACCGCCACCACGCTCATGGCCACTGGAGCCGCCTTCGACGACGCGGTGTGCCTGGCGCGCGAAACCCCCACGCTCGACATCGGATGCCATCTGGTGCTGGTGGGCCAGCCGCCCTATCCGTCCACGGTCGCCAGGCTGATTGCAGCCGTGGCGCTGGGCCGTATCCGCATCTATGACGAACTCCAGGCGCAGGTCCGCCGCATCCTCGAGGCGGGCCTGCAGCCCACGCACCTCGACACGCACAAGCACACTCATCTGCTGCCGCAAGTGCTGGACGCAGTAGCGCGCATCTCGGAAGAGTTCAAAATCCCATGGGTGCGGCGTCCCTTCGATTTCGAGGGCCACCCCGGCGGCCCGTCCGTAAAGAGCGCGTGGGCGAATCGCGCCATGGCTCTTATGCGGCCTCGCTTCGCCCGAGTGCTCCCGGCGCATGGTTGCCGCTCCACCGATCACTTCAGCGGTTTTGCAGTAACCGGGCATTATTCGGCCGAATATCTGATCCAATTGATCCCCGCGCTGCCCGAAGGATCGACGGAATTCATGTGCCACCCGGGCATCTGCGGCCCAGAGTTGCGCTCCGCCAGAACGCGTCTCAAGGATAGCCGCCGGCAGGAACTGGACGCCCTCACCGACCCATCCGTGCGCGCCGCTTTGGACGCGGCCGGCGTGCGTCTGGCAAGTTATCGCGATCTGCAAGAGTGATTTCGCATCTGCACGCCGAAACCCGTTGGATCCACATGCGCTCACCGGATTTCGAGATGGAATCGACCGCCGGCGCGGGCCCACGCGCGGCATCCTATCCTACTTCGAACAAGTCCGCGGTAAACTGCCCCGCTCAGATCAGCGCCGTGGTCCGAATGCCCGACACGTCAAACGTCTTGCGGCAGCGCACGTTCTTGCAGGCGGCCTTGTCGTCCAGGAGAACCATGTAGCTGGCGAATTTGGCGAACCGCGCGCGATCGCGCTCGTCGGCGCCGCCCGGCAAGCGGTCGAGCTTCTTGCGCACAATCCACCGCAGCTCGTAGGTATCCGCGGTCCGGCAGAACGGACAGTTCAGCGTCGCAGGCTTGGTGGTCTGCGACTCCCGGTAAAACGCTTTTTCTTCCATCGTTCACCCGCGCACAACGGACCAACGCCTGCGCGCTCCTTTGTTTACCCGCGCACAACGGACGGACGCCTGTGCGCTCCTTTGTTCACCCGCGCACAACGGACTAACGCCTGTGCGCTCGCTTCACCGCGTCACCCCCACGCTCCGCTCCTTCTCCACGCGCGCGAAACTCGCCTCCAAGCGTAGCGCGAATTCGTCCACGTCGGACTTGGCGATGTTCAGTGGCGGCGAAATCCGGATCACGTTGCCATACAGTCCGCCCTTGCCGATCAGCAGCCGGCTTTCCCGCGCGGCTTCCATTAGCGCGGCGGTAGCCTCCGGAGCGGGCCGGCGCGATTCCCGATCCTCCACCAGCTCGATCGCCTGCAGCAAGCCCATGCCGCGCACCTCGCCGATCAGCGGATGCTTGGCCTGCATTTCCTCCAGCCGCCCGCGCAGATGCGCCCCGGTCTCGGCGGCATTGATCAGGAGCCTATTATCGTCGATAAAATCGATCACCGCCTTGGCCGCGGTGGCGGTCACCGGATTCCCGCCGAACGTGGAAATCGACAAGCCCTTGACTCCGTCGGCGACTTCCGGACGAGCCACGGTCAGGCCCACCGGCGCTCCGTTGCCCAGTCCCTTGGCGCTGGTGATGATGTCCGGCGTGACGCCCCAATGTTCGATGCCGAACCACTTGCCCCCCGTGCGCCCCCATCCGGTCTGCACTTCGTCGCTGATGAAGACGCCGCCGAACTTGCGCACGATGCCGCTGACGATCTCGAAATATTCTTTGGGTGGCGTGATGAATCCGCCTATGCCTTGAATCGGTTCGCCGATGAACGCCGCGATCCGCCCGGAGGTGGACGTGCGGATCATCTCCTCCATGTCCCGCGCGCAGCGCACGTTGCAGCTCGGATACGTTTGGCCCAGCGGGCAGCGGTAACAATACGCGTTCAGCGCGTGCACGAACCCGGACGCCGGAGCTCCGCCTAATCGCCACGCCGATTGTCCGGTCGCCGACATCGCCAGGGCGGAACGCCCGTGATAGCTGTGCCGCAGCGCCACTACTTCGTGCGACCCGGTGTAGCAGCGCGCCGCTAGAATCGCGGTCTCATTGGCCTCGGTGCCGCTGTTGGTAAAGAAACTCTTGGTCAGCTTGCCGCCCGGCGTCAGCCCTGCTACGCGCTTGGCCAGCGCCACCTGCGGCGCATTCGGGAACAGAGTCGAGGCGTGCTGCAGCTTACCCATCTGCTCGATCACCTTGGCGTTCACGGTGTCGTTGCAATGCCCCACGCTGATGGTCACGATGCCGCCGAAAAAGTCCAGATACTGGTTGCCGTCGGCATCCCACACGTACTGGTCTTTCGCGCGCTCCACCACCAGCGGTTCCTTGTAGTAGTGGAATACGCTGGGGAACAAGTACTGCTTCTGAGCCAGAATGATTTCTTTAGCGTCCATTGCTTTCACCAGGCGCCCCCTCGCAGCTTCCTATGATACTGTGGAGCACGCACTCTTGCGTGCCACGTCGGCACTAATGCCGACGCTTGGCGGACGCTTCACTACTGCTTCAGCGACGGGCTGCCAATTGAGCACCACGGTAATGGGTTCGGTCGGTGCCCGTCTGCGGCGGTGTGCGTCGCGAAACACCGCATAGCCGTTCAATAGGAATACTCCGCCATCAAGAATCTGAACCAGCGGAAGCTGACTCGCTCCAATCACGAAGCCTCTCAAGAATTCCCGCTCGATGGGCTTCCGGCTCGATTCCACCAAAGGGAACCCGTTCACAGTGAATGCTCCCCGGACCTCTGTCAGACGTGTCTGTCGGCCAGCCATGGACACCATTTGACAACACAAGTCCTTGAGGAGTCCACGTGGCAGCGTACGCTCCACGGAGCCAAAGTACTGGAGGATCGAGGGAGGTTTGGCGAGAGGAATTCAAACGGCGAGTGAAGTTCGTGACGAAGGGCGGGGAGGTCCCGGATCAATCAAGCCCGAAGAGCCGGCCTGAGCCGGCTCTCCCCAAAGCGGTCACAACGTCTACTTCAAGTCGGCCCAAGCTTTTCCGTCTTTGTAGTGCAGGGTGACTTCCGAAACCTCGAGCAGGTCGATACTCTCCCACGTCAAGCTGTTGCCCTTCTCGTCTTCCACGCGCAGATCCCAGTGAGCGGCTCGCGCGCGGCTGGGGAATGCGATCTCCAGACTTTCCCCGTTCGGCAGCGTGTCTTTCCCGAGAATGTCTTCTCCCCATTCGTCTGAGCTATGCGGCGAGACATGCAGCGCGTGAATCTCCACGCCGGTTTTGTTAATCAGTGTGAAATCCTGATCCCCCGCACGCGCGCCAGAAACCGCCAGAAGCGCCATACCTGCAATAGCGAAAAGGCTAAGCGCTATTGATTTGACCATGAGTGGGGTATTTACTTCACTCAGGTGACCCCTACCGGTTGTGGTCGGCGTCTGAGCCGACGGCGGCACACCTGACCAGAGATTTGTATGGCACTGGATCGACGACAACCGCCTGCTGCACGAGGCGGTAGAAGAGTTTC
>DATNJC010000247.1:0-18653 GCA_035604115.1 Bryobacteraceae bacterium | reverse complement strand
GAAACTCTTCTACCGCCTCGTGCAGCAGGCGGTTGTCGTCGATCCAGTGCCATACAAATCTCTGGTCAGGTGTGCCGCCGTCGGCTCAGACGCCGACCACAACCGGTAGGGGTCACCTGAGTGAAGTAAATACCCCACTATCCTCAATTCTACATAGTGGAGGACTTCCACGACGGATTGGCCATAGTTTATCAGAATAGCCACAGTAGCTACAAGG
Organism: Bryobacteraceae bacterium; assembly: GCA_035604115.1. Lineage (GTDB taxonomy): Bacteria > Acidobacteriota > Terriglobia > Bryobacterales > Bryobacteraceae > Palsa-187. Next base: position 18,436 of record DATNJC010000247.1, on the reverse strand, counting down.
AAGCCGGCTATATAGATCGAAGCGGCAAGTATGTTTGGCAGCCTCCTCAGCCTTCCCTAAAATCACTGACGCCGAATCGCTAAATTAGAAAGCTTGCCGCAGTTCCGCGCGATCCGTATTTCAGCACTTCGTTTGTGAAGTAGAAATATGAAACACGTGAAGCCCGCGACCTAAAGCACGTCGCGTTGGGCTATTCCTTGATCGGCTTAAAAGTAAAGTCCTTGACCCATCTCCTGCTCTCGATTAGTCCTTGACTCCTGTATTTTGCCCCGCCGAGGCTCTCGTAATCTAGGACTACCTCACAGGGGTCGGTTAGGGCGTTGCGTTGATGATGAGAGTCAAAGCCATCTCCCGGCGCAATCGCAAGCGCTTCGGATGTGTGATCTCGATCTGCTCCAATCTGATACCGAAATTTGACTGCTGGTCCCGTCCCGTCGTTCCTGAAGCGGAGTGTGGAAATGTTTTCAATCGAACAGGCACACCCTGCGATAAGCGCCTCATCCGAAGAGTCAGGCTGAGTGAACACGGTCATGAAGGGACGGGATAGGTTCTCAACCGTAGCGTCAACAAGCCGCTTGGTTTCGCGGGTGTACTGCAGTACGGCACGGAGAGTTAGCAACAGCACCCCGAGAGTAAGGGCGCTGATGAGTAAACTGCCGATTTCGAAACGCGTCATGGTTCTCCAATCCTACTGGCGATCCCTCGCCACTGACGAAATTGTATATTCTTCCTGCGTCCAAGGCGCGTCGGTGCCCCTCCCTTGATGGCTTTCCAAACACAGCGAGCGACCACAAAAAGACATCTCCACAAACCTGCCGTCAGCACTCTGGAATGGAATAGTCGGGTCTTTCCTACTGGCATTAAGTCCTGGTGGGATACTAAGTCCCACTAGGCTAATCGCCAGATAGCAAAAAGACCGATGGACCTCCTCCTTGGTTGCGGGATTCATCTCGACCCTTTGATTACACTTGGCCTTGTAGGTGTTACCGTCGTATTTGGCGGTGAGGACCGGCTCGTCCCATGACTCAATGAACCAGGCTTGGGTATCGGGGGAGTTGGTTGTTGACTTCCAACTACATCCACCGAGAAGCCCAGCAATCACGAGCGTGTAAAGTCGGCGCTTTATCAGTGGTCCTCTTGTTCATGCTGCGCGCTCAGGACTGCGGGAAAATCGCGTCCACGGTCAGACTTCCGCCGAACATCAGCGGGATCTCCTGGCCGGACTTGTACGTCGCCGTGCGGCCGCCGGGAGTGAAGACCTCTACATGGCGGCGCTTTCCGTTCACTACCCAGAACTCGCGCGATCCATTTTCCAGGCACAGGTCTTTCTGTTCGAGCAGGTCCTCGGCCCGGTTGGACGGAGAAAGCACTTCGATCACCAAATCGGGTGCGCCAAAGAAGCACCGCCCTTGGGGGTTCCATCGGGTCTTGCTAACGTAGACCACGTCCGCGCGCCAAGCCTCGTGCTCCGGCTCTGGACGGTACGGCATTTCGATTCGGACCACGCCGGAGTCGGCCGCGGCTGCTGAGAGCAACAGCAAAAGGCGATGCTGAATCTCTCCATGGGGCAAATCCGGAAATGCCACTTGGATCAACTCTCCGTGGTGGAGTTCGTAATAGCCGCCCGGGGGGTCGGGGATCTCTTGGAACTCCGCGAAGGTCATCAGCCGGGTTGTGCTGGTCGCCACAGTCGACTCCTTCCTTGATTATATCCGTGTCTTTACCCGCTCATCGCGGCCAAGAATTCCGAATCGCGACGCGCGACGCGCGGCGAGGTGCGAAGCCCGGTTCCGATATTGTATACCTGTAATCGGTACCAAGCCGGGCGATTCACGAGCGAACACCAGGACGACAATGGATACGGCGCTGACGCTGCACCGCCTGCATTTTGCGTTCACCGTAACGTATCACTACATCTTTCCCCAATTGACCATGGGACTCGCGCTGCTGCTGGCGATTTTCAAGACGGCCGCGCGGCGCACGGGCAATCCGCTTTACGACGAGACCACCCGGTTCTGGGCCAAGATCTTCGGCATCAATTTCGCGATCGGCGTGGTCACCGGCATTCCAATGGAGTTTCAGTTCGGCACCAATTGGGCGGGCTTCGCGCAGGCCGCCGGTGGCATCATCGGCCAGCCGCTGGCCATGGAAGGCGTGTTCGCATTCTTCCTGGAATCGAGCTTCCTCGGCCTGTTCCTGTATGGAGAAAAACGCCTGGGACCGACGCTGCATTGGCTCTCCGGGATTCTGCTGTTCCTGGGGTCTTGGCTTTCGGGATACTTCATCGTCGCTACCGACGCTTGGATGCAGCATCCTGTGGGCTTCAGCCGCGACCCCGGCGGCAACTTCCTGCTGGAGAGCCTGTCGGCGTTGCTCGGCAACCCGTGGTTGGTGTGGCAGTATCTCCACACGATGCTGGGCGCGGTCGTGACCGGGGGCACGGTGGTGGCCGCCGTCGGGGCCTTCTATTTGCTGCTCGGCAAGCACTCGGATCACTCCCGGATTTTTGTCCGCGTCGGATTGTTGGCCGCGTTTTGCGCTGCCGTGCTGTTGCTGTTCCCTACCGGCGACCGGCAGGGCGCCAACATTGCGAGAGACCAGCCGGCGACGCTGGCCGCCATGGAAGGGCTGTTCGAGACTCAGGAAGGCGCGCCCATCGCGATTCTCGGCCAGCCCGACGTCGCCAAGAAGCGGCTGGACAACCCGCTGTTGGTTCCGCGCATGTTGAGCTTCCTCACCTATCAGCGCTGGCAGGCCGAGGTCCGGGGTCTGGATACGATCCCCGGCGATCTTTGGCCCGACAACATTCCGCTTTTGTATTTCAGCTACCACATCATGGTGGGACTCGGAACCATCTTCATCGCCTTGCTGGGGCTGGCGGTTTGGAAACTCAGCCGGGGCAGGCTGTACCAATCCCGTTCGTGGCTGTGGGTATTGATGGCTCTGCTGCCCTTTCCGTACATCGCCAACACGGCGGGCTGGATGACCGCGGAGCTAGGCCGCCAACCGTGGCTGATTTACGGCTTGATGCGCACGGACCAAGGCGCATCCTCCAACGTGTCGGCGGGCAACACGCTGTTCACTCTGCTCGGCTTCATGGGCATGTACGCATTGCTGAGCATTCTGTTTCTGTTTCTGGTCTCTCGCGAGATTGAACGCGGCCCCGGGCAAGGACCGAGGTAGGAAGAACGTCACATGGAAACGGTCTGGTTCGTGCTCGTCGCACTGATGATCGCCGGTTACGTGATCTTGGACGGATTCGACCTGGGAGCCGGTATCGTGCACTTCGGCGCGGCCCGGACGGAAGCCGAGCGCCGCCAGGTGCTTCAATCCATCGGCCCGGTCTGGGACGGCAATGAAGTCTGGTTGCTGGCGGGCGGCGGAACGCTGTATATGGCCTTCCCTGTTTTGTACGCGGCGAGCTTCAGCGGTTTCTATCTTCCGCTGATGATGGTGTTGTGGTTGCTGATCCTGCGCGGGATCGCCATCGAATTCCGAAGTCACGTGGAAGGTCCCGTATGGGGGCCGCTCTGGGACGCCGTGTTCTGCGGATCGAGCATCCTGCTCGCGATTTTCTTCGGCGCCGCTCTGGGCAACGTGGTGCGCGGCGTGCCGCTCGATGCCTCAGGGCGTTTCTTTCTTCCGCTGTGGACGAACTTCGGCGCCACCGGCGAAGTGGGGATTCTGGACTGGTACACGATCTCGGTAGGCGTGCTGGCTTTTCTGACGCTCACCCAGCATGGGGCGCTGTGGGTGGCTCTGAAGACCGATGACCCGGTGCGCGGCCGGGCGCGGCGGATTGCCGGGTTCGCGTGGATCGGCGTCGCCGTCATGACCCTGGTGGTGACGCATTTCACCATGCAGGTGCAGCCCTTGGTGCGAGAGAAACTGCACTCTGAACTGGGAATCTGGATCTTTCCGCTGCTGGCGCTTGCGGGTCTGGCGGGGGTGGCTTGGTTTCGATTCAAGCGGCGGGAACTCGCAGCGTTCCTGTCGTCGTCGGTGTTCATCGCCGGGATGCTGTGCAGTGCGGCTTTCGGACTATACCCTTACGTGCTGCCGTCCAACGTCGATCCCCAGTTCAGCCTGAGCATCCATAACGCGTCGGCAGGGCCGCATGGTCTCAGCGTGGGAATGATGTGGTGGCTGCCGGGGATGCTGATCGCGCTAGGCTACATCGCATTCGTCTATCGCAGGTTCGGCGGCAAAGTTAGCATGGGCGAAAGCAGACATTGAGCGATAGTTGGCACCGATCTCCGGACATGCAAGACCCGGTTGCGAGGGTAGCTGTTCCAAGCCTGTTAAGATCGGTTCGGTAGCGCTATGGGGTACACGCACTCTTGGCATCGGCCCGCAATCATCGCCCAGGATATCTTTGACGCGATCCGCCTCGATTTCGAGCGGCTCATTCTTCCCTTAGCCGATGCCGGGATCGCGCTAGCCGGCGGCTTGGGCGAAGGGGCGCCTGAGATCTCAGACCAAGTCATACGGTTCAACGGGCTGAACGAGTGCGGCCATCCGACGAATGACGAGATCGTCATCCCCTATCCATCTGAACGCGCCGAAGGCATCGGGCCGAGTTCAACCGCTCTCGATGAAGGTTCAGACGGCCTAATCACGCGTGTGAAGCATCGCTGCTGCAATGGCCGATGCAGCTATGAGACGTTCAGCCTACCGAGGTCGTTGGACCTGTCCCGGCACCGAGACCCTGACGAGCATGGGCTCTATGTGGACTTCGTGAAAACTGGATTCCGGCCGTACGACGTAGCCGTCACGTCGGCGCTGATTATCGCCAAGAGGTACTTGAAGGATCGATTCATGATTGCGAGTGACGGCACCGACCATCAGTGGGCCGATGCGCGACGGATTTGCCAGAGCGTCCTGGGCTACGGCGACTGGTTCGGTATCGTGGAAGAACAGATCGTGGAAGAGTGGCCTGGCGATCCACCTAGAGAAAGGGACGTGCTATTGCGGACCCTTGTCGAACTGAATCCCGCTACGCTGGCCTGAAGGGGCGTCAATAGACTTGACGCCGCACGAGACGCAACCGATTCCTCAATTCTGACGCTTGAGGACCTTAGGGCTGCTCCACCAACTCCAATGAGAAAGACCGCCACTCCGATTGCCACCTCCACCAGTGTCGTAAAGGTGGGAATCGGCCAAGAAGCGGAGACGCCGAAAACGGTGATGGCCAATCCGAATATCGCCAACACCGCAGCAGCGCCGTTCTTCCCACAGACTGACTCATTACTGATCCGCCGTTCCACCTGCGCGCCTAAACATCCGAAGTCTACGGCTACCCGCTCATCGCGGCCAGGAATTCCCCATTGCTGCGGGTCTTGGACAGCTTGTCGATCAGCAGTTCCATGCTCTCGGTTGGCGAGAGCGGGTTGAGCACTTTGCGCAGGACCCAGACGCGGTTCAGCTCCTCCTTGGGCAGGAGCAGCTCCTCCTTGCGGGTTCCGGACTTGGTGATGTCGATGGCCGGGAAGACGCGCTTGTCCATCAGCTTGCGGTCCAGATGGATTTCCATGTTGCCGGTGCCCTTGAACTCTTCAAAGATCACGTCGTCCATGCGGCTGCCGGTGTCGATCAGGGCCGAGGCCACGATGGTCAGCGATCCGCCTTCCTCAATGCAGCGCGCCGCGCCGAAGAAGCGCTTGGGGCGCTGCAAGGCGTTCGAATCCACGCCGCCCGAGAGCACTTTGCCCGACGGCGGCACTACGGTGTTGTAGGCGCGCGCGAGGCGGGTGATCGAATCGAGCAGGATCACTACATCCTTCTTGTGCTCGACCAGGCGCTTGGCCTTCTCGATCACCATTTCGGCCACTTGCACGTGGCGTGACGCCGGCTCGTCGAAGGTCGAGCTGATCACTTCGCCCTTCACGGAGCGCTGCATGTCGGTGACTTCCTCGGGGCGCTCGTCGATCAGCAGCACAATTAGCGACACTTGCGGGTGATTGGCGGTGATGGAGTTGGCGATGGACTGCAGCAGCATGGTCTTGCCGGTGCGCGGGGCGGCCACGATCAAACCGCGCTGGCCCATGCCGATGGGCGTCAGCAGGTCCATCACGCGGCCGGAATAGTTCTCCTTGGTCGTCTCCATCTTGAACCGCGACTGCGGATAGAGAGGAGTCAGGTTGTCGAAGAAGATCTTGTTGCGGGATTCCTCGGGCGGCTCGAAGTTGATAGCGTCGACTTTGATCAGCGCGAAGTACCGCTCGCCTTCCTTGGGCGGGCGAATTTGGCCGCTGACGGTATCGCCGGTGCGCAGGTCGAAGCGGCGGATCTGCGAGGGCGAAACATACACGTCGTCGGGGCCGGGCAGGTAGTTGTACTCGGGCGCGCGCAGGAATCCGAAGCCGTCGGGCAGGCATTCGAGGACGCCCTCGGAGAAGATCAGGCCGCTCTTTTCCGCCTGCACCTGGAGGATCTTGAAAATCAACTCCTGTTTGCGGAGACCGGCGTAACCCTGGACCCCCAGGTCTTTCGCGATCTGGTTGAGCGCCTGGATGCTCATGTCCTTCAGTTCGACCAGATCGAGGGCGTTGCTCTTGCCCTGGTTGCCCTGGGCGCGGCGGCGGCTGTCGAACATCCGGCCGGACGGGGCCTCTTGCGGGGCGGGCTCGGGGGGCTTGGCTTCGGCGGCCTTAGACTCGGGGGGCGGAGCGCCGTCGACGGCGGGCGCGGTTTCGGCGGGACTCGTTTCGGCGGGCTTCGCGTCGACCGGTTTGATTTCCGCTGGCTTGACCGCTGGAGCTTTTGTTTCCATAGGCTTGAATTCCGTTGGAGGAGGGGTCTTGGGTTCGTTTGGTAATTCGGCGGAGGCCTTGGGTTCGTTTGGTAATTCTTGCGCCGCCTTTGAGGTGGCTTTTGCAGCCCTGGGCTTGGCCTTTTCCTCCGGCTTGGCTTCGGGGGCCTTGGCCGGGTCCGCTTTGGCGGCGCCTTCCGCTTTGGCGGCTTCCGCTTTGGCGGCTTCCGCTTTGGCAACGTCGGGCTTGGCTCCGTCGGCCTTGGGGGGGTCCGCCGTCACGGGGTCCGGCCCAGTGGGGGCCCCGACGGTCTCGGCAGGATTTACTGCCTGGGGTTGGTTTTCGAGATTGCTTGCCAAATTTCCCTCATTCCACGGCCGGTGACGGCCGAGCTTTCGAGCCACTCTCCGGCGTATTCTCGCCGCAGGGCGTTCAGGCTTTGATGCCTTTCCTTCTGAGACTTCAACTTGTCAATTTTTGTAACTACCACCAGGTAGTTTCTTCCGTGCGTTTCGAGCCACTTGCGCAACTCGATATCGCCTTCCATCCAGCCCCGGCGGGCATCCAACAAAATTACCGCCAGCTTCAGCGCCCCCCGGTCCAGCAGGTACCGTTCGATCAACGGCTTCCACTGGCTCGTGATGGCTTTGGGGGCTTTAGCGAATCCATATCCGGGCAGGTCCACGAACCGGTAGCCGCCGTCAACTTCAAAGAAATTGATCAGCTGCGTGCAACCGGGGCGGGCACTGACGCGAGCCACCTCCCCAGATCCTGTCAGCGCATTCAGTAGGCTGGATTTGCCGACGTTGCTGCGGCCCAGGAAGGCGATCTCGGGTTCCGCTTCTGGCGGAAACTGTTCCGGTCTAGCTGCACTTATTATAAACCGGGCAGCCATACAACGGGGGCCAGGGGTTGGACGCCAGGGGCCAGCCGGGATTTTACTGTCCCCTGGCGTCTGGCCCCCTAGCCCCTAGTGGGTGATCTTGTCTTCCCGGGAGCGGGCCACGATTTCCGCGGCGGTCAGCATCCCGGCCAGCGGCGCCATGGCGATTTCTTTTTCCAGCGCCAGCTTCAGCACCTCGTCCATGGAGGTGACAAAGTGTAGTTTCATCTCCTTGCGGACATTCTCGGGGATATCGGGAAGGTCCTTTTCGTTGTCCTTAGGCAGCACTGCTTCGCGAATGCCGTAGCGATGCGCCGCCAGAAGTTTTTCCTTCAATCCCCCAATGGGCAGGACGCGGCCGCGCACCGTGATCTCACCTGTCATGCAGATGTCGGCGCGCACCGGAATACTGGTGAGCGCGCTGGCGATGCTGGTGGCGATGGTGATGCCCGCCGAAGGACCATCCTTGGGAATGGCGCCCTCTGGTACGTGCAGGTGGATGTCCAGGTGCCGGTAGAAATCGCGCGGCAGCCCCATTTGGTGGCCCCGGCTGCGAATGTAGCTCATGGCCGCCTGGGCCGATTCCTGCATCACGTCGCCTAGTTTGCCGGTGGTGGTGAGACGTCCTCGGCCTTCCATGATGGCGGCTTCGGTAGTGAGGATCGACCCGCCCACTTCGGTCCAGGCCAGTCCCACGGTGGCGCCGACTTCGTTCTTGCGATCGGCGTCCTGCTCACGGAACTTTTGCGGGCCCAGCAAGTCGTTCACCTTGGCCGTGTTGATGACCACCTTCTCAAACTTCTTGGCTTTCTCCTTGTCCTTCTCGGACTGGTTATTCACCACCGAACGCGCGATCTTGCGGCAGACGTTGCCGATTTCGCGCTCCAGGTTGCGGACGCCCGCTTCCCGCGTGTAGTGCTGGATCAGTTCCTGAATGCCTTCCTCGGTAATCTCGACTTGCTCGTCCTTGAGGCCGGTCTCCTTGCGTTGCTTGGGCGAGAGGAACCGCTTGGCGATCTCCATCTTTTCGAGCTCGGTGTAGCCCGACAGCCGGATCACTTCCATGCGGTCCTGCAGGGCCGGAGGAATGGTGTGCAGTACGTTAGCGGTGGCGATGAAGAACACCTGGCTCAGGTCGTACTCGACGTCCAGGTAATGATCGACGAACATGAAGTTCTGTTCCGGGTCGAGCACTTCGAGCAGCGCGGCCGACGGGTCCCCGCGGAAATCGGTCGACATTTTGTCGACCTCATCCAACATGAACACCGGGTTGCGCACGCCGGCCTTCTTCATCATTTGAATGATCTGGCCGGGCAGCGCTCCGATGTAGGTGCGACGGTGGCCGCGGACTTCAGCTTCGTCGCGCACGCCGCCCAGAGACAGGCGAACGAATTTGCGTCCGGTGGCTTTGGCGATGGACATTCCCAGGCTGGTTTTGCCCACGCCGGGAGGTCCGACGAAGCACAGGATGGAACCCTTGGGGTCCTTCACCAGGCGGCGCACGGCCAGGAATTCGAGGATGCGTTCCTTGATCTTTTCGAGGCCGTAGTGATCGCTTTCGAGGATCTTGCCGGCGAAAGGCAGGTCGCGGATTTCCTTGGATTTCTTCTTCCACGGCACCGCTAGCAACCAATCCAGATAGTTGCGCGAGACGGTGGACTCGGCCGACATGGGCGGCATCAGTTCCAGCCGTTTGAGCTCGGCTAGCGCCTTTTCATGCGCGTCCTTGGTCATGCCGGCGGTGTCGATCTTCTTCTTCAGATCGTCGAACTCGCTCTTTTCCCCACGGCCCAGTTCCTTCTGGATGGCCTTGATCTTCTCGTTGAGGTAATACTCTTTCTGGGCCTTCTCCATCTGGCGCTTCACGCGGCCCTGGATGGTGCGGTCGACGTTGAGCTTCTCGATCTCGATGTCCAGCATCTCGGCAATGCGGGTGAGGCGGTCGACGGGATCGAAGATTTCGAGCAGTTCCTGCTTTTCGTCGGTGGAAAGCTGGAGGTTGGCGGCCACCGTATCGGCCAGCTTGCCGGGATCGTCGCCCCGGATGGCGGCCACCATGGTGTCGTAGTTTACGTTCTGGCTTAGCTTGACGTATTGCTCGAACAGGCCGGTGACGCGCGAGGTCAGCGCGTCCAACTGCGGCCCGGGCTCCACGCGGAAGCTGAAGGTGCGGACGGTGGCGAGGAAGTACCCTTCTTCCTCATTGACCGACATCACCTTGCCGCGCTCGACGCCTTCGACGAGGACCTTGATGTTGCCGTCGGATTGCTTGATGCTTTGCACGATGTTGGCCACCGTGCCGACGGAATAAATCTCGTTGGGGCGGGGTTCGTCGACGCTGGCGTCATGCTGAGTGGCCAGGAAGATCTTGCGGTCGCCCGCCAGGGCTTCTTCGAGCGCCCGGACGCTGGACTCGCGGCCTACCACGAACGGCGTCATCATGTGGGGGAAGATGACGATTTCCCGGATGGGCATCATCGGCAAACGCCGGGTGTCGGACTTTTCTTTGGAACTGATCATTGCAAGGATGTCCCCAGACGGCGGGCTGGACTCGACCGCTGTCTATCGACTATCGACTCCTTTATAGAACTACTGTAGCAGGTGGGAGAGGAGGGGGGTCGGTTTGGCTGCGCCGACGAGCACTTCGACGGGTTGCGACTACGCGGTCCCGACCCTCACAGGGGGAAATGAGTTTCTCAACTCCCGTTGGCTCCTGCGTCCGCGAAGGATTCGGCCGCTCGTTAGTTAGCAGAGATCGCTGTAGCATCGATCCAATGGCGGGTTTCGTGTTAGGCTTTCCAGTAGCGTTTTTCCAAATTGGGTCAGGCTAACGCTGACCCCTGGGGGAAGTGCATGAATTTCGGCATCTACGGTCCATATGAAATCCCGCGGTCCAACAGACTCGTTGACACCGCAGCTCCCTCAAAGAAGAAGTTCTGGGACGATGTTGGTGGAAGTGAACCAGGGCTGCCAGACGCGTGCGGCTGCTACATCTTCGTCGTGAAGGCTAAAAGCGCGGCACGCTTCCGTGGTACGTTGGCCTTACCACGAAGCGCACATTCAGACACGAAGCGCTTGGCGCCTACCAAGTGAATCACTACAACCAGGCCCTGAGCCAGAAGGTTGGGGTGAAGCCGCTGTTCTTCCTACTCGCCAAATTGACCCCATTGGGCCGGTTCGCCAAACCTTCCGGCAACTCTCATAAGGACGTTGAGTTCCTTGAAACATTTATGTTCGGCCTCGCCCTTACCCGCAATAAAAGACTCCGCAACGCGAGAAACACAAGGTTTCTAAAGAACCTCGTAGTCCCTGGCGTTATAAATTCACCTCAGCGCCCTCCGACGAAATCAGAGCGCGAGATGAAAGCGGTTTTTGGGCTGATGCGATAGATGCCGCCAAGTCCACCGGCCGTCCCATGTGGCCGCAGGTTCGACCTGATCGAAACGGCGTGGAATTGAACACGGTCCAGAGAAAACCCGCGCGTGCGTTTTCGTTTTCCGGTGCTTCAGGGAAAGGGGTTCCTTTACGAATCGCGAAACAGCGCCCGGAAACCTTCCTGCTCAAAATGCCTGTCGTTGGTGAGAACTTCGGTAAGGCCTTCCTTGCGCATCGTCTGCATCGAAATGCAATCGACCAGTCTGTAGCCTTTGTCGGGACGGGACCGGTAAAGCTCAAATCCCGCGACCAAGGAATCGTGGCTCGGTGGAATCACACGCCACGGCGAGCAGGGCCTTCTAGTTAGGCGGCCGATTCGCGCCGCTGGAGCCACCGACGAAGAGACTCCTGGGTTTCTCCGGATCTGCGACCCGCCAGGAGACTCTCCACGCTGATATCTTCATCCAGGTCTGGCCAGTGGATCCCTTCGCCGCCGGCGATCAGACGCCAGTTGGCGCGCTCAGTTGGCGTTCCTCGCGCCAAACGCGGGAACCAAGCGAGTGGCACGGTGATCGTTCTGCCATCGGCTAGGTCAGCGATCAGAGCATCGTCGCTTACGTTTACGCTCCGGGCCAGCGCTTCCCTGAGTTCAGTCCCCGAAATACTCATGCCATGACCTCAACAATAAAGCCGCGTTTTCCTCGACCAATCTTTGGACGCGCGCAATCTCCGCCCGGCCGAAGCCATGGCTTTCCTCCAAGCGAACCGGTTCCAGCCAAAACTTCGCCTTTCCGTCATCCCGCTCCACATGCACATGAGGAGGCTCATCTCGGTCCGCCGAGTAGTAGAAGAGCCGGTACGGACCCGCCCGAAGAACAGTTGGCAACGATTCCAGTGTACACGGCTAAAGGGGTCTCGCTTGCCCGGTAGACCTGGTAAAGTCCATCGGTATCGACGGTGATCGCGAATTGCTGCAGATCGCGCAAGAACTTTGCGGCTTTGCCGGCGCGATCTTCTTCCGACGTTCGGCCACGACGAGCGCGTTCACGACTTCAAGCCTCCAGACGGCCTGGCCACGTCAGCTGGCCAATCGAGCTGGACGGTCATAATTCGCTTCCCGTTCCGATCGTACCGAGAGATTCGACGTCTGGGGTGAACTGGCTTGGAAAGCGCCTGGTGCACCGCAAGAGTCCTTTATGAAACCTGCAGGGCCGGAGCGTTGTGCCTGCCCCGATGCGGTTTTACGACGATCTCGACATCCTGGTTCAGCGCCACCAGAAAGCGGAGAAGGCGCTCGACTGAGAATTGCCGGAACTCGCCCCGCAGCATCTTGGAGATGTCCGGTTGCCGCACGCCCAGCAACTCGGCCGCCTCCACCTGTTTCATTCGGCGCTTCTTCAGGATCGTATCGATTTTGAAGACCAGCTGCGCCTTGACGAAGTGTTCCTCCGCGTTCGGCACGCCGATGTCCTTAAACACATTGCGGCCTCCGCGTTCGTATCCTTTCTCGTTCATGCCTTTCCCTCCCCCTCGCTGCTCTCCGCCGCAATCCGCTCCGCCTCTCGCAGCCGGTTGTGAATCAGTTCCATGTCGCGCAACGGTGTCTCGCGCCCCGTTTTCGACTTCTTCTGAAAAGCATGAAGCACGTACACCGCGTTTCGAAATCGCACCGTGTATACAGCTCGGAATGTATCGCCTCGATAGTCCTTGACGATCTCTACAACCGCGGCCCCGCCGAATCCAGTTAGCGGCTTTGTGTCCCGGTGTCTGCCGCCTCGCTGCGCGAGAAATAGGGCGTAACCCATGTGATCCTGCACAGCCTCCGGGAACTCCCGCAAGTCCTTGCGGCTTGTCCCGATCCAAATCACGGGTTTGGAAGGTGGCCCGGCGATCATTGCGGCTCAATATAGTGATTTCACTATAGCACGTCAAGAGCGATCTCGACGGGTCAGAATTGTCCAATACAAGATGATCCTGAAACGGGACTGGATTCCAATACAAGATGATCCTGAGAATAGGAGGCGGGTAGGCATGCCGCGGGCGAGTGCAACTACACATGCGGAATGCCGAGAAACTGACGCGGAAGCAGATCGAGGAGTTTCTATAGGTCAGCGGGGGAATCGAGTTTACGGGACAAAGCCGGGCGGAGGTCTACGCCTGGACAGACCAGGTGCTGTTGGCGCAGCAGTACGCGCGTCAGGATCGGAAGACACGGGGCGCGATTCGGACGTGGGTGAGCAAGGTGACGGGGCGAAGCATGCCGCAGGTGACGCGGCTCATCCGCGCGTATCGAAAAACGGGGAAGGTGGAAGCGCAGCAGTACCGGCGGCGCCGGTTTCCGAGAACCTATACGAGCCAAGATGTGGTGCTGCTGGCCGAGGTAGATCGTGCGCGCCAGCGCTTGAGCGGGCCGCCCACACGCCACATTTTGCGGCGGGAGTACGAGCAGTTCGGCAAGAAGGATTTCGTGCGAGGAGCGTTCCGATAGGGGTCCCGCGCCGACCTTACCGGCTTTTTCGAGCAAGGCGTCAAACAGACTGGTGGGCTTGAGGGAACGTCCGCTGCGATCAATGCCCGTATTTTGGGACGGTGAAGAGTTCCCTCAAAACCCTAGGGACCCTATGATCCTCCAACTGAAAGCCAAGTAGCGTTTCTCCGGCCAGCAGGATCGCTGCAAAGGGCAGAACTGGGATGGAAAAATGACGAACGGCTCCAATCACCAACGCAAAAACGAGGACTGAAATCGGAAAGTAGTGTTTCAAGGTCATGGCTCCCTCCGGCCCGAGCAGGAGCCCTTCTCATGCCAACGTAAAGCATTGTTTTGTCTGGGCGATGCCTGGGTGTGGGTCGGTGGACCTGCGGGATTCAACTTGCGGCGGGTGAAAACGCGCACGGTCGACCGACGGGCGTTCCGTTAAACCGCGGACTAACCGGCCTTTTCGAGTAACTGCACGTTGATCTTCTGGGTCATCACCATTTCCTTGGTGACCAGGAACTCGCGGACCTTCTTATAGGAGGGCAGGTAGTACATCAAATCCAGCATCAGATCCTCGAGGATCATGCGCAGGCCGCGCGCGCCTACTTTGCGCTCCATCGCCAACTGGGCGATGGCTTCTAGCGCGTCGTCGGTGAATTTGAGCCGCACATTTTCGAACTCGAACAGCTTCTGGTACTGGCGGATGATGGCGTTCTTGGGCTTGGTGAGGATCTGCACCAGCGCGTCTTTGCTCAAATCCTCCAGCACGGCGACCACCGGCAGGCGCCCGATGAACTCGGGGATAAATCCGCTCTTGATCAGGTCGACGGGCTGAACTTGCTCCAGCATGGTGACGTCGCGCCGGCCCGAACTGCCGGGACGCCGCGAGGCTTCCCGTTCCTTCTCCTCCGGATTGGAGAAGCCGATGGTTTTGGTGCCCACGCGGCGGGAGATGGTCTTTTCCAGGCCGATGAACGCCCCGCCGCAAATGAACAGGATGTTGGTGGTGTCGACCGGGGTGAACTCCTGGTGTGGATGTTTGCGCCCGCCCTGCGGCGGCACGTTGGCTACGGTTCCCTCCAGGATCTTGAGCAGAGCTTGCTGGACGCCCTCGCCCGAGACGTCGCGGGTGATAGACGGGTTTTCGTCCTTGCGCCCGATTTTGTCGATCTCGTCGATATAGATGATGCCCGTCTGGCAGCGCTGCACATCCCAGTCGGCGTTCTGCAGGAGGCGCAGTATGATGTTCTCCACGTCCTCGCCGACGTAGCCGGCCTCGGTAAGGGTGGTCGCGTCCACGATGGCGAAGGGGACATCCAGAATCCGGGCCAGGGTCTGGGCCAGGAGGGTCTTGCCAGTGCCGGTGGGCCCGATCAACAGAATGTTGGACTTGGAGAGCTCGACCTCGCCGGCCCGCTGCTTGTTCATCTGGATGCGCTTGTAGTGGTTGTAGACGGCCACCGCGAGCTTCTTTTTGGTGGCGTCTTGGCCGATTACGTACTGATCCAGGTATTCCTTTAATTCCAGCGGCTTGGGGAGCTTGTGCGGAGTGCCGTACTGCTGCTCGTGACGGTCGTCTTCCAGGATCGAGTTGCATACCGCGATGCACTCGTCACAAATATAGGCACGGGGATAGTCCGATGGGGAGGAGATCAGCTTACCGACAACATCTTGGCTTTTATGGCAGAAAGAACAACGTAGCGAATCGTCGGAGCCAGCACGCTTCACCGGGGTCTCCTGGAACTCATGTAAAGGATTCGGTCACTATAAGTATAGCCGACTTTGGTTTGGGGACAAGTGCCCGCACGGGGACGGGAAACGGGAGGGGCGATGAACCGCGGGTACACTTCGGTTGTGAGGTATTTGTTCCAGAGCCGAAGTGTGTAAGCGCGCAGTCGTCGGCTACACTCGACGCATGCTCCTCTGCTCGGTCCGCGGTTGCCACCTGGCGCTGGTGCGCGAGGAGCGGCGGGTGCACTGTCCGCGTGGACATTCCTTCGACATCGCGCGCAGCGGATACATCAACCTGCTCCAGCCGCAGGAGCGCCGATCGAAGCGCCCCGGCGACACGGTGGCGGCCGTCGCGGCGCGGCGGCACTTGCACGATCGCGGCGTGACCGAGCCGCTGCTGCAAGCGATCGCCGGGATCCTCGCCGCAGGCCCCAGCGACGTCGTTCTCGATGCCGGCTGCGGTGATGGTTTCTATCTCGGCGCCCTGGCGCGCCAGACCGGCTGCGATGCTCATGGCGTCGATATCTCGGTTCCAGCCGTGGACGCCGCGGCGCGGCGCTACCCCGGATGTGAGTGGATCGTGGCCAACGCCGATCGCTTCGTGCCATACGCCGACCGCTCGTTTTCGGTGGTTCTCTCGATCACGGCCAGGATGAATGCGGGCGAATTCCGGCGTGTATTGCGCGACGACGGACGCCTGCTGGTCGCCTTGGCCGCGCCGGAGGACCTCATCGAGCTGCGCGGCGCGGGCCGCGATCGCGTAGCCCGAACCGTCGAGACTTTCGCGGAGCGCTTCACGCTCGTCGACCAGCGCCGTATCACCTCCGCGGCCGATCTCGACGCTGCCGCCGTTCAGGATGTTCTGCTTTCGATTTACCGGCCCGTGCGGCCGCAGCCGGCCGGAGCGATGCGAGTCACGTTTAGCCTGGATCTGCTGCTGTTTCGAGCCGCGTTACCACAAGGCGCGGACTCCGAGGGTTGAAAACGCCGGGTCGGCTGTGACCAGCGGGAGGCCCTCGGCCAGGCACTGCGCCGCCAGCAGACAATCGAACGGGTCTTTGTGACCGGCCGGAAGAGATAGCACCCGGTAAGCATGATCCGGTGCGATCGAGAGAACCTCCTGAACGCCTAAACGCCGGATATGCTGTTGCAGAAATCCGGGCTGGCTGGGAAGGGTCAGCTTTCCGGCGCGCCGCTTGAGCTGGATCTCCCAAATGCTGGCTGTGCTGAAAAGCAGCTCATTGGATTCGTCCGCCAGCAGGCGGCGGGCGCGTTTCGAGAGGCGGGCGGGTTCGGCGATGGCCCACAACAGGACATCCGTGTCCAACAGGATACGCATCCGTTACCCCGGGAACTTGTCGAGTTCGGAGGCTGTGAGCGGCTTCTCCCAGCCGGCTTTCCAGGTGATCAGGCCCGCGGCCGTTCCGAATTCCCGCGTAGGCCTGGGCGGAATGACGGTGAGACGAACCAAAGGCCGCCCCGCCTTCGCGATCACGATGTCTTCACCCGTAAGCGCCTTCTCGATCAACCGGGAAAGGTGCGTCTTGGCTTCATGGATATTGACTTCCATGGATCAAGTATGACTTAGTCCACTAGATTTAGTCAATCTGTGATTGCCCCAAGGATGCGCGACATGGGACTGGACCATCGCCCAGGACGAAGCCTCCTCGGTGGTCTACGGAATGCCAAGGCGGCCGTGGACCTGGGAGCCGCGTAGCAGGTGACGCCGCTGGGTAACGCGTGTAGCGCGATCTTTGCGGCGCTGGGAGCGCGTTCCGATCAGCGGACAACCCCAGGGGCGGAGCTGCGAGCCGACGCTGAGCGTAACTGGGGTGGTGATGGTAAACTAAGGGAAGTCTCGCTCACCCGGACGGGCCTGTGGCGCAGTTGGGAGCGCGCTTCCATGGCATGGAAGAGGTCGTGAGTTCGAATCTCACCAGGTCCACCAAAACGTTTCAAATACCTGCCCTCCTGCAGCCATCCCGACCGAAATCACCGGAGCAGGCCTGACTCCGATCCATAGAATTCAGTGTATATTCGGTCATGCACCGGCCACCCGATCCTCAACTGCTCGGATTTCTCGAGGCCTACGATCGGCACATCGCGGACCTCGCGCTGGCGCTGCGGGAGACCATTCTCGAAGAAGCGCCCGACGCCTCCGAGTCGATCTACCAGGTGTACACAGTCGCCATCTGGTTCGGATTCAGCGGAAAGATGAAGGACATGTTCTGCTACATCGCCACAAACGCCGGGCACGTCAATTTGGGATTCCCGCGCGGCGCCGCCCTGCCCGATCCGAATCGCGTGCTCGAAGGCGACGGCAAGACCATGCGTCATATCAAATTCAGAAGCCGGCGCGATGTGGAGCGTCCCTTCGTGCGGCGCTACATCCAGGCGGCGATGGAAGAGGCGGCGCCGGCCGGCGCGCGCGGGACCGGAAAGAGTGTGATCAAGACCGCCGCTAAGAACTCGACGAGACGCCGCCGCGTGGAAAAATGACGCCAGTCCACCAGGCGCGCCAACACCCTTCAAGCCGTTACCGTGCCTCCTGCCGCCCGCGAACGCAGCCGCAGATCCAGGGTTTGCCGGCGGTGGCAGATTAGGCACAGAGTGCGCAAGTTCTGCAGGTCGCACTCTCCTCCGCCTTCCACCACCGGCAGGATGTGATCGGCATCCCAGAGAGTCTTGCGGGTAAGCCGCTTTAGTCCCCATTTGGCGAGGAGCTTTTGCCGATGTGTCCCGCGAGAGCGCCGCAACTCCCAGTAGGCGGCGCGGGTGTCGATCCGGCAGATCGCGCAAATGCCCCGGTCCCGCAACAGAACCTGCTCGCGAAGGTATCCTGGGTCGGTGCGGAGGCGCCATTCGTGGACGCACCAATCCGAACAGAACGTGAAGCGCCGCGCGGGGACTTCCAGACCGCACCAGCGGCACAGCGCCCGGCCATTCGCCCCTTTCGGCAGAGCGGCGCGATCGGCGACGCCGCCGGGCATGGTCCGGGAGGTGCTTAAGAGTGGCACAACATATTCATCATAAAATGTTTGAGGCGATTTCGCTGGGCCAGGCCGGGTCTTCAAGGCTCCCGTGATCCGTCCGTAACCGGCGGTGCTGGAGTGCGCAGTGCGCGAGAGATGTGTGGCGAACGGCTTCAAGTGGGCGGTTGAGTCAAGCCCGTTTTGGTGAAGCAGGAGCAGGAGGTTTCACCTTGCGGGTGAACGAGGC
>DATNJC010000246.1:0-21768 GCA_035604115.1 Bryobacteraceae bacterium | reverse complement strand
TTCTGTGCGACGGTGGGCGCAGTGGAGGAGGGAACGATTAAAGCATATATCGAGAACCAGCGGTGGGACGAAGACGACGAGTCGTTCAAGATCACTGCGCCCACCAAGCCTTAAGCCGGCTTTCAGCCGGGAGCGCATCAGACGGCTTCAGCCGCAATGCGACTTTCAGTCGCCAAAGGATTCTACCGGCTTTCAGCCGGTAGTCATCAACCTTGCGCGCCCGTGAGAGCCGATGCCGGCCGCTCCGGAACGGGCGTCGGCGGCGGAGCGTTTTCCGGGGAAGCGGTGGAGGCCACCGCTAGCCGGTGCACCCGGACCAGCAGTTCCACCTCGCACCGGGGCACGCTCAAAGCGGCAGCGATGTATCCCAACTCCTCACCTCGGCGGAACAGCCGCAGCGCCTGAACGCGGCGGCTCAAGTTCATGCCGGGGCGCGGTCCGGCGGGCGCGAAGGCGAGCAGCGGAGGATGAAACCCCACGTCATCCCCACCCCCGCCATAACTAGGCGCTAGTCCAGCCCCGGCCGGCGCGCCAGCGTGCTGCACTGCTGCGCCGCCGGCAGCCGCTGAACCGGCTTCCTTCAGACGCAGGAGCATGGCTTCTACGCGCCGGTTGCGCCCGGCTTGGGCGGCAATCTCGCGCTTCAGGGTTACATACATGGCCAGTACGCCCGCGACGGCCAAGCCTAAAAACAAGTACGGCGCCCAGGGGAGAACCGGGGACAGCGCCCCGCGGCCATCGAACAGACTCCCCGGTAGCAGGCTCACGGAAAACACGCTCATTGTACCGTCCTTAATCGTTCCTGGCGGTTGACGACTTCCTGGATGCGCACGCCGAAGTTTCCCTCCACCACCACCACCTCGCCGCGCGCGATGACGCAGTTGTTCACGATGATTTCGACCGGCTCGGTCACGGCGCGATTCAATTCCACGATGGAGCCGGTCGTGAGTTTCAGCACGTCCTTCAGAGGAATCTGCGCCCGGCCGAACGACACGGCCACGGGCAGTTCGACTTCCAGCAACAGGGCGAAGGTTTTGGAGTTGTCAGCCGGGGAACGGGGCGCCGAAACATGCGGCGCGAGCGGCTCGGGAACCGGCGCGGGCTGGACTTCGACCAACTGGATGGACTCCGTTAACGCGGCTTCGAGGCCCACCAGGAGCTCGACCGGATGGTCGCCCACCGGCTGGTCGCCCGCCGGCTTGTCGCCCGCCGGCTGGTCGCCCAATGTCAGGTTCACGGTGCTCCACGCGGCCTGCGGGAACTCCGGGGGGCGAGCTTCCCCACCTCCCGCCAGATTCACTTCGCGCTGCAGACGCGCGGTCAGTGCCTGGGCCAATCCGGCCAGGGCCTGATTGAGCGTTTCCCGGAACGTGGATCTCTGTTCCTCTTCGCCGGCGTCCTCCACGCCCAAAGCGTGCAAGACGTGCCCGCCCAAGGCCTCGGCGCTGCCCGTGGGCGCCACCACCCATACCGCGCCGGCCAAGGGGGGCAGGGGCTGGCGCCATATTTGTGCGGACGGGGCTGCCTCCGGTGGGACTTCGAGCGCACTCGAAGTCACGGCAGGACGCACTGCAGCCATGGACTCGACGGCCGCAGTCAGCCGCGAGATCCATTCCCCGATCAGCCAGGTCTCGATTTTCGCCAGTTCCGCGGGCATCGCTTCCGATCTCTTTTTTCCGTCGGGTGTTTCCACGTGCCGGATGTTTCAACCCACCTGTGTGTGGGCCTCCAGGCTTCTAGATTCCTCGTGGGCTGGGCCACCGCTTGACCATATAAGAGCGCAAGCGTAGAATCGCCTGGCTTTTGAGCTGCGAGATGCGCGATTCGTGCAGCCGCACGATCTTGGCGATCTCCCGGAGGGTCATTTCCTCGAAGTAGTACAGGCTGAGCACCGTTTTTTCGACGTCCGGCATCCTGGAGATGGCTTCAGCCAGCAACTTTTCGAGTTCGCTCCGCTCCAGCAAATGCGAAGGCCAGTCTTGTTCTTCGCCCGAGATAAAGCGGAGCAGATCGCGCGGATTGTCCTGATCCGGCGGCGCCGCGCTTTCCAGGCTCCCCAGGTTCAGGCCGCGGACTTCGATCAACCACTCGTGGTACGCTTCCAGGGTCAGATGCAACTCGGCCGCGATCTCTTCTTCGTGGGGGGTGCGGTGCAGCTTTTGCTCCGCGCTGGAGATGGCCGCTTCGATCTGCTTGGCCCGTTTGCGCTGCTGGCGCGGAGCCCAGTCCAGCCCCCGCAGGCTGTCCAGAATCGCTCCCCGGATCTTGTATTCCGCGTAGGTCTTGAGCTTGACGTTATGGGAGGTGTCGAAGCGGTCGATGGCCGAGATCAGCCCCACTACTCCGGTCGAAATCAGATCCTCCAAACTCACGCTCTCGGGCAGGCGGTCGTGGATGCGGCGTGCGATCAGTCGCACTTGCGGCAGGTGCTCCAAGATCAGACGTTCGCGCTCTTCGGGCGTAGGCGGCCCGGACCGGTAGGCCTGATACTGGCTGGGCGTAACGGCCCCCTGCTTGGTGCCCTGGTTCATGCCGCGACTCCCGCGCTGCGCGCCGCCGGGGACGCCGTTGCGATGGACGACGCCGCGATGGACGATGCGGCGATGGATGATGTCGCGATGGACGACACGGCGACGGGGTGGCCGGGATCGGCCGGCCCGCCCCGCACCAGTTCCGCCAGGCGCTGCGGGGTGGCCGCCTCCAGCGCGTCGGGGATCTCCTGGCCCGCCGCGAGAAAGGAAACCGGTTTAGCGCCGCGCACCGCTTCGCTCACCAGCGCGCCAAAACGCGTGGTTTCGTCCAGGCGCGTAAACAGAAGATTCGCCGGCTGAAACATAGCAAAGTGTCCGGCGATGCGGGCCATATCGGCAGGCTTCATCGAAGCTGGCAACACCAAGTGCGTGTCCACCTCGCTCAGCGAAGCGAGCATGTGGGCCAGCTCCCGGCCGTCCTCCAGGTCCGCCCACCCTAATCCGGGAGTGTCGATCAGGACCAACTCCTTGAGCTTGTGTTCTTCCAGCGCTTGCCTCAAAGCCACCGGTGTGTCGACCACGTCGCAGCCCAACCCCAGGATGGCGGCCAGCGTCCGCAACTGCTCTGCCGCTGCGATGCGGTTCACGTCGGCCGACAGGATGTGAGTACGCTTGCGCCCGGCGATGCCATATCGCGCCGCCAGCTTGGCTAGCGTGGAGGTCTTGCCCGCTCCCGGTGGTCCTACCAGTGCCACCACCGCGCGGGCGGCTCCCGGACGGCCCAGCGAGGCGTCGGCCAGGCATAATTCTTCGAGCGGCGTCCCCTGGGCAACCAGTTGCGCCAGTTCCGGATCGAGCTCGGCTTCCAGCAAACGCGAGAACATCTCCGAGCGGGCGGCCGCCGAGCCGGCGGCAAACGAAGTGGCATAGCTGCGGCCCCCCCGCAGCGAATCGCCGATGCGGGCGACCTGGCGCCGCAGTTCCGCCATGTCTTCGATCCAGCGGCCCGGCGCGGGGCCATTTTTTGGATCGGGCTTCGGATCAAACATGGGGCCGGGCATCGAAGGGGAGGGGCCCGCGCGCCGTACGCCTGCCGCCTGCTCCGCTGCGGTATCCCCACTGAAGTCTTCGCTATGCCCCCCGGCCGTCACGCCGAACACCACTTCATAGGCCGCCAGGTGGCGCGTCTCAATGGCCGCCGGCCGGACGTTGACCAGCAGCGCCTCTTCCCCCAGTTCCTTATGCGCCAGTTCGATGGCCGCCTCCACGGTTCCGGAAAAGTAACTCTTCAGCTTCATGCCCTTGCTCCAAGCAAACTCACTGGATTACACCCACCGACACCACGCGCACTCCGGCCGGAATCTCGTTATGCGAAAGGATGGCCAGGTTGGGGAGCGTGCCCTCCAGAATCTGGCGCAGGAAGTAGCGCGCCGACGAACTGGTCAGCGCCGCCATGGGCGTATCCACCGCGCCCACCGCCCGCGCCACGCGGTCCACGATGTCGCGCAGCTTTTGCGGAGGCAGGTTCAAATGCCCGGAGTGCTCGTTGTACTCGACGCCGCCTTCCACCACCTGCTCGATCGCGGGGTCGACGAAGAACGCCGGCAGCTCCCCGGTGGCGTTCAAGTACGGCTTCACCAATAGCCTGCGGATCGCCTGGCGCGCGTATTCGGTCAGCAGAATCGGATTCTTGGTCATGGGCGCGGCTTCGCCCAGCGCTTCGAGAACGGTAGCCGCGTCCCGGATCGAGACCCGTTCGCGCAGCAGGTTCTGCAGGACTTTCTGCACGCTGGAGAGCGGCAGCAGCTTGGGCACCAGGTCCTCGACCACCTTGGGATGCTCCTGCGCCACTCGGTCCAGAATGTTCTTGGCGTCCTGGCGCGTGAGCATCTCGTGCGCGTGCCGCCGGATCAGCTCCGCCAAGTGGGTGCCTAAAACGCCTACCGCGTCGACTACCGTGTAGCCCAGGGAGCGGGCATGATCGGCCCTTTCCGAAGGGATCCACAGCGCCGCAATCCCGAACGCCGGATCGCGCGCCGCGACGCCCTCGAGAGGCGGCGCCGGGGCGTCGTGATGCAGCGCCGGGTGAATCGCCAGTTCGCAGTTCTGCATCATCTCGAAGCGCGCGATCTCCACCCCCTTGAGCAGCACCGAGTACTCGCCAGCCTTGAGTTGCAGGTTGTCGGTGACGCGCACCGGAGGCACCAGATAGCCCAGATCGGCGGCCATGGTGCGGCGAATGGAGGCGATCCGGCGCAGCAACGGCGAGTTCTGCCCGCCATCCACCAGCCGCACCAGGCCCAGGCCTACTTCCACCGCTAGCGGCTCCACCCGGAGCACGGCCTCCAGATTTTCCTTGGCCGGGGCGGACGCCGCCGGGGCCGCCACTTTTTCGGCGGCGTCGAGTTTCTGCCGGAGCCGGAAGCCGAAGTAGCCCACGCCGCTGCCCAGTAACAGAAACGGAACCGCCGGCATACCGGGAAGCAAGGCCAGCGCGATCAGCACGCCCCCCGACAGCATCAACGGCTGGGGGTTGCCGAACACCTGCTTGCGCACGTCGGCGCCCAGCCGCGAATCCGAGCTGGCCCGGGTCACGATCAAGCCGCCGCACACGGAAACCATCAGCGCCGGGATCACCGTCACCAGCCCGTCGCCGATGGTGAGCACCGTATAGGTCGAAAGCGCCCGCCGCAGATCCATGCCCTGCTGCAGCACGCCGATCAGGAAGCCCGCGACGATGTTGATGGTGGTGATCAGGATGCTGGCCACCGCGTCGCGCTGGGTGAAGCGGCTGGCGCCGTCCATGGCCCCGTAGAATTCGGCTTCCGCGGCCAGCTTGCGGCGGCGGTCGCGGGCCTCGGATTCGTCGATCAGACCGGAGTTCAAATCCGAGTCGATGGACATCTGTTTGCCCGGCAGAGCGTCCAGCGTAAAGCGCGCCGTGACTTCGGAAATGCGCACGGCGCCATGGTTGATCACCACGTACTGGATGGCGATCAAGACCAGGAAGATCACCACCCCGATGATGTAGTTGCCCCCCACCACGAAGTTGCCGAAGGCTTCGATCACCCGTCCCGCCGCGCGCGTGCCGGTGTTGCCGTAGCTCAAAATCAGGCGGGAGGAGGAAATATTCAGGGCCAGCCGGAACAGCGTCAACAGCAGCAGCGTAGTCGGAAACACGCTGAACTCGACCGGCCGCACGATATACATCGCGACCAGGAATACGATCACCGACAAGGTGATATTGGCGCTGATCAGCACATCCAGCAGGAAGCTGGGAAGGGGCATGATCATGGCCATGATGATGCACATCACGGCTAGCGGTACTCCCATTTCGGCGAGGTTGCCGAATCGGGATGTCAGTCCGGCGGGCGGCGCGGCGGCGCGCGAAGTTACGCCCGCGCGCGGTTTGGCGGTGCTTCCGCGCGCGTTTTTGTCTGCGCCTGGGGACACCGCCGGGGATGCCGGAACGGGACTGAGCTGCGGTGCTGCGGCCATGTTCGGCGGCAGAGCTGCAATTGAGCCGCCTTAGCTGAGCCGCGCGCGGACAGGATTATTCTGTTAACCCCGCTGGACCACCTGGGGTGTGGCAGGCCGGGCTTACTTCAACTGGTCCGCCACCTTGGCGATACCCGCCTTGGCGCAGGCGTCGTCCTGCTCTTGACTCGACCCCGAACTGCCCACGCCCCCGATGGCCTCGTTGCCCGCCTGAATCGGAGCGCCGCCGCCCAACGCCAAAATATCGGCGATGTCGCGTTGCGCGGCGTAAGCCGGATCGGCCGTGCGCTTTTGAAACTCGAGCGTGGTGGTGCGGAACATTCGCGCCGTGTAAGCCTTGCGCCGCGCCATCTCGGCTGTTTGCGCCGAGGCTTGCTCGTCCCGCAGGATGACCATCACCTGTCCCGCGCGATCCACCACGGCCACCGCGGTGTGGTAGCCCTTGGCCTGGCACGCCGCCAGCGCGCCCTCGGCGATGCTCTTGGCCAGGGCCAGCGACAGGTTGCGCTGGCTGACCAAGCCTTGCGCCGGAGCGACCGCGGGCCGCTCTTTCCCCGACCCTTGCGCGTTCGCGCGGCCGCACAACAGGACCGCGATGCCAATGCCCGCCAGTGCTTTCAGAGTGTTCGACATGCCACCCTCCAGTCAGTCGATGATTATATACCCTGGCGCCGCGCAACATATTCTGAGATTTCCCGGGTGGTCGGGTGACAAAACCTTTTGGCCGTTAATGAGCCGAATCAGCCGCCATTGGTCCGTTTCCACTCGACCTTGGGCTTTTGAAAGTTGATGGGCAGAGCTAGCCGGAGGCGAGACGCTTTGAGATTGTTGATGCATTTGGCCAGGTGCTCGTCCGCGAAACGGTCCACGCATTTCAGTTCGACCAGTACACGGTTCTCGACTAGAAGATCGGCAGACGTATTGCCCACGCGTTGTCCCTTGTAGGCGACGGGATAGGAAACCTGCGACCTGACTCTCCATCCTCGCCAAGCCAACTCCCGGCTCAAGGCCCGTTCGCAGACCTTCTCCGAGGACCCGGCTCCAAGACGTTGGAATCCTCATACGCGGCTCCGCGCGGCAGGCGATCGAGCAGGAGAGCGCGAATCCGGGTGCTCGCGAATCAGCACCAGAGCTTCGGTATCGCGCAGCCGTTCGGCCAACCGATCCACGTCCTGGACGTGATCGTTCCAGATTTCGGCGTCATGCCCCTTGAGTTTTTCAAAACATGCCAGTGTGCGGAGCGTGTCATGGTAGTCGTCGAGAATCGAGATCTTTATTTCCGGTCCGTGGTAGTACAATCTCCAGAGGAGGCTTGGCGATGAAACGGATACTCCTGCCGGCCGCTGTGGCTCTGCTCGTGTCCTTACCCCTTCTGGCGCATCACTCGTTTGCCGCCGAGTACGACCAGAAGCAACCGCTCACCATCAAGGGAGTGGTGACGAAGCTGGATTGGATGAATCCGCACGTCTATTTCTACGTGGACTCGACGGACAGCGATGGTAAAGTCACCCACTGGGCTTGCGAAGCGGGCAACCCCAACGCCTTGGCCCGGCGCGGATGGAAGAAGGACAGCCTCAAGGCCGGGGACCGCGTCACGATCCAGGCGTTTCGCGCGAAAGACGCATCGAATACGGTGAATGCGAGATCCATTGTCCTAACCGACGGTAAGAAGATCTTCGCGGGCTCGGCCGACGATGGTGGTCCCGCCGAGGACGCGGAATCCAAGCGTCCACTGAACTGAGTTGGAGTGGCAATAGCCGAGGAGAACCTACCCTGATGCGTCAAGTTTGGATTTCCGGCGCAACCGCATTGGCCGCGCTGTCGCTATTGTGCTGCGTTGCTGCGCCGGCCGCGGGCCAAGCCGGGCAAAACGCGACGCTGCCACTTCCGCCCAAGATGCCGCCTCCGGGAGGTGGGATGCCCGATCTAAACGGCGTCTGGGAACTGCCCTACACCCCGGATCTGGAACGGCCCTTCGGCGGGCCGCTCCCCTTCACGGCCTTCGGCGCGGAAAAATACAAGACCCACCTGGGAGGCGACGATCCGCATGGCTACTGCCAGCCCACGGGGCCGACGCGGGCGTTCCATTCTCCCTTTCCGTTTCAGTTGGTGCAAAGCGCCGGGATGCTGGTGGTGTTGTTCGAAATCGACCACAATTTCCGCCGGATTTTTACCGACGGGCGGCCGCATCCCAAGGATCTCGATACCACTTGGTACGGAGACTCCATCGGCCGCTACGAGGGCAACAAGCTGTTCGTCGACACCACGGGGATCAGCGATCGAAGCTGGCTGGACACGGCGGGGCATCAGCATAGCGACAAGCTGCACGTCACGGAAGTGTTCGAGAAAAGCGGGCAGGATAACTTTACGTGGACCGTCACGTACGACGATCCGGTGTACTTTGCGAAGCCCTGGTCGATCACGCTGGCGGCCAAGCGGCAGAAGTACGACATCATGGAGATGATCTGTACCGACAACAACCAGGACATGCCGCACTACATCACGTCCAGACCGAAGCCTTAGCGTTGTTGGATGGCGTGGATTTGAACTTCTGTATAGCGCCTCCGTGCTAAACTTGGGTTGGTCGCGGAGAGGTGGCAGAGTGGTCGATTGCGGCGGTCTCGAAAACCGTTGACCCTTTACGGGGTCCGGGAGTTCGAATCTCCCCCTCTCCGCCAGCCGCTTGCGAGTACGTCTCTGACCTTCCAGCAGGGGATCTATCTGACGACGATCTTGGCCACGGCCTGGTTCTCGTCGCTATCTTGAGCGCTCACGGCGACGGTGGCTTCATCAGTCTCAAAGCCGCTCCTGTAGGACACGCTTCACGTTGCGCTTGCCCCGCAGCACGGCCATGATGCGGATCGGCTGTAGGTCTCCTTGATACACCACCAGGAAAGAATACAGAGGGAAGAAAAGGACCGGCCGGTTGGTCAAATCCTTGCGTGTGTAGCCCTTGGCCGGGCATTCTCCCTAGCGAACCAAAGAGCTCGCGGAAATCATTTTCGATTCGATTGGCGAGGTCTAAACTGTCCTCTGCGATGCGCCGCCAGATTTCGAACAGATCGTTCTGGCTTCCGCGGAAAGGTCATAGGGCGATGGCATCAGCGCTTCCGGTCACGCAGCCACGCCTCCTTGCGCTTTGCCAAATCGGCCCGCGATTCATCGGCAGAATAGAATTCGCCGCGTTCAAACTGTTCGAAGGCCCGCTCGATCTTTTCGGCTACCTCGTCTTTTTGCTCGTGGAGCCATTCTTCTTCGCTCCGCAGCACTTCGAGTGCCCTGCCGATGACTTCATCGGCGTTCTCGTATGCGCCGGATTGGATGGCCTGGGCGATCACCTTTTCGTGTTCAGGCCGCAGCGTAATGGTCATGGGGTCATGCCTAATAATTATGGTAGCTCGCTGGGCGCCGTTGGGCTTTAGGGGTTGGGCTTTAGTGGTTGAGCTTTACCTGACGACGATCTTAGCTACGGCCTGGTTCTCGTAGCTGTCTTCGGCGCGCACGGCGATGGTGACTTCACCGGCCGGCTTGTCGATCTCCACGCGATAGTCGTGCTCGGTGGAATCGGTCAGGCGAGTGGTGGGCTCAACCACCATCCAGTCGCCGCCGTTCACCGATAGCTCAGCCTTGCCAAGCACGGTGAGCGCGTCCTTGACGTGAAAGCGCACTTGCAATTTCGCGCCCGCAGGAGTCGCGGCGAGTCCGGTGATTTCAGGTGGCGTGTTGTCGATCAAGAACGGGTCGGTCTCCCGCGACGCGGTGAGCGCTTCGCCCGGGGGATTGGACGGCGCGTCGGAAGCCGTCACACGTACGACGTATTCGCCGTCGGGGAACGCGCTGGAATCCCAGCTCACGTAACGCTCCTTCACTTTGTCGCGAATCAACTTCCAGGAGGTCTCGTTCTTGCCGCGAATCTCCACGGTGAACAGCAGCGTGTCGCCGTTCTCATCGGCAGCCAGCCAGCGCGCTCCGAGGAAGCCCTTGGCCCAATTCAATGCGGGCGTGTTCTGGGATTCGCTCGCCGCATTCGGGGTTGGCTTGCGTCCCAACGGAGGCAGCGTGAGGGGCGGGTTGGTTGCGGCGGCGTTCGCGGGCGGCGCGGGGAAGCGGTAGTTGGCCGGGGTGATCTCCAGCTCTTCGATGACGGGAGCGACGTTCTTCATCTGATACGCCACGCTCACGTCGCTCAGTTGCGCGGTGCCCGAGAGCGTGAGGCGGTATTGCAGGAATCGCGCCGCGGGCGAGGCGATGCGGCCGGCGCTTAATTTGGCCCAGGGACTCCAGTTGTTCTCGGTCCGGTTCAGATTTCCGCTGCGGGTTTCAATGGTCAAACCGGAATCGCCTTCGGGCTCGTGCGCAATGCGGCCCCAATAGGAGAACGCGGCCGCATCCAGCACGTCGCTTTCATAGGTTCCGGAAGCTTCCACGCCCGGGCCGATCGCGAAGACCTTGCCGATGTTGCCGGTGACCGCGTACAGCGTTCCGCCGGGCGCGGCCGTCAAGCCGGTGATCTGGGTCGGCTCCAGATTCAACAAGCGCGTGTAGAGGTGGTCGTTGTCGATGCGGTACAAAGCCCCGTGATTCCCCGTCCCGGCCAGCACGCGGCCCTGCGCGTCAAACGCCAGCGCGTAGATCAGGTCTTGCGCGTGGCTCCAGATTTTGCGCGGATAGCCGTCGGCCTGAATGCGGTACAGTTCCGATCCTCCGGTGACGGGGGGCGCGGGCGCGATCGTCAGCGGAGCGGGTTGCGCCGGGCGCACGGTGGTGATCTGCACAGCTCCCGCGGCGGCGCCGGGCTGCTGTTGTTGCGCGCCGGGGACGGGTGGAGGAGCGGGTGCGGGCGCCACGGCTGGCCGCGTTCCGGTCGCCGCCGCGTAAATATCGCCGCCCGCCGAGACGGCCACGGTAGTGATCTCACGCTTGGGAGACTGGTACAGAACAAACCCCTCACCTTGGTTTCCGCCGGCCGCTCGCGTGACGTGCAGCACCAGACCGCCCGGGTCGGTGCCGGCGATCAAATTCCCCGCGGTATCGATGGCCAGCGATCGCACGTGCGTTTCGCCCGAGCGGAAGAACACCGATCCCGCGCCGGCGGGCGTGACGCGATGAATCTCGCCGCCATCGCCGGTGGCGACAAACAGGTCGCCGTTGGGGGCGAACACCAGGGCCCAGATGTACTTGGTTTTGGGATCGTAGAAGATGTCGGCTTTGCCGGAGGCATCCACGCGGTACACTTTTCCATCCGGGGATGTGGCCGCATACACGCGATCCTGCCGGTCGACTGCCAGGGCCTGCACGGCCAGCCCGTCGAGTTCGGCCAGCGTTTTCGAGCGGCCCTGAGTATCGATGACCGTCAGCTTGGCCTTACCGCCGCCCAATCCGCCGCCGCCCGCATACACGTTGCCTTTGGAGTCCCGCGCCACGGCCCACAAGAAGGTGACTGAAGGATCGGTCAGCTCCTTCACGGCCGGGGCCAGCGTAAGGCGTCCGTCGCTTGAAAGCGAGAGCCGCTTGATGGCGCCTTTGTCGAAGTCCGCCATCGAGGATTGTTCCCAGGTCTTGGTTTCCACCGCGTGTAGAGGCGCGAGCGCGCACAGCAGGGCGGCTACCACCGGAATCAGCCGGCTCTTGAGAACCGCTCCTTTACAGTCGCGGCTCGGCGGGTGGCAGATCGACGCGGGACGATTCGACGCGGAGCGGTTCGACACGGGGCGGTACGGTGCGGGGCGATTCGACGCGGGCCGGTACGGTGCGGGGGGGGGCGGTGCCGCCCATTCTGAGCCGCGACTGTAAAGGAGCGGTTCTCTTACGGACGGATTACGGCCCACCGCTACAAAATGTCGCATGTTGGATGGAACTACCTTACTGTGATGCGCAACGAATAGTTGCCGGTGACCTGCTGATCGAAGGGCACCGAAAGCTGCTCTTCGGTGCTGTCGGCGACGCCGGTCAAGGTGCGCGTCGCGGTGCGCTCCGTCTGCAAGACGTTGAGAATCGAAGCCGGGAGACTGGGCAGCGTC
This sequence comes from Bryobacteraceae bacterium, assembly GCA_035604115.1. Lineage (GTDB taxonomy): Bacteria > Acidobacteriota > Terriglobia > Bryobacterales > Bryobacteraceae > Palsa-187. Next base: position 9,779 of record DATNJC010000246.1, on the reverse strand, counting down.
TTATCTTCCGTGAAATACGTGGCTCGCGCTTGCACCAGCGACACGTACAGGCGGTTATTGACGCGCTCCTGGTTGAGCAACGAAACGGTCTCGGGAATGTCCAGATAACGGTTGGCCGCGGTAGCTCCCGCGCGCAAACGGTTGAGCGTTTCCGCGTCGCTCAACAGAATCCGGTGCTCGCCCTTAGGCATTCCCACCGGGATCTTCACGGTGACGTCGCGCTCGACGCGCTCGCCACGGAACGGCTTCAGGAACACTTTAACCGGGACATCCGATCCGGCATCCACTTCCGTTACCGGCGTCCAGGCGCTGTCGATGGTGGCGACGCGGCGGTCCGGCAGCAGATCCACGGTGCACTCGACGCGCGTGAGTTTGGGGACCGCGACGGTATTCAGAAACAGGCGGTTGAATTTGTCGCCCCACCAGGAAGCCAGCACCATGGGCGGCGCAGCCAGCGACTCCGACCCACCCAACATGGTGGAGACATCGAACTTTCGGCCGGCGTCCAGCTCCACGTGGCCGTTCATGCGGTAGGTGATGTCCTCGGCGAATTCGTTCATCTGCTGCAGCGAATTGGAAAGCGTGAGGGACATCAGGAACGGTGTCCACTTCTCGTGCACGAAGACGCTGAAGTTCAGGTCCTTTTCCTTCAGAACCTGATCGCCCGCGCCGAGCGTGCGCACTTTCACATGCACTGGGACAACGGGCGCTTCCGCGCCGAGCTCGCCCAGGATGCCGCTATAGCGGTCCTGACGGAGCGCGCCGACAACCTCGGTAGCGTTGCCGAACTTGGTGGGCTGGTAGGAAGAACTGAGCACCATCAGGATTTCGCTCTTCGCCATGGGCATGTTGATCGGGCCCAGATTGTAAAAGGGATGCCCGAACGCCAGCACGCGCTTGCCATCGTTGTAGGTGACCGTCCCCATGCCGGTGGCCGACATGTCGCCGGAAACCAGGATGCCGCTGACGGCGTCGCCGGGATTCAGCGCCGTCTTCCAATCGGCGGCGGGCTTGGCGGTCAGGTTGGTGGCGCTCGATCCGCCCTGCACGGCGGTCACGCCCATCTGCGAAAACAGCGGCTCGAACATCCGCACGGCCGCGTCGCTGAAGCCGGACAGCACCAGCGGAGTTTCGATCGGGGTCACGACGGGCGAGTAGGTCACTGCGTTGGGAGAGCCGTTCTCAGCCTTAAGGATCTTGTCCGGCGTGCGTGAATCGGATGGGCGTGAGTTATCGAAATCCTCGATCTCCAGCATGGATTCGATGGGGGTGATGCCGCAAATGGCGTCCGGCGAAAACGTGCTCATACGCAACGCCACGGCGCCCACCAGTTTCCCGTCGATGTACACGGGGCTCCCGCTCATCCCGGCGGCGACGTTGGTTTCCTTGGCCTTGCCGCCCATCTTGCCGAGGATGACATCCTTGTGCGGCCCCAGGTAGTTTCGCATCACGCCGACGATTTCGACCGGCACCGCCTCCGGCTCAGTGCCTTTGAACACTGTCCAGGCGGTGCCTTGGAGGCCTGGCTTGATGTCCTTCAGCGGAAAGATTTCAACCTTGCCAGCCTTGGGACGCGCCATATCGGCGCCGTGAACCACACCGCACAGGAGCGCGGCGACCGCCAGACAGTACTTCATTGGGGAACTCCCTCAGTCACATCGTAGCGCAATATCAGCGCGTTGGAAGGGGCTCGGGTTCGTTTTGGTGCCAGCGAGTGGATTCGAACCACCACTGTTCTCGGTTTGAGCGAGACGACTCCTGCCCATTGGTCTACGCTGGCGCCTGGTGCGCGTGGAATGATTCGAACATTCACTGCTCAAGGTTTAAACCTGATGCCTCCTGCCGTTTGGGCTACACGCGCATGAACTTGGTGGGTCGCCGTGGAGTCGAACTATGCTCTCAGTCCCCAAGGGGGAACCGGGGTTACAGCCCGGTGCCTCTGCCGCTCGGCCAACAACCCATGGCGGAAGCGGAGCGATTCGAACGCTCATGACCCGCAGGTCCCACGCTTAGCGGGCGTGTGGGCTACCGTTACCCGACGCTTCCGTGGCACCGGGGCAGTGATTCGAACACTGTGCGGCGGCTTTGGAGACCGCCTGCTCTCCCAGGAGCACCCCGGCGTGAAATTTGGAGGAGGGCAGCCGAATCGAACGGCCATCCCGTAGGAGCGCCGGTTTTCGGGACCGGAGGCGGACCTTCCACCCGTACCCTCCTCTTGGAAAAAGAACAGCATGTCAAAGAACAGCCGTCAAAGAACAGAATTCTGGTGGCCCCGGAGAGGGTCGAACTCTCACGACCGAAGTCACTGGTACCTAAAGCCAGCGCGTCTCCCAATTCCGCCACAGGGCCGTGGAGCACTCGGCAGGAATCGAACCTGCATTGACGGGGTTGCAATCCGTCCCTTCGCCACTCAGGATCGAGTGCGTTGAATTGTAATTGTTAGAGGGATGAACAGAGGCTACTGAGTCGCAAGGACCAATAGCCGTGGCGCAGGCAGGGTAACGATAGTGCGCGGTTCATGACACAATTCTACGGCATTTATTTTGACTTGTCAAAAGATTTCATGGTTTTAATGGGGCGTTTTAATGCGGGGCGCTTAAGGCCCGATACGAAATTGGAGACGTGCGGGGTTGTTGGTGGGTGGCGCAGTGGCCGGCTGGTTGAGATCGACTTCGAACGGGCGCGTGATGCGGTTGCCTGCCAGATCCTCCAGCGCCGGGTCGATGGTCAGCTCGTAATCGCCAGCGGTCCATTTTCGAGCTGGAGTGAAACGCCAGCGGGTTTCCTCTCTGTTGATCGCGCCGATCCCCGCCACTGCGCCGGGGTTTGAGGCGGCGCGGATGGTGAACGCGTGTTCCAGCAGCGCGTAATCCAGGGGGCGAGGGCAGTCGATCGCCACTGGCTGGACGGAGTTTGCCGGCGGCGGGGAGATGCGCCAGTCGTTGGGATCGATCGCCGAACGCACCGGTGCGCCACCTCGAAACTGCTTGCGGAACCGGGTGGCCAGGGGACGGCCGTTGGCGTCGAGGAGTTCGCGATCCACTGCGATGGTGTAGCGGCGGCCCTCGGCGATGGGTGGCCCGAGGTCGCGGTCCGGCGCAACGCCGCGCTTGATGCGTCCGGGGTCGAATAGTACCGTCAGACGCTGGTTCGAGCGGTCCCACAATTCCTGATCGATCTCCAGAAAAGCCAGCGGGACCACGCGGCCGGTATCGTCGAGCAGGTGGAGGTGGCTCCACACGCCTCCGCGGCGCATGGGCGCTGAGAAGTAGATGTAGAACCTGAGTTGATTGGCGGGCCACACGGCAGCCGAGGGATACACCTGGATGACACGGGTTTGCGGAGCCGCGGCGGGTGTGGGGCCGTCGAACCAGGCTTCCGTTGCCGCGCCCGCCCGGGGACGATACACGGCGTGGTAGCGCACTCCGGCAGCGAGCGGGAAACGCGGCCTGAAGATCAGGGCGCCGGCTTCGATCGAGTAAGACCCTAACATGGGAGGCCCATTTTCAGGGCCTGTGGAGACGTAGAAGACCGGCTGCCAGCCGCCGGGAGGCTCGGACACATCGGCGAGACCGGTGAGTTTGAAAGCGCCATGCTCCAATTCGATGCGCGGGCCGGCCGCGGCGGCGGCGCGCCAGACCAGCAGCGCGACGAGTACCGTAGTTAGCGCGGGCAGGGTGAGAGTGCGGTACACTGACTTGCAGGATATCCGGTTCAGGCTCGGTGTTCCCGCGTGCGCCCGTAGCTCAGCCTGGATAGAGCGTTTGCCTCCGGATTCTACGATCCCTTCCAAGCTATTGCGTCTTCAGTCGTCGCAGTTCGGCGGTTGCGTCCTGAAACGGCATCTGCGGTTCAAATTTCACGAAGTTTTGCACGACAAATCCCAAGAACGCTGTCAGCGCCCTACCGCAAGCACCGGGTTTCCGCCGTGGTGAACGAATCGATGCAGGTGCGGCAGCACGTTGCACCCTCGCTATCGCTCCACTTCCTCTAGGACGATCAAGGCGACAGCCGCACGCAAGGGTAGGGTATCCCGCCAGTGGAGATCAAAGAACCCTCTGCAAACCGGCTGTGGCCCGTCCAAAGTGTCGTGGCAAATGATGGCCGTATCGTTTTTCAGGCAAGCGTCTACCATGCCGTTCACTCTGCCCGGTTTCAGGTTCGGTTGCCCGGACGAAAAATGCAGTTTGAGCATTTTTGAGAGAGAACGTGTACCCGTCCCCTACGGTAGGGCTTGGATCGAGTGGGCATCTACCAGGAAAGTTTATGACAGAACCGATAGAATCCGATCATGTTGACGCCAGAGCAACTCCAAGCGATCTGCGACCAAGTACGAAGCGAATCCGGCGTAAAGGATCTGTGCTGCTTTGCCGCCGCTTCCGGTCTCTCAATCCTCATTACGCAATGGCCCATTATTAATAAAGACCTTCCCGGCCTTGTGCTCTCGTGTGACGGCGTGTTTTCGCCCGAAGACATTACGGAAGCGGAATCGTTCATAACAGACCAGTTACGCTTGACGTTGGGCGAAAGGGTGGGTTCTTCGACCTTCGTTTATGTTGGGGCCGAAACACCACACCTATCATGCATACGCTACTCGAACGCCCCGCCGAAGGACCTAACAAAACAGCAGGCCGTGAGGCATGCTGGAAAGAACGTGACCCGGCGAACACAACGGAAGGATGCAGAAAAGAGCAAACCGTGATTGATAGGAATGCTTAGATGTTTACGCCCAAGCGCCGACTTGGTGTTCAAGGTCACACCCCCAACTTTTTCGCCAGTGCCTTCTCAGCTTCCTTCCGAGCCTTCTTCGCATCCACATCCGAAGCGCCCGCATTCTTCGCTCTCGTGAATGCACGTTTACCAGATGCAGCGATCTTGTTTTCGTTGCTAATGTGGTACGCCTTCCGAGGACCACGACGCCCACCACGCCCGGAAGATTCGCCCGTCATCCCTTGATATTGGCGCATCAGAACGGAAACGGCATTGTCGGCCTCTTTCGCCGCCGTCTCAAGCGGTGCCAACGAAGATTTCGCCTTCTCCAAGGTGGCGTGAGCACGTTCGGCGGCAGACAGAGCCTTTTGGAGTTCAGCTAACACTTCTGAAGTGTTGGTCATGTTTAGAATCATACCATGAACAAGCACCTGTATTGATTGGTCGATCAATCTGTTAACATCATCATGTCTTCAAAGCACATCTTCACTAGTTCATAGGTCGTTGTTGCTAAACTTCGCTGTCCATTCATTGACACAACATCACGTCATGATCTATAATGAATTAACATGAAGCATCGTCCGAAGATACTGAAGTTCCCCAAAGAGATAGCAGTTGGTGAGTTCATCATCAACAAAGATGGTGTGTTTTACAGGGACTTGCGGGACGATGTTGAAGAACGCATTCTGGTCTGTTCGCCTCTCTTGGTGAACGCCATTACCCGCAACAAAGATGGCAACGACTGGGGCAAGCTGCTTGTTTTCGCTGATCCTGAAGGCCAAGAGAAGCAGTATCACATGTCCTCTTCAAAGAATCAGAACCTCATCATTTCTGATCTGGTTCATCGAGGACTGGTTCTGTCGTCGCACAGCCGATCACGCCATCTCTTGGCCCAGTATCTTCGTTCAACTCCCGCCCGGAACATGATGTTGTCGAGTTCAATGCCGGGATGGGTCAAGAACAGCTTTGTGTTGCCCTACGGGTCATTCGGCCCGGATGAAGTGGTGTTTTCCGGCGACCCCAACACTGGATTCGGCACGCAGGGCAACTGGAAAACTAACGTCGGGAGACTCTGTTCAGGCAACAGTCGATTACTCTTCGCTGCTTCGGTTGCGTTCGCCGCTCCTTTGATGCGAATGGTTGGCATTGAAGGCGGCGGATTCCATTTCCGTGGCCTCTCCAGCAAGGGCAAGACGACCGCTTTGCAAGTGGCGGCTTCTGTCTGCGGAAAGGTTGCGACCGGCCCCGGCGAGGACTCCTACCTGCTGAATTGGAAATCCACGGCCAACTCGTTTGAAGAGGTTGCCCAATCCCATAACGACTGCGTGATGGTGATGGATGAGCTTGGACAGGCCGATGCGAAAACGGTAGGCGACATCTGCTACATGTTGGCCAACGGGCAGGGCAAGGCCCGGATGGGTCAGGCGAAACGGTCATGGCGTGTCACCTTCATCACCAGCGGCGAAATTTCCTTGGCGGAGCACACGGGGAAGGCTGGGGTGGAGACCATGATCGGGCAGGAAGTCCGGTTGCTCGAAATCGCCACCGATTGCACGGCGGACGGGTTGTTTGAAAACATCCACTCTTCGAGGACGCCTGCCGAATTCTCGAACCGCATCAAGACGGCGACGGCGCATCATTTTGGAGTTCCGTTTCAAAAGTTCTTGGCTCACCTGACAGCGAACACCGAGGCGATGGAATCGAGTTGCCGTGCGCACATGGATGCGTTCGTCAAGGCCGTGATGCCACAAAACGTGACTGGTGTCGTTCCACGGGCGGCGTTGCGTTTTGCGCTGGTCGCCGCCGCAGGTGAACTCGCCACGGAACTGAAGCTGACGGGATGGAGGAAGGGAGAGGCGTTCAGGGCCGCAAAGAAATGCTTCGCCTCGTGGATGGAGCACCGCAAGACGTTCGATCGATTGCGATGGCGGTGGATCGGGTTCAGAAATTCATCGTGGAGAACAACCGAAGGTTTGAGGTTGTGGGCGGCGGCGTGCGTCTGAATGGCAGCAAGTTCGGATACCAGAAGAAGGGCCGGTTCCTAATCCTGCCGCATGTTTTTCAGGATTTCGTTTGCGCCGGAACCAATCCAGACGGCGTTGCCGATGCTCTCGAACGTGCGGGCTACCTCAACACCTCGGGACCGAACCGCAAGAAGAAACAGGAACGCATCGGCGGCGAGTTGGGGTACTTCTATTCGGTTCCCGATTCAATCCTGAAGGCCGAATGAATCGGAAGCAGGTAAGCATCGTAATCACTGTCGTCACGTCAGCAACGATCAGGTGATGCCCCTGGTGGCGATGGGCGAAAAGAGGCCAGCGGTTGTCCAGTTCTGAAGTGCGATTACCGTGATTACAGTGAGGACGCAATAAGACGGGCTGGACGCATCTCGGGGAACGGGTCGTTGCTGTCTACGATATCAATTCCGCTGTCCCCCAACTAAAACCGCCGACTCACGCCTCACAAAAGCCTAAACACTGATTTAGGTGGCGATTCTTCCGGCGTCGGGCAGCTTTGGCGCTGTTCGATCCGGGGCAGTTCTGGTTGTGGATGGTGCCTTATCTCTTGGTCAAACAGCTTGTAAATGCCATTCAGCAAGAGCATCAAGGCTGCAAGACGAATCAAGAACTCTTCAGTTCGGGCGAAGGTAATCCTTCGGACAGCACGCAAGAGAAGCCAGCGAAGCCAACGGCGCATACAGCGATCTCCAACTCTCTGCGAATCAAACCCACTCCGATAAATCGGCGTCTGGTGGATAGATTTCTAGAGGGTGATAGGTCACTGAACCAACGGAAAAGTACTATGAGTACTGTGGCGTGGCTTACGCCGGATGTATTGGCTACGACGGATCTCTCTTTGAAGAAGGGCGGTTCATCCTGTCGCAGCCTTCTTTGATGCCTGCGCCCCTTTAGCCTCGAACATGATGGCCACGGCGAGTTCGTCTTGATCGCTCCTCAACATCTTCAGGGCGACGTGTGCAGAAAGTCGGGCAAGTGTTGATGCTTGATGGAAAGCACATCCGCCGTCCCCGACTTTAAGCGCAGCCCCCTTCCAGCGCTGTCCACATCTCACCAAGCCCTATCCACATCCACACTCCGCACATCCCTTCCCACGAATCGAGTCCACACCTTCTTTCGCAATGATCGGAACCATCACCAACGCTGCAACGGGGTCCGCCCACCACCAGACGAGCACGGCATTGAGAACCAGCCCGACCAAGAGGATCGCCGAAAGGTAGGTGCAGAAGTCGGCCTGCTTGGAGTCCGCCTTCATCGCCGCACTGCCGATGCCCGTCGCTACTCTACGTTTTTCTCTTGCCAGCAGCGGCATCACGACGAACGAAACGGCGGCGACGACAATTCCCAGAATGCTCGGTTCAGGTTTCTCGTGTTGCAGCAAGGTCCAGCCAGAATCGGAGGCCACATAAACGGCGAGTGCAACGAAGCACCATCCAATGATCCGCAAGGTGATCCGCTCGACCGCTTCACGCCGGGACTCGTTCAGGTCATGATGGAGCCGCCAGAACAACGCCACCCCGGACGTGACTTCGATGATGCTGTCCAGGCCGAAGCCAACGAGAGACACCGACCCGGCGATCAATCCGGCGATGATCGAAACGAGACCTTCGGCGGCGTTGTAGGCGACCGTGAAGTATTCCAGTGTGCGGCCCCGCTGGACAAGTTGGCTTCGATTGATGGCGGCGACGGACATGGGTTCAGTATGCGACACGACGGCGATCACCTTCAGGCTACTCGTGACGACCGCAAAGTGGCCCGCTCGACCGCACGTTAAGAAGCGTCCAGAGGACGGCGGCTCGTTGCCGTCTACGACATCAATTCCGCTGGTCCATCAAAAACGGGTGGTTTCGCAAGCACGCCCCGTACAATCGGGATCGTAGTCATGACACCGACCGCCAAGAGCGCCCATCCTGCTGCTTTACGCTGATCTTCATTGAGCCGATCCGAAAGTAGCAAACCGACGCCAACGCCAAGTGCAACCCGAGTTCCAGCGATCAGCATGATCTCGGGGATCGTAAAACCTCTCTCTGTCAGTTCCATATGACTCTAGAGTCGCATGAAAGGCGGGTATCCGGCGTTGTAGGCGACCGTGAAGTATTCCAGATCCGCCAACCACCAAACGACGGCCCTTGAGTCAATCCCCGGCCCGAAAAACATCCATTGTCCCCACCCTGTAGCATCGTTAGTGGAGGATCGACATGCCGGATAGCTCAGTTTCGGTTAAGCTCCATCCACTGAAGCGCACCGACTTGGAGGCGGTTCATAGACTTCTCTCGGATTGGAAAGTCGTGCGGTACATGCTCCTACCGCATTGCACGAGCTTAGAAGAAAGCCGGGAATGTCTCGAAGACCTGATGACCGAGAATTCGAGTGGAGCTTTGGCGTCAGTGAGTCGTAAAATTGAGGACCGGAATTCCGGCGAGGTAATTGGGCTATGTGGGATCGTAGTCTTGCCCGGATCTAAGCAAGGCGAGATGTGGTATCTGGTCAGGCCCGATTGTTGGAGGCATGGTGTTGCAACAGAGTCAGCACGAGCACTACTAAGAATCGGCTTTTCGGAAATGAACCTCCATCGGATGTTTGCCAGTTGTCTTCCAGAAAATCCAGCATCGTCACGAGTACTTGAGAAGATCGGCATGAGAAGAGAGGAATACCAACGCAACAATTTAGAGATCCACGGCGTTTGGCACGATAGCTCCCTGTACTCCATCCTTCGTGAGGAATGGGAAGCTACACTGACCATGCAGGCGTCAACCATGAGCGACAAGAACCCCAAGGCAATCCCGATCAAGAATATCGTCAGCGAGGACGGAGCACACGAACTGGCAACGTCACCAGACATGCAGCCGTACCTGCGGCTGATAAAGGCGGGACTGCAAGACCAGGATACGACTTCGCACATGGAAGAGATGTATCCATCACATGAACACCGTCAGCGGGCAGCTAAAGGAGCTGGTAAGCCTATGAGCCATCAGCTAGGCGCGGGCCGCGGCCCAGCGGTGGGGCAGCAAGTCATCAAGCTGCCGAATCGAGCACTCCCCAATGCGCGTG
>DATNJC010000245.1:0-17329 GCA_035604115.1 Bryobacteraceae bacterium | reverse complement strand
GCGAGCTTGGAAGATCCGCCAACTGGAATTGCTGGAGCATGCCGTGGCCGCGGCCCTTACTGCGGTGAATTCAGAACACGCAACAGCCCATTTTCGCCACTGCGGCTATGGTCTATAAATACTCAGAAAATGGTCTAGAAGGCGGCACGATCCCCTTCAGCCGCAAATAAACCGCCATATACCCGTACACCTCCTGCGAATGTTCCAGCACGAGCCCCTGCAGCACAGCCAGCTTCTGCCGCTGCGCCCCCCGCCCCGCATTGACCATCTTAGCGGCCTCCGCATCGGTCAGCGAATTGAACACAGCGTCGCACACCTCATCAGCCTGCTTCATCGCCGCGAGGATGTCGGCCTTGCTGGCCGTAGGCGGGATCTGCAGGTTCTTCACTTCGCCCTGCACGGTCGAGCAGCCGCGCATATTGAACGAAATCACATGCCCCACGCGCTGGCCGAAACTCTGCATCTCCGGAGTAGGCTTAAACCCGTAGTTCTCCTCCGGCATCTTCTCTGCCGTCCGTTGCAGCAGTCCTTTCACGTTGTTCCAGGATTGCTTCATATTGGCGCTGATAGGGTTGGCGTCCTGCGCGTGGAGAACACCGGCCCCGGAAATTACTACAACCGCGAACAGAGCGAAACTTCGATTCATCATGTAGTCAACCCTCTTTCTTTAGTCACATGTAAGCCGTGGAGCACGCACTCGTGCGTGCCACGTCGGCACTCGTGCCGACGCGAGGCCGGCCAGCTTCGTTGAAGCTACCACATCGCGGCAACATTCTTGTGGAGCACGCACTCGTGCCCACGCGTGGCCGATCAACCAGCGAATCGCCCTCCCGCAGAGCGCCCCTCACGGCTGGGATACAATCAGTCGAGCAACCGCCCCGTAATTGGAGGAAACCATGAAACCAGTCGCATCACCAGCAACCCGCGCCATCACCCGCCGGCGAGCCCTCCAATCCGCAGGCGGCCTCCTGGCCTCGGCAGCGCTACCCGGCCGGTCCTCCGCGGCCGGCGTCATCAGCCCCATGATGACCACGCTCAGCAACTACATGGCCGCCGCCGGCGACCGCAAACTCCCCGACGCCGTGGTCGAAAAAACGAAGCAAATGATCCTGGACGCCTTCGCCGCGATGATCTCCGGCTCCGAGTTGCCGCCCGGCCGCTTCGCCATCCAGTTCGCCCGCGCCTACGGCGGCGAAAAAGTCGCGACGGTAGCCGGCTCGAACGTCCTGTGCGGACCCATCGAAGCCGCCCTAGCCAACGGCCTGCTAGCGCATTCCGATGAAACCGACGACACCCATCCGCTCTCCCAATCCCACCCCGGCTGCGCGACCATCCCCGCCGCACTGGCCTGCGGCGAAAAAACCGGCATCGACGGCAACCGCTTCGCACGAGCCGTAGCGCTGGGTTACGACATCGGCACCAGATTCACGGCCACGCTAGGCAAGCTGCAGTACATGGATGCCACCCATCGCAGCACCCACGCCATCGCCACTAACTTTTGCGCGGCGGCAGCGGCGGCCTGCGCCCTGAAGCTCACCGCGCAGCAGATGCGCTGGACCCTGTCCTACGCGGCCCAGGAGGCTTCAGGTCTCGCCTCCTGGCAGCGTGACACCGATCACATCGAGAAAGCCTTCGACTTCGCCGGCATGGGCGCCCGCAACGGCGTCACCGCGGCGTTGCTCGTTCAAGCGGGCGGAACCGGCGTAGACGACGTCCTGACAGGCGCGGACAATTTCTTCGACGCCTTCGGGCCGATGAACAGTCCCTCGATGGTGGCGGACAAGCTCGGCGAGCGCTACGAGATCCTCCGCACCAACGTAAAGAAATGGACCGTAGGCTCGCCCATCCAGGCGCCTTTGGACGCGCTCCAGAATCTGATGCAGAAAAATCGCTTCACTGCGGCGCAGGTCAAGCAAATCGTCGCCCGAGTGGCCGACGGCGAAGCCAGCATCGTCGACAATCGCGAAATCCCCGACATTTGTATCCAGCACATGCTGGCCGTAATGCTGCTGGACGGTACGGCATCCTTCAAATCGGCCCACGACCAGCCGCGCATGAAAGACCCCGCCATCCTGGCCCAGCGCGCCAAAGTGCAACTGGTGCACGACAAGGAATTGGAAGCCCTGATGCCCAAGCGAGTAGCCGTGGTCGAGGTAACGCTAACGGATGGCAAGATGTTCAAAGAGCGCATCGAAGCCGTGCGCGGCACCTACGAAAACCCCATGACCCGCGAGGAGATCATCGCCAAGGCCCGCGACCTGATCACGCCCGTCCTGGGCGCAGCCACGACACAAAAACTGATCGACAAAATCTTCTCGATCGAGACGGTCAAGAACGTGCTGGAGTTCCGCCCGTTACTGCAAAAAGCCTAGCCGTGGAGCACGCACTCATGCGTGCCATGTCGGCACTCGTGCCGACACATGCTCGTCCGCTCGCCCTATCCTGTTCGAGAGTGAGCGTGCTGGTCCTGGCGTTCCACCCTAACCCGGTTTTTGTAAGGCGCGCCCTGAAGCTATTTCCCAACCAGGTGCTCAGGGTCCTTATTGTTATCGCAAACCCAATCCAGCAATTCAGTATCCGGAAAGTACTCCCAACCAATAGTCGCCGTCCACGGCTTCAAATAAGCTTTCGGATCGTCGATGGTCACCTGGACCTGCAGGTGCCCGAAATCGCGCCGCCGGAAGCGCTCGATAATGTGCAGGGCATCGCTGTGCGGGTGCCCGGAATCGTCCAGCCACGTCTCCTCGCTGACTCCCGTAGTATCCACCACCAGCGTGTCACCTTCCCATTTCCCCACCGAGTACCCGAACCACGCGGGATCCAGCCGCGCCGGCAGCGGCCGCCCGTCCGTGAAGATCTGGCGATAAGAGTGATAACTCTCAAACAGCATCACGATCACGCCAGCGTCTGAATGATCTTCTTAGGCTGAAAGTGCGCGTCGAAATCCGTCACGCTATGCGGCAGACACCGTCCGCTGGGCCGATCCTTGGCGAAGTTGTCCTGCCGCTCCTGGAACAGCTTCGCCGCCCAGGGCGTCATCGAAATTTCGACGCCGTCCGCCCCGAGATTCTCCAGATACTTGCCGGTGGGCACGGTCCAAATCCCCGACAGATCCGGCTTGCCCTCGCGCGTCCGCGGAGCGGGAGCCGCAAGGTTCGGCTTGCCGTCCTTAGTACGCGGAATGCCCGGAGTCGGATAGCTAACCCACTGGGCCATCGCCAGGGGTACACACAAAAAGGACCCACATACAAGCCAAAAGGTAAGGGCGCGCATAAACAACCGTTGCGAGTATACACCAGACTGCGGCAAATATTGAACTGGGAGCCGTCGTGGAGCGCGCACTCGTGCGTGCCATGTCGGCACTCGTGCCGACACTTGTCTCGCCGCACCCCACAGTGCCGCAACTAAAACGGCAATTCGTTCTGCTCGCCACCCTCCGCCTCCTTCGGGCCTCCTGAAGGTTGCAGGATCAGCCCAAAGATCTCCGGTTTCTTCCCGCTGAATAGATCGGCGATAGTCGAAATCCAAAGCCACGGCCCTTCGTTGTGCCGGACTGCCAATCCGGCGCCGCGCATTCCGGAATCACAGACCATTTCCGGACCACTTCTGCCGAGTCTTGAGACACTTACCGACCACGCACCCGTAAATCCTTCGCGCCCGCGTGTAAATTAGAGGTGCGGTAAGTGCTGCGGTCCATCCACTGGGGCGGCAGCCACCAGCGCGGGGATCCATGGCTCTCCTCTGGCGTCTGGTCGTGCGGTGGGCGTGCGCTGTCCCAAGTTAAGACCAGCCGCAGTTGTCAGCTCTGCGTAATAAACGGAGACTCCAGTACGTGATCTGGGTCATGAAGCACGGTTAAAAGGGGCCCCTGAATAAATTCAGCGCGCGGAAATTCGTCGGTTGTGGCGATTGAAAAGAGTGCACAGACGTTACTTCCGAGTGCCGGGTGGTAAATGTTCTTTGAAGCTCCAGGAATTGCGGCGCCTCGCTCGAAGTGTCCCTCGCCTTTGGGTAGAGACCGCGTTTTTTCCAGCGCTCGAACGGAGGTACACCTCCATCTCGCCGCGCCAGGGCCGCGACCCCTTCCGACAATCTGGTTACGTCCATTCAGGGGTGTCGTTGGCACATCGGAAACTGACCCGCTACCAGGACCCGCTCGGGTGTACAATACTCCCCATGCGGATTGTCCTGTCGATTACGGCCGCGGCCGCGTTGGCCGCTCTCGCCCTGCTCGCGCAACAGCCTGGCGGCGACGGCAAACAGAAAGCCAAAGCGGCGCCTAAAAATCTCAAAATCCTGGCGCCCGATAATTTCCGGGTGTCGATGGACGTGTTCACGCAGGCACTGGGCGTGCAATGCACCTTCTGCCACGTGCAGGGGGCCTTCGATAGCGACGACAAACCACAGAAGAACACGGCTCGCATGATGCTGACCATGAGCCGCGAGATCAACGACAGGTTCGGCGACGGCAAGGTGCACGTCCGATGCTACACCTGCCATCGCGGATCGCCGCAACCGCTGACCGCGCCGGCTCCGTAAGGCGCGCGCAAAGTTCCAAGGAGAAATATCATGACTCGCATTTTGAGTAGCACTGGATGGTACGTGGCTGCCATGCTCGTGGCCGCCGCTTCGTGCGCCTCCGGCCAGACGACTCCGGTTCCGAAGGCCACGTTGGTGCCCATCACGCACTTTGTGCCCGAGCTGTCCAAGAGCCCGCCCGACGCCATCGCGCTGATGACGGCGGACCGTTATCTGGTGCCGCTCGATCTGTCGAAGTCCGGCTACGTCGAGGAAGAATATTTTGTCTCCGGCACGGCTAACGTGTACGATTGGGGCGCCGACGGCAAGCTCGCGGTCAAGACCCCCAATGCTCCCTACACCACGCGCATCCGCGTGCGGCGTCCCAAGGATCCGGCCAAGTTCAGCGGGTCGGTGATGGTGGAACTTCCCAACACCGCGCGGCGCTTCGATTGGGACATGATGTGGGGCTGGCTGGGCGACGAAATCATGGCCCGCGGCGACGGCTGGGTCGCGATCACTCCGCCGGGCGGGCTCCCGGGGCTCAAGATCTTCGACGCGAAGCGTTACGCGCCGCTTTCCTACGCGAACCCCACGCGCGGCAATTGCCCCAACGGACAGCCCGCGCCGGATGTCGAGGACGGACTGAAGTGGGACGTCTACAGCCAGGTCGGCGCGCTGATCAAGAGCAACGACGCGGGCCAACCCTTCGGCGGCTATCGCGCGCAGGCCGTCTATATGACGACGCAAGGCGGCGACGTGGTGACCTACATCAACGCGATTCATCCGCAGGCCAAGCTCGCCGGAGGCAAGTTCGTCTACGACGGTTTCCTGTCCAAGCAACCCAACGGCATCGGACGGCTCAACTCCTGCGCGGCCAACTTGCCAAGAAGCGATCCGCGCCATCAGATCAAGAACGCCGGCGTGCCGGTGATAGCGGTTCTCGCGCAAGGCGAGGTGTTGGGAGCGTTCAACGCGCGGCGGCCCGACAGCGACGATCCCAACGACCGGTTCCGTTGGTACGAAGTTTCCGGCGGCAGCCATCTGGACAAGTACAACTATTATTCGCTGGCCTCAATGGCCGACGCGACGGCAGCCGGCAACGCCCAAGGCACGCCCGAGTTTCCGTTCACCGCGCGCTGCACTCCGGAGATTCAGTTGATCCAGTATCCGCTGATGCCGGCGATCTATCACGCGGTGCTGAACCAGTTGGACAACTGGGTGCGCAAGGGAGTGGCTCCGCCGCACGCCGATCGCATCCAGATCAAGGACCCGGATACACCCAAGGCGACCGTAAACCAAGATCTGTTCGGCGGCGCGCTGGGCGGCGTGCGGACTTTTTGGGTTGACGATCCGGTAGTGAATTACACGCAGAACAGCATTGGTCCCGGAGCCTGCGCGGAACTGGGCCATGCCAATGCGCTAGCCTGGTCGCGCCTCGAAGTGCAGTACGGCAGTTACGCGGACTACGCGAGGAAAGTGCGCGAGTCCGTGGACAAGTCCGTCAAAGATGGCTGGATCACCCCCGGCGACGCAGCGAAAATTCGCGCCGAAGTGAGCGCCGGCATCGCCCCGTAATCTTGCACGTGAACCGTGGAGCGGGCTCTTCAGCCTGCAACGGGGACTTCAGTCCCCGTGCCGACGTGTCACTCGAACCGAACGGAGGCTGAAGCCTCCGTTGCAAGCTAAAGCTCGCTCCACAAGCCGGGCTTTTAAACGCCCAATCGCGACCGCACGTCCGCCGCCCGCTCCCGCGCCACTTGGCTGGGAAACTCTCGGGGATTGACGCGGGTCCCCGCCGGGCGTCGGCAAGATTGCCGACGTGGCACGTACGAGTACGTGCTCCACAGCCACCCCCCTGTTCTCCGGCTTGCCAGTGGGTATATAATATTTCCCGGTTCTCCGAACCACAGCCAAGCGTGAGGTGATCACATATGGCAGAAGAAAATAACACCGGAGCCGCCCCACAGGGCTACTCCCGGCGCGACCTTATTAAGGGCGTGATCGCGGCGGGCGCCGTTTCCTCGGGAGCGTACCTGTTCCGCTCCGTCGCGGTGCGCGCCCAGCAATCCGCTCCCGGATCGGTGGAGCGACTGGTAACGCTCACCGTCAACGGCCAGCAACGGCGGGTGGACGTCATGAAGCAGGAAACGTTAGCCATGACGCTGCGCTACAAACTCGGCCTTACCGGCACCAAGATCGGATGCGACCGCTCGGAATGCGGCGCGTGCACGGTGCTGATCGACGACGTGCCGCACTACTCGTGTTCCATCCTCACGCAAACCGCGAGGAACAAGAACATCGTCACCATCGAGGGCTTAGCCAGCGCTGACGGCAAGCTTCACCCCGTGCAGCAAGGCATCGTCGAAGAGCAAGGCTTCCAGTGCGCTTTCTGTATGCCCGGATTCACCATGGCCACCGTAGGGTTCCTCAAAACCAACCCCAACCCCACGCGCGAGCAATTGGCCCACGGCATCTCCGGCAACCTGTGCCGCTGCCAGGACTATGACAAGATCCTCACGGCAATGATGCGTGGGGCCGAACTCCTGCGGAAGGTGGACCATGCCTGATCCAAAACTTGACAAGCTCCCCACTCATCCTCCGTACAAACTGATCGGGAAGAACTACGTCACTCCCGACCTGGTAGCCAAAGTAACCGGCCGCGCCAAGTACGCCGAGGACTATCGCGCCGAGGGCATGCTCTTCGCCAAGCTCGTTCTGAGCCCCATGCCGCACGCGCGCATCCGCAAGATCGATGCCAGCGAAGCTCTGAAGATGCCCGGCGTCAAAGCCATCCTGACCCCCGACGACATGCCCAAGGTGGCCGATTCGTTGACCGACTTGGGAGCGCGGATTCCGGCCAATCCGCTCGGAGAACGCGGACTCGCCGGTGAGCCGGTGTATCAGGGCGAGCCCATACTCGCCGTCTGCGCCGTGGATGAATTAACGTGCGCCGAAGCCATCGAGAAAATCTACATCGACTTCGAGCGGCTCCCGCACGTGGTCGATCCTCTGGAGAGCCTGCGGCCCGGCGGAGCCAACGCTCGCGTCGAAGGCAACGTCTGGGTCCGCGTGCCAACTCCTCAAGGTCAGCAAGCGCCCCCGCCGCAGCTCAAAGAGGTGAAATGGACTGAAGCCGACTTCGCGGACGCCAAGGACGGCAAGCTCCCCATGGGCAAGCTTCGGCCGGACAGCATGAGCGCCAAGGACGTCGCGCCGCAGAGCGACGAATGGGGCTGGGGCGATGTGGAAGCGGGCCTCAAGAGCGCCGACCTGGTGCTCGACGAGACCTTCGTCACGCCGAATACCAGCCATCAGACGCTGGAGACGCGCACGGCCATGGCGTATTGGGAAAACGGCAAGGTGTTCGTGCACTGCTCGACGCAGAGCACGCAGCAGACCTCGCCCGCCATCGCGCGCTGGCTGGGCCTACTCGACGACAAAGGATTTCCGGACACCAGCAAGGTAGTGGTGATCAGCGAGTACACCGGCGGAGGTTTCGGCAGCAAAATCACCAGTGCGATCTCGGCCATCATCCCGGCCCTGCTCTCGAAGAAAACCGGCGCGCCGGTCATGATGCGCGTCAGCCGCGAAGAAGAGCACTATATCGGCCGAGCCCGGCCCAGCAGCCACGGCCGCCTCAAAGTCGGATTCACGAAAGATGGCAAGATCACGGCCATCGACATGTTCGTATTGCTGGACAACGGCCCGTACGATCCGCAAGGCGATACCAACAATGCCGGCCGCATGGTTTCGTTGATGTACCAGCCGCCGGCCATGCGCTGGCGCGGCATCTCGGTGCTGACCAACACGCCGCCGCGGCTTTCGCAGAGCCAGCCGGGCGGATTCCAGGGTATTACGCTCATGGAACCGATCCTGGCCAAGGCTTCTAGGAAGCTGGGCATCGATCAGGTGCAAATTCACCGCGTCAACGCTCCCGAAGGCAAAGCGCCCATCGGCCCTCCCGCGGCGAACGGCAAGCGGGCATACATCACCAGTTGCTACGTGAAGGAAGCGCTCGACCGCGGCGAGAAGCTGTTCGAGTGGGACAAGCGCAAAGTGCAGGTGAAGCGCAGCGGCACCAAAGCCCGCGGCATCGGCGTCGCCACCAGTTGCTTCGTCGGCGGCTCCATCGGGTTCGACAGCATGTTCATCATCAAGCCCGACGGCCGCATCACGGTTCAATCCGGCATCGGTAATTTGGGAACCGAGTGCGTCAGCGACGCCCATCGCGTGGTCGCGGAAGTGCTCGAGTTTCCGTGGGAGAAGGTCGACATCGTCTGGGGCAGTACCGCTCTCGGCCTTCCGAATAGCGCGCCGTCCGGAGGCAGCCAGACCACTCATGCCATGACGCGCGCGTCGTATATGGCTGTCCAGGACGCCAAGAAGAAACTTCAGGAGATCGCCGCGAAAGATTTGGGCGGCAAGCCTGAGGATTACGAGGTGGCCCGCGAACGCGTCTTCCGCAAGGGCGGTGGCGCGGGCCTGAGCTTCGCGCAGGCCGCCAAACGAGCCATCGAACTAGGCGGCGTCTACGACGGTCATGAGGCTCCGAAGGACGTGAACAAGTTCACCGCGGCCTCGATGACGCAACTTGCCGGGCAAGGACTACTCGCGGTAGCCAAGGATACCTGGCCTCGCGATGGCGCGACGCACTCTTTCGTCGCGGCGTTCGCCGAAGTCGAGGTCGATCTCGAAACCGGCAAATACACGATCGTCGATTACACCGCGATCGCCGACGTCGGCACGGTGATTCACCCGCGCTCCTTGGGCGGGCAAGTGCTCGGCCGCTCAACGCTAGGCATCGGCCACGCTCTGGGGCAGAAGTGGGTCTACGATCAGCACTACGGCCTGCCGCTGGCGAAACGTTTCTATCAGAACAAACCGCCCACGATTCTGGATGTCCCGGTCAACATGAAGTGGGACGCGCTGGACATTCCCGATCCCGAGACGCCGATAGGCGCTCGCGGCATCGGCGAGCCCCCGGTGGGCGCAGGCTGCTGCGCCATTCTGAACGCACTTTCCGACGCTCTGGGAGATGAAATTTTCCGGCGCGCTCCGGTCAACCTGGACACAATTCTGGCATCGCTCGAAGCCGGCCGGCCCATGCAGGACGGCTTAACGGCCCACATATGAGGATGGGACCCGTGGAGCGCGCTTTAGTTTGCCACGTGGAGCGAACTTTAGTTTGCCACGTCGGCACTCGTGCCGACGCACGGCCGGCTGCCGCAAACCCAGTACGAAAGGAGACCCCCCATGGCGATCATTCGTGACATTATGCCGGCGTTCGAACTCTTTCAGCCGGCGACGGCTCAGGATGCGGTCGGGTTACTCGACCAATACGGAAGCGACGCGTGGGTGCTGGCCGGAGGCCTAGACAGCTTCGACTGGCTGAAGGACCGCATAAAAAAGCCCAAGGTAGTCGTTGACCTCAGCCAGTGCAAAGAACTCTCCGGCATCCGCGAACTCAACGGCGGCCTGGCGATCGGAGCCATGACCACGCTGACCGAGGTCGTGCGCCATCCCGTGGTGCGCGAAAAGTACGGCCTCCTAGCCGAGGGCGCCGAGCTAGCCGCGTCGCCGCAGATCCGCAACCAGGGCACGCTCGGCGGCAACATTTCGCAAGACACGCGCTGCTGGTATTACCGCAGCGGATGGAAATGCTATCGCGCGGGCGGCAACATCTGCTTCGCCGATACGCCCACGGCCATCAACCGCGAACATGCCATTCTGCAGGCCGACCGCTGCGTCGCGGTCAACCCTTCGGATTCCGCGCCCGCGCTAGTGGCGCTCGAAGCTCAGATGGTGATCCGCAACAAGAGCGGCGAGCGTGTAGTGAACGCCGAAGACTACTTCGTCGGCCCAGCCATCGACATCATGCACATGACGGTGCTGAAGCCCGGCGACTTGCTGACCGCCATCCGCATTCCGGCCACCTGGGCGGGCGCGAAGTTTTACTTCGAAAAAATCCGCGACCGCAACGTGTGGGACTTCCCCATCATGAACGTAGCTTCGGCGATGGTGGTCACCGGAGGCAAGATCGAGCGTATCCGCATCGCGCTCAACGGCGCGTCCGCGCGGCCGTTGCGTTTGAAAGCCGTCGAAGACGCCGTAGTTGGAAAAGCTCCCGACGCGGCCACCGGCGCGATGGCCGGCCTGATCGCAGTCGCGGGCGCTGAGCCTCTGAAGCACAACGGCTACAAAATTCCGCTGATGAAGAATCTGGTCAAGCGCGCCATCGGCGGAGTGCAGGAGGCCACATGGGCGTCATAGAATTCGCCACCAGTCCGTGGGGTCAGACGGTGCCCGTCCATATTTCGTTTCTCCTGATCTGGGTTTCGGCCATCGCGGGATTGGCGTTCCTTATGGGGCACGCGATCTGGTATCAGGTCGCGGTCAAGCACGCCGCCCATGCCGAACCCGCTCAAGGAGAAGTGGCCGCCGATGCCGCGGTGAAGGTTCCGGATACTGTCGCGCGGCATTCCTTGGCCGCGCGGCTGTTTCACTGGATCATGGCCGCGGCCATGTTGGCGCTTCTAGTCACGGCATTCCTGCCGAAGGTCGGCTACCCGTTCGCCTGGGTCACGTATCACTGGATCGCGGGCCTGGTGTTGACGGCGTCGATCATTTACCACATCATTCACGCCACGTTTTTCCTGGACCCCTGGTCCATCTGGCCGGATGCGATTGACCGCGAGGACGCGTTGCGCAGGTGGAAGCGGGCTACCGGAGAGTCCGCTCCCGCGCCCCGCAAGTTCGCCAAGTATCCGCTCGAAAACAAGATGTACCATTTGGTGATCGTGCTCGCGGGTTTGAGCGTGACCCTGACCGGTCTCTTTATGATGAAGCGCGTGCGCACACCCATTTTCACGCGCAATCCGTACGTATTCGGCGATATGACGTGGGGGCTGATGTACGTGCTGCATGGGTTGGCGGGCGTTGGCTTGATCGCGCTGATCATGGTCCACATCTACTTTGCGCTGCGCCCGGAGAAGCTGGCGATCACGCGGTCGATGGTGCTGGGATCGATCACGCGCGACCACTTCCTGGAACATCACGACCCGGAACGCTGGGCGCCGGAGCCGGAACGCTAAACGTGATCGGACGCCGCGCGTTCGTTCGCAATTGCATCTTGGCCGCGGCGGCGACACAACTTTCGAAAGCCGCCGCTGTCCCCAATTCGGCGGGCACCGCGAAGCCAAAGCTGAAGGCTCCGGCCAGTGCGGCCGACTGCCACATGCACATTTACGACGCGGCTCGCTTTCCGCTCGTCCCCAACCCGGGGGAAAAGCGAGTGCCTCCGCAAAATGCGGCGGTACCGCAGTACCGGTTGCTGCAACAGCGAATCGGAACCTCGCGAGTGGTCATCGTCACGCCTCGCAACTACGCCACCGACAATCGCGCGACCTTGGATGCGCTGGTCCAACTGCGGCCCAACGCCAGAGGCGTCGCTGTTGTGCACCTGACCGTGACGGATGGCGAACTAGAGGCGTACCACGACGCTGGTGTGCGCGGAATTCGATTCAGCTTGACCGATCCTCAAGCTGCAGTGGTGACGTTCGCCATGATCGAGCCTTTGGCGAAGCGGGTGGCCATGATGAACTGGCATGTGCAGTTCAATTTGTCCGGCGAGCAGATCGTCATGATCGGGGACCTGCTGCGCCGCCTGCCTTCGCAGATCGTGTTCGACCATCTGGGCCAGCCGCCGCGGACTGCCGGGATCGACCATCCGTCGCATGCCATCATTCGCGGGCTCATCGACAAGGGGCGAACGTGGGTCAAACTTTCGGGGGCTTATTCAAACAGCACAATTGGCCCGCCGCACTACCCCGAGGCGACGAGAATCGCGCAAGACTTCGTCAAAGCCGCGCCGGAACGATTGGTATGGGGCAGCGACTGGCCGCATCCGAGCGAGCCGGACGGCCACAAGCCGGACGACGCCGTGCTGTTCGATCTGTTATCGGAGTGGGCTCCGGACGCCGCGACTCGCAACCGCATTCTCGTGCGGAATCCGGAAGTGCTGTATGGTTTCGGAGCCTCGGGCGCTTAATCGAAGTGGATGATATCATTCTTGAGACATGTCGAAGACCCTGATGGACCGCTGCGCAGTGATGGAGGAGTGCTACGAGTTCATGCTGGCCTACGCGGCCCAGGGACTCACGGGCGATAGCGGCGGCGGACGGTCCGGAGCCATACGCGACTTTCTACAACGTGGCATCGACGCAGTCTCCGGCATGGCCGCGGAGTATGAAGCGGCGGGGTCGGGTCCCGAGCACGGAGCGTTTCGAGAGGTGCTTGAACGGGACGCTCGCGATACGCTGGCCGCGATGAAGCTGGTGCTGGCGCAGCCGGTGATCAGCTCGCAGCTCATCGACAATCTGAACGCGTCCATCCACCTGCGGGCTCTGTTGACGGATCTGTTTCTGATCGACGAGGTATTCAAATCATGCGCAAACTCAACGCAATCGCACCCATCGCTCTAACCATCGGCTTCGCCGCATCGTTGCTCGCCGACGATGCCGCGCGGCTGCTCACTGTCGATCATTACGTAAAGGTGAAGTCCACCGTTCCGGTGATCGACGGACGGACCTCGCAAATCTATGTGCGCGAAGTAGTGCAGGCTTCGACCGCGCTGCGCGGCGGCGCGTTGACCGACCGCGTCGCACTGTTCATCCATGGCGCGGGCACGCCCGCTGAAGTCGCGTTCGACGTTCCGTTCGCGGATTACAGTTGGATGGGATTTCTGGCGCACAACGGATTCGACGTGTTCGCGATGGACACTACCGGCTATGGACGGTCCACCCGGCCGTCGCCGATGGACGATCCGTGCAATCTCTCCAAAGATCAGCAGGCGGCCTTTGTGCCGGTGCTGCTGGCCGCGCCCTGCGGGCCGAGCTATAACAACCAACTGACCACCATCGCGTCGGACTGGAACGATATCGGGGCGGTCGTGGACCACGTTCGCGAACTTCGGCACGTGGACAAGCTGAATCTGCTGGCGTGGTCGCTGGGCGGGCCGCGCTCCGGCGGGTACACGGTGCTGCATCCGGAAAAGGTGCGCGCGCTGGTCGTGCTGGCTCCGGCCTACAATCGCAATTCTTCCGGCGACGTGCCCGCGCAGCTCCCCGGCAAGGGCGCGACGTTCAACACGCAGTCCGAAGCCGAGTTCACCGCCAATTGGGATCGCCAGGTGGGTTGCCCCGGTCAGTATGAACCGGCGGCGCATGCCGCGGTGTGGTCGAAGATGCTCGAATCGGACCCGGTGGGCGCCACGTGGAGCGCGGGCGTGCGGCGCGCTCCGCAAACCACCACGTGGGGCTGGAACGCGGCGGCGGCCGCGAAGATGCAGGCGCCGTACCTGATGGTGTCGGGCGCGCACGACAAGCAGGTGAACCCCGACCGCGTGCGCGAGTTGTACAACGACCTGGGGTCGAAGAACAAAGTGTTCGTGGATCTGGCGTGCTCGTCGCACAACGCCATGTGGGAGAAGAATCACCTGCTGCTGTTCAAGGCGTCGCTGGAGTGGCTGACCAAGGGGACGGTGAACGGGGAGCATCAGGGGATGTTGAAGTTGGGGTATTGAAGCGGGTGTAGTTGCCGGGTATCATGTTGGTGTTCCGGCGTAGCTAGGAGAGCGCTCAGAAATTTCAACTCAGTTAACGCGCTTCATCCAGGAAATCGTGTATAATGCCCGCTATCCGTAAGGAGAAACACCTTGGAACCCAACCTACGAAATCGGCTTTTCGGACGTTGAATTTTTGGCCTCGCTCTGACCACTGTCCTTCAGCTAAGTCCCCCACTAAACGCAGCGAATTGGCACGAGGTGTCATACGACAGAAGTGGGAAGTTAGCGAAATTGCCGTCCGATTCGGTGCATATGGGTCACGCGCACAATGTCCGATTGTGCTACGTAGACGTACAGGGGAATCGATCTCTCGGCTGGGTCGGCGATCGCGACGTGCGAGGTTGCGAGACGACATCGGGAGGCGCGAGCATATTGAAGTCGAACGCTCATTTCTGGGTGGCGGTCGGCGCAGGTGGCTGGACGAAAGTCGACCACCCGGGCGACAATGACCGCCTGCTAGAGCTGACGCCGGGGCGGTA
This sequence comes from Bryobacteraceae bacterium, assembly GCA_035604115.1. Lineage (GTDB taxonomy): Bacteria > Acidobacteriota > Terriglobia > Bryobacterales > Bryobacteraceae > Palsa-187. Next base: position 2,707 of record DATNJC010000245.1, on the reverse strand, counting down.
CGTGTGTAGGACTGAAAGGCTACGCAAAAGTGATTTTCCTGATCTCGGCCTAACTTCTGTCGATGCAAGGGGCGATCTACAGGACTGTTCGCTCCAGCGCGATTCGGAGGTGGCGCCGCGTGGGACGTTCGAAGTCTACCGACTTGATTCTCTAACGCAAGAAGGGCGCGGGCCTGTAGGGCCTAAAAGCGATGAGTTGTCCCATGATGCATCCCTCGCGTTCGGTTTCGGAGTAGTCTTTGTCATTGTTCTCCTCCTTATAGCGTTCGTCGTCAAAGATCCAACACCCACTCAATGGTTCGTGTTTCGCGTGATCCTCGCGATTGCGGCTGCCGGAGTCGGCGCTGCAATACCAGGGCTGATCTCCGTGTCCATTCAGAGCTATATTCGAGCGGGCGGAGCAATAGCGCTATTCGTCCTCATCTATTCAATCAACCCTCCAACGCTGGTCGGCGGCAAGCGCTCAAGGAAGCCGACCAGCGTTTGAGAACCAAGTCCTGGATTCGCCTTTTTTATTGTCTGCGCCACCAACGCGGCAGGTGCGACGGTCGCCGCAACCGGGCGGACGCGTTTGCCACCCGACTTGTGCGATTAGTCAGACGTCAAATTGGTCTTCATTGGGTGGGCCGATTGTCAGAGCAAGAAATATCGGTTTAGCATCCGGAACATGACAACGGCAGAGAAGGACGTGATGCTTCGGGCCGCATTTCTGCGGCTTTCGCGACGAATAGCGGCGTCACCATGGGCAACCTCGGCTGCACCGTTCTCGCAGCTCCAATAAGAATGTCGGGCACTGCTCGCGGACGAAGGGTTCGACAGAGAACTCCGCGGGTACCTCGCCAATCACGCGGCCGTTCGCCGAGCCTTCGAAATGTTCTTCACTTCATTGCCATGGCTGCGCGCGCTAAGTGGCAGGACGCCCCCGAGCAATTCAAAGGCATCGCGGCTCGCGGCTGGTTCTTGGGCCGATGGATTCCGACATTTCTAATTATCGACGGCCCTGTTGGCCGATTCGTCCTGAGCGAAGACTCGCCGTTGGCAACCCCACTCGCCAGTGGCAAAAGGCCGCTCCTTGAATCTGCGCGGGCTTTTCTCAACGACCGAACGTTTCGGTTATTGCGCAACGGCTTTGCTCATTGGGCGTTTGACTGGGATGTCGTCGGTCCAGAATCGTACGTGGTTGCGTACGACTATGAGCGGGACCTTCCAACGGCCAAGCTCCACCTAGAGGGGGCAGACGCCTTCCACATCGTGGCATTTGCCGTGATTGAGATTCTTGACGATGTTTTCATCAAACCGCCCGGTAAGGTGCCGCCTAACAAAGGCCTAAGTCACAGCTGCAGTAAAGGCGGTCTCCCAGGACCCACCGTGCCGGCGGCTGACCAACGCCGGTTTGGAATCATCTTGAGTACCATAAAAGAGAGGCCCTATGCAGCACGCCCACAAAACCACGGATTTGGCGCCAGAAGAGCGGGTTGCCGTGGAGCGGCTCTTGGGCCGCGAGCTGCAGAACGACGAGGCCGTCGAGGTCGTCACTCATAAAGCCGCTGAGTTGCCAGCCGCACAGGTAGAGGAACGCCGCAAGGCGTTGGCCCGGATTCGGGAGCTTGCCAAGGGCAAGAGCCTCGGCGGCGCCACGGTTCGTGACCTCATCGACGAGGGACGTCGTTTCTGAGTTCCTTCGTTCAGGCTCCCGCGCAAAGCTTGTGACTGAAACGCGGGCAGCTGCGGAACCGCTCCATTACTGTCGCGGCTCGGCTTAACGCACTCGTCTATACTGATAGTCGGTTGTATGCTTATATGACGAGGGATGCATGTCCGCGCCAGAAACCACCCGTCTGACGATTACCTGGTCCAAAGACGCCGATCTTGCCTTGCGCACTTTCCTGGGTTCCCAGGGCATGAAGAAGGGCGACCTCTCGAAGTTTATTGAGGAGGCGGTCCGTTGGCGCATCTTTCATCAGACGGTCCGCGAAGCCCGCAAGGCTTTCGCTGACGTTTCCCCGAACGAACTCCAGAGGATGATTGACGAAGCCGTCGAAGACGTGCGCGCGAAGCATTACAGGGAGCGGGCGAAACGGCGCTAAACGCGCGTCATGCGCCTGATACTGGACACCAACGTCCTGCTCTCCGCGCTCCTGTCGCCTCGGGGCACGCCCGCAAGGCTTCTCGACGCTTGGGAGCGCAAGAGGTTTACGCTGGTCGCCTGCGACCCGCTGATAGCGGAAGTTCGCGATGTCGCTAGCCGGCCGTTTTTCCGGGCGAGACTTCGCGCCAGCGCGGCCGAGCTGCTCGCAGCGGGCCTACGGGACTTCTCTTTTTATTGTCGCGATCTGCCTGGCGGTCCGGTCGCGCCGGACCCCAAGGACAGTTATCTGCTCGCGCTAGCTGAAGCGAGCCAAGCCGAGTTCCTGGTGACTGGTGACAAGGAGCTGCTCTCCGTGAGACGGCACAAAACCACTCGGATCACTACTCCGGCCGCGATGATTGAGGTTTTGAAGCGTCAGGGAAGTAGATAACGATTGTGAGGCCGTAGACACTCGGACAGGCCGATTGTCAATCGGCCGCAGGTTGCCAACCACACCTGTCCAAATTACAGAGGGGCGGAAGACCGATACTTTGATTGGGTTCCCTGGAAAGAACCAATCAGAAAAAGTAGAGGTCTCCGCTTGAATCGAGTATGCAGCATTTTCTCGCAGCTGTTGAG
>DATNJC010000244.1:0-5516 GCA_035604115.1 Bryobacteraceae bacterium | reverse complement strand
CGCAGCCGGTACAGGTAGTCCCGACACGCTTGCTCGGTGTCGAACCGAGCCTCGAAATCGGCCAGACTCCGGGGATACTCCTCCACAGCCGGCCATGCTACAGGTTGGGGCCACCTGAGTCAAGTAAATACCCCCTTTTTCATGATTATTTACTTATGCGGCTTTAGACAACAAACGGGACTACGGCGCCGGCAGTCGATTCTCCGACAACCGCTTAAGAGCCGTGATGGGCGCCCGTGACGGGCAACTTGCGTGCCGTGCGGAACTGAATGCCCGCCCGGAATTTGCCGTCGTCGGTATTCCGGCAGTAACGTACTTCTCCCAGTAGGTTGCCGGCGCCAGCCCGTACGTGCACGATAGCGCCCGGTTTCAAGGCTGCTGGTGTGAGCACGGCGAAGCCGTCCTTGGACACATCCAGGACGTGAATATCGGACTGTTCGAACGAAAGCGGCGACAGCGTCTGCAGACACCCCGCCTCGCCTTTTTGATTCCGTTCGCCGATGCGCCGTTCCCGGATGCCGTTCCGTTCCGATTCGCTCAGTGCAGTCAGTTGGGCGATCAGCAGAGTCGCCAGCTTCTCCCCGCAAGGCGGGCACTGTCGCACGTGAGATTGGATGCCGGCAGCGCTCGCGGAATCCAAACGGTTGTGGACATAAGCTTCAAGGTCGTCGATCTGAAGGTGAGCCGTAGCTTGCATACAATCCTCTTGCCGTGGATCGGCAGTTTCGCGCCGATTCTGCATAGAGAGCCACCCGCGGATCAGCGAGCCATGTCGCGCAAGTCCCGTCCTGTCATCTCTTTGGGCTGGGAGACCTGCAACATCCCCAGTATGGTCGGCGCGATATCCCGCAGAGACCCGCCCGCGCGTAGCGGGCGTTTCTGCTCGTCCACTACGATCAGGGGTACCGGATTGGTGGTGTGGTACGTGTGCGGCCCTCGGGTCACCGGGTCGATCATGGTCTCGGCATTGCCGTGGTCGGCGGTGACGATCCAGCGTCCGCCTTTGCGGCGCAGCGCGGCGTAGATCTCGCCCAGCCCGGCGTCCACCGCTTCGACGGCGCGCACGGTCGGCTCCATCTTGCCCGAATGGCCCACCATGTCGGCGTTGGCAAAGTTCATCACGATCACGTCGAAATCGCGCTTCTCAATGGCGCTGACTACCGTCGCCGAGACGCACGCCGCGTTCATCTCGGGCTTCAGATCGTAGGTGGCGACCTTTGGGGACGGGCACAACTCCCGCTCCTCGCCCGCGTAAGGCTTCTCGTTGCCGCCGTTGAAAAAGTAGGTCACGTGCGCGTATTTCTCGGTCTCGGCGACGCGCAGGTTCTTCCAATGCTCGGCCGCCATCACGTTGGCCAGGATGTTGTTGGGTGTCTCCTTATCCAGCACGAACCGCGCGGCCAGCGTCTTGTCGTACTGCGTCATGGTAGTGAAATGGAGCTTCAACGGCGACTCCAGCAGCGCCTGTGTCATCTGGCGTCCCCGGTCGGCGCGATAGTTGAAGAAGATGCACGCGTCTTCCGGGTGAATGGAGCCGACGGGTTCGCCGCGGGCGTCCCCTTGGGAGGATTGGATCACTACGGGCTCGATGAACTCGTCGGTGACGCCGGCCTCATAGGAGCGCTTCACCGCCGCGACCGGGTCGGTGTTCTTCTCGCCAACGCCCGCCGTCATGGCGTCCTTGGCACGCCCGATCCGCTCCCAGCGCTTGTCGCGATCCATGGCGTAATAGCGCCCCGAAACAGTCGCGATGCGCCCCACACCGATGCGCCGCATCTCGCGCAGAAGCTGCTCGACGAATCCCGCACCGCTCTCCGGAGGAGTATCGCGCCCATCCATGAAACAGTGGACGCAGACCTCAGCCACGCCCTCGCGCTTTGCCATTTTAAGCAGCGCATAGAGATGCGTATTCATCGAATGCACGCCGCCGTCGCTCACGAGGCCCATCAAGTGCAGACGCCGGCCCGCGCCTTGCCCCGCGCGCGCGTGATGCATGGCGGCCAACAGCACCGGGTGTTTGAAGAAATCTCCGGTGGCGATCAAGTTGTCGAGGCGGGTCACATCCATGTAAAGGATGCGCCCGGCTCCCATGTTCATGTGGCCGACTTCGCTGTTGCCCATCTGGCCTTCGGGCAACCCGACGTAAGGGCCAGAGGTATAAACCAACGTATTCGGAAAATCTCGCAACAGATTGTCATAGTTCGGCTTACGCGCCGCCGCAATGGCATTTCCTTCCGCCGCCGACGCCGCCGAATAACCCCACCCATCCAGGACCGTCAACACCAGCGGGCGACCGTTCATCGCCGGAAAGCCTTTCGACCGGGAAAGCGCGCGCCGCTACCGAGATCCTCTTCTATGCGCAACAATTGGTTGTACTTAGCGATGCGATCCGTGCGGCTGGCCGAGCCCGTCTTGATTTGTCCGGCTCCGGTGGCGACGGCCAAGTCGGCGATAAACGCGTCCTCGGTTTCGCCGCTGCGATGGGAAACCACCGAGGTGTAGCCCGCGTCAGCGGCCATCTTCATGGCTTCGAGGGTTTCCGTGAGCGTACCGATCTGGTTCACCTTCACCAGGATGGAGTTGGCGACTCCGCGCTCGATTCCTAAGGCCAAGCGATCTGTGTTGGTTACGAATATATCATCACCTACTAGTTGAATCTTCTTCCCCAGTAGGTCGGTGAGCAGTTTCCAGCCTTCCCAGTCGTCTTCGGCCATGCCGTCTTCAATCGAAACGATGGGGTATTGGCGCACCCAATCGGCCCAAAACTCGGCCATTTGCGCGGATGTGCGCTCGCTCTTGTCGGACTTCTTGAAGATGTACTTCTTGGTTTTGGTGTCGTAAAATTCGCTGGCGGCCGGGTCGAGAGCGATGCCGATCTGATCACCGGGCGTGTAGCCGGCTTGGGTGATCGCTTCGAGCACCACCTCCAGGGCTTCGTCGTTGGACTTGAGATTGGGCGCGAACCCGCCCTCGTCGCCGACCGATGTCGAGTAGCCGCGCTTCTTCAGCACGCCCTTAAGTGTGTGGAAAACCTCGGCGCCCCAGCGCAGGGCTTCGGAGAATTTTTCGGCGCCGTACGGGACGATCATGAACTCCTGCGGGTCGACGCTGTTGTCGGCGTGGGCGCCGCCGTTGAGGATATTCATCATCGGCACGGGCAGCACGCAAGCGCCGACGCCGCCCAGATAACGATAGAGCGGGGTCTGCTGCGACGCGGCGGAGGCCCGGGCGACGGCCATCGAGACGGCCAGGATGGCGTTCGCGCCCAGACGGGACTTGTTGGGCGTGCCGTCGAGCGCGATCATCACACGATCGATCTGCGTCTGCTGCTCGGCGTCGGCCCCGATGAGCGCCGGTTCGATCTGCTCGTTGATGTTTTTTACCGCGGTTCGGGTGCCTTTTCCCAAGTAGCGGGATTTGTCGCCGTCGCGCAGCTCGACGGCTTCGTGCTCGCCGGTGGACGCACCGGAGGGAACAGCGGCGCGTCCGATGCTGCCGTCGGCCAGGTGGACGTCGGCTTCTACGGTAGGATTGCCGCGGGAGTCGAGAATCTCACGCCCGACGATCTTGGTGATTTCCATGATCCAGCTTACGGAAATCGGAGGCTGTCTTTCAACCGCCGATGTTCTTCAGGGCCTCGCGCTTGCTCAGCGGGCTCAACCGGTCCGCATGCTCGCTGACGTAGCGTTGGACCTCGCGGGAGTCGGTCCATACGTATTGCCGCAGGGCCCAGCCTATGGCTTTCCTCAGGAAGAATTCGTTCGAGTCGAGCGAGGGCTCGATGCAGGCGTAGAGCAGGGGCAGGTCGGTCTCGGCCTTGAAGGAAAGCTGGCACAGGATGGAGCTGCGGCGCTTCCACAGGTTGCGGGAGCGGCTCCACTGGAGCATCTTCTTGCGCAGGAACGCCGGGTCCGCGCGGAGCAGGTCGCCGAGGCAGTGGGAGGCGATGGTATCGACTACGTCCCACCAGGCTCCGGTGACGATCATCTCTTCGTACATGGGGAGAGTTTGGCGGGTTTGATACGCGCGATAAAACCGGTGACCGGTGAGTTCGATGGCCGCGTACCATTCCTCGCGACGGCGGGCGCCGCGCCAGATGGCCAAGCACTGGCTTTGCCAGGCGTCCTTATCGGGAAGGAGATGCGCGTCAAACACGCGCTTGCAAATGCGGCGCAGCGGAATGGTGGGCACGCCGAAGTAGGGCATCGCGGACTTCATGTAGGCCTGCATGCCGCGGGCTTTGACCGGGTCGGCGGCGCGCTGCAGTTCCGAACGAATGATTTGCCGCAGCGGGATTTGTTGTAGGGCCTTGGAGCTCACCCCAGGAGCTTGTAGCGCCGGATGTCCACGCCGGTAGCCAGCTCCGGCGTGCGGCTGAGCGCCGCCTTCACGTGCGGCGAGGCCAGATGGGCGTCGAGGGCGGCGTCGGATTCCCATTCCTCGATGCAGGTGATGTCGGTGGGATCGGCGGTGTTCTGGTGCCACTCGTACTCGCGGCAACCGGGCTCCTGCCGGGTGGGCACCGCCAGCGCCAACGCCACGGCTTTTAGTTCTTCGATCTTGCTCGAGAGTGCGGAGATGTGGGCTACGACTCGAATCATGGAGTCGAGGATAGCACGGGAGTGCCGTCAGCGGACCGCGCATGTGAAGCGAGCCAGTCAGCTCGGACTGGAGACTGGCTTCTTAAAGAGTCGACGGAGCTTCTGATCCTCAAGATTGTCTTCCGCGAGCATATACACCAGTATCCATGCGAATAAACAGATCGCGACGATGCCCGCCTCAAAGGCTACAGGCTGGGCAATTCCGCTCCTCTTCGTGGCAATCAGATTTGCCATCGGTAGGGCGAAATAGACGGCCCAAAGTACGCTCAAGAGCACCCCAAGAACAAAGTCGAGCAAACCGTGACCTCGAACTGTTTTGAAGTGCTTGGACCACGCGAATAGATAGAAACCCAACAGTCCAATACTTGCGGTTACAACGATGTTTTCGACCATAGTGCCAGGACTGCCGAGTTGCCTCGCTCCCACAAAAAAGGCTAATTGTAAATATTGTGTTACACAGGCAGACATAGGTAATTACTCGAAAAATGATCCGGGCACGGAAGATGATTGTACTGCGTACTGGCGTTGTGAGCCACCAGAGTCTCCGCGTGAGCTGAGTACGGGACTCAGGACATCCGCGCGCCTTTAGAGCCAACCCGAGATCCGCGAGGGCGCTCGATCGATCAGCACGAACGACTTCGTGAATGAGTGCTCGGTAATAGTAAACCTCACCCAGCGAAGAATCAAGAGCTACAGCACGGCCGAAGTCGTCTAACGCTTCTCCTAGTGCACGGCGCTCCCCTACGTCCGCAAGAAACCAAACTAGGAACGCTTTAGTCTCCTGTCCCAGAAATAAGTAAACGAAGTAAGGGCTGGGTGCGTCTAACATTTAGGGAGATCTTAGATGCGAACCGGCCGCCCCAAGCAACCGTTGACGGTAACCGAGGAAGAGCGCGAACGCTTAGAATCACTGGC
>DATNJC010000243.1:0-24262 GCA_035604115.1 Bryobacteraceae bacterium | reverse complement strand
CGCCTGATTCCCTTGGACAGCATGAATCCCAACCTGTTTTTCCTCCTACAACGTTACCTTGGTCTTTGCTGGGCTTGGCGGCGTCTAAGCCGTCGATCCTGGCTAATTTGGACAGCTGTGGTTGCCAACCTGCGGCGGGTTTGTAACCCGCCTCGGCGAGCGCAAACAAGCCGCCCAGCGCCGGTTGGCAACCGGCGCGCGGGATGCCATCCCGCCCCACATTGGGAACCGAATCACACGGTCACGGAACAAGTAGCCTCAATTACATTGCCGATCTTTGCCACCAGATTTTTACTGCAAGACTGTTATATCAAGACCGTTATATGATGATGAGCATGCGTTATCCCTTCCTTGGCGCCTGGCTGTTGACGGCTGTGGCGGGATTGGCGATCGCGCAGACGCCGTCGATCGCTCAGCCCTCTGGCCCGATTACGTTCGAACGGATTCAGAACTCGAATCGCGAGCCGCAGAACTGGCTCACCTATTCGGGCAACAACATGGGGCAGCGGTACAGCCCGCTCACGCAGATCACGCCGCAGAACGTCAAGAATCTGGAACTGGCCTGGCTGTGGCAGGCGCGCTCGGTCGAGAAGTTCGAGGCGACGTCGATCGCGCTGGACGGCATCCTCTACACCGTTCAGGCGCCGAACGACATCGTGGCGCTCGACGCGACCACTGGCCGGCCGCGTTGGACCTACCTGTATCGAAACCCGCCGGAGGCGCGCAACTGCTGCGGACAAGTGAACCGCGGTCTGGCCATCCTGGGCCAGACGCTGTTTATGGGAACGTTGGACGCCCACATCATCGCGGTCGACGCCAAAAGCGGCACGTTGCTCTGGAATACCAAAGTCGCCGAAGCTAAGGAACGCTATGCGATCACGCACGCTCCCCTGGTGGTCAAGGACAAGGTGATCGTGGGCACGGCCGGCGGGGATGCGGGCGCGCCGGGAATCATCGCGGCGTTCGACGCGAAGACCGGCCAGGAGGTGTGGCGCTTCCACACGATTCCGCAACCCGGCGAGCCCGGGAACGAAACATGGATTGATAAAAATGGGAGCGGCGATTCGTGGAAGAAGGGCGGCGCCGCGGTGTGGAACACTGGCGCGTACGATCCTGACTCGAACCTCACGTATTGGGGCACCGGGAACCCCGCGCCGGATTGGGACGGACGGCAGAGGCTCGGTGACAATCTGTATAGCGATTGCGTGGTCGCGCTGGACGCGGATACCGGGAAGCTCACGTGGTATTACCAGTTCACTCCGCACGACGAGATGGACTACGATGCGACCCAAGTGCCGGTGCTCGCCGATATGGACTGGCAGGGGCGGCCTCGCAAGGTGATGCTGTGGGCCAATCGCAACGGGCTGATGTATGTGCTGGATCGAACCAACGGGCAGTTCCTGATGGGCAAGCCGTTCGCGAAGGTGAACTGGATGGACGGCTTCGACGAGAAGGGCCGGCCGAAGCGGGTGCCGGGCATGGCGCCTTCGAAGGAAGGAACGTTGATCATGCCGACAGTGAACGGTGCGACGAATTGGTATCCGCCGTCGTACAGTCCTCGCACGGAGCTGTTCTATATTCCCGGCTGGGAGAACACGGGCAGCATTGCAATTGAGGGCGAACGGCCGCGAACGGTCGGCAACTTGCCGCCGGGCGCACCCAATCTGGTGCCGAACGACCGGCCCGAAGAGCAGGGCTACGGCTTCGTCCGCGCGTTCGACATGAAAACCGGCGACAAGAAGTGGGAATTCAAGATGAACGACGTCACTTATGCGGGGGTGCTGAGCACGGCGTCGGACCTGGTGTTCAGCGGCGGGCGCGAGGGATACTTTTATGCGTTGAACGCTCGCACCGGAGAGCAGCTTTGGCGGATGGCGCTGGGCGGGCAAGTAAACAGCGGCCCTATGAGTTACGTCGTCGACGGGAAGCAGTACGTCGCCGTAGCCGCCGGAAGCTCACTCTTCGCGTTTAGGCTCAAGGAGTAGATGCGAGTTTCCGAGCGGTCTTTACGCGGTGACAGGCCTCGGGTAGCTTCCGATCGTGTAGTTAAGGATACGCTTCAGAGGGCCTGCTGACAAATTGAGCAATCCTGGCATATGATAGGAACACTTATGCGACTGAATTTGCGGTACGTACTCCCCATGGTTTTGGCCGTCAGTCCGACGGCACTCTTCGCCCAGTGGCTGGGTTATCCGACTCCCGGAGTGCCGCGGACCCCGGACGGCCAGCCCAACCTCGCCGCTCCGGCGCCTCGTACCGCCGACGGGAAACCCGACTTTTCAGGTATGTGGGGATGGGTCAACACCGGTAAACCTTGCGGGGCCCAGTGCACGGACACGCAGATTTCCCGCGAGTTTATCAATATCGCGGCGACGCTGAAGGATCCTTTGCCGTACCGGCCGTGGGCTGCTGAAATAGTCAAGAAACGCAGGGTCGAGCAGGGGCTCGATCCGAACGTGCATTGCATGCCGCGCGACGCTCCGCGCATCTGGACCGACGATTTCTACAAGCGGATTTTCCAGGTTCAGGACCGGGTGATCCTACTGATGGAGCGCAACATGCAGTACCGGCAGATCTTCACGGATGGACGGAAGATTCCGAACGATCCGAATCCGACGTGGAACGGGTACTCGACCGGCCATTGGGAAGGCGACACGCTGGTGGTGGAGACCACCGGTTTCCGCGACGATCTTTGGCTGGATGCCAGTGGAAATCCTTTGACGGACCAAGCCAAAATGACCGAACGGATCCGCCGGCCTACGTACGGGACTCTGGAAATCGAGATCACTATCAACGATATGAAAGCGTATACCGCGCCCTGGACGGTGAAACTAACCGAGCCTCTGGTGCTGGACAGCGAACTCATCGACTATTACTGCCTGGAGAACGAGAAAGACGCTCCGCACATGCGGGAGCAAGCTCCGATCGGGACTCCGCGGTAGCTTTGGCCGCGACAGTCGCGGGATTCATGGGCGCGGGCACAATCTGACAACCTTCGGCCCTGGTCAGAACTGTCATCGTGCACTTATCTGGGCACGATCCCCATAGTAGGGTACGATTAGAAGCGGTGCCCCGGATCGCTTAAGGCCGGGCGCTTGAGAAGCAAGGAGAAATGACGATGAAATTGGCGAAAGCGGCGGTGCTCTTCACCCTGGCGTCGGTCGCGGCCTGGGCCCAGGTCAATATAGGCGAACAGAAGCCCGAAGCCGGCATGCCCTTCAACATGACCACGGTGACTACCTTTGAACTGCCCTGGCGGCTGGCCTTCCTGCCCGATGGCCGGATGCTGATCACTGAAAAGATCGGGCCGCTTTGGCTGGTATCGGCGAAGGGAGAAAAGATCGCGGTGGTAGGCGGGACACCCGCCGTATATTGGCAGGGCCAGAGCGGGATGCTGGGCGTCTTCCTCTCGCCCACCTACGCTACCGACCAGAGCATCTATCTCACCTATTCCGAGCCCGGCGACTACGGCGGGGGGCTGGCGCTGGCCCGCGGCAAGTTGAACATCATCGGCCCCGGCGGAAGAGGCGGTCCCGGCGCTCGACTGCAAAACTTCGAGGTGCTGTGGCATCAGATGCCCAAGGGCAAAGGCGGCCAGGAAGGCGGGCAGGTGGCCTTCGCGCCCGATGGTAAATCTCTGTTCCTCACCGTCGGCGACCGGCAGCGCTTCGCGCCCGCTCAGGATCCCAACCAGCCCGTCGGTAAGATCCTTCACTTGACGCTGGACGGCAAACCCGCCCCCGACAATCCCAACTTCGGCAAAACCGGCGCGGCCACCGTTCCCCTGATCGATCCGCCCAGTGACACCGAAGCCGCCAAGACCGCGAAGGTGGTGAGCACCTATACCTTTGCCAGCCCCAACCTGACGCCGGCTGAAACCTGGACTAGCGGCCACCGCACGCCCTATGGCATGGCGTTTTCGCCCACCGGCGAATTGTGGGAGGTGGAGCATGGCCCGCGCGGCGGCGACGAGCTGAACCTGATCGAGAAGGGCAAGAATTATGGCTGGCCGCTCGTCTCCTTTGGCCAGAACTATAACGGCGTGCCCATTGCCAATCCCGACACGCGGATCGACCTGGCGAAGCCGGTGCTGTATTGGGTGCCGGTGATCGCGCCGGGCAATCTGATGTTTTACACCGGCAAGCAGACCTTCCCGCAATGGGACGGCAACGGCTTCGTCAGCGGGATGGGAACCACGTCGCTCAACCGCATCATCTTCGACGGCAAGGGCGGCGCCAAAAGCGCCGAGCGCTGGAATGTAGGCAAGCGCATTCGCGATGTGGAAGAAGGCCCCGATGGCTCGTTGTGGATGTTGGAAGACGCCAATCCCGGCGCGCTGATCCATGTGACGCCGAAGTGATCCCTTCGCGTTAGGCGAACAAGAATCAAAAGGGCTGGAGCGATCCGGCCCTTTTGCTTTGGCCAGTCGCCGCTTGTGTCAGTTCACGTCTCAGAGCGGATAGATTGAGAGTAAATGGCGAGTGGAGCCAGCGGCGTCGACGGTTGTGCATAGTAGTGCCGGAACAACTTGTAGGTGCCCGGATCAGATGGACGTCCAGGGGTGCAACTCCAGCACAACCTTATCGGACCAGCAGCATCTTCATCAACCGGTGCGCAGGCTGGGTGCGCACGGAAACAACGCCGGTCGCGGCGGCGCCTAGGACAAGTTTCGGGACCCGTCGCAACCCGGATGACGAACCTCCCACGGCACGGCGAGCCGATTTGGGGACTCAATCTCCCACAACCCCGTTTCGGCCTAACATTCCGTGTTGCCGGCCAATTGGATAGCGTCTCGTGCGGCAATTGTACTGACCTATCAAAGATCCGACTTTCTTGTTATCTTGGACCACGAGCTGTGCGAACGGCTCGTCGCGGCCAGAATGATGTGACGCCACATTGTCCCTGAGAGCGGCGGAGCGTCTTGGCTGCTGAATTTGTAACGTCAAGCTGAAGAGGTGACTTTATGAGGATGATCCGATTGTGTGTCCTGTTGCTTGCTGCGCTTCCGCTGGTCCCTCAGGACAAGAACCCGCTGCCACGAGACATCGACCCGGTGACGCTCTCGCGGCTGCCTCCGGTCACCGCGGGAGACCTGGACGAAGCGGGGCAGCGTCTTCTGGCCGCGAGGACCAACTACACGCCAGGGCCGGGACCGGGCCACGTCTCGATCTACAGCCCGAGGGAGCTCGATCTGGGTATCCCGTCAGGTGCGAAGAGCCCGGTCGGTCCTCGATACTTTCAGCTTGCGGTGCTGATCACCGCAAGGGAGATCGACCAACAGTACGAATGGACCGCGCACGAGCTGGCGGGCCGGCGGCAGGGCTTGGAGCAAGCGGTCATCGATGTCGTCAAGTACAACCAGGACGTGGCGGGACTATCCGACAAGGACGCGACGCTGATCACGTTCGGGCGCGCGCTGTTTCGCGAACACGGAGTCAGCAGCGAACTTTGGGAAAAGATGGCGAAGCATTTCGGGCGTCAGCGTACGGTCCAAATCATGATGATCATGGGCGAATACTTCAGAGCAGGTTTCATGATGAACGCCGTCGATCAGCACCTTCCGCCAGGCCGCGAGGCGCTGCTGCCACCACTAAAGAGATAATGCTTGCGGAAAACGGGTGCAGACTGGACTGCACGCTCCCCTCTTAGGAGGGCGATTACGCTATGAAAACAAACACCTGCCCCTCTCGTGTATGATGAGCACGGAGGATCGCATGACATCGACTTTTTGGGCTGCCATGGGGATGTTTGCCGGAACGGTCTTCGCGGCCGATTCGATTACTTTTCACCAGGATATCGAGCCGATACTGCAGAAAAACTGCCAAAGCTGTCATCGGCCCGGCCAGATCGCGCCGATGTCGTTCTTGACCTATCAGGGCGCGCGCCCGTGGGCCAAGGCGATGAAGGCTGCAGTCGCCAACCGAAAGATGCCGCCGTGGTTCGCCGATCCCAGGTATGGCCACTTCTCGAACGATCACGCGCTGAAGCAGAGCGACATCGATACCATCGTCGCGTGGGCCGACGGTGGCGCCAAGGAAGGCGATGAAAAGGATGCGCCGCCTCCCATCGCATGGCCGGCCGATGGATGGCTGATTCAGCCGGACTACGTCGTGAAGGGGCCGGCGTACGATGTCCCGGCGAAGGGTGTCCTGGAGTGGACCAACGTTGTCGTTCCCACCGGATTCACCAAGGACACCTGGATCACGTCGCTCGAGATCAAACCCAGCGCGCTTCCAGTGACGCATCACATCTGCGTGAGCTTCATCGCGCACACGCCGGACGTGAAGTACGGTGTCCCGGTCTGGGTGGACAAGCAGCGCGACGAGAGCGGCAGCGCATTGCCTAGAGCCAAGGGCGTCAAGAACGAATTGCCTGGAGTGGCGGGCGTGGCGAAAGACGAGCGCGAGCTGATTGGCGCCAGATTCAACCCCGGCGGGGTCGAAGGCTGCTACGTACCGGGCCTTCAGGTCACCGACTATCGCGCGTTCAACGCCGCTAAGCTGGTCCCGGCCAACACCGACATCGTTTTCCAGTTGCACTACACCACCACCGGTACGCCGATGACGGACAGACCGGAAGTCGGTTTCACGATCGCCAAGGAACCGCCGCAGCGCCGCTACATCTCCTATAACACGCAGCCGTCGGTGGGTACCGACAGCGAGGTTTTCAGGATTCCGCCCAACGACGCGGACTGGCAGAGCCCTCCGGCCGAGATCTTTTTCAACGAGGACGTGCAACTGGTGTGGATGATGCCGCACATGCACATGCGAGGCAAGGACATGACCTACAACCTCGAGTATCCGACCGGGGAGAAGCAAATAGTGCTGAACGTGCCGCATTACGACTTCAACTGGCAGCTCGGTTACTACACTGACGTCAAGGTGCCCAAGGGCAGCAAGATGACCGTGGACGCTCACTTCGACAATTCGCCCAACAACAAGTTCAATCCCGATCCCAGCCGGCCGGTGTTTTACGGAGATCAGACCTGGGAAGAGATGATGGCGCCGTTTTTCGGCATCGTCGTGGATGTGAACCAGGACCCCGAAAAGGTCGTCACCGTGAAAGGTGGCCGGGGTAGAGGAGGCGCGTAGTCTTTAAGGTTCGGCACCCCGCTTGATCGAACCGCGTGTTGTTGGGGTTGTAGACCATCACCATGCCGCTGCACCGATGGGCGCGACGATTTCATAAGGGCCGAGTTTTGTGCCCAGAGATAACGACATCCTGACGTCAGAGCTAAATTTAGAGGATCAGGCAGCGCCCAAGTTCCGAGTGACGGCGTATCCGGACAGTACTTTTTCAAATTCGAAGTCTGGCGGCGAGTTGAGGCTTCGCCGAAAAGTAGGTGACGGGTTGCCGACCATCCCATCGCTACTAAGCAGGCCGATGCGCCTTCAGGAAGGAACGTATCTGGCGCACCGCCAGGGGAATCCGCTCCTTGGGCTCCTTCCAGGGGTAAATGCTTACTTCGGCCTTCGGCGCGAGCATCGCGCACTCCATGGCGACGGCGTACGGATGAGAAGGGACGTCGTCCGGCAGAACCAGGACGGGCGTCTGGCAATCGCGCACGAAATCACGCGTCACGGTGAAGACGAAGTCGGGGTTGGTGCGGAACATCTTGGTCAGGAATTTATCGACCAACTCCATGGTGACGCCGGGCCGACGCTTGACCAAATCCGGACCCCAGCCGGTCATACCGCCGTCGTACATCAGGCTGGGCATCTCCGGCCGGAACCCAACGGGCTGCGCTGGTACGGCTGCGGCAACGCGATTGGGCGCCCGCTTCAAGAGGTTCCAGATGAACGGGCCGCCAATGCAGAAGCCCAGCACCATGAACTTGTCGATGCCTAGGTGATCCATCACACCGAGATGGTCATCGGCATAGGAATCCCACGGCCGGTCGATCTCGAGCGGGCCGGAAGACTCGCCGCCAGTGGCGTTGCGCAGGTCCGCAAAAATGCATCGGTACTCTCCCTTGAACTCCTCGATCGGGTTAAAGGGCATGGTGGCCAAGCCGGCCATCCTGGAGTTCAATCCTCCGCCGGCGATGAGCAACAACGGAAAACCGGAACCGGCCTCTTGATACGCGACGCGAACGGAGCCTTTTTCGTAAAAGCGCGCGCCGGTACCTCCTGGCGCAGTCTGCTGAGCAAACAGGGCCGGTGTTGTGGCCAACGCCGCTGCCGCGGCACCCGCGGCTAGTATGTCGCGTCTTGTCGGATCATCCATATTCGCGTCCTCCTCGAAATAACTCGACTCAGTTTACCCGAACGAGAAAGCGTATAGCGCTTGACGGCGCATCCGTACGCCACTTCGAACTATTGCACATCGTTCGGCGGTCGAGGAGGACCGCTGACGCTGGCGAATAAGCGCTCCCTCAAGAAACGGCGGCCCGCCCCAAGGATGGTCTTGCGCCTGGCGGATCTCGACCAAGCGAAATCGGCGGTTCTGAGCAGCCTGAGTTCTCGCGACTCCCAGCGTGGATATCGCCGCGCAATTGATGAGTTCGTTGAATGGTACTGCTCAGGGCCGAGACTGTCGTTCAGTAGAACCGTTGTCGTCCGCTATCGCATGCACCTGGAATCCCGGATGCTGGCGGCTGGAACCATCAATCTGCTGCTCGGGGCCGTGCGGAGGCTTGCTTACGAAGCCGCCGATTGCGGTCTCCTCAGCCCTGATGTGGCCTCCAGTATCCGGCGAGTGAAGGGTGTCAGGAAACTGGGAGTGCGGTTGGGAAACTGGTTGGCGGCCGAACAGGGCGAAACCCTCTGGCAGTGTCCCGATACCGAGCGACTGAAGGGCAAACCGGGTCTTCGAGAACCTGCTCACGTTCGAGCACTGCGAAAATTGAACAACGCATTTCTTGTTTCCCACTCTCACCCCAGGTGACGATCATTCCATCCGTCGCTACCGAGCCGCAGCGGTTCATACACCAAACAACCGGTTGGCAGGTCGAGCTACGCTTGGAACAGTTATCCAGAGCGACTTTCTCGGCGGTCGCTTGATAGCGCCAGTTCGCCGACCACCGCTCATCGCCAGTACGCGCGCGAATTTTCAATAAATGCCGCTTTTGAGCGCGGAGCGGTACGGTCGCAGTTGAATCCGTCGAATCAGAAGCACGGCGGATGGCTCCGCCGCTCTTCTCCGATTTGACGGAGTTGCTGCGGCACGCCAACCGGTTGTTCGGGTCCACTCATGGGCGACAGTCGTTTGCAGCAAGCCGTCAGGCCGATGCCAGACTCACCCTGCGATTGTCCTGAAATAATTAGGAAACCTATTACGATGCCATACCTCAGTCGCCAATTCGCAGAATGGGTCGCTGGTCTGACCTTCGAGAATTTGCCGCCGGACGTAGTGGATCGGGCCAGGGGACTTACTCTCCACGCCCTTTCCTCAGTCCTTCTCGGGTATCGATTGCCGGCGGGCCAGGACGCGATCAAGCTCGCTATCGACGAAGAAGGTGGTGCCCGCAACGGCGCCACCGTCATGGTGAACGGTACTAACGTCACGAGAGGCGCCGCGGCGTTTGCCAATGCGGAGGTGGCCATGGCGGGGGGAAAATGGGACACATTCCGAATGCTGACGCATCCCGGCGCTTGTATCGTCCCCGCGGCGTTCGCCGCTGCCCAGGCCGAGGGTGCTTCGGGGAAAGACTACATCACCGGACTCGTTGCGGGTTACGAAGTAATGGAGAGGATGGCGGCCGATTTCATACCGACGGTGATGGCGCGAGGCTTCCATGCGGGCCCGGTTTTCGGCATCTTCGGCGCCGCCGTCGCCGCGGCGAAGATCCTGCGCTTCACCGGCGACCAGGTGACCAATGCGATTGCTATGTGCGTGAACCTGGCGGCAAGCAACCTGGAAAGCGGCGGACTGCGCGAAGGAGGAGCGGCTCGCAATGCCATGTGGGCCGTCGCGCTGGCCAAAGCCGGGCGTCGTGGACGGGAAACAGCGCTCGAAGGCAGCGCTGGGTTCTTTCAGGCCTACACCGGAAACAACCAGGGCCGGCTCACATATAGTTTCACTGGCGAGCGACAGATCGCGCTCGATAGGATCGCGGCCAACCTCGGCAAGGAGAGGATGGAGTGGATGTTCCTGGAGACGCTGTACCGCATTTATTCCATCCCCGGCTATAATCAGGCTCACATCGATCTCACCTCGAAGCTCTGCCAGGAGCACAACATCCATCACGCCGATGTCGATCGAGTGGAGGCCGTGGTGAACTGGCTCGAAACCCAGCATCCCAGCCCGGCGTTTCCGATGCGGAGAGAAGACATCGGCGAGGCGGCGCGGGGAAGCACCCGGTATTACGCAGCCTATGGCGTCGTCAAGCGCGGGTTTCCGATCTTGCCCTTCAGCGGCGATCCGCCGGAAGTACTGGAGCTAATGAAGCGCGTGAAGATAATCCCGTCGGAGGAAATGCCCCTGTTTGGTCCGCGCATCACGATCTTCACCAAGGACGGCGGCCGCTATACCATACAGGGGACCGGACGAGAGTTCATTTGGGACTTCGACGAGGAAGTCCGCCGGATTCTGGCCATCGTTCCCGGTCTACCGATTCCCGCGGAACGATTCGAGCACATCATCGACGTTTGCCGCAACCTCGACCGGCAGGATCGCGCCGATAAGCTCGTCGGGCTTACCGTGAAATAAGCGGGGATTGGAGCCTGACGAATGAAAACAACACGTGCGAGTTTCAGCGGGCGCATAGTATAGTTACATTGTTCGCGGGTCAGGAGCGCGCCTCCGCCTCCGATTCGGAGTTGCGCGAGTACGAACCGGCCCGGGAACGAGGAATGATGTTGAAAAGAATGAAATGGCCTTACGGCTTCGTTGCGTTGATGGCCGCACTCGCGCCGATCAGTTGCAGCCGCACGCAAAGTGTCGGGCCGTCAGCCGGATCGGCTCTCGAGAAGCCGCGCGTAACCATCGGGCTGGCCGTGCCGGGAGCTACCTACCTTCCGCTGTATCTGGCAGTGGATCAGGGGACCTACGCCAAAGAAGGCCTGCAAGCAGACTTATTGGAATTTCGGGGCGGAGCGGACCTGATTAAGGCAGTCGTATCCGGATCGGTGGATGTTGGCGTTGTGGCCCTTTCCGAAGTCTCGGCGGGCATCGATGCAGGCCAGCCGCTAAAGGCCTTTTACGCCGGCTTCAACATCCCGGATTTCGACTGGTACGGGGTTCCATCCGTCAAGAGCTTCGCGGACTTGAAGGGAAAACGCATCGGGATCACTCAATACGGTTCTTCGAGCGAATTCATCACACGGTACGCGCTCGCCGTGAATGGGATCGACGCGTCCAAGGATGTGAAGATGATTCAGGCGGGACCGCCGGCGACCCGGCTGGCGGCGATGCAGGCGGGACAACTGGATGTAAGCATCTTTTCGACGCCCGAGAAATTCCTGGCTGCCGATCGCGGTTACAAGCTGCTGTATAGCCAAAAACAACTGGCCGATGGTTATCCGTTTCACGTGATTTTCGCCACCGAGTCCTTTCTGGCCAGGCACCCGAAGACCGTGCAAGCTCTGCTCCGCGGCCACGCGCTCGCCGTGCGCCTGGCCAAGCAGGATAAGGCGAAGGCCGAGCAATCCCTCATCAAGCATCTCCAGCTCGATCCCAAGTACGTGGACCGGACCTATGCGGATGTGATCGATTACATCTATGAGGACGGCCGCTTGCCCAGCCAGAGAGCGCTGGATGTTTTCTTCGACATGGGCATTAAGACAGGCCGCTTCAAAGAGCGCTGGCCACTGGTGAAATTCTGGATCCCGACTTACGTTGACAGCTACAGCCAGTGGAGACCTGCATAGGCCGCGGGGCCTTGTTATAGAGAGCACGTCATGGAGCAGCCTGAGCGCAGCACGTCCCTGGCGCATGTTCGAGTCGAAGACTTAACTGTCGCGTACGAGAAGCCCAAGCAGGCTGGAACGTTTACCGCGATCTCCAGGATGAACCTGGATGTGGCGCGAGGGACCTTCGTCACGATCGTCGGTCCGAGTGGCTGCGGAAAGAGCAGTCTGCTGATGGCGGTCGCCGGCTTGGTAAAGCCCGCCGGCGGACGGGTGTTGGTCAACGGACAGCCCGTTACCGGTCCGGGGCGCGAGCGCGCGATGGTGTTTCAGGATTTTGCCCTGATGCCCTGGAGGACGGTCCTGGACAACGTTCGTTTCGGCCTGGAACTTCAGCGGTGGACCGGAGAAGATCTCACGGCGCGGGCACGGCGCTACGTCGACCTGGTCGGCCTGACGGGATTCGAGCATTACCATCCTCACCAGCTCTCAGGTGGCATGAAACAGCGAGTGGGCATTGCCCGTGCATTGGCTGTCGACCCGGAGATCCTGCTGCTGGACGAACCCTTCGGGGCGCTCGACGCGCAGACCCGAGATCAGATGGGAACCGAGCTGCTGGCCATTTGGGAACGGAGCAGGAAGACAGCTCTGTTTGTAACGCATGGCATCGACGAAGCGATTCTGCTGGGCGATCGGGTCGTGGTGATGGCGTCGAAGCCGGGCCGGATCGTCGAGACCATGCAGGTGGAGCTACCCCGTCCGCGCACTCTAGAGATGATGGATTCCGATCGGTATGTTGCCTATCGCCGGCGCATTCGGGCGTGCCTCGCAGGAGAACAGCGGGAAGAGCGCGCGACGATTCCCCGCTACTAATCTCATGGCTCACGCTCGCAACACGGTGGCTTATCGACGGACCGTTTCGATCGTGGCCGTTTTGGTCGTACTAGCGGTCTGGGAAATCGCACCTCGAGTGGGCGCGATTGACCCGGCTTATACCAGTCAACCCAGCAAAGTGATTGCCGCAGGCATACAGATCGTCCGGAGCGGCGGTCTGCTCGAAGATATCTCGGTGAGCCTCGCGGAATTTGCAGCCGGGTTTGCGCTTGCAATCATCGTCGGCGTGCCTCTGGGTTTGCTGCTGGGCACCTTCCGGGTGCTGCGCTATCTTCTGGACCCGCCGATTATGGCAATTTACGCGACTCCCCATCTTGCTCTCCTGCCGATCCTGGTGGTCTGGCTGGGCATCGGGATGCAATCGAAGATCGCGGTGGTGTTCGTCGGCGGGGTCATTCCAATTGTCGTTAACAGCATAGCGGGTGTTCGCGAAGTCGAGTCTTCATGGATCGCCGCGGCCCGGTCATTGTGCGCGCGTGAATGGGATGTATTCGCCAAAGTGATCCTACCCGCCTCGCTTCCGGCGGTGGTTCTGGGCATTCGGTTAGGATTGAGCCGCGCGGTGCTGGGCGTCGTGGTGGCGGAGATGTTTCAGTCGCAAGCGGGCATTGGCAACCGGATTATGCGCTATGGCTCGGAATTTCGAACTGACTACCTCCTCTTTTATGTCCTGCTGGTTTCCGTTTTTAGTTTTACGGCTACGTGGAGCGTGCGAGCGCTGGAAGACAAATTGTGGACGTCCGGAAAATGACAGGGTTCGCGAGCTGGAAATCCTCGCCCATCGTTCTCGGGGTCGTATTCTTCGCCGCCCTCCTGCTGCTATGGGAGTCCGCGGTGCGGTTCGGCTGGGTGAACCCATTTTTCGTTTCACGCCCCTCACTGATTGCCGCCAGCCTGAGCCGGGAAGTGCAATCCGGCGAACTGCAGCGGAACCTTGCGGTGAGCCTCGGCGAATTTGCCATCGCCTACGGAGCGTCCGTAATGATCGGTATTCTGACAGGGCTGCTGGCGGGCCGTTTCTGTACGCTGGAATACATTCTGGACCCTTTTCTTTGGTTCCTGTATTCCGCTCCGCTCATAGCGTTCTACCCGATCTTCGTGATCTGGTTCGGCCTCGGAGCGCCTACGGTGATCGCCGTCTCGTTTCTGCTTTCCGTCACGCAAATCACCGCCAGCACCTTGAGCGGAATTCAAAATGTCGACCCCGGACTGGTTCGCGCGGCACGATCGTTCGGTGCGAGCGAACGGGATTTGTTATGGAAGGTTATCTTGCCGGCCTCGGTGCCGATGGTAATTGCGGGTCTGCGCCTGGCGATCGGCCGCGTCCTTATGGGGGTCGTGGTTGCCGAATTGTTCGGCGCCACTGCGGGGCTGGGTTTCAGCATTGCATACTATGGGGGTTTGCTTCAGACAACGAATATGCTGGCTTCGCTGGTGGTGGTGGTCGTTCTGGGTGTGCTTTGCACTCAAGCATTGAGCGCGCTGGAGGCGCACTTCAGTTACTGGCGAACCGACCTGCGTATTTGAAACACACCAGGCTACTGGAGGAGCATCGATGGCCCTGATCGTCGCCGTGGATATCGGCGGCACATTTACGGATTTTCTGGGGTATGATCCCGCCAGCGGAAGGCTGCTGAGCGCCAAGAGTTCCAGCACGCCCGACGATTTGTCGCGAGGCATTCGGAACTGCCTGGAGAAGCTTGACCAGCCCCCCGCTGAAATCGCGGAGTTTGTTCACGGCTCGACGGTTGCAATTAACACCGTAGTGGAAAAGAAGGGCGCCAAGACCGCGCTGGTCGTGACGCGTGGCACCCGTGACGTCTACAAGATAGGCCGCGGCAACAGACCGGAGGCCTACAACATCTGGTTCCGGCGGCCCGAGCCGCTGGTCCCACGTCATCTTACGTTTGAGATCCATGAGCGCTTAAGCGCCACAGGCGACGTCCGCATCGCACTGGATGAGCAGCAGGCGGCGGCGGTTGCGGAACTCATTGCGGAAAGCGATGTACAATCCGTGGCCCTGTGCTTTCTCCACTCCTGGAGCAATCCCGCCCATGAGAAGCAGATGAGCGCCCTTCTGACAAAGGCGCTGCCGGATGCTTATTTGAGCGTCTCGCACCACATCCTGCGCGAGTACGGCGAGTATGAGCGTACGTCCACGACGGTACTCAACGCCTATATCGGCCCTGAAGTGAGCCGCTACATCGAGGGGCTGGAAAAAATGCTCCGCTCGGAGGGGTTCGGGGGAACGTTGCTCATTATGCAATCGAACGGTGGCGTAATGGCCCCGTCTACAGCGAAGGACTTGCCGGTCGCGATGCTCGAATCCGGACCCGTCGGCGGATTTATCGCCGCGGCAAGAACCGGGATGCGGAGCGGCCGTCCTAACGTGATCGCATTCGACATGGGCGGCACAACGGCGAAGGCCAACCTGGTGAGAGATGGCGAACCCACCATGGCGCACGGGTATCACATCGGCGGCTATGCTTCGGGCCAGCCCATGATGCTTCCGGTGGTGGACACCGTAGAAGTAGGCGCCGGCGGTGGAAGCATCGCTCGCGTGGATCACGTTGGTGCGCTGCGCGTTGGTCCGGAGAGCGCGGGCGCGGAGCCCGGGCCGGCGTGCTATGCGAAGGGGGGCGCTGAGCCGACCGTCACGGATGCGAATTTGATCCTGGGCCGTCTGGATCCCAGCCAGTTTCTGGGTGGAGAAATCGCGCTGGACCTGGGTGCGGCGCGAGATGCCATCCGCTGCCGGGTTGCGGAGCCGTTGGGAATCACCGAAATCGCAGCCGCGCTCGCCATCATCGAAATCGCCGCGATGAACATGTCGCTGGCGGTCCGCCAGATATCGGTTGAGCGCGGTTACGACCCGCGGGATTTCGCCATGGTCGCTTTCGGAGGAGCTGGTCCGCTGCACGCGGTTCAAGTCGCTCGCTCGCTTCACATTCCGGCCATTATCATTCCAAACTTTCCCGGGCAATTCTCGGCCAGTGGCATGCTGATCGCCAATCTTCGACACGATTTTGTGCGCACCTATTACCGGCCGCTGGATCGCGTCGATTTTGGCCAACTGCGCGCGATCGTCGGCGAGATGATGGGGCTGGGCGCCGTCCGCCTTCGCGAAGAGCACGTGCCCGAATCGCGCATCCAGTTCCACTATTTCCTCGATGTTCGCTATGCCGGGCAAGACTTCTCGCTTTCCCTCCCCGTGGCGCCGGATCGATTCGGCGAAGGCTATCGAGCGACCATCCAGCGGGAGTTCAATGACCTGCATCAGCGAAAGTTTGGGTATCAGGATGCCGAGCAGCCGCTGGAGGTGGTGAGCGCCCGGATGTCTGCAATCGCATTGCGCGAATACCGGGACCTGCCGAAGGCTGCGGCCAGCGAGGCGGCCTCTCCGGCGCGTCATCGGGACGTCTACTTCGAGTCGGCGGATCGTCCCGTCCAGTGCGCCATCTATCAGCGCGAAGCGCTGGCGCCCGGAACTCACTTGCAGGGGCCCTGCATCATTCAGGAGTACGCGAGCACCACGCTGCTCTTCTCCGGAGACGAGGTGGAAGTCGCCGCCACCGGCGAACTGATCGTGCAGGTCGGGGGTCCGCTACACGTTGGAGGTCCGCCGCGGTGACGACCTCCAGGACTCTCGATATCGTCACCATGGAGGTCATCCGGAATATTCTGCCCGCGATCGCCAATGAGATGTCGTACGTTTTGCAGCGCACCTCGCACAACATGATGATCTATGAAGTCCGGGATTACTGTTGTGGCCTGCTGGATACGTCGGGACGGCTGCTCTCGCAAAATACCGGAGGCGTCTCACATTTTGTCGCCGATCTGGGAGTCGTGATTCGCGACGGCGTCGAAAGATACGGCAGAGAGGGCTTTCAACCCGGAGACGTCATCATCACGAATCACCAGCGCGTGGGCGGGCAGCATTTGAATAACGTCATGGTTTATACACCCTGTTTCGAAGCCGGACGCCTATTCGGTTTTGCAGTCACACGAGCGCACTGGATGGATGTGGGCGGGCTGAGCACCGGCTTTGGCGGGGGCAATGCCCTGGACCCCTGGATGGAGGGACTACAGCTTGACCAGATCAAGCTGTACGAAGCCCGAAAAATCGATGAAAAAGTGTGGCAGTTGATCCGGGACAACATTCGATATCCGGAATCGGCAATGGGCGATCTGAAATCGCAGGTCGCAGCCTGCCGCCTCGCGGAAAAGCGGCTGGAAGAAGTTCTCACCCGGTATGGGCGCGACATTGTCGAGCAAGCGATTGAGCGGCTGTTTGACCAGACGGAAGCCCGGTGCCGCGCGGAGGTCGCGAAATTTCCGGATGGAGTCTACGAAGCTGAGTCGCTTTTTGGCGGAAGTCCGCTCGATAACGACCAACCCGTCCAGATCAGAGTGCGTGTCGTGATTGCCGGAAGCGATATGACCATCGATCTGACGCGATGCTCTCCGCAGCGGCGGGCTCCGATCAATGCGCGCACGCTTGCGGCAGCGTTGATTGCGTACAAGGCGATTACTCTGCCCAATGATCCGGTGAATGAAGGCGCGTTTCGGGCGTTGAAAATCGAGATTCAAGAAGGGAACTACATGATGGCGCGGTATCCGGCCGCCATGGCGTCCTGGGGTAGAACGCTGCCGACCGTCGTCGACACGATTTTCCGAGCCTTAGCTCCAATTCTGCCGGATCGAATGCCTGCCGCGCACATGGGGGTACTCGGCGGCCCTATCGTGTTTTTCGGGACGGATCCCGAGACCGGACAGCGCTTCGTCACACAGAGTATCGAAGGCGGGGGGTGGGGAGGCCGGCCATGGGAGGACGGCGAGTCCGCGGCGGTTTCCGTGTGTCAAGGCGACGTCCACAATGCGCCCATTGAGAAGATGGAATTGCGTTGGCCCATCCTCGTACACCGGCGGGCGTTGCGTACCGACTCTGGCGGACCAGGACAGTTTCGAGGCGGCTTGGGGCTGGAGATCGAGGTGGAAGGCCTGGTGGACGGTTCCTGGACGCTGACTGATATGGGTCGCCAGCAATATCCAGCATGGGGCGTAAATGGAGGGAAATCCGGAGCCGCGGCGGATAATCTCCTGAAACTGCCCGGCCAGGGGAATTTCGCACCGGTGAATGTGATTCGCCACGCGGTCCCGGCCGGAACGAAAGCCATGATCGCCACTGCCGGCGGTGGCGGCTGGGGGGATCCGTTACACCGGGACCCCGAGAGTGTGCAGCGCGACGTCCTCGACGGATATGTTTCGATCGAGGCCGCTCGGGACAGCTACGGCGTGATTTTGCAACCGGAGACACTGGCGCTCGATCGCCCGGAAACGGAGCGTCTGCGCGCTCGCATAAGCAGCCACCGTGAGCATTCTTGAGACTGTCGCCGAGTTTCTTGCCGATCGCGGACTAACGGTTCAGCCTCCGCACAGGCTGGAGCGCCTGAAACTGCACCTTCTAGATACGCTCGGCGCGTTGATCGCGGGGTCGCGCTTGGAAGATGCAGCGCCGCTCCATTCTCTCCCTTCGTCCGAGGCTCTGGCTTGCGCCTGCGCGGCTACGCGCTGTACGGAGATTGACGATATCCACCTTTCTTCCTGTACCACGCCGGGGTCGGTGATCGTGCCGGCCGCCTTGCATCTGGCATCCGAGGGCGTGTTTGAATCGTGGGGGGAATTCGCGGCTTCGGTCCTGGCTGGTTATGAGCTTTTGGTACGGCTGGGATTCGCGATCGATGGTCCCGCGGTTCTCGCCAAACAGATCTGGCCGACTTACTTTGCGGCTGCATTTGGAAGCGCCGCTACAGCCTCTCGCGCCTTTCAGTTAAGCGCCCCGCAAACGGCGGGCGCACTGGCTACGGCTTTGGCGTTCTCGACGGGAACACCCAGCGCGGCGGCCGGTTCCGCGATGTCGTCGCGCTGGTTAAGTGTGGGCGTCGCCGCTGCGAACGGAGTCCTGGCCGCCAGGAGCGCTCATCGCGGACTCTCGGGATCACCGCAGATCCTGGAACGAAATGGCTACCGGATCGCCGGTGTCGATATCTCCGCGAGCCGCCTGCTCACCGGACTGGGTCAACGCTTTCTTTTCGATGATCTGGGCATGAAGCCTTTTCCAGTGGCGCGCCAGGCGCTGGCGGCGATCCAGGCGGCTCGCGAGTTGGGAGAAGCCGAAAAGATCGACGTCAGTTCCATCTCCGAAATTGTAATCGGAGTGCCTGCCCCGCAGATTAGGGTGATCGACCACCCTGAACCGCCATCCAGCCGTTTGGGCTCCATCGTCAGTGTGCAGTACCAGACAGCACTCGCCCTTTTGGAGCCGGAGCGCTTGCTGGATATCAATCGCACCCCGCCTTATTCGGATCGTCGGATTCGTGAATTGATGACCAAAGTGCGCGTGCAGCGCATGCCCGAACTGGAGGAGCATTATCCGGAAGCGTGGCCCGGACATGCGAGGATCAAAGCTGTGCGTGGAGAGAGCAGCCGGACCGTGATCTATCCTCCCGGAGATCCGAAAAATCAGTTCGACGCGGGAGCGGTAGCGAAAAAGTTCAGAGGACTTGCAATACCTCACCTTGGCGTAAGAGGAGCCGAGGAGCTGATCGATCAGGTCCACCAGGAAGTTCCCGCGGCGCTTTGGTCGTCCGGGTTGCCGTTTGGCGGATAGTCGCGGGCAACCCCGGTTCTTGAATACGGGCTCTCCACTGTTCCATGGAAGCCCGCAGATCGCGACCGCATGGCGACGATTAAGTGGAGCGTCAGGAAGCGGATCATGGGGGTTCTCCTTTCATGAGCCGCGAAAGACACCGTTCGTTGATTTTATCTCACCAGAGATCTGCGCGAGTCGGTGAGCACGATACGCCCGATAACGAACGAATAGCCAACTGGAAACGGTCTTCTGTTTCTTCATGCCCTTACCGACCTAAACTCACCTCCCGGATACGTTGAAGAAACGGGAGGGCCGGCCGGGTGTCTCATAGTGCCGTGTGCCGGATTGGAGCCGAATAACCGCGGTTAACGCAATCTCGCAGTCTCCGGCGCGACCAAAATGATCGATGACTGTTGGTAAGGCCTGAGATCGATGGTTTCCGAATCGACGACCACGGACTGACCTCAGGAACGCTCCGATTGTTAACCTTTTGATCAACTCGATGAGGACATCGCCTGCCAACGCTCAAATCCGGCCATCGGGATTCGCATTTAGGTATGATGCAAGCTATTACCTGCAGAAATATGCGATGAAAAAACTCTTCAAACCTTCCCTCGCCAAGGCCATCTTTACGGATGAACAATTCTGGGTGCCGGTCGTTATCCTGACTCTCGGCCTCATCTTCCTGGTGTTTGTCGATAAGCCATGAGGCCGGAAGCGAAACGGGCGGGGCGAGTGACGACTTCCTCGCTGCACGGGCTGGGCGTGGCCTGCGGCCTTGCGGCCGGTGCATGGCTGGGTGCGGCCGAGGCGCCGACGAAACTCGTGACCCTGGGGTTCTCTCCGTTTCTCATTTCTCTGGGAACTGTGGCGGGCGTTTTTGTGGCGCGATGGACCGTCCCGATGGCCTTGAAGGGAACCCGCTACGTGGTTCGGGACATCCGCGAAGGCCCGCACCTGATCGTATGGGCAATTTTAGCCGGCGTGTTGTGGGCCGTTGCAAATACCCTCACGGTTTTCGCTATCCGGGGGGTCGGGCTCTCTATCGCCTTTCCCCTGTGGAACACCAACAGTTTGGTCGG
This sequence comes from Bryobacteraceae bacterium, assembly GCA_035604115.1. Lineage (GTDB taxonomy): Bacteria > Acidobacteriota > Terriglobia > Bryobacterales > Bryobacteraceae > Palsa-187. The sequence goes on along the minus strand of DATNJC010000243.1, from coordinate 3,845 downwards.
CCTGTTTTGGGGTTGGCTACTGTTTGGAGAATTGCGCAATGCCGGCGCGAGGCAGTTGATGAAAGTTCTGGGCGGAGCCTTCGCGATCGTGGCCGGAGCGTGTTTACTGGCGTACGCCACCTCACGGCAGGTGGGGGGGCCGGCCGGCGCTGCGACGAGCGGGATCGCAGCCGCCCTCGGCGCCGGACTGCTGTGGGGAACGATGTACATTCCGTACCGCAAGGCGTATCTCAGCGGAATGAACCCGTTGTCGTTCGTCACAGTCTTTACATTCGGCGAGTTGGGCGCCGTGTCGGTTCTGGCGATCGTCTTCGACGGCGGATTTCATGGTGTGCTCGCGGATTTGCAGCGCGCGAGGCCGGCGTTGTTCTGGCTTTTTCTGGGCGGCTTTTGCTGGGTGTTGGGCGACCTGTTTCAGCAGTACGCGGCGAAATACGTCGGCATTGGGCGCGGCATTCCGTTGTCCAACACGAACCAGTTGTGGGGCTTGGCCTGGGGCGCGCTGGTCTTCGGCGAAACCCGCGGGAGTACCACCGCAGTTCTAATTCTGATCCTGGCCGGGTCTCTGCTGATGGTTGGCGGCGCAGCGGCGATCAGTCTGGCGGAGGCGCAGGAATCGGAGCAAGCCGCCTGGAAGCGGGCCATGGAGCGAGAGTGTCACCGTTACGGTCTTGACCCGGATCGACTGGCCGCCAGGTTGCGCGGCGAAGACGATCGGGCAGAAACGAGCGGCCTCGGCCGCCCCTGGTGGGAGTTGCTGATCACCGCCGTGGCCCTGGGACTCCTTGCCTGGCTGGCTCTACTCGCTCGGCCGCAGCCGATCCCCGTGAATCTCGCCTGGATGGCGGCACTGACGGCGGCGACGCTTGGCGCACTCCTCCTAGGCGGGTTCCTGCTGTGGAAGCGGACGCGTTTTTCGTAAATGCGGATCTCGACCCAGCCAAGACCAAAAACCCTGTGCGAATGCAACAATGCGGTTGATCGTCGGACGTGGCGACGAGTTTGTGTAGGGCCCGCTCGATTGCCGAAACAGCGCTGCCGGTTATCTTGAGCGGGTCCGGTTCCCCGGCAAAGCGAAAGCCGTCAGCGTCACGCCCGAAGGGACCACGACCCATTGGACGCCGTCGAGCATATAGGTGATCGGCGCCACGCCCCAAATCGGAGCACCGGTCTGGAAGCGCCACAGCTCCTTGCCACTCGCGGAATCGAACGCATATAAGTAGCCGTCATTGTCACCGCTGAAGACGATCCCGGTCGCAGTCGACATAGCGCCGCCCGATAGGTCGAGCGTCGTCTCCGACGGGTATCCCCGGAAGCGGTGCTCCCAGCGCATCTCGCCGGTGGCCGGATCGATCGCACGCAGCGCACTATATTGTTGCGGACCGTCTTCGAAGCGGCGAGCGCCGCCGCTCGGAACAGGTCCGCCTAGCGTGATGGTCCCCGGCGGCTTCGTCGATACCCACGTCACGCAGGTTTCTCGCGCCGTCACGAAAAAGAGGCGCCGAACGGGATCGAACGACGGCGGCATGAAATTGGTGCCGCCACGTTGATCCGGCAAGCACTTCTCCCGGGTGCCGACATCTTCCAGGACGACCGGCCGGCCATCGGGGCCGATCTCTCGCGCCCACTTGGTTCCCGTGAATGGTTTGCCCAGCAGCAGCTTGCCGCTTGCGCGGTCGAGCACATAGAAGAAGCCGTTGCGGTTGGCGAACATGACCACCTTGTGCGGCTGCCCGGCGATCATGAGATCGCTCAGCACGGGGACTTGCGTCGAGTCCCAATCGTGAATGTCGTGCGGGGTGAACTGGTAATACCATTTCAGCGCGCCGCTGTCGGCATCGATCGCCAGCAGCGAGCAGGTATACAGATTGTCGCCCTTGCGATCGTCGCCATAGTAATCGGGGTTGGGGTTTCCCGTGCCGTAGTACACGAGATTCAGCGCGGGGTCATACGCTCCCGTCGTCCAGACGGCCCCGCCGCCCCGGAGCGCCGGTTCGACCCCAGGCCAAGTCTCGCTCCCCGGCTCGCCGGCCCCGGGAACGGTGTAGAACCGCCACGCGCGCGTCCCGGTCTCGGTGTCGTAAGCGTCGATGAAGCCGCGGGTCGCGTAGTCGCCGCCCGAAACGCCGACAATCACCTTGTTCTTGACGACGAGCGGAGCAAGGGTGATGGAGTAGCCGTTTTTGGGTTCCTCCACGGTTGCATCCCAGACTACGCTGCCGGTCTTCCGGTCCAGCGCAACCAGGTGAGCATCGAGCGTGCCCATATACAGCTTGTCGCCCTGGATGGCGGGGCCGCGGTTCACCATGCCGCAGCAGACGCGGAGCTGGTCCGGCAGCGTTCGCTGGTAATGCCAGATCTGCCGTCCCGTGCGCGCATCCAGCGCCCAGGCGTGATTGTTGTTCCCGGTGAGGTACATAACGCCGTCGAGCACGACGGGTGTGCTCTCCAGTCCCCGCCCGGGCGCCGCCGCCGCAGTCTGGAACAGCCACTGGGGCGTCAGTTGACTGACGTTCTGCGGGGTCAGCTGCGTCAGCGGGCTATTCCGTCGCGAAGTGTAGTCCCCTCCGAACATGAGCCACTGACTCTGATCCTTTAAGCCGTCGAGCAGCATCTGCGACGTAACCGGCCGTGACGTCGCCGGCTGTGACGGCCCCGGCTGCGCGACCACCGAGAAGCATCCTATGCTGGCAATAAGCGCGGTCAGCGAAAAAATCTGATTCATCATGTGAAAGCCTCCTGATGCGGTAAGCCGAGCTGCTGTGGCGCGGCGCAACTGCCGTAATGGCCCGACCGAGGCCTTATTTCTCATAGCGCCCATTCTAGGCTCGCGCATCGCATGGCACAAGCGTTCCTGGGAGGAACTGTCCAGTCGGAACCGAACGACGACGCCGATCAGCAAACGCTCTCGCTGGAGATCCTCACCGCCTCGAGGTAATGTGCTCATGACGACCTTCCGACATTGCCCACAAACAGGACCTAAAATGAACGACTTGATTGCGGTGGAAAGATCCCGCGGTGGCAGAAGTTGATGGGCTCTTACTCGATAGCGTCTCCTCTCCGATTACCGAACGGGTGTACTACATCGCGCCGAATTTTTGCGGCTGGGTTGCGGAAGCTTGCCGGACGGTCCAGGAGGCAGGCGCTCCAATAATCGCGGGTTCGGTCCCGCCTTCGGTCCAGCGTTTGCTCCCAGATGGTGCGCCACAGGCGGAACATGTCGCGCCGGCCAAGGGGAAAAGCGAAGAAGTGCCCGGCCAAGGCCACCCGGCGCGCCCGGGTACAAAAGGGCGCCACCGAAGCGCGCACCAACAACAAGAAGGCGGAGGTCGTGGCGAGGATGAAGCGGGCCAAGGGCGCGGGCTTGGCCGAGATCATGGCGGCTACGTCTTGGCAGCGGCACACCATCAGGGGTTTCGTTTCCCTCCTGGGCAGCAAGGGCGGGCTGAAGATCGAGTCCACGAAGAACGCCGCCGGCGAGCGCAGCTGCCGCATCGCAAAGTACCCGGCCCGCGCCAATAAGCCGTTTCCTCCCAACGCCGCTCCCGGTTCCTCATTGGGCGGCGTTGCTGTTATGTGTGGCTAACGAGGATCGCCTTCGCCGCTCGTGAGTTCGTCTCCAGGGCCAGATGGGCAGGGGGCGGGCAGGCTGCCGATTCGCAAATTAAAGTGCAAATCAAGCTGATCGAGGCACAGACTCGCTATTCTAGACCATTTTCTGAGTATTTATAGACCATAGCCGCAGTGGCGAAAATGGGCTGTTGCGTGTTCTGAATTCACCGCAGTAAGGGCCGCGGCCACGGCATGCTCCAGCAATTCCAGTTGGCGGATCTTCCAAGCTCGCA
>DATNJC010000242.1:0-5664 GCA_035604115.1 Bryobacteraceae bacterium | reverse complement strand
ATCGATGCCGGCAAGAGGAAAACCCTTCGCGCCTGGAAATAAGCTCGGCCGCGGTCGCCCTCGTGGCAGCCGCAACAAAACCACATTATTGGCTCAGGAGCTCTTGGATAGTTACGCCGAACCTCTGGTGCGCAAGTGTTTACACATGGCTTTACAGGGTGATCCGAAGGCGATGCAGCTTTGCATGGATCGCATCCTGCCGGCTCGGAGGGATTTGCCGATGAAGCTCGGCAAGCTTCCCATGGGCACGGCGGCGGAGCTCTGCGAGGCGTCTGCGACGGTCCTACAGAAAGCTGCCTCAGGCCAGCTCACAGTAATGCAAGCACAGGGATTCTCCGGACTAATCGAAAACCACCGGAGCATGATCGAAACAGTGCACATGGATGCGCGGCTACGGACCATCGAGCAGCAACGGGCCGAGGAGCGTGCGGCATGAATCGCCGCCATCTGGAGGGCCGGATTAGCCGCCTGGAAGCTCTTGGCGCGAAGCGCAAAACTGCGGAGCCGCTCCTCATGCTGATCGAATCCGCGGAGCCGGAACGCGAGCTGCTTCCAGACGAGCGAGTGGTGATCGACAGATTTCGTGACGCTGGGAATATGGTCTGGGCGCGGCGGCGCATTACGTCCGATCCCACTGAGGTCGGCCAGCACAGTGAGCCAGGTGGCTTCTTGGTTGACCTACTCACGCAGTTTCACGTCCAGTGTCCCTGGCGCAAAATCACCGGCGCCTGCCGCATGTGCCAGGGCACGCCGGTCGCGGGCTCTAACTCAGAATCTTGTAAGTCAGAACAGGAGGTCGAGCAGTGATTCAATTGAAGCCACCGCAGTTGCAGGTATTCTTAAGCCCGCACCGGTTTCGGCTATTGGTAGCCGGGCGGAGATTCGGGAAGACGTTTCTCGCACAGACGGAGCTGCTGCGGGCGGCCTGGGGCCAGGGTCGCATGGCCTGGTATGTGGCCCCTACCTATAGACAGGCCAAGCGTATCGCGTGGAATCCGCTGAAAGAGCTGACCCGGCCGTATTGGGCTGCCAAGCCCAATGAAACCGATCTGCGGATCGAGCTTCGAGGAGGCGGCACCATAGCGCTCCGCGGGGCCGACACGTATGAATCGTTGCGCGGCGAGGGGCTGGATTTCGTGGTGCTGGACGAGTTTGCGTCGATGGCGCCCGCCGCCTGGCATAGCGTGCTCAGGCCCATGCTGGCAGACCGGCTGGGGCAAGCCCTGTTCATCGGCACGCCGCACGGCTTCAATCATTTCTACGATCTGTACACCGCCGCAGAAAGCCAAGCGGACTGGGCTACGTTCCACTTCACTACCGAAGAAGGCGGCAACGTTCCATCCGCAGAACTCGCCAGCGCCGCCCGGGAAATGGATGAACGTCTGTACCGCCAGGAATTCCGTGCCAGTTTCGAGCAACTGCAGTCGGGCCGCGCCTACTGGGCGTTCGATCGGACGCGCGATGTCCGGCCGCAGGACTTTGATCCGCGCTTCGAACTGTGCTGGTCCTTGGACTTCAATATCGATCCGGCGTGCAGCGTGCTGTGTCAGATCGTGCACGATCAGGTGAACGTGCTGGATGAAATCTCGTTGCGAAACTCGAACACCGGCGCCGTGTGTGATGAGTTTGCACGCCGCTCCGAAAAGTGGCTGGCCCGGCGCACACAGTATGGCCCTCTCGACGTCCGAGTGTACGGGGACGCGACCGGGGACAGCCGCAAGAGTGCCGCTTCCCGAACCGACTGGCAGATGGTAAGCGATTTCTTCAAGAGTACTGGTCATCTGCACCGCGTGCACATGGACGTCCCGAGCTCCAACCCGCCCGTGAAAGACCGGGTGAACTGCGTCAATGCGGTGATCGCCAACGCGGAGGGCAGGCGCAGGCTAAACGTGGATCCGCATTGCCGGCAGTTGATCCGGGACCTGGAACAGGTCTGCTGGAAGACCGATTCAAACGGGAATATGGTCAGCGAACTGGACCACTCGGACCCCACGCGCACCCACATGAGCGATGCTCTTGGGTACCTCATCGCCCGCAAATTTCCGATGCGGGCCCAGTGTGGTGAAATGCGCGGTGGGATCCTGCGGTGACATCGGGCCCGACATGGCCCGCCGGGCCGGCTCGCTTGTGAGGCGAAACCGACTTGCTTTACAGCCCGAAGAGAGCGTTCATGGACATGGCGGTTAACAACCGGCCCAAAGGTGAGAAGAGTCCATGAACCCTACCCTTCCGGCGCAGATCGAAGCACTGCGCAAGCTCCCGGTCAGCGCCCTGCTCGCCCAATATCGCGAACTTTTTGGGGAGGAGAGCCGGTCTTCGAATCGGCAGTTTCTGTTTCGCCGTGTAGCTTGGCGCTTGCAAGCGATAGCCGAAGGAGACCTTTCGGAGAGAGCGCGCCGGCGGGCCCTGGAGCTCGCTAATGACGCCGATCTCAAAGTCCAGCCTGCGAAAGCGTTCCTTGCTCCCGTCGCCCGGCCGACCGGGCGCGACCCCCGTCTGCCACCTGCCGGCACATTGCTGCGGCGCCAGTTCAAGGGAGGCACCATCGAAGTGAAGGTGCTCGAAGCCGGCTTCGAGCATGCGGGTCGCCCGTATCCGTCGCTGAGCGCCATCGCGTCGGAGATCGCCGGGACCCGCTGGAATGGGTTTTCCTTTTTTGGGCTGACCGGCAAGAAGGAGGGGCAGCGTGGCTAATGCCGCTCAGAAGGGTACTCTCGCGCCCCTCGTCCGCTGTGCCATCTACACCCGCAAGTCTACTGAAGAGGGGCTCGATCAGGAGTTCAACTCGCTGATGGCACAACGCGAAGCGGCTGAAGCCTGCATTGTGAGCCAGCGCGAGCTGGGCTGGAAGGCATTGCCGGAGCCCTACGACGACGGCGGTTTCAGCGGCGGCAACATAGACCGCCCCGCGCTCAAACGGTTGTTGGCCGATGTTACGGCAAAGCGAGTCGATTGTGTCGTGGTTTATAAGGTTGACCGGCTCAGCCGGTCGCTGCTCGACTTTGCAGGTATCATTGGCCTCCTGGACCAGCACGGTGTCAGCTTCGTATCCGTCACCCAGCAGTTCAACACCCATACCTCGCTCGGGCGGCTAACCTTGAACATTCTTCTCTCGTTTGCGCAGTTCGAGCGGGAGATCATCAGCGAACGGACTCGTGACAAAATGTGGGCGGCCCGCCGCAAGGGGAAGTGGACGGGTGGTTATCCGGTACTCGGCTACGAGGTTGACGCCGTCGGCGGCAAGCTGAACGTCAACCAGGCGGAAGCGCTCCAGGTGCGAAAGATCTTCCGCATCTTCGTTAGCAAGGGCACTCTCATGGAGACGCTGTCCGAGATGCGGAGGCGTGGGATAGGGACCAAGTCGTGGACCACGCGCAAGGGGAGCGTGCACGCCGGGAAGCCGTTTAACCGGCACACTCTTGAGTACCTGCTATCGAACGAGATCTACATCGGCAAGGTGCGGCTGAAAGGGGAGCTTCACCATGGGGAACACTCCCCGATCATCGATCTGCCGCTGTGGCGAGAAGTGCAGGAGCGGCTGAAGGCAGCGAAGCGCTCCAGGCCAGACCAAGCCGGCCAGCCGCAAGGGGCTCTTTTGCGCGGTTTGCTGTTTTGCGAGGCCTGCGGGACACCCATGGTTCCCGCCTGCACAACGAAGAAAAACCGCCGCCACCGCTATTACACCTGCCTGTCCGCGCAGAAGAAGGGTTGGAAAACCTGCCCGAGTCGGGCCCTGCCAGCGCGCCGCATCGAGGATTCGGTGATCGAAAGACTCGGTCAGCTCAGACCTCTGGGAGCAGATCCAGCGCGCTGCCCAGATAGAAGGTACCTGATGGAGAACTTGGTCGAACGGGTCACTCTCCACGGCGGCACCGGCCAGGTCCGTATCACCCTGACGCAAGCTGCCCGTTGCCGAAGGGAGGAATCCATGACTGAGGTTGAGCGGCGCACGATCGTTTTCCATCTTCCCTCGAAGAAGACGCCGCCGCCGGCGAGGAGGACCAAGACGCGGGCGGGGCGTCTGCCGCGGATCGCGCGGCTGATGGCGCTGGCGATTCGCTTCGACCAGCTCCTGCGGAATGGGACCGTGAAAGACTACGCCGACCTCGCGCGCCTGGGGCGGGTCTCTCGAGCGCGCATCACCCAAATCATGAATCTGCTGAATCTGGCGCCGGATATCCAGGAGGGCCTCCTGTTCCTTGAGCCGGTACGAAGCTGGCGGGATGCGCTCCATGAGCGCGCCGTACGGGAGGTGGTCAAAGAAATCTCCTGGGAGCGGCAAAGAAAGATCTTCGCTGGTCTCCTATCGCGACAGTCCGGGGTTGAACGTAAGAGTGTGGAGGAGTTGGAGCGATAGTAGCACGTGGCGTTGCCGGGTGGCCTCGCCAGTGGCATATCTCCTTCCACGCGCAGCCACAGAGGGTGGCTTACTTGCGGGACTTGCGCGGTTTCCCCGGTTTGCCGGGGTCGATCGGGATGACGGGAGCCGGTGCTGGATTGAGCTTCGTGATCTGGCTGTAGAAGTCAAAGGCCAGCCTCTGCCTCCCGATGCTTAAGATCACCCGCTGACGCCGCTGGGCAAAAGGATCGGGCTCCGGAGCCGCGTCCGGAATGGGAAAGGGAACAACCTTTTTGTCGTCCATGACAGGTGACTATACCTCGGAGTCTCGCGGATAAGGTTGGGACTAGCCAGGTACGCCACATCGCCTTTCCTTCGCCGGCTGCAATTCTCCGTGCGGAATTCGCTTGCACTCTGGCCCGGGATGAGGGATGGATGTGGTAACCGCGCGGTCCACCGCGCCAGGAGGAATTACCAGATGACGTCCACTACCGAAGAAACAAACAACGCCCGGCCGACCGTTGCAGCCGGCAGCCCACCGCCGCCCCGACGGAGCCGTAAAGCGGCGGCACCGACCCGCACCGCGCCGCGCACGAAGACGCCGAAAACCGTGAGCGCCCGCAAGGGGAGTAAGACGGCCAAGATCCTCGCGCTAGTAAAACGGCCCGGTGGCGCGGCTTTGAAAGAGTTGATGAAGGCCACCGGTTGGCAGCCGCATTCGGTTCGCGGCTTCCTCAGCGGCGTCCTTACTAAGAAGATGGGCCTGAAGGTAAGCTCCGTGAAGGGCGCATCCGACGAGCGTCGCTATTCAGTCAAGGCCTGAACCCATCCCGCAGCCTTTAATCGGTCCGCCACCGGGCGAAGCCCGGCGGCATTTTTCAAGTGGCTCGTCAGGCTCCGCAGAGTTGGTGCTGCCCGAGCTAAAGCAGGAACCGCAAACCTTAATACGAGCAGTTCCCGCCAGCGCGCAGGGGAGGCGCGGAAGGGCTCCAGCCGGGCGCGTTCCTTGCCGACCTTCGCTTAACCTGCATTTCTCACGCCTAGGAGCCTGTCCGAGTAAAGCGTCGCGAAGAGGTTGGAACTCGCGCGTGTAAGTAGCACAAAATCTTCGCTGGGCAGTGACGGTAACGCCGACTGCGGTCGATGTTGCCGGAGGAGCGCGCGGAGCCTTGATTTTGATCGAGAATCATTCCTGGATGCCCCTCATCAGTACTGCATGGCGGCGTAGAGCCGTAAAATGTTATGCGTCAGGCACAGCAGCGCCCACTCGCCCTTCACTTTCTCTTTTCCGCGTAGCAAGAATTGGCGAAATCCGCGCGCCTGTT
>DATNJC010000241.1:0-14284 GCA_035604115.1 Bryobacteraceae bacterium | reverse complement strand
CTCGGCCCACCCTACGACTCGCAGGCGCAAACTTGCCTTCCCCTCGCATTCCCACCCCTCGCTTTGCCAGCCACCACCGGAAAATCGTTCTATCGACGGGCGCAGGTGATGACAGCGGTTCCCTACAGGCGGATTACGGGGAGCTCCACCATCTCAGGTCCACGTGCGGTCAGCGAGGGTGCGTGCTACTCTGGACGCAGCGCAATGCTTCGGCGTCTCCTCCCCCTACGGTCGCTCGCCCTGGCTGGCCTGATCCTGCTGTGGATCGGGACGGGCCCTTCCGCGCACGCGGCGTCGCCCGCCATCTTCGAGCAGGTGGACGAGATGATGCGCTCGCTCTCGGAAATCACCGGCTGGAAGGTGCATCACAAGGTCCCCGCGGAAATCATGGGCAAGGAGAAATTCAAGAAGCTGGTGGACGCCGGCGAGAAGGAAGCCAACGGCGACAAGGAACTGCGCGGCGAGGAGCTCGCGCTGAAGATGTTCGGATTCGTGCCGCCCGATTTCAACCTGGCGCGGGAATCCGCGGACCTGGTGACCGAGCAGGCCGCGGCCTTCTACGACTACACCAAGAAACGGCTGTTCGTGCTGGATTCCACCGAAGACAACGCCGAACAGCAGCTGGCGCTGGTGCATGAATTGGCGCACGCGCTGGCCGATCAACAGTATTCTTTGTCGAAGTTCATGCGCCACGGTTCGCCCGACGACGAAGCGAGTTCGGCGCGCCAGGCCGTCATGGAAGGCCAGGCCAGCTGGCTGAGCTGGGCCTACATGTCCAAGCGCAACGGCGGCAAGCCCGAGGTCCCGGCGCAGATGCTCGACCGCCTGGCCGACGGCGTGGGCGCGGAAGGCGCCGAGTTCCCGGTGTTCACCCAGGCGCCGCTGTACGTGCGCGAATCGCTGGTGTTCCCCTATGAAGCCGGCATGCGGTTTCAGGACGCCGTCTACCGCAAGCTCGGCAAGCAGGCCTTCGATGAGATCTTCCGCAATCCGCCTCGCGACACCCAGCAGATCATGCATCCCGATCTGTATCTGGAAATGCTCCAGCCCACGTCTCCGGCTCTGCCGGCGCTGGACCACCTGATCGGCAAAGAGGCGCGCAATTTCCGCCTGCTGACCGAAGGCAACGTGGGCGAATTCGACTTGTCCGTGCTCCTGCGGCAATACGTCGGAGAGCGGCAAGGAGCCGACGCGGCCAGCCATTGGCGCGGCGGCGTCTTCCGCATCTACGAGCACAAGCGCGACAAATATCCGGTCCTGACCTACGCCGCCGAGTGGGATTCCCCCGCCTCCGCGCGCGCCTATTTCGAACTGTATGAGCGCGTGCTGCGCGGCAAGTGGAAGCGCATGAACGTGGGCGCGGAGACCGAGACCAGCGTCTCCGGCTCCGGCGACACCGGCGAGTTTCAGGTGAGCCTCGACGGTGGCCTGGTACAGTCCATCGAAGGTCTCAAGCCCGGCCTGAAAGTGAACGCCTCGGCCCAGCCCGGCGCGCCCGTGGCGCCGCATCCGGACCCCTCAAAAGAGGAAATCTTCTCTCTTTGGCCGAGCGGGAAGCTCGCCGCCACGAATTAGCGCCAGATCCCAGCTTTCATCCCGCGGCGGGCTCTTCCAGCAGCATTGGCTTCCGTCCAGCCTGCTCGAAATGGCGATCGGTGGCTAACGCTTCCGATATATCGTGGCGCTCCATAACGACAAACGAAAGACAATCGGTCAGGCTCCAGCTCTTATCGGATCTGGCTCGGTAAAGCTCGACTGCGGAATCGATCAGCTCGCGCTGAAACGGCACGATTGTGATTCTCCCGTCCGCACGCGCGCGGCGGTAACCCCCCGCCGCGATGCCCCGAGTGCTGGCATCCGAGAGAGCATTCAACCATTCCCACAGCACGGCCTCAGTTGTCACAATGGTGCTTTTGCTCTGGATCAGCACTTGGTTCCAGGCGACGGCACGCCGATGGTACTGATCTCGCTGGCGTGAAAGCGCGATCCAGAACGAAGTATCGGCGAAGTAGGCCGCCACTAGCCTTATTGGTCCTTCACCGAACGGCCGTAGAGGTAGTGGTCGTGTCTCTCAGCCAAATCTGCCGGCAGCGTGTCGTTCTCAACCGCATGATCGGCGAGCCAACTCAATGCAGGCTCCCGCACGATCTCATCCCTTGCATCCACCGGCTGGATCTGAACGATCAAGGCTTGATTCGGGGGAAGATCGAGCGGCTCGTCGGGGATGATCACCTTGCCATCGAAATGTGCGTTGACCGTCATAGCGCTCGTGGTCGTGTCCCAGTCCCAGTATGGCAGCAATGCCGAACCAAGCGCATTTAAGTTCGCTGTTCGTTGCCAGCTGGAGCAACTTTTGAGTCCTGGACTTATTGCAAGATAGGAGGGTGCGATTCTCCGAAGCCCTCGCCCGCATTCTGTCGGGAGGTCTTTCCGCGGAATTAAACCGCGTCGAGGTGTGGCTGCCGTGGGCCCTGCGCGGCGTGAAGGTCCTGATCATCCTGATCGGCGCCTGGCTGATCACGCGTATCGCCCGCCGTCTGCTGCGCAATTTGCGCGCCTACATTGTGCGGGCCATGGACCGCGACGGGCGCCCCAGCCAGGAACTCGAAAAGCGCGCCGCCACCATCGTCGCCGTTCTTTCGAAGGTGGTCGGCATCACAGTGTGGCTGGTCGCGCTGGTGATGGGCCTCAACGAACTCACCTACAACGTCCAGCCGCTGCTGGCCGGCCTGGGCGTCGCCGGCCTGGCCGTGGGCCTGGGCGCGCAGACCCTGATCAAGGACTGGCTCGGCGGACTGTTCCTGCTGCTCGAAGACCAGCTTCGAATCGGCGATGCCGTCACCATCATCGGAACTTCCGGCGCGCCTATTTCCGGAGCGGTGGAAGAGATCAATCTCCGCACCACGGTGCTGCGGGCCGAGAATGGCGCGGTGTACGTGATCCCCAACGGGTCCATCGCCCAGCTTTCCAACTCCACCCGCGAGTACGCCTACTACATCTTTGAGACTACGCTCGCGCACGGCGCCGACGCCAAACGGGCGCTCGAGATTCTCGCTTCAGTAGGCGCGGAACTCGCCGCCACGAAAGAGTTTCAGCTTATGATTCTCGCGCCGATCGAGGTCATGGGCGTCGATCGCCTGACCGAACACGGCACCGTGATTCGCGCCCGCATTAAAACCGTCGCGGCAAAACAAGCGAACGTGGGGCGCGAGCTCAACCTGCGCGTGAAGACCGCGTTCGACGCCGCAGGGATTCCGTTTCCACCGGTGTAGTCATAGCTGTCGAATCGCGCCGCCGCGGAGGTGTTTGCGTTACCCTTTGAGCGAGGGCCGGCATGCCGATCTACGAATATCTTTGTGGCGATTGCGGGAACCGATTCGAGACCCTGGTTCTGAAGCCGGGTCAGGAAGAAGTGCACTGTCCGGCCTGCGGCAAATCCAATTTGGAACAGCAACTCTCGTCATTTTTATCGCCCGTGCCCGGCAAGCTTAAGCCCAAGCCGCGCCCGCATTCCGAGTACCCCGATGGGCTCATATCGAAACACCACGACTGACCTCTCTTCATGGAAACCAATCTCCTAGTTCAACCCTTTGACCGCGTCGGAGCCGACGCGATCGCTATTGTGCTGTTTGAAGACGAGCCCGCGCCGGCGGAACTCCAGTCTGCAACGGCCTGGCTCGATGAGTTGCGTTCGTCAGGCGAGTTCACCGGCAAGCCCGCAGAAATCGCAGTCGCGCATCTGCCCCAGGGTTTGGCCGCCAAGCGGCTGGTCGTGGCGGGCGGAGGCAAGCGCGACAAATTCGACGCCGCCGCGCTGCGCCGCGCTGTCGGTTCCACCGTGCGGACGCTGAAACAGAAAGGGGTGAAGAAGCTCGCTTGGTGGCTCGGCGCCGGAAGCCCGGCCGACGCGGAAGCCGCGGTCGAAGGAGCCATCCTCGGCAACTACGAGACCGACCGCTATAAACCCTCGAGCGAGGCCAAGCCGCTGGACTCGTTCGTAGTCGCCGCCGTGCGCGGTGGAGCGGATCTGGAAGCCGCAGTCACCCGCGCGCGGATTATCGGGGAGGCGCAGAACTTCACCCGCGATCTGGCGAATGAACCCGCCAATCGTCTCACCCCCACCATCCTTGCCGACCGCGCCCGCGCCATGGCCGCCGAGCAGGGCCTGGAGTGCGAAGTGCTCGATCAGGACCGCATGCGGCAGCTCGGCATGGGATCGCTGTTGGGCGTGGCCCAGGGCAGCGCCGAACCGCCCGCGCTGATCATCGTGCGCTATCGGCCGGCGAAGGAGCCCGCGACGAAAGACCACCTTGGCCTGGTCGGCAAAGGCGTGACCTTCGACACCGGAGGCATCTCCATCAAGCCGGCCGAAGGCATGGAAAAAATGAAGTACGACATGTGCGGCGGAGCCGCCGTGTTGGGCGCCATGCGCGCCATCGCGCAACTGAAGCCCGCCATCCCGGTGACCGCGCTGGTGCCGGCCGTCGAGAACATGCCCGGCAGCAAGGCGCAGCGGCCCGGCGATATCGTTACTTCACTCTCAGGTAAGACGGTCGAAGTCCTGAACACCGACGCTGAAGGCCGCCTGATTCTGAACGACGCACTGACCTATTCGCAGAGGCTGGGCTGTACGCATCTAGTGGACGCGGCCACTCTCACCGGAGCCATCGTGGTCGCGCTGGGCTACGTCAACGTGGGCGCGTTCACCAACAACGACGCGCTGCTCGGCCGAGTGCTGGGCGCGGCCAAACAAGAAGGCGAAAAGATGTGGCACATGCCGCTCGACGAAGACTACAAGGAGCTGCTCAAGAGCCCCTTCGCCGACCTCGCCAATATCGGCGGCCGTTGGGGCGGAGCCATCAGCGCGGCCTGGTTCCTGCGAGAATTCGTGGACGACACGCCTTGGGTCCATCTCGACATCGCGGGCACGGCCTGGCTCGAAGAGAACAAGCCGTTCATGGCCAAAGGCCCTACCGGCGTGTGCGTCCGTACGTTTGTGAACCTGGCGATGAACTGGTGATCCGCCCACCCAAGCTGCCGACGGCCCGGCGGGGGGACGCCGGGCCGCAGCAGAGGATCCGTCACAATGAACGGATCTCTAGTCGGCTGCCGGGGTATGGGCGGTGGTGCCGGCAGCCTTCGGCAGCAGCAAATAACCGGCTACCGAATCCTTGGCCAGATGGGTGATCACTAACTCGCGCTTCTTGCCGTCGGTGGTGCTGTAGAATTCCACGGGCTCCTGCGCGCCGTGGTTGCGGAACCAGATCGTACGGCGGTCGGCCACCAGCCACACCCAACCGGTGGCGCGGCGGTATTGCTCGTCGATGCCGGTTACGGTTAAGGTGATTCCCGGCGCAAGATCCCTCTGCCGGTTCTTGGACGCTTCGAAATCCACCCGCTCGACGGCTAATTTATCGTTGAGCGCATCGAAATCGCGGCGGTTGAGCCGTTCGGTTTGCTTGAGGTCGGTCACATCGGCGACCTGCCTCTGGTTGAGCGCGTCCTGTTCTTCAATTCTCCGCTGCAACGCGGCGAGATCCTGCGCCTCGCGGTTGGCTTGCTCGCGGGCCTCGATCGCGTCTCGCTCCAGTGAAGCGATGCGTTGCTGATCGGCCGCCTGCCCCGACCCGAGCTCCGCGAGCTGCGTCTGTATTTTGTCGATTTTCACGCCGAATTCGCCCTGAACGCGCTCGGTCAGCGCGGCGGCGGCTTCGCCGGCTTCTGCTTTAGCTTCTTCTTTGACCGCGTCCATGCGGCCGCGCAGGTCGCGCAGCGCCTGCTCGGTGCGATCGCTGAAGGTTTTCTGATTGGCGGTCCATTCGTCGAATTTGGAGCCGGCGGATTTGACTTCGTCCTGCAGCGTATCGACCGCCTTCTGCATGTCGGGCAATCGCGCGATGCCGGCCTCATGCTTTTGTAAGATGGGGTACATGTACCAGGCGCCGGCGGCCAAGCCGAGTATCACTAGCGTCAGCAGAATATCGGAAATCCAGTGGTGCCGCCGGCTGGCTTGCCAGCGTTCTTCAAGCTCGAGCTGGCTCAGCCGGTCCTGCGCGGGGGAACGATTGGGAAGCGGGTCATCAGGCATACCGATACCTCCGCGATGAGGTTATGCAAGTGATGTGCCGCCGTCCTCAAGACGTTGATTCCCTGTGAAGCTGGTAAGCATTGCGGGGAGGATTTTACACGGCCCTGCAGATTATTCCGGCAATCTTGCACCGCGCTGGATCTCTCGTAAGGGGCATAATAGGAGACAGACGCACCATGCGCTCCCGCATCGCCATCCTGCTGCTTCTCGCCACCGCCGCTTTCGGCGCGAACATTCGCCTGTATCTCAAGGACGGCGATTTCCAGGCCACTCGCGACGATTATCAGGTGCTCAGCGATCGCGTCCGCTACTATTCCACCGAACGCGGCGAGTGGGAAGAAATTCCGCTGGAACTGGTGGATCTCGACCGCACCAAGAAGGCAGCCTCCGACCGCCAGGCCACCATCGAGGCCGATGCTAAGGCTCAGGCCGAGGAGGACACCGCCATCCGCGAGGAAGAGAAGCGCGTCACCCAGATCCCCACCGCGCCGGGTGCCTACTTCATCAACGGCGACGATCTGGTCGCGCTCAAGGCCGCGGAAGGCAAATACGTCAGCGATAAGAAGCGCACCGTGCTCAAGGTTCTCTCGCCGGTCCCGCTGGTGCCAGGAAAAGGAACTGTCGAAATCGACGGCGAGAGCGCCAGCTTCCGCGTCCCCGATGCTCGCCCCGAGTTTTACTTCCGCTTGGCGAACGAAGATCGTTTCGAGATCATCAAACTCGCCCCCAAGAAGAACGCCCGCGTGGTGGAGGAGATCCGCATTCAGGCCGTCGTCAATGAGATCGAAGAGAAGCAGCAGAAAATCCCCAATTTCAAAAAAGCCGAGGGCGATCTGCTGTTCAAAATCTGGCCCGAGAAGTCGCTGGAGCCGGGCGAGTACGCGCTGATCGAGTTCACCGAGGGCAAGGTCGAGCTGCAGGTGTGGGACTTCCGCGTCGGGAAGTAGCCGTGCAAGCGCACGAGATCTTTTCTGCCGTCGGAAGCGAAGGCTTCGAGCGATTGGTCGCAGCTTTCTATCGCCAGGTGCCCGGCGACGATGTTCTGGGCCCGCTCTATCCGGCGCAGGATTTGCAGGGCGCCGAACAGCGTCTGCGCGATTTCCTGATCTACCGCTTCGGAGGCCCGCCCACGTATATCGAACAGCGCGGCCATCCGCGCCTCCGCATGCGGCACGCCCCGTTTCCCATAGGGCAGCGCGCCCGCGACCGGTGGGTCCAGATCATGGAGCGCGCCCTGGATGAAGCCGCGTTCCCCGCCGAAGTCCGGCAACCGCTCAGCGAGTTCTTTGCCGGCATGGCGACCTTCATGATGAACCACGCAGACGCCGGCGGCCATCCCCAGTGACCGACCTGGCGCTGGGGTGCACAACGTAGAAGTCTGGAGTCAGGAGAGTCGGGATACTTTTCTCAGCCACAGATACCACACAGATTTCACACAGATTACTGGGGTGAACCCCTCGGTTGAGACACGGGCGATTAGCACACTCGCCGTTTAATGATTTTCCTTACTCAAATAGCCTCTTCTCCGCCAGAATGGTCCCCGGCTGGCTATTCCTTGGCGGGTTGCTCTCCAGCAGAGCCCGCCTCCGCTTCGCCAGCCGAGGACCGTGATGACGGGGAAGAGGTGGTTTGAGTACGAAAATCCATTAAACGGCAAGTGTGGCAATCGCCCGTGTCTCAACCGAGGGGTTCACCCCACGCTCTGTGTGAAATCTGTGTGGAATCTGTGGCCGAGAAGAAGACCTTGACTTTCCTGCTCCCAACTTCTATATCGTGCAGCCGCGGATCACTGGCGCTTTGACCGTCGCCTTCAGCGGTGCTATCCTCTCGAAAGCGAAGACCGCGTGCAATTGAGGAGGAAGTGTTCGATGCGCCACCGATATCTAGTGCCCCTGGGAACACTGGCGACCGTTGTTGCGCTCCCGTGGCTGACAGCGCTTCCCCTGCCCGGTCAGGCCCCGGCAACCACCTCCAAGCAGGGCGCCAAACCAACCACCGCCGCACCCACTGGAGCGCCGAAGGCCGCGGCAACGAAAGGCCCGGCCCCGCTTCGCACCGCGTGGGGCGATCCAGATCTGCAAGGGACCTGGTTCGTGATGGCCGATGTGCCTCTGGAACGCTCCGCCGCCAATGCCGGCAAGGAATTCCTCACGGACGCGGAAGTAGCCGCGGCGGATGCGGCAAAAGGTGTGAATCCCGGGCGCAATGCGCGCTCGGCCGATAAAACGCAAGACGTCGGCGGCGCCTACAACGCGGTCTTCAACTCAATTTTGAAAACCGGCAAGCGGACCTCCATGATCATCGATCCGCCGGATGGAAGAATTCCTCCTCTGGTCGCGGGCGCGCCGGCGCAGGGCGGCCGAGGCATCCCAGGGGGCCAAGCCGGCGCTCCGGCCGGTCGAGGCGGCGGCCGAGGCCCGCTCTCCAACGACAACCCCGAAAACATCGCGCAATCTCCGCGTTGTCTCGGCGTTCCCATGCCCTTCCTCCCGCTGAACACCGCGTTCGCTCAGGGCACCGTGATGCAGGTCGTGCAATCGCCCAAATCCATGGGCATCTACATGGAGGACGATCACGCCGGCGGGGGCAACCGCGTCATCTTCATGGACGGCCGCCCGCATCTTCCCGCCAACATCAAAACCTATCTGGGCGACTCGCGCGGCCACTGGGAAGGCAACACGCTGGTCGTCGAAACCACGAATTTCTCGCAGGGCTTCCGCGGCTCCAACCCCGACACGTACAAGATGGTCGAACGCCTCACGCGCGTCGACGCCAACAATCTGCGGCGTGAAATCACGTTCATCGATCCGCAGACCTGGACCAAGCCGTGGACCGTTCTCATCGAGATGGGGAAGACCGACGACCAGCGCCAGATGATCTTCGACTCCGCGTGTCACGAAGGCAACTACGGCCTGACCGGCATCCTGGTAGGCGCCCGCAGAGAAGAGCAGGCCGCGAAGAAGTAGGTGCCGGATGCGGCCGCGGTACAGCACGCGCCCACACGCTTCTCCCAACCATCGCTGCTCCTGCTCTCCTTCGGTAGCGGAGTAGCGGCGCTCATCTACGAAATCGTCTGGTTCCAGCTCCTGGAATTGGTCATCGGCTCGTCGGCCGTGTCGCTCGGCGTGCTCCTGGCCACCTTCATGGGAGGAATGTGTCTCGGCAGCCTGATCTTTCCCCGCGTCGTCTCCCTCCAGAGCCACCCCTTACGCGTGTACGCCGCGATCGAGCTCGGCATCGGCGTTCTCGGGATTCTCGTCTTGCTCCTGATGCCGTTCGTGGGCAGCGTCTACGCATCCGGGGGCGGAGGATTCCTGCTCCGAGGAATCGTCGCAGCCACGTGCCTTCTGCCTCCAACCGTGCTGATGGGAGCGACGCTCCCCGCCCTGGCGCGCCAAGTCCAGACGGCGCCTGACGCGCCTCCCAACGGCGTCTCGTGGCTAGGCTTCCTCTACGGCGGCAACATCGCCGGGGCGGTATTCGGATGCCTGCTCGCTGGTTTCTACTTGCTGCGCGAGCACGACGTGTCCATGGCGAACTACGTCGCAGTGGCGATCAACGCGGCCGTTGCAAGCCTCGCACTCGCGCTCGCGATGATGTATCCGCAACCCACGATAAAGTCCGCGCGATCTAGTAGCACCGGCTTTAGCCGGTGGAAGCCGTCCTCCCCAGCAATCCACGTGGCCGTCGCGATGTCGGGGTTCTGCGCGTTGGCCGCCGAAGCGATCTGGACACGCATGCTGGGACTATTGCTAGGCGCCTCGGTGTACACGCTTTCCATCATCCTGGCGGTCTTTCTCGCCGGCCTGGGGATTGGCAGCAGCACTGCCTCGTTGCTCTGCCGAAGCCTAGCGCGCCCGCGCGCATCCGCAGTCCCAGCGAGAGCCCTGGGCTGGTGCCAGTTGCTGGTCGCCGGAGCAATCGCCTGGACCGCCTACAGCCTCGCCGCGTCGCTCCCCTACTGGCCGATCAACCCATCCATCTCCTCGAACATTTGGTTCACCTTTCAACTCGACCTCGCCCGAGCGTTTTGGGCCCTGTTACCGCCTACGCTCCTGTGGGGCGCGAGCTTCCCGTTAGCGCTTGCCGCCGCATCGACAGGGAAGGATGGCGCGCTGCCGGATGAAGCCAAGCCGCCGGATAGCGCCAAGTTATTCGCCGGCGTTTACGCCGCCAACACGCTGGGAGCCATCTTCGGCGCGCTCGGCGCGAGCCTGCTCCTCATCGCCTGGGTGGGATCGCAGCGCGCCGAGCAGGTGCTCATCGCTTTATCGACGGCTGCCGGTCTGCTACTGCTGCTGACAGAAGCCCGCCTCGGTCGCGCCGCTGCGGCCGTCGCGGCAGTGCTTGCAGTCGTTGGGAGCGGCCTCTTCATCCGCAGCGTCCCACCCCTTCCGAACCTGCTAGTCGCATACGGCCGCTACGCAGCGACCTGGGTCGGCAAGAGCGACATCATCTACGCGGGCGAAGGCATGAACTCCTCCGTGGCCGTCGCAAGTTTTCCGAACGGAGCCCTGACCTTTCACGTAGCCGGCAAAATCCAGGCTTCGAGCGTC
Source organism: Bryobacteraceae bacterium (assembly GCA_035604115.1). GTDB lineage: Bacteria > Acidobacteriota > Terriglobia > Bryobacterales > Bryobacteraceae > Palsa-187. The sequence continues at coordinate 3,640 of DATNJC010000241.1, read as the reverse complement.
CGCCGCGACATGCGCCTCCAGCGCATGCTGGGACACCTCACCACTCTGACCGCCGCCCACCCTAGCTCGGTCCTGGTCATCGGCTGCGGCGCGGGAATCACAGCCGGCGCAGTATCCATCGACCCACGAGTGCAGCGAGTAACCATCGTGGAAATCGAAAAGCTAGTGCCGCAAGCCGCCGCCCGTTACTTCAGCGAACAGAATTTCGACGTACTCTTCAACCCCAAAGCGCAACTGCAAATCGACGACGGCCGTCACTACCTTCTGACCACCAAGGAGCGCTTCGACGGCATCACCGTCGATCCGTTGGACCCGTGGGTAAAGGGCGCAGCAAACCTGTACACCCACGAATTTTTCGAGACAGCCAAGCAGCATCTAAACCCCGGCGGCGTCATCACCATGTACATCCAGCTTTTCGAGACCACCCCGGAAGCAGTCAAGAGTGCAGTCGCGACATTCTTCGAAGTCTTCCCCAACGGCACCATCTGGGGCAACCCGTATCAAGGCCAAGGCCACGACATGGTGCTGCTGGGCCAACTCGCGCCGCTCCGCATCGACCTCGACGAGATGGAGCAGCGCGTAGGCTATCGCGACCCCGCCAGCAAGCTACCACAATCGTTAGCCGAGGTCGGCATGAACTCACCCGTGGATCTCTTCGCCACCTACGCGGGCCGCAATTCCGATCTAACTGAGTGGCTGAAAGGCGCCGCCATCAATCGCGACCGCAACCTGCGCATGCAGTACCTAGCCGGCCTGGGGTTGAACCTCGACGACGCGGCGTCCATCTACTCCGGCATGCTGGCGTACCGGCGCTTCCCCGAGGATCTCTTCACCAGCAGCGAAGGCCGCGTAGACTCGCTACGGGAAGCCATGCGCCGCGAACGCTGAGCGAACCTCGCCTGCAGTACGTGCCAGGAGTGCATTCAGCGAGTTAACCTGAAGGGAGAGACCGCCATGACATTGACCATCGATCTTTCCAAGGAACTGGAAGCGGCGCTTAAAACGCACGCGCAGGCGCACGGTATCGACGCCGCCGGTTACGCGCGCCAGGTTCTCGAGCGGGCTCTTGGCATGGAGGAGCCCCTTCCCGGCCCGCCGTTCAAGACCGGCCGGGGCCTGCTCGCCCAGTACGGTCCCGGCCCGTCTGAGGAAGAAATTGACGAAAACCGCCGCGAGATTCTCCGCGGATTCGCCCAGGACGCTCCGTGACGGACATTTTCCTGCAAGAAGCGTAGAATTATGGTTGAGGCGCAACCTGGAGCGTTGGTTATGAACGTGATCCTAAAGCCCGAACTGGAAACACTCATCGCCGCCGAAGTGAAGGCTGGCCGCTCCTCCGACCCCGGCGAGTTCCTCAATAAAGCCGTCTACCATTACGTGGTCGCGCGCGACCTCGGCCAGGAATACACTCCAGAGGAAATCGACCGCATGATCTCTGAAGGCCTCGACGATATCGGCCGGGGCGACACCGTCGGCGGCGAAGAAGCCTTCCGCCAACTGCGCGCTTTCAGTGCCCAACGCCGCCGCCAGCGAGCGTGAATCAATTCGAACTGGCCCGTCGCGCTCTTGGCGACCTTCAAGAGATCTGGGAATTCGTCTCAGAGGACAGCTTCACGGCCGCCGACCGCCTCCTCGAAGAGTTCTATCGCACCTTTGGACAGCTGGCCGAGGCGCCCGGCATGGGCCATAAAGCGCGAGGACCTCACCCACCGCAACGTTCTGTTCTGGGCGCTCCATTCCTATCTCACCATCTACAGGAACTCGCAACCACTTCGGATCTCCGCGTCATTCACGCCAAGTGAGACGTCAAGAAACTACCGGCCCGATGAGCCGGGACGTGAAATTGGGGCGCAAACTGAAGCTCAGGCATTGGCTTAACCTTAAAGAAGGGACCAAACGCGGCCATGAAGCATAAAGATTACGCAAAGATAAGAACAGGGCCTTTGGAGGACTTCGCGACCGTCCACCCTACAATATCTAGCGTTTCCGAGCTATTTGAACTTCTTCAGTCTTTCATGAAGCCAAATGGGCATTTCGCGGGCAGGGCACGGACCGCGTTCTCAAGGCCAGTATCGAAAGGGTTGCGACCAGACCGGGGGTTGCTGAGGATTACGTGATGCGCGAATTCAGGCGTCGGGCTCATCAGTATGTCACGGACGTACCTCGTGATGATGATCTCGAATGGCTTGCTCTGATGCAGCATCATGGTGCCCCGACGCGGCTGGTTGATTGGACCAGGTCGCCTCATGTTGCGGCCTTCTTCGGCGCGCAGTCTTCGAATTCAGCTAATCCATTCATCACCACAACACCAGACAAGCAAGTTGAACCATTCGTCATATGGGCTGTCGATGTGGACAGCATAAACGCCGAGGCGGTCGCGATGTTGGGCCTCCCCGAAGGCAATAATGATCTGTCGTCGCCTGAAAACTTCAGAAAACTATACTGGGATCAACCGCCAGACAATCTTTATCTGGTCGCAGCAGTTCAGCCACACAGAATGAATGAACGCCTGACCATTCAACAAGCGCTGTTTCTTTTTGCCAACCATGCACTGTTTTCCTTCCGCAGGTGTTTAGCCGCCCTACTACTTCATGCGAGCAATGGACAGAAACCGAGTGCCCAATGGCTGCACAAACTCGTAGTCGCATCGGAAACGCGTTTTGACGTACTCAGGGCACTCAACAAACTTAATATCAACGGCGCAACGCTCTACCCCGGCTTGGACGGCTTCTGCCAATCGCTTTACGTCAATGTTCAGATCCAAGAGCAAGAGGATTGGCCGGGGGTTTCTCAGACGACGGATCGGGAGCGCTAGGTGAAAGGAATGTAGCGTTTAGGAAAGACGTGGACACCCCCGGCCACTTCGCGTAAACTGACCGTCGGGGTTAAGCTGAAAAAGAGAGAACCGCCATGAACCTGACCATCCAACTTCCGGACGAAGACGTACAGGCCCTGAAAGCCAAGGCCTTGGCGCGAGGCGTCTCAGCCGAGCAATATGCCCTGGAAGTCCTGGAGCATGACTTGACTTCCGCGGATTCTCCGCGCCCGGCTCACATTCGGTTCGATAATCTTTCCGACCTTCTCCTCGACTCCCCCTTTGCCGGCGCCAACCTCGACTTGGAACGATCCAAAGATTACCCGCGCACTGTTGATCTGGGATGAGCGGTTTCCTCATCGATACAAACGTGCTGTCCGAATACAACCGGCCAGGAGGTCCCGACACCGGCGTCAAGCGCTGGCTTGAGACCACGAACCGTCAGTCCCAGCATGTAAGCATCATCACGCTTGCCGAAATTCAAAAGGGAATAGAGCTGCTCGCCGAGGGCAAGCGACGCGCACAACTTGAACAATGGCTCACGCAAGACCTGGAGTCTTGGTTTTCCGGCCGGGTCCTTCCCGTGGATCGCCAGGTTGCCATGCGCTGGGCATCCCTTGCGGCCCAAGGATCACGCACCGGGCGGCCTCTGCCGACGGTTGATTCACTGATTGCCGCGACCGCGTTAGCAGCCCGTGTCTAAACTGGCAGTTTGGCGACTAGCCAAAATATCAGGCATCAGCGACGTGATTGTCGAAAAGTGAGTCACTGTGGCTGGGAGTGAGCCGATCCTGGCGAAAAACTTCTTCTGCGGCTCTCATGACA
>DATNJC010000240.1:0-5970 GCA_035604115.1 Bryobacteraceae bacterium | reverse complement strand
TGCGAGCTTGGAAGATCCGCCAACTGGAATTGCTGGAGCATGCCGTGGCCGCGGCCCTTACTGCGGTGAATTCAGAACACGCAACAGCCCATTTTCGCCACTGCGGCTATGGTCTATAAATACTCAGAAAATGGTCTAGAGATCGCCCGGGCGGGGTTACGCGGTTGAACCGTAACCGTGGAGCACGCCCTCTGGCGTGCCACGTCGGCATTCGTGCCGACGCTTGGAACCTCACGCGCAGCCCTGCCGAGCGTCGCGATGAGTCGCGACGTGGCACGCAAAAGTGCGTGCTCCACGGCCACGGATCAGCGCTTTAGCCAGGGCGCTAGATCGGATTCGATCGCGGCGCGGCGGTCCGGCGGGGCGGCCGAGGCTAGTTGCTGCAGGGCACGCTCATAGGCCTGCGGGTTCGTGTCGCGCAGAACCGCGGCGACGCCGGCGAACTCCTTGTACAGTTCCAGTGCCTTACTCAATCGCGCGACGCCCGCATCGGTCTCACCGTTGCGGACCAGCACTTCACCCATGCACAGATTCGCCGCGGCCCGGGCATGTTTACCCTCCCCATCGTTCCCGGCGGTTTCGGCCAACTCCACGTCATGGCTGAAGGTGGACAAGGCAGCCAGCAGGTTCCCTCGAGCATATTGCGCGAGCCCCAGCCGGTGGTTGGCCGCCAGCAGATCCCGGGTCAGCGCCTCATCCGGCGAGCCTGTCTTGACCAAAGCCTCCAGCATCGGGACAGCTTCGCTGTAACGGTCGAGCGATTCGGATGGGTCGAGATCGCCCACCCTCATCGCCACCTCCGCGAGGCTACGGCGGCCGTCCTGGTCCTGAGGGTAGGCGGCGACCAAGCCGCGCGCTTCGGCCAGAGCCACGCGATAGGTCGCTAACGCCGCTTGCGGGTTGTTCAGACCCGCGTCCTGAATCTGCGCCATGCGCAAGTAGGTGGAGATGAGTTCGTGCCTCTGAATTAAGTCTTCTACCCGAGCGGACACGACTTGCGCTTCCGCGCGCACCCGTTGTTGCTGCGCCTGGCGCGCATAGTAGGTGGAGACGCCGGAGCCGGCGATCAAGGCCACGGCCAGCAGTCCGCTAGCCGCCACGGTGGCGGGATTGCGGCGCACGAACTTGGCCGCGCGATAGCCGAAAGTGTCGCTGCGCGCGATCACCGGCCGCCCGTCCAGATAGCGCGCTACGTCTTCGGAGAATTGCTCGGCCGAAACGTAGCGCCGGTGCGGTTCCTTGCGCAAGGCCATCAATACGATCATGTCCAGGTCGCCCGCCAGCTTGCGCTTCAAACGCTGGCGCGCTTTGGGACGCGTCTCCTGGCCCACCGCGATGGCCTGGGTCGCGGCGGGAATCGCGGTCCGTTCGTCGGTGAGGATCACGGAGCTGGGCCGGAGCGGGGGTGTCTCGCAAATGGCATGCTGCAGCGCAGCCTGAGAGCGCACTTCCGGTCCGTAGGGAAACTTTCCGGTGAGCAGCTTATAGAGCAGCACGCCCAACGAGTAAATGTCGGTGGCGGTGGTGATGGGCTCGCCGCGCACCTGCTCGGGGCTGGCGTAATCCAGCGTCATAGGGCGCATCTCGGGGCGCGTTTCCGACGCCGACAGCGTGGAGAACTCGCTATGCAGCAGCTTGGCGATGCCGAAGTCCAGCAGCTTGGGCACGCCGTCCGCGGTCACTAGAATATTGCCCGTCTTGATATCGCGATGCACCACCAGGTGCTGGTGCGCGTATTGCACGGCGGCGCACACCTGGCGGAAGAGTTTCAGCCGGTCGGTGATGCTGATCTGGAGCGACTCGCAGTATTGGTCGATGGGCCGGCCCTCGACGTATTCCATCACCAGGTACGGCAAACCCTCGGGAGTGGATCCGCCATCGATCAGGCGCGCGATGTTGAGATGGTCCAGGCCCGATAGCACCTCCCGCTCCAGGCGGAAGCGGCGCAGGATCTCCTGCGAGTTCATGCCGGGCTTGACCAGCTTGACGGCGAAACTCTTGGTGAAGTCGCTATCGAAACGGTTGGCGAGCCATACCGAGCCCATGCCGCCGCGGCCGATGCGCTTCTGCAATTGATAGGGTCCGGCGCGGTAGCCCGTGGCATACTCGCCGGTTTCTCCGGTGCTCTGAGCGCCGGTGGACGCCAGACCTTGCAGAAAAGTGCGGTTTAGCTCCAGCGCCGGCTTGTTGAGAAACGCGCCGGAATCGCCGTGGCTCTCGAGCAACGCTTCTACTTCGCGGCGCAGTTCGTCGTCGCGGGCGCAGACGACCCGGAGGTAGGCGGCGCGGTCGCGGTCCGGGCGCTCCAGCGCGCCCTCAAAGATCTGACGAATCTGCGCCCACCGCTCGGGCGTCAAGGGCGCCTCCTGAAATCTCCCGGTGCAGGAACGCGCGGGCCGAGCTCCAGCTCCGCTTGACTGTGGCGGGAGAAACCTTCAGCACCTCCGCGGTCTCCTCCACGGAGAGGCCACCGAAGAAACGCAATTCCACTAAATTCGCCTGCGCGGCGTCGAGCGCGGCCAGTTTGTCGAGCGCGGCATCGAGGGCGATCATGTCGACCGAGCGCTGCGCGGCGATGGCCATGGAGTCTTCAAGCAGTACCTTTTGGCCGGCTCCGCCGCGCCGGGCCGCATGGTGCTTGCGCGCGTAGTCCAGCAGAATGCGCCGCATCTGCGTGGCGGCGACCGCCATAAAGTGGCCGCGGCTCTCCATGGCGGCGCGCTGGTCGACGAGCCGGATGTAGGCCTCATGCACCAAAGCCGTCGGTTGCAGCGTATGTTCGCCGCGCTCGCGACGGAAGTAGGAACGGGCCAGGCGGTGCAACTCGTCGTAGACCAGCGGCAGGAGCTGATTGACGGCCTCGCGCTCGCCGCGCCCAATTTCACCCAACAGGCGGGTGACCTCGCCGGTGTCGCTCATACAAGGAACTGTACACCAAAGCGGGTCCCGCCGGGGGAGCGCCAGCGGCTTGTGGGGCAGGTTGGCAACCTGCGGCGGGTTGGTAACCCGCCTCGGGATGCTTGCAGTAGCCAGTCCAAGCGCCGGTTGCCAACCGGCGCGCAGGATATCATCCTGCCCCACTTCAGACCTAGTAACTCGCGCTGACGGGCTGGTGATCGCCCTGGGCTAAAGCGGGCATGGGCGCAGCGGCCATTTGCAAGGATCGCCACGCCTCGGCGAGAGTGCCAGTGTCAGCCTCTTTTCAACTCTTCGGCCATGCGCAGAACATATTCAGCCGGAATCTGCTCCACCACTTCTCCGGACTTGCGGTCCACGATTCGTACGACGGCGCGCCGGGTGGCCCGGTCCATGATAAACGTCAACTCGTTGTTCTGTCCGAATAATTCGACGGCGTTAACAGCTTTCACGGCCTGAATCAAGGTTCGCTGGTCCTGGCTGGCAGCCTGCGGGAGAACGGGTTCGGCGGGGGCACTCATGTGGGGTGTCAAGTTGTTGATCGACGTGATATCCATATCGCTATCCTCGGAATGCGGTCAGACGGCCACATCCTCATGAAACTCATCGGCCCGCGGCGGCCAACTTTGAGCTCAGACTCGCCTGAGCCGGCCCGCCGGGGCCTGAAAAAACTCCAAAAAAGTGCGTCCTCCGGGTATGCCCGGCACGTATCTGTTACTAGGTGCAGCCCAGTTACAAAGCGAGTTACCAGGAAGGACTAACAACCCTGGCCGCGATCGAGAACAGTGCCGAGAGCCGGGCGGACTTCGAGTCCCTTATGCGCCAGCACCAGGCGATGGTGTTCAGCGTGGCCTATCACTTCCTGGCCGACCGTAGCCTGGCCGAAGAGGTGGCGCAGGACGTGTTCCTGAGCCTGTACCGGAACCTGGACGCCATGAAGTCGGCGGCGCACACCACGTCGTGGCTGCGCCGGGTGGCGGTACAGCGGTCCATCGACGAGGCCCGCAAACGCAAACGCCGGCCCCAGGCGAGCCTGGAGGATACGGTGGAGCCCGCGACCCCGGCCGCGTCCCTCGACATGCTGCGGAGCGACGTTTTAAGAAATGACGCGCTGTGGCGGATGGTGGCGGCGCTCCCGGAGATCCCCCGGATGGTGGTGATCTTGAGGTATCAGGAAGATTTGAGTCCGGCCGAGATCGCCGCGGCTCTGGACCGGCCGGTGGCGACCGTCAAAAGCGATTTGCAACGGGCTTTGGCGCTGTTGCGCGAAAAATCGGCACGCCGTTTTGGAGACACGTTATGAGTAATTTCGAGGACCAGCTTCGAGCCGCGTTGCAGCGGCAGGAACCTCCACGCGGGTTCGCGGATCGAGTGCTGGAGCGCACCGGGAGGGAGAGTGCGGACCGCCTAGCACCGGCCCGCCGGCCACGGCGGATGTGGGCCCCCGTGTGGGGCCAATTGTGGTGGGGCCCATTGTGGAGGATCGGCGCGATTGCCGCCACCTTGACCGTGGTGTCGTTTTCGGTTACGACCTATCAACACACGCGGGAAGAACGAGCCGCGCGGCAAGCCGAGTTGGCGCTGCGGATCGCGGCTGAAAAACTGAACCTGGCGCGAGACCACGTTTTAAGAAACCTCGCCCTTCCAAAGGACAACTGATGAAACGAGCACTTCTACTGTTAGGAATGGCCGTCCTGGCGCCGGTGGTGCCGCTCTCGGCGCAGATCCAAATCGGCCTGGATCAACTGGCTTCCAAAGCCAAGGAGACCGTCGACATCACCCTCGACGGAGCCATGCTGCAAATGGCCGGGAAGTTTTTTTCCGGGGGCAAGTCCGACGACTCGAAGGCCAAGAATCTGCTGGCCAACCTGAAAGCGATTTCGGTCAAGAACTTTGAGTTCGCCCAGGAGGGCCAGTATCGCCAGGAAGACCTGGACCCGATCCGGGCGCAGCTCAAAGCTCCCGGCTGGTCCAAGATCCTGGGCGACCGGAGCGACAAAGAAACCAGCGAAATCTTCACCAAGTCCGATGGCACCCGCATCACCGGCTTCGCGATTCTGGCCGCCGAGCCCAAGGAGTTGACGGTAGTGTACATCGAGGGCGCGATCGATCTCGCCGACCTGGCCCAACTCGGGGGACGTTTCGGCATTCCGCCGGGCGTGGTGCCGGACGGCAAAGGCAAACGCAACAAGGACAAAACAAAGGGAGACCAATGAAGACTCTAACGGCCACTGTAATTGCAGCATTGCTCGCGCCCGCTTGGGCGGCGGCACAGAAACCCGCCCCGGCGGCAGACCAGAAACTGGATTTCAATTTTCCGAACCTCGCGGCGCTCGCCAAGCAGAAAGCGGAAGTGGATCTGGATGGCTCCACTCTTGCGCAGCTATCCGGCGGGGACAAAGGGAGCGCGGGCGCGTTCTCGGGAGTAAAGGGCGTCCACCTGCGGAATTACGAGTTTGCTACAGAGGGGGCATACCCGAAGTCCACTCTCGACCCGCTGCGGCGGCAGGTGGCCGCTAACCCGGCTTGGTCGCGCATCGTCAACGTGCAGGAAGATAACGAGAGCACCCAGATCTACCTCCTCAAAACCGACGGAGACCAGCTCGGCGGTTTTCTGCTGATCTCGGCCGAAGCCAAGGAGGTCACGGTAGTCGAGGTTCTCGGCGCCGTCGAGCTGAGCCGCATGAAGGAGCTGGTGGAATCGACCATCAGCTACGACCTAAGGGCCGCCACCAAGTAAGGTCCGAGCCATGCGCAGGGCCTGGAGTTGCATGGCTCTCTTGTTGACCGAGCCAGTGTCGGCCCAAGGCGCGGGTTCCAGCGTGGGCTCCAGAAAACGGACGCTGCCTCAACGATTCTATACGATCTAGTGTAGTGTCCAGGAATTAGCTGGACTTTCTTTTTCGGGTTTTTGGAACCGTACAGCCGGGCTGGATTCGTTCAAGAGTTTGACGACAGCGGGCGAGCTTGGCGAGGATGGAATCCACGGTGGCGGTCCAGACGAACGGCCTCGGGCTTTGATTCCACTCGGAGAGGAACTCCTCAATGGCCGCC
>DATNJC010000239.1:0-4677 GCA_035604115.1 Bryobacteraceae bacterium | reverse complement strand
TCCAACTCCTCGTTGGCCTTGTTCTCCAGGGGATCGTAGTGGAACAGCTCGGCGCATTCCAGGATCGCGTCCGCGTCTTCCCGGTAGGGCTTCCACAGCACTTCCGGCAGCATCCGGGCGCGCTCCTTAAGCGACTCGCTCGTGCGCGCACTGATGGCAAAGCCGATGAATCCCTCCGGGCCCTCGGCCCGCTGGCCGTTCCGCAGCCAGCGCAGCAACTCCTGTTCGTAACACCCCGAGTCCCCGCGAAACCAGCGCTCGGTAATGTGTTCCGGCAAGGCTTGGTAGGCTTGCTTGGCGACACTGAGCGGGTCTTGTTACGCCGCCACGTTGCCGTCCCGGAACTGCTCGGCGGCAATCACCTCCATCTCGGCCCACAGCGCCACCACCGGCTGATACCCGGTGCTGCCTGGATAGGTCGGCAGGGCTTCCTGTTTATGGCTCTCGATGATGGTGTCGTCCAGATCGATGGTGGCGATCTTCTGATCGGCGCAGCGCCGCCCCAGCTCGCGCACCAGATCCACGTTGACCCGCGCCAAGGCGCCTAACGGTTCGCTCTCTTCCGGAATATAACTGCTGGCTCCCGGCCCCAGCCGTTGCTGCGCTTCCTCGATCTTGCCGGAATCGTGAAAGGCGTACAAAAACTTCCGCGCCGCTTTCGGAGACGGCAGCGCATGCCCGATCAACTGCTCCAGCGCCCGATCCTGACGGAGGGGCTCGAAATCCTCCAGGCAATCGCCCCCGGCGGCGTTCAGCAATACGAAGCTCTCTACACAGGTCCCTTCGTCGAAACCACGCTGGCGCTCTTTGATCGCCAGGTGCCGGTTGGCGCTGTGGCCCAAGCGCAGGCCGCGGAACGCCTCTACCACCAGCGTTAGTCCGGCAAACCGGTGATCAGAACGGGGGCCGGTTCCGGATCGATGTCAAATAAAACCGGAGCTTCCGCGGGACTTCGTCGGGACAGGGCCATGCAGGAGATTTTAAACCGCCTCGTCCACCCGCAAGGTGCAACCTCCTACGCCTGCTTCGCTAACACGGGCTTGACTCAACCGCCCACTTGAAGCGCTTGGCCACACATCTCTCCCGCACTTCGCACTCCAGCACCGCTAGTTACGGACGGATCACGGGCTCGGCTGCCTCAAATTACCCCGCTCGTGTGAGACCGGTTTGGTTAGAATAGATAAATATCGCTTTGAGACATTAGATGCCTGCGCAGGTCACGCTTGAGCGTACTCCGTCCCACTGATATTTCCGCACCGGACGCGCGGGGCTCCGGAACAGCGTTCGGCTCGCGTTGGGCCGCCTCCGTTGTGCTGCGGTCGATGGCCCTGCTGTTCGCGGGCGTGTTTTTGCTGGCGTTGCTTCTGAAGTGGCTCTCAGCAAAGTTTCCTGCGTGGGGACAAACTGGCGCCACGCTTCTGAAGCCGGAAAACCGAGAGACGTGGGAGGCGATCGCAGTCGGATTGGGCGCCGTACTCGCACTCACGGCTCCGCGTTTCGGACGCCACACGTTTGGCGCGCTGGAGCGCGCATTCAGCCGGTTTGCTGGTCACCGGACGCATGCGATCCTCGCGGCGGCCGCTTTCCCGGTGGTCGTGCGGCTGGCGCTGTTGCCGTTGATCCCGATTCCGCAACCGTCGATCCCCGACGAATTTGGCCACCTGCTCTTGGCGGATACGTTCGCATCGGGACGAATCACGAACCCCACGCACCCGATGTGGCGCCATTTTGAAACGCTGTACGTATTTCACCAACCAACCTACACGTCGCAGTATCCGATCGCCCAGGGGTTAATACTAGCTGTGCCTCTCGCGCTTCACGCGCATCCGTGGTTCGGAATCTGCTTAAGCGTCGCACTGATGTGCGCGGCGTCGTGCCGGATGCTGCAAGGATGGTTGCCGCCGAAATGGGCGCTGCTGGGGGCTTTGCTGGCTGGCGCGCGGTGGGGCATCGTCACGTCCTGGATGAACAGTTACTGGGGTGGGGCTGCCGGCGCCATTGGCGGCGCCTTGCTGGTGGGAGCGTGGCCGCGTCTGCTTCAACGAGGCCGACCGTTTGATGTGCTGATGGCTGGAACCGGCCTGTTCGTTCTGTCTCAAAGCCGCCCCTTCGAGGGGCTTCTGTTGAGCCTGCCTGTAGGCGCGTTGCTTTTGACCCGCCTCCTAAGCAAACCGCGCCAAAATCTTCGCGTTCTGGCGACTCTCACCGGCGTCTCCATCTTGGTCGCCGGCAGCGTTCTGTATTACGACTGGCGAGTCACCGGCAACCCGCTCCAGATGCCATATCAGTTGCACAAGCAATTCTACGGTACGCCGCAGAATCTGTTGTGGAGTGCGCCGGTAATGCAGGCTACGCGCGTGAAACAGCAACGCGACATTTGGGACAACTTCGAGTGGCAGCTTGGTCTATTCCAGGAGCAATCCTCCTGGGAAGGCTTCATCCAGGCCATGCAGAAAAAACTAAAGAGTTTCTGGGAATTCTATTTCCAACCCATTCTAAGTTTGCCGCTTTTATTGTTGCCATTAGTGATGCGGCGCAGGCCTATTCGTTTTTTGTTTTTCACGGCGATGTTTGTTCTGCTGGCTGGATTTTTGTTATATCCGTTCTTTTTTCCGCATTACGTCGCGCCCTTGACTGGTGTGCTGCTGGTCTTGATGCTGCAAGGCGCACGCTGCCTGCGGACGCTGCGATGGCCACACCAACGCTTCGGCGCCGCGCTGTTCCGGTGGAGTCTGGTAACGGCGGGGGTGGTGAGTTGTTCCCTGCTCGTGCTGGGCGGCATGCTCTGTCCGGCGTGCGTCTCCACGGGCGCCACGGCAAGAAGCCGCGTCGCAGACGAATTGAAACAGCGTGGCGGCCAGCATCTGGTTCTGGTTCGCTACTCGCCAACCCACGACTTTAACTACCCGTGGGTTTACAATTCCGCGAACGTCGACAAATCTCCGGTGATTTGGGCCCGAGAGCTGGATCAGGCGAGTGTGACCGAGTTGTTCCGCCGTTATCCGGATCGCGAAGCGTGGCTGGTCCACGCGGACGACCCGAATCCTAAGTTGATCTTGTATGCCGACAAGGACCGGCCCCAGATTTCAGCGATCCTCAATGCGGCGGGCAAGAGTCCGTTTTTCAAGGAAGGCGTCGCTCCCGGTTCTATCGTGACCTTGTTTGGCGATCAGCTGGCGGCGTCCTTGGAATCTCACGCCGGAGAATGCATGATTTCTCTGCCACAAGGTGATGCGCGGGAACACCCCCACACTCTGCTGCCGGGATTTGACGGTTCCCGGCCGGGCGTGGTGATACCAGGCCTGGAGGAACCTTTGCCGGCGATGACGATGGAGCAGGCGAGCGTGGATTCGGGTGGCGTCTTTGCACTGGGCGGAGAAACTTCAAAAAAGACCCGTGATCCATTAGACGCGAAAACGCCGACGGTGCGGTTCGGAGAACTACCCGGAACGGTGTTGTGCGTAATGCAGTCCGGGGGTGGGGAATCCGTGACCGTGCTGGTGCCGCCCGTGCTAGCCGGAGATTCGGTAAACGTCGTTGTTCGGTCCGGTGAAAACGAATCTAAATCGAAAGCCTTTCCGGTTCTGCCAGTGAATCCGGGGATCTTACAGACGTCGCAGTCCGGAAAGAGGGCGGCTTTGGTTCTCCATGCGAGCGGAGACTTGGTCGCGCCCCGGAATCCAGCCCGGCACGGAGAAATACTCCGGATGTTCCTGACTGGCTTCGGCGTTTTGGGCGCTAACGGCCCGCAGTTCCCCTTCATCGTCGGCGTCAACAACAGGGGCGCTTCGCTGCGAGCCGTCAACTGCGCGGGATGCCGTGGCGGGATCGTGGAGCTGCGATTTGAGGTTCCGCAAGAAGCACCTTCGGGCGACGAGGTTCCCTTGTCGGCGGCCGTGGTCGTGAATGGACAGCCGGTATTTAGCAACAACAGCACCTTGGCTATCCGATAACGGTTGACACATGTCGCGAATACTCGCGGGCCCGAACAGAATCCGGCACTGCGAGTTCCTCGCCACGTGTTGTCCCAGTCCCTTCCACAGCAATAACAGCGGCAGGTAGCTTTTCTGATACTCGGGCCGCACGAAGGATCGGCCCAACTCCAGAGCGGGTCAATGGACTCATAGAAACAGGGTTCGAGGCGGAACAGGGTGCTGGTGCAGAGTCCGCGAACTCCGTATCGGGCCAGAACCTCATCGATTTTGGCGAGACGGTAGGCGCCCGCCGCAACTATGCCGATGGGGCGTTCAACGTGAGCAGCCCGTGAACGGCCTGCGCATTGATCCCCCACTCTTTGGGCGGTACAATTCGGTGGTGAATGTTCTCGCGGGCATTCCGCGAGGCATCGCTACTACCAGCGGTTGAGTTCGAACTTCTGAGTCCGGGGACTGAAGTCCCCGTTGCAGGCTGAAGCCTGCTCCACCTAGTACTTACTTGCATAAATCAGAGTAAAAGGATTTGGGCTTGGACTGGTGGACGACGGCCTTGGTCCATTCAAAGGGCGCGGCTTTCGGATTGTAGGCCTTGACGAAGGCCTCGATGGCGTCCCTGAGTTGGCGGGGCGACGTGAAACTGGCGCCTCGAAGCGCCGCTCGGCCCATGATGCTGAACCAGCATTCGACTTGGTTGAGCCAAGAGCTATAGGTGGGGATGAAGTGCAGGTGGACATGGGGATGA
>DATNJC010000238.1:0-52007 GCA_035604115.1 Bryobacteraceae bacterium | reverse complement strand
CAGCTCCGCTACCTGCCGCCGTATTCCCCGGACTTCAACCCCATCGAAAAGTGTTGGTTCCAGGTCAAGCAAAGGTTGCGAGCTTGGAAGATCCGCCAACTGGAATTGCTGGAGCATGCCGTGGCCGCGGCCCTTACTGCGCTGAATTCAGAACACGCAACAGCCCATTTTCGCCACTGCGGCTATGGTCTATAAATACTCAGAAAATGGTCCAGATTTCATCGAAAGGGGAAACTGGAACGATGGCTCGAAGGAAATTTTCGAAAGAGTTCAAGGTGGCCGCGATTCGGCGGCTGCAGAGCGGGCAGACGGCTGCGGAGGTGGCACGAGCGCTGGAAGTGCACCGATCCGAGCTGCACCGCTGGCGGCACGAGTTGGACGAGCACGGCGAACCGGCGTTTCAGGGGGTCGGCAAGAAGCGCGGCGAGGAGAGCCGCGTGGCCGACCGGGAGCGCAAAATCGGTCAGCAAACCCTGGAGATCGATTTTCTAAGAAGGGCCTTGCAGCATGTCGAAGAACAGCGCCTGCTGCGCTCCGGAACCATTTTCGCCGAAATTCACTGACCCCTTTTTCCGCGCCCAGCTAAAGTACGCGCAGAACCGGCGAGCCATTATCGCCGTCCGGCTTCGGGAAACTCGGAGGCAGGCCGGCCAATTCCCGCAGCGTGCCTGCGACGTAATACCGCGCCATGTCTTTGCGCCAACTCATCGCAAAGTCCGTGTTGTCCAGCGGCTTCGCGGCCGGGTACGCCGCGGCGGCGGCCTCCCGAATGGTTTCATCCGTCAGCTTTTTCCCGATAATGGCCCTCTGTGCGAGGACCGCCTCGAGAGGAGAAGAACCGACACCTCCCAGAATGATCTTGGCGTCTTCCACCGTTCCGTCGCCCGCCTGTCGCACGCAAGTGGCGACACCGAGAACCGGGAAATCGAACGAGCCGCGGCGGCGGAGTTTCCAATAGGTCGCGCGCCAGCCATTCGTCGCCGGCAGATGGATTTCGGTCAGCAGTTCGCCGGGCTGTTTATTCAGATGCTGGATTCCGTCATCGTGATACAGTTCCGCGGCTCCGATCACCCTCTCGCCGGAACTCGAAACCAGCTTCACTTTCGCGCCGATGGCCACCATGACCGGCGCGCAATCGCTCGACTGCACCGCCCAGCAACGCGGGCTGGACGGAGCCACCCAGCAGATCTCGCCATCCTTCTTCATGCAGAAGTGGATCGCCTTGCGCCATTCGTAGTTCTGGTCGTAATAATTGCACCGCGTATCGAGCAGAAGGTTCCCGCCGATGCTGCCCATGTTGCGCAGCAGAGGTGTGGAGATCAACTCGGTAGCCTTCGCGACCGCCGGGTAGGAGCGTTGGATGCGCCGTTCTTCCGCTACGTCGGTCAATACCAGACCGGCGCCCAGGACCATACCCTCCGCCGGCTTGCCCTTCATCGTTCGGAGCTGCTTAAGGTGTGCCAGCCCGATCACAACTTTCGGCACCTGCTGGCGGCGCTTCATATTCGGATACAGATCGGTGCCGCCGGCGACATACATCGCATCCGGTCCGGCATCGGACATCATGCGCACAGCCTCGGACAAAGAGGCCGGCTGGAGGTAACGGAATTTAGGAAGTCTCAGCATTCGAGATCGGTCCTACCTTTGTGCGACCGCGGGCTCTCGCTGCAGCGGCTTACCATCTCCGCCCTCGATCGGCGACGGCACATAAATCGGGGCGGGCATTTCCGTTGGATAGGTGAACTTGGCCGGACCGTACCTGCCTTCTTGACCCTTGGCCTTCGCCCGGATCGCTTTCAATACTTTGTCGGGTGTGATCGGAACTTCGTCGATTCGAACTCCGACCGCATCATAAATGGCGTTGGCAATGGCGGGCGGAACCGGCAACTGCGGCCCTTGTCCGGCTTCTTTCGCTCCAAACGGGCCATTGGAGTCGCCGTCTTCGATCAGATACGTGGTAATGTCGCACATTTCCAGCGTGGTCGGACTCTTGTATTCGAGGAACGAGGGGAATTTATGCACCACATTGCGGTTCCCCCGGTACGTCATCTCCTCCATCAAGGCTTCGCCCAGGCCCATATACACGCTGCCTTCCACCTGACCCATCACCAACACAGGATTGATGCACTGGCCCACGTCGTGTGCGATCCACATGCGCGGCACTACGACAATGCCGGTTTCCGGATTCACCTCCACTTCGGCGATCGCCGCGGTAAAACTGAACGCGGGCGAAGGACCGATGCCGGAGCCTTTGAATTTTCCCTTGCCCGCCGGCGGCTTGTAGGATCCGACTGTTCCGAGGGTTCCGAACTTCGTCTCGGCCAGCCACACAGCCTCGATAAAGGTCACGCCTTTCTCCGGGTTTTCCGAGTCGAAAACGCGGCGATCCGCGAAGCTTAAGCGGCTGCCCGGAACCTCCAGTTTTTCAGCCACCGCCTGGCTCAGTAAGTCCTTGGCACGCTCCGCCGCCTGGATAGCGGCATTGCCTGTCATGAGCGTCACGCGGCTGGAATAACTGCCGAGGTCCACCGGAGTGAGATCGGTGTCGGCGGTGACCACCCGTATGTCGAAAGGATCGATGCCCAACACCTCGGCGACGATGTACGCCAGAATCGAATCGGAACCCTGACCGATTTCCGCCGAGCCGCAAAAAACGCTCACGCCGCCGCCGCGGTCCAGCTGCACGTGCACGCCCGAATGCGGCATGTTGTTCCAGTAGATGGGAGTCTGCGCGCCGGTCATGTAACCGCTGCACGCCATTCCGATTCCCTTCCCGTAGGGCAGCCTGCGAAACCGCTCCTTCCAGTGGGAACCTTCCACCACTTTGTCAATACACTTCCCCAGGGCCATGCTGCCGACGCGAATCCAGTTCGCCACCGTCGAATCGGGAGCAACTAGATGCCGCTTACGCATTTCGGCCGGATCGAGCCCCAGTTGCTCCGCGATCTTATCCATCTGGACTTCCTGAGCGAAGCGCGGCTGGGGGGTGCCGTTTCCACGTTTCGGCCCGCAGGGAGCCTTGTTGGTGAACACGCGCACGGCTTCACACTTGAAGCGCGGCATGGTGTAGGTGGTGGTCTGAAATGTGCCGGTGTAAAACGCGCTGGCGATCCCCAAGCCACCGTAGGCTCCGCCGTCGAGAATCGTGCGATGGTGCATGGCGGTGATGGAGCCGTCCTTCTTGAACCCCGTTTTAGTCGACATCAGCGCTGGATGCCGCCCTCGATGGCAGTAGAAGACCTCCTCGCGCGTCAAGCAGATTTTGACAGGACGCCCGGTGACCATGGCCAGCTTGGAGACCACCATCTCATGCTGGAAGGGATCGCACTTGCCGCCAAAGCCTCCTCCATTGGGCGTGGCGATCACGTGGATGTGACTGGCGGGGAGCCCCAGCACTTTGACCAGCGCCTTATGCAGGTAGTGCAGGTCCTGCGTGCACGTGTAGAGGGTCAGCTTACCGTCCTTACTGAAATTCGCGACGCTGGCGTGTTGTTCCAAAGCCAAGTGCGTGCTGCCCTCGTAGAACGTCAGGTCTTCGCGGATGAAATCGGCCTCGGCGAAGCCCACCTCCACGTCGCCGAATTCATACACTTGCCGACGGTGGATGTTGCCGAATTCGCCATGATCGTGGACGCGAGGCTCGGGGTGCTCCAGCGCGCTCTCGATGGAGGAAATGGTGGGGAGCAGTTCATACTCGACTTCAATCAGGTCCAAAGCCTCGGTCGCGACATCCTCATCCACCGCGGCTATGGCGGCCACCGGCTCGCCGACCATCCGGACCTTGCCGATCGCCAGCGCGTGTTCATCCTCGCTGACGGGCATGGCCCCATACGCCGCCGGCAGATCGTTTCCCGTGAGCACCGCCTTGACGCCGGGATAACTCTCGGCCTTGGACGTGTCGATTTTCAGAATGCGCGCGTGGGGCACGCTGCTGCGAAACAGCTTGGTGTGAAGCATGCGCGGGAACACGATGTCGTCCGCGTACTTCGTCTCTCCCGTGCACTTCGCGGTGACGTCTACCTTGCGGTGGGGCTTGCCGACCACCCGCAGACCCGTTCGTCCGCTGCCATTGCTGCCGTTATTGCCAGCCATAAACGCTCTCCTTGGGAGCTTCCGCCTGCTCGCCGGCCATCCAGGCGGCAGCCAGCTCCACTGCCTCGTAGATCTTGATGTAGCCAGTGCAGCGGCAAATGTTTCCCGCGAGAGCCGCCTTGATCTGATCGCGCGAAGGCCGCGGAACCTGCTCCAGCAGGGCTTTTGCCGTCAGGAGCATTCCGGGCGTGCAATACCCGCACTGCGCGGCTCCCAGATCGGCGAACGCCGCCTGCAACGGATGCAGCTTAGTCCCTTCCGCCATTCCCTCGACGGTGGCGACGTCGTGCCCTTCCGCGGCGACTCCCAGCGCCAAACACGACAGCACCGGCCGCCCGTCCACCAGCACCGCGCAGCATCCGCACTCGCCCAACTCGCAGCCGTGCTTGGTACCCGTGAGCCCCAGGTCCTCGCGAAGCACTTCCAGGAGCGTTTTGTGCGGGGCAAAGGCTACTTCGACCGGCTCGCCATTCACCAGCAAGTGGATGTGCGCTTTCTCCGGCTTACTTTTGCTCTTCTTCTTGGTCGGTTTCATGGCGATGCCTTCAATCCGCGCTCAGGGCCAGCACGGCGACACCCAGTGTATCATGGCGATTCCACCAGTTACTTATCTTCACCAGAACAACTTCTGCGCTGTGGCTGTAGGCGCGCGAGAGAATCCGCCGTTACTGGCGGCGCTCCTGCCCGCGTGGTTTGAGCCGCGCCCCGGAACGTTGGGTTACTCCAAAATAGCCATTCCGAGATGGCATTTCCGAGATGGCATTTCTGTTGACAGCCACCCCTTCGCTCATTAGAATATGAAGGGTTCTTCGCGCTCAAGGCAAGCACGACGGATACCGCTCGAAAGCGCAAACCTCGCTCTGGGAGACTCGGAAAACGTGTCTGATAAAGTCAAGAGCATTACCGAAGTCGTGCGAAGCATCCCCGACGGCTCACACATAGCCCTGGGTGGGTTTGCGATCGCGCGCAACGCGATCGTATTCGCCCACGAAGTCATCCGCCAGCAGAAGAAGGGCCTCACGCTGTCGCAGGGCGTGATGGGCATGGAAACGGACCTGCTCGTCGGCGCTGGTCTGGTGGTGAAACTGATCGTGGGCGGGGGCTCCCTCGACCGCTTCGGTCCGGTTCGGTGCATCAATCGGGCGCGCGACAACGGCACGGTAATCCACATCGACTCGAGTAGTCTCTCGCTCGCCTTTGGATATCTGGCGGGGGCTTTGGGCATCTCCTTTATACCGATCAAGTCTCTGCTGGCCTCCGAGATGATGGAACGCCTCGAGACCGCGGCGCCCGACTATCTCCGACGCGGAACGTGTCCGTTCACCGGCGAAGAGTATGTTTTCCTGCGGGGGATCACACCGGACGTGTCAGTGGTCCACGTTCCGATTTCGGATCGCAGCGGGAATTGCTGGATCCACGGTCCGCGCTGGGAAAATGAAGAACAGGCCAAGGCCGGCAAGAGATTGTTTGTCGTCACCGAGGAACTGGTCCCAACGGAGTACATTCAACGGTCGCCGGAGCGGACCATCATTCCTGGCCATCGCGTGGAGGCGGTGGTTCACCAACCTTTTGGCGCTCATCCGACGGGGGTGTTCGGATGCTATGACTACGACTCGGAACACCTGAAGTTGTATGCTGAGTACCACAAGACTCCCGAGAAGATGAATGAGTATTTGCAGAAATATGTGTTCGGTACGCGCGATCATTGGGAATACCTGGAGAAAATCGGCGGCCTGCGCCGCCTGAATGAGATTAAGGCCGAGGCGATTTTCGGCTATTAGGGAAGATATCTATGCCATCGACTTCCACCGAGGTCCGGGACCAGCAATTTTCCGACGTCACTGCCAGCGAGATTATGGTGACCGCGGCGTCGAAGGAAGTGCGGGACGGTGAAATCGCCGTCGTGGGAATCGGTCTGCCGCAGGTCGCCTGTGTGCTGGCGCGGCGAACCCATGCGCCCCGGCTGAGCTTACTGCTGGAGATCGGGGTCGCGGACATGGACCCGGTTGACATAGCGGTGGGCTTGGCCGACTCCAGAATCTTTTACCGCGCCACCTGCTGGAGCGGCTTTCTCGATACTCTGGGCATGAATTTGCATCGTGGTGTGGTCGATGTCGGCTTCATCGGCGGATTGGAAGTCGATCGTTTCGGCAACGTAAATACGACCCTGACGAAAGATCCCGATGGGAAAGAGCACTATTTCAACGGCAGCGCCGGCGGCAATGATGTGGCGTCGCTCGCCAAACGCGTTGTCATCATCGTGCGCCACGGAAAACGCAAGCTGCCGAATGCCGTGGCCTATCTCACCAGTCCGGGCTTCGTAAACGGCCGCAGCCGCGCGGACCTGAACCTGCGCGGAGGTGGACCGCACCGCGTCATCACGGATATGGCGGTGCTCGGGTTCGATAATGCTTCGCGGACGGCGTCGTTGGTGTCGATGCACCCAGGCGTCACCGTCGAACAGCTATTGGAGAACACCGGGTTCCCGTTACAGATACCCGATCCAGCGCCGATCACTCCGCTGCCGACGAGAGAGGAACTCCGGCTATTGCGGGAAGAGATCGACCCCGGGCGCATGTACTTGAGATGAAGGTCCGGCAAACGATTAAATGACCTTCTCGTCGCGCAGGTTCTGAATCTCTTCGTTGCTGTAACCTAGTTCGCGAAGAATCGATTCGGTGTTCTCACCCAGCGAAGGAATCGGATCGAATCTGGCCGGACTATCCGACAAGCGCAGCGGGCTGGAAGTCACCGGAATGCGCCCAACCGGGGAATCCACTTCGCGCACCATTTGACGGGCGGATACCTGAGGATGAGCGGCCACCTGCGCGATGCTTCGCACTTCGCCGTAAGGCAAACGACTCTTCTCCAGCCGGACCAGCCATTCGCCGTGGTCGCGTTGCAGGAAGATCTCTTCGACCATTTGTTCGAGAACTACTCGATTCTTGCGGCGTAATTCAGACGTTTCGAAACGCGCGTCTTCCAGGAAGTCAGGCCGCTCGATCACCTCACGGCAAAATACTTCCCAATCCTGACGCGTCGCCACGGCGAAGCTCACATACACCCCATCGCCGGCCAGAAATGGTCCGTAGGGAGTCACATAATGATGCCGGAAGCCGACCCGTGCGGGCTCTTCGCCCTGGTGCCAATAATGCTGCAGGAAGTATCCTTGCCAAGCCAGAATGGATTCGAACATTGAAATGTCCACGTACTGCCCCCGGCCCGTCCGCTGCCGTTGATACAGAGCCATGAGTATTCCTGTGACCGCATACATCGAGCATGCTAGGTCGGCGATCGGAACACTCACTTTTGCCGGCTGGTTTTCGGAGCCAGTCGTCGCGATGATACCGGCCTCCCCTTGTATCAGCAAGTCGTACGCTTTGACGTCTTTATAAGGACCGCCCTGCCCGTAGCCTGAAATCGAACAATAAATCAATCGAGGATTGATGGCGCGCAACTCCTCATATCCGAGACCTAACCTTGCGGCCACGCCCGGCGCGAAATTTTCGACGAACACGTCAATTGTCTTGACCAGGCGTTTCAGTATTTCCAATCCGGCGGGTTTTTTGACATCCAGAGCAAGACTGCGTTTGTTGTAGTTCAGCCACACGTAGCCCGACGATAATCCGCGGACAGCGCTGTCCCAGTGACGAATCAAATCTCCCTCTTTGGGTTTCTCGATCTTAATGACATCGGCACCCATGTCCCCCAGAACCCGAGTGCAGTGCGGACCGGAGACCGACACCTCCAGCGCCAAAACCCTGACGCCGGCTAGAGCTAATTCGTCAGTGCTACTTGGATTCATTAATGGTGGGGAAAAGATCGTGGGAAGGAGCGAAGGCGCGCTTCCAAACCATCACCGTGCGCGCGTAGTCGATCACGACTTTGCCTTCCTGCTGGACTCCGCGCGTACGTACCTTGACCAAGCCCCACTGCGGGCGGGACTTGGACTCACGCTTTTCCAACACCTCCGATTCTGAATAAAGCGTATCGCCCGCAAACAGCGGATTGGGCAATGTGATTTGATCCCATCCCAGGGCGAAACCGTTCTCGCTGACATCCGCGACGCCCATGCCCGCCACGATCGCCAGTGTCAGAGCGCTGTTGATCAAAGGCCGCTTATACTCGGTTCGCTTGGCGTACTCGGTATTGAAATGGATCTGGTTGGTGTTATTGGTCAACAGGGTAAACCATGTGTTGTCGGCTTCGGTGAGCGTCCTGCCCAGACGGCAGCGGTAAATATCGCCGACCTCGAAGTCCTCGAAGTAGCGTCCTTCCCAGCCCTGTTTCACGGCCATTTGGTGAATCCTCCTTGTGGGACGTGCAGTAGCTTGTGCTCAGGAACTTGCGGCCGCCACGCCAAGTTTTGCCGCGAACGCCACGGTACGCTTCGCCCTCTCGACAATCGGAAGATCGATCAGTTGACCGCCGAACGCAATCGAGCCGTCGCCGCGCGCAATCGCCGCATCGAATGCCTCGATGACCTTCTGGCAATACGCCACTTCGTCCGCCGACGGACCGAAGATCTGATTGATCGTCTCGATCTGGCCGGGATGAATCAGAGACATCCCGCTGAACCCGAGCCGCCGCGACTGCAGAGCATACCGCTTGAGTCCCTCGGCGTCCGACAGATCGGGCCACACGCCGTCCACGGCCTGAATATTCGCGGCCGCCGCGGCAACCACCAACGTGGACCGTTGGAACAGCAACTCCGATGCTTCGCCTTCTCTTCGAAACGGCAGACCGAGTTCCTTGCCCAGATCTTCCGCTCCGAACAACAACCCGGTCACGCGAGGCGACGCCGTCGCGATGGCGTACGCGTTCAGAAGTCCGCGCGGACTTTCGAGTGCGATCAGGAAAGCGATCTTGCCCACCGCAATGCCGGTCTGCCGCTCGCGGTCGCGCAAGATGGCATCCACGAGTTGGATTTGCTGTGGCGTTTCGACCTTCGGTAAAACCAGTCCATCCAACCCCGGCTGGACAATGTGCACCAGATCGGCCGTGATGTATTCGTAGCTGACGGCGCTGACCCGCACGAAGCGCGCGGGCGCCGTTCCGGGCTCTCGCTCTTTGACTAGAGAAGCCCCGATTTGCTGGCGGGCAGTCTGCTTTTCCTGCTGCGGAACGCCATCTTCGATATCCAGCATCAAAGCGTCAACCTGGGTCAGACCGAGCGCCTTGTCGATCATCTTTTGGCGGTGGCCCGGTACAAACATCCAGGAGCGGCGCAGTTCATCGCCCATATGTGTTCACCAGTTTTCCAGAGTTTCAGGTCAGTACGACTTTGGCAATCCCAGGACTTTGTTTCCGAGGAACGCCAAGATCAGATTATTGCTGACCGGCGCGATCGTAAGCAATCGCGTTTCCCGGAACTTTCTCTCCACGTCGTATTCGCGCGCAAAACCGTACCCGCCGTAGGTGGTCAGGCAGATATTCGCCGCTTCCCATGCGGCCTCGGAGGCGAGCAGTTTCGCCATGTTCGCCTCGGCTCCGCATTTCTCGCGCCCATCGAATTTGGCGGCAGCTTTAAAACGCATCAGGTCCGCGGCCTCGATGCGCGCATACGCCTGAGCAATGGGAAACTGGATTCCCTGATTGGCCCCGATCGGCTTTCCAAATAGAACGCGATCGCTTGCGTATTTAACGGCGCGGTCAATGAACCAGCGCCCATCCCCAATGGCTTCGGAAGCAACCAGAATGCGCTCGACATTCCAGCCGTCGATGATGTAGCTGAACCCCCGGCCCTCTTCGCCGATCAGATTCTCGACGGGAACCTCCACATCCTCGAAGAAAACCGAATTCGTGTGGTGATTCACCATCATATCGAGAGGCTGCACGTCCAGTTTCCCCCGAACGTTTCTCATATCGACAATGAAAACCGAGATGCCCTGGGTCTTGTCCTTGACGTCGTCGTAAGGGGTCGTCCGGGCGAGCAGTAGCATCAGGTCGGATTGCTTCACTCGGGAGATGAAGATTTTCTGTCCGTTTACGATGTACCGGTCGCCTTTGCGGACGGCGCGCGTCTGAATCCGCGTCGCCTCCGAACCGGAATTCGGCTCGGTCACAGCGAAGGCTTGCAAGCGTAGTTCGCCGCGCGCAATCTGCGGCAGGTAACGGCGCTTCTGTTCCTCATTGCCGTGACGCAGAAGCGTGCCCATGGTGTACATCTGCGCGTGGCACGCCCCGGAGTTGGCTCCGGCCTTGTTGATTTCTTCCAGGATGATGCTGGCTTCGGTGATGCCCATCCCAGCGCCGCCATATTCTTCGGGAATCAAAGCGGCCAAGTACCCGGATTGAGTAACCGCTTTTACGAACGCTTCCGGGTACTCCTCACCCTTATCTACCTTGCGCCAGTAGGCATCTGGAAAATCTCTGCATAGCTCGCGAACGCTTTGCCGAATCGCTTGCTGGTCTTGGGCAGTAGTTTCAGTTTGTAATTCTGGTTCCGGCATGATTACTTCTTAACGCGGCGGCCATCAGTCCAGCCACATCAGCTTGGCGGGATTGTCCACCAGCATGGTCTTCACGGCTTCCTTCTTAATTCCGAACGCCAGAAGAGCGCGCAGGAAGACTCGCATAGTACGCGGCCTACCAATAAATTCCGTACTTCTTCTGGATCGTGAGCAAAATCACACATATAAATTAGTTCTCTCTTTTCCTGTTTTCTTTAATTCGTATGTTTCCAAGACTCGATAAAACGCTTGGCGTCTCCGAGGACATCTTCCGTCGATGGCACGTACGGGATAATTAAACGATCCACGCCCGCGTCTAAGAACGGCTTCAGGCGCTCCTTAATTTCCCCCGCCGAAGTGCCCGGCACAACTGGCAATCGATCCATATATGCGTCGGTGATGACTTCCTGCGCAGCCTTGAAGCCGCCCTGTCGGAAGGCCTCCTGGACGGCATTGACTTCGGGCTCGAAACCAGACGCCTTGAGCATGTCGCGATAATGGTCGGCGATGTTGTAAAAAGTAAGTACTTGACGCAGCTTCGCGCGCGCCTTCGCGCGATCGGGATTCAGCGAAACCCGCACTTTGGTAATGATCTGGATGTCGCTGGCGGGACGGCCCACTTCCGCGGCTCCGGCGCGAACCCGTTCGGCGATCTGACGCACGGTGGCGGGCACGGCCATGTTGATCATCACTCCGTCGCCGATCTTACCGACCAGGTGCGTCATCTGCGGTCCCAAGCCGGCGATGTAAATCGGAAATCGCGGGTGGTCGGGTTTCCAGGAAAGCTGGAACCGTTTGCCGGTGGTATAGATCTCGCCCTGATATTCGACACGCTCACCCGCGCTGGTGAGGCGCACGATTTCCACATATTCGCGAGCGCGTCGAAGTGGCCGGTCGAAGATCCCTCCGTGCCACGAGGCGATGGTCGTGTTTGCGACTCCTAATCCCAGCAGCAGCCGGCCCGCGGAAAGATCCTGCAGCGTGGCGGCCTGAATTCCCATCGTGACTGGACTGCGCCCATAGATGTGGTAAATGGCTGTGCCCAGTTTGAGTTTCTTGGTCCGCGCCGCGACCGCCGAAAGCAGGACCAGTGGATCGGTGCTGTTGGATTCACCCTTCCAGATGGCGCCGAAACCGGCTTCCTCGACCAACGGCGACAACTCGACAATGCCGCTGACGGGGTAGTGCGCGGCGGAGTTCAACTCAATGTCATAGATGGGCATAGTTCCCTGCTAGTCCGCGTCTCAGAGCCCATTCAGTCGCGGGTTCGCTCAAAGGGACCGAGCGGAGGCAACAGAAATGTCGCGCTGACGAACATCCATGCTATCTTCGACCGGTTGCGCCTGTCAAGCTGTTTCAGGCCTTGTCGCGCGAAACTTCAGACGTCCGCATGCTCACCTGAACAGATCGAACTCCGGCCGGCGAATCAGAGGCGTCGAAGAGCCGTCCGCCGGCGGCCACTGAAACCCGTGGATCAGCGCAACCGGTACGCCGTCGGCCTTCTTCATCACCAGCCCGGCGGCCGCGGCGAGCTCGTCGGCGCGCGCGACGATGGTGGCCTGTAGCACGTGGCGGTCGCGATCGAGCGTACCGCGGCAGTCCTCAAGCGCCTCCATACCGGAGACACCGATGGCGACATTCACCAGCCCTTCGCGCCACGGCCGGCCGAAACTATCGGTGATGAGCAGGGCTCCACAGTGCAGCCGGTTCCGCAGCGCGCGGGCCGATGCATTGGGATCGGAGGGGAGAACGGTCGCGAAACTCTCGCCCGGTACGTTAGACTGATCCACTCCAGCGTTTGCCGCCACAAAGCCGTGATGCGTTTCCGCGATCAGAACGCCGCGGTCCATGCGAACGATGCGGCGGGACTGGCGAAGAATCAATTCAATGCAGCGCGCGTCCTTGCCCCATTGGCTGGCCCACCGTAAGGCGAATTCAGAAGGCTCGATTTCGCCGAGATCCACGATGGCGCCTTCCGCCTTCGAGACGATCTTCTGCGCGACGACCACGACAGTCTCCCGCGCAATCGTCTCCCCAGCATGAGCCGCCGCGGCCAGAATCAACCCCGCAAGGTCATCGCCCGGACGGACTTCAGGGAAGCTGTCGAGTCCTACGATACGGATGTCCATTGCGTTCGCAGCCATTGTGCGGTGCGCGAATCGGGGGCCCGTCTGAGCAGCTCGTCCACATCCTCCGGCGTATCGATATCGAAGAGCAGGCCGGCGGGACGCAAGACCGTCGCCGGGACGCCGCGCTGCCGGGCTTGCTCCAGATGGGCGCGAAAGCTTCCAGGACCGAAACAACTGGCGATGGCATCCGGAGGAGTCCGTACCAGCGCGTTGGTTCCCGTCCCGTCCGAAGATGGAACAATGATGACGCCCGCCTCTGTCGCGCAGATGAGATCTTCAATCTCAGTTTTTGTGACTAGCGGCACATCGATTGGAAGGAGAAGAACGGTGGCCGCTCCCAAACCCATGGCGCGGCGCGCGGCTGCGTCAGCCGAGTGACTGTGTCCACGCTGTTCGTGTTCTTCAAAGACGGTCGCGCCCGCGCGGCTGGCGTGATCCGCGACTGCCTGATCGCTGGTCGCCACAAAGATCCTGTCCAAACCGCGAACGGCGCAAAGAGTCGAAAAGACCTCTTGAAACATGAGCCGGGCCAGCGCTTCCCTCTGCGACGGAGATAAGAAACCCTTCAATCGCTGCTTCGCGTTAATGGGGGCCTTCACGGGTAGCACGGCACAAATCATGTTAGTCGAACCTTTAGCCGAGGGCTTTAATTACAGCGCGAGCCAGCGCTTTCTTTTTCGATAATCCGCTCATAATCGTGTCCGTGACGATCGCGCGCATTCCGAGTGACTTGACCTTCGCAGCTTGGGTTTCATCCTCTTGATCCAATATGAACACGTTCACGAGTCCTCGATAGAATCGGGCTACACCCAGGGCCGATGCGTTCATCTTCAGGCCGCGCATCATTTTGGCGGCCGGTCCTTTCAAAGCGCGGCCACCTACTATCGGAGAAATCGCTACCGTTGGACCCCGGCGGCGTTCCAGGGCCTGACGAATGCCAGGAACCGCGAGGATTGGGCCGATGCTGATAATGGGGTTCGAGGGACAGAAGACCACTGCATCGGCCTGCACAATGGCGTCGAGCACACCCGCGGCGGGCTTTGCTTTTTCCGAGCCGTGGAAACGAACCTCCCGTACCGCGTCCCGGGCGCGGCGCCTGACAAAATAATCTTGGAACTCCAATACTCCGGTCGCGGTTTCCACCATGGTACGCACCGGATCGTCACTCATGGGCACAATCGCAGACGTCACTCCCAGCGCCGCACCGATTTCGCGAGTTACATCGCTGAGCTTCGCTCCGGCTCGCAGACGCTCCGTTCGGAAGATGTGAGTCGCGAGATCGCGGTCGCCGAGTTGGAACCAGGTCTCAGCCCCAAGTCTACCGAGGGCGGCGAGATTGTGGAATGTATCGCCTCGCAAGCCCCAACCGTGCACCGGGTTCGCCAGGCCGGCTAGCGTGTAAACGACGGTGTCAAGATCCGGCGAGATGTGCAGGCCATGAATTTCCGCGTCGTCTCCCGTGTTGCCGATTACGAAAACTTCTTTCGGTGGGATCACCCGCGCCAAGCCGTCCAGAAAGCGCGCGGCGCCTACCCCGCCTGCCAACGCTACGATCATAAACCGGTGATCCGGATACCGGCGTGTTTCACCTTATTACGGCGGTTGATCGCGATCAGCAACGACACCAGATTCTCGATCAGCCGGCCGTTGCGCAGCGGTCCGGCGTCGACGGCCCGGGCGCCGGGGAGCATCGCTACGAGTTCAGCGGCTACACGTTTCGCTTCTGGGTCGTCGGCGCAAACGAGCACATCGCTATCGATCCCATGATCGAGCTGCATCAGCAGGTCCGCGCCGAGGGTATGAAAGGCGGCCGCCACGCGGGTCCCCTCCGGCAGAGTCCGTGCGGCTCGCTGTGCCGAGGACAGCCCGGAGGATTCCGTGGACTCCGCCTTAAGCTGCACCGTAGCGTCGACTACCACCGCGCCGGCTGGAAGATTCGCGCTCAGACCAAGGAGCGTATCGACCTGGCTCTCAGCGGGCAGCGTCAGCACGATCACATCGGCCTCGCGGACCGCGTCGATGTTCAGATAACCTTCGACGCTCGTCGACTGCGCAGTTTCGCGGATCCGCGCCGCGGCGGCTTGTGCTCGCGCCAGGTCGCGCGATCCGATCCGCACGCTGGCTCCTGCTCGCGCAAACCGCAAAGCGAGCCCGGTGCCTTCCGCCCCGGTTCCTCCGACGATGGCGATCGTCACGCTCGCGATGCCTTTCGATAGCGGAACTCGTCCGACGAAATCAGGCTCGGATAGGAACCGAAGCGCGTGCCCGCCGATTCGACTAAATCGAGTGCGTCTGGTTGCTCCGGTTCCCGGTCGAACACGCGCCGGACCCGATAGGTGGTGGATCGTTCCACGGGCAGCCGTCCGGCTTCAAAAATCAGCGCTCGAATATCCGCTGGCCGCAAAAAGTGCCCATGCGAAGCTCCCGCCGCGGTGGAGATGCTCTCGTTCATCAGAGTCCCACCCAGGTCGTCGGCTCCGGCGTCCAGGCAAGCTTGCGCCAATCGCGGTCCTTGCTTCACCCAACTGGCTTGAACGTGATCGATCCAGCCGTTCAACATCAACCTGGACACCGCGTACATTCGCAGAATCTCGTCGGAGGTCGCGCCGGGACGAATTCCGGGAACCAGCGATTTCTGAAACATGGGGGCTTCGGTGTGAATGAAACTCAGAGGCACGAATTCCGTGAAGCCGCCGGTCTCTTTCTGCATTTCGCGGAGCAGATGGATGTGTTCCGCGCAATCGCGAGCCGTTTCGATGTGGCCAAACATTATGGTGCACGTGGTTGGAATGCCCAGCCGATGCGCGGTGCCGATGACTCGAATCCAATCCGCCGTTGAAATTCGGCCGGGGGAAATCAAATCCCGAACACGGTCATTGAGGATTTCCGCCGACGTGCCCGGTAGCGAGCCCACTCCCGCATCCTTCAGGGCGGAGAGATAATCCTGCACGCTCCAGCCCGAAAGTTGCGCGCCGTAAAGGACCTCCTCCGGTGAGAATCCGTGCACATGAATGCCGGGGACATCGGCCTTGATCGCCCGGCAAAGATCGATGTAGAGCGATCCCTTCATGCGCGGCGGCAGGCCGGCCTGCACGCACACTTCCGTCGCGCCCAGCTCCCAACCCTCCTTGGCCCGGCGAACCACTTCCTCCAGCGGCAAGAAATAACCTTCCTCGGCGCGATGGCCGCGGCTGAACGCGCAGAAGCCGCATCGTTTGACGCAGACGTTAGTGAAGTTGATATTCCGATTCACCACATAGGTGACTCGCTCACCCAACCTCTGGCGCCGCAGATGATCGGCAGCCGCGAGCGTGGCACGCAAGTCCGCGCCCGTCGCCATGAACAGGCGCTCTCCTTCTTGCACGTCGAGTTCGCGGCCACTCAGCGATTTCTCGAGAATAGAGGCGACTGCCACATCGCATTCGGAAATCGCGGTTGCGAGGTCTACCATCGCTCTACCACTGCTCTTCCTCCCGGCGCACCAGGCCCGTCTCGTCGGATAACGCCAGGACTCGCGCGCGCACCGGTTCCGGCAAGTACGGAATGCGTTCGCGCACATACTCGGGGTACACGGCTAGCCGCTCGCGCAGCTCAAACCCGGCTTGCGCGGTGACCTCCCGCAGCCGCACGACTTGGGGCCAAGCTCGTTCCGGATTGATGAAATCCAGAGTCACCGGGGAGATGCCGCCCCAGTCGTTGATGCCCGCTCGCAACAGGAATCCGTAGTCGTCTTGCGTCAAGTTCGGCGGGATTTGGACGTTCACCCCGGAGCCGAGGATGAGACGGGCCACCGCCGCGGTGCGGACCAGATCGAGAGTGCTTGGCTCGGGCCAGTGGGCGAAGCGCGTATCCGATTTGGCCCGGAAGTTCTGAATAATCACTTCCTGAATGTGGCCGTACTGTTCATGGATTTCTCGAATTGCAAGTAATGAGTCCACGCGCTCCTCCAGCGATTCTCCGATGCCGATCAGGATACCGGTGGTGAACGGGACTCCGAGTTCGCCTGCGGCTTTCAGCGTCGCTAATCGCGCTGCGGGCACTTTGTCGGGGCAGGCGTGATGCGCCTCACCCGGCCGGTGCAGCCGGTCGCTGACGGATTCCAGCATCATGCCCATACTCGCGTTGAACGGTTGAAGCTTCTCCATCTCGTCGCGGTTCATGGTGCCGGGATTCGCGTGCGGAAGAAGTCCGGTCTGTTCCAAAACCAGCCGGCACATCGCGGCGAGATAGTCGATGGTGGAAGCGTACCCGTTGTCGGCGAGCCACCGCCGATAGGCGGGATAGCGGATTTCCGGACGTTCCCCAAGGCTGAAAAGAGCCTCCTTGCACCCGGCTCTTCGTCCGGCTTCCGCAACCGCGACCACTTCCTCCGGAGTCATCGTATGAGCGCGAGGATCTTTCGAATCGCGCGCAAACGTGCAATATCCGCAGCGATCGCGGCACAGGTTCGTAAGCGGGATGAAAACCTTGCGCGAGTAACTGATGACGCGTCCCGTACGCTGCTCGCGCAAGTGCGCGGCCGCCTGGAAGAGATCCTCCAGATCCGGACCGGTTGCCCCAATGAGACGATAGGCGCCGGAACGTGAGACTCCAGGAGTGGGGATGGGTTGCAACGTTGCTGTGTTCACGGCCGAAGCGCCTCAATGCCAGGCAGTTTCGATTATACATCGGAGGTTCTGTTCTGTTGTGTTGCAACGGACTCGATGCGCCTGCAGCCCGCAGGCGGGACGTGCGCCGGACGCGGCCGAGGGGTGCGAGCTATCGGCCGAAGAACGCAGCGTTTTTGGCCGTGTAGTCGGACCACTTCTCCGGCAGGTCGTCCAGCGCGAAGATGGCCGACACTGGGCAGACCGGCACGCAGGCGCCGCAGTCGATGCACTCCACCGGATCGATGTACAACATCGTCTCGGCCTCGAACTTCTCCGAGTCTTTCCTGGGGTGGATGCAGTCGACGGGGCACGCGTCCACGCACGCCGTATCCTTGACACCCACACAAGGTTCCGCGATCACATAAGCCATAGAGGAGATCCAAATAAGCCGCGGCTAACGAGCCTCCCCGAGTTGGCGAGACCGCGCTTCAGCCGTCCGGCGAGGTAACTAACCAAAGGTAACACGAGCAAGCGGCTACCGAGCATCTTCAGCGGACCCATTGACACGGTCGGCGCACCATAGACTCATGCAAATGGCCGATTCGGCCGTCTTGCTCGGGAGGAATATCAGGATGAATGTCACGCGCTCGTTGTTCGGAGCGCGTTTCTGTCTTCTGTTCTCTTTCGCGCCGTTCGCGCAAAGCGCCTGCGGCACCATCACCGGCGCGATCGCCGATCCGGCGGGCGCTGTGGTGGCCAACGCCCCTATTCAGGCAAAAACGTGGGCACCGGAGCTTTGTATGACGTCGCCAGCACGGCCACCGGGAACTACACGCTGGCCCAATTTGCCTGCCGGCCAGCCCGACGCTGAGTTCTCTGGTAGGCCAGAGTACCGTCGAGAATCGGTGCCCAACGTGCCGCTGTTCACGCAGGATATCAACTGCCATTGCTTCGATCCGGCACGACGTTTATATTGAATCCGGCGGCGTGGACCAACCCGGCTGCGGGCCAGTTCGGGAGCGGCACCTACTACAACGACTTCCGGGCGCAGCGCCGCCCCGTTGAAAATCTGGCGATCGGGCGACGGTTCCCGATCAAAGAGAAGGCCAGCTTGAGTCTCCGGATCGAGTTCGCCAATCTGTTCAACCGCACCGAGATGAACGATCCGACTTCGACGAATCCTCAAGCGGCGCAGACCCGGAACGCCGCCGGCCAGACCACCGCCGGTTTCGGCTACCTCGACACGCTCGGCACGACCTTCGGTCCCCCGCGGCAGGGGCAGATCGTGGCGCGATTCCGTTTTAGGGGGGTGCGATTCGGGCATTCGTGGTAGCGTGGAGAAGAAGGGGTCGCCGGGATGACGGATCACCCTCGTTGTTACGCATGACTAACGAACAACTCTACCTCGCCATCGGCCTTCCCATCATCGTAAATATTCTCTTCAACGGAGCCCTCATCGGAATCGTCTACAACGCGCTCGACCGCCGCATCTCGCAGGCCGAAACCTCGCTCAAGGAACTCTGGCGGGCCGAACTCCACCGGGTCGAGGAGGTCCTCGACGCACGCCTCAAACACCTTGAAGAACGATAAGTTGCAAGCGATACTCAAACGCAATCGCTACAATTCCTAGAAGGAGAGAACTATGGCATCCAGATTTCCCATCCACAAGACAGCAATCGCCTGCATTGCTCTCGCGGGTTTGCCCGCCTTCGCTCAGACGGATATTAAGGCGGCCTTCTTGAAGCATCTGAAGATCTCGCGAGATTTCACGCTGAAAGTGGCGGATCAGATGCCGGAGGCGGATTACGGCTTTAAGCTGACTCCTCCGCAGATGAGCTTCGCCGAACAGATCACCCATCTGGCGCAGGCGCAGGCGGAGTTTCTCGGGCCCTTTGTGGATGGCAAACTCAATCCCGGGAAGCCGGCCTCGATGAATAAGAAGGACGTGCTGGCGTTCGTGCGGCAGACTTTTGACAATTCGATCGACCTGGTGTCGAAACTCACGCCGGCGCAGATCGCCAAAAGCTATCAGAGCGAAGGGGGGTCCATGACCGGTTTGGAGATGCTGATGTTCCTGATGGACCACACCACGCATCATCGAGCGTCGGCCGAGATGTACCTGCGCGCCAAGGGGATCACGCCGGCGGATTATCAGTTTTGACGCGGTTTCGAGCTGCACCGAGTGGCGCAGTGGCGGCTTATTTTGCCAGATATCGCTGAGCGGCCATCGAGCCAGCCGCGGCGGCGGCCTCCAGCGCCTTTCTTCCTTCGGCGGTCTTGCGCAGATCGAGCAGCGCGAAGCCCAGGACTTCTTGGGCATCGCGGTACATCTCCACGGAGGGGGCGAGTTCGTCGGGTTCGCCCGGCACCGCGACCTTCCTGACTTCCTCGACTGCTTCCGCCGGCCGTTTCGCCGCCAGCAACACCCGGGCTCGCGTCAGGCGCATGGGGCCGGAAGGGGTCTGGGCGGAGGCATAGCGAAGGGCCTCTTCGAAAGCGCCTTCTTTGGCCAGCAGCTCGGCGAGGGCCCGCTGCGCGGGCTGGTAGTTGGGGTCGAGGGCCACTGCCTTCCGGGCGAGCGATGAACTGCCCTGGACGCGCGCGGCGACTGTGACAACCGGAGCCGACGAGGGCGCGTGGGCGAGCGCATCGGCAACAATCTTCTTCAAGCCTCCGTTGGCGGTGAAGGCCTGGCCGTCCATAGGGCCTTCCAGGATCTCGGCCGAGCGCGCGGCTAAATACCACAGGCGTGCCGACTCTGGACACTGTCGCAGGGCGGATAGAGCCTGGTCGCCGACCCCGCGAAATGCGCCCAACTGGTTCTCGGCCACCCGCACGCGCTGGACGTCCACGTCCACGCGCGACTCGACACTCGCGCAGGTGTCCGGCTGAGCCAGGACGGCCGCGGCGCAAAAGCAAAAAGCCCAGAGAACCTGTTTCATGGCGGGCCGGTTTCGCTATAGGGACGCACTTCAAATGGTACGCCCTCCTTCAGATAGCCGGCATCCATCAGGCGTTTGCGTTCCGCCGGATCCAGGTGGATGCATCCGTGGGAGTTCACCAGAAAGCAGGCATGTCCGGCCTTGCTGGTCTGCTCATCCTCCGGCGTGGTGTGAACCCAAAACGGCGTCTTATGGCCGTTCTTCATGAGATTCCAGCCCCAACGGCCGAAGTCGTTCTGCTCGTAGGTGGTCGCGACAAGTTTCTTGGTGACGGGGTCGATGAAGAAATCCCTCACGAGCTTGACTTCCGCGGCGAGCGTTGGATTCTTATGGTCCCTGCGATCGAAGGCGAGCTGCGCTTGGGTCACTTCGCCGCGGGGTCCGGTAGCGAGATGCCATTTGCCGGGTGAGGCTTCGAACTCGACCTCGCCGTCGCCGTTGATTTTTAGCGCGGCCCCCCAGGGAATCACGGAACTCGGCCAACTGGACGTGGTCACGTGGACGCGCGGTCCCAGGACATAATTGCCGGCGGGAGTGGGCTCGAACGTGTGGCCACCGTCTCCGGGCGCGTTGCGCGGCGGCCCGCCCGCGGCTCGTATGTTTTCGCCGTGCCCGCCGATCACGTAGATCGTTCCGTGAATCTGGGTGCCGGCCATGCGTTCGCCGGGGAAAAAGACCAGCTTGACTCCCGTGCGTCCCACGACCTTGACGGTCAGGGTCCCGTCGACGATGTTGCTGCCCGTCGTGGTAGCGATCGCTGTAAGCGTGGTCTCCCCGTCGCGCAGAGCGGTGATCAGAAAGTGGTGCCACTGCGCGTAGTGTTTGTTGAAGGGCTCTTCATGGGCGACGCAGATCGAGGGATCGGCCGGCTTGAGCCGGACGTCAGCGCCCTCCGGAGCGCCCCACACACCGATGTGAGCGTTTTGTCCGACGGCGATCACCTGGGTGGCGGTCTTTTCCGTCCACCCATGCGTGCTGAGGTTTGCGTATTTGCCGAAGCGCATGGCAGTTGCCTACACCTCCGTTTAACTGGGTTGTTCTAGTAGTTTACGCGCGGAGGCGGTCCAGTCAAGCTCATCGGGCGTTCCCTTGCCGTATCGATAATCACGCTGATTTTATGCTCGCCGGGCTGTCAACAACTAGAAGCCAGTCCCGCCCACAGAGCCCACCTCCCTTTGATTTCGTTGCTTTTCTCAGGTACGATGACCGAGGTACAAAATACCGTCAAGCAAGTAGGAGATCCAATTCCGTGCAACGACTCTCATCTATTCAAAAGACTCTATTGGCGACGAGCGGGCTGGGCCTGCTGCTGGCGGCAACTCCGCTGTGGGCGCACCACGCCTTCGAGGCCGAATACGACCAGAAAAAGCCCGTCCACCTGGTGGGCAAGGTGACGGAGATGGAGTGGATCAATCCGCATTCCTGGATTCACGTCGACGTGGTCGGCCCGGACGGCAAGGTCACCAACTGGATGGTCGAATGCGGCAGCCCCAATATCATGCTGCGGCGCGGCTTCACCAAGCGCTCGCTCGAAGCGGGCACGGAGCTCGATATCCAGGGCTTCCAGGCCAAGAGCGGCGAGACCAAGGCCAACGGCAGCAGCATCACCTTCAAGGACGGGCACAAGCTATTCGTGGGCGGGTCGAGCCCCGAAGATCCCGAAAACCTGAAGCGGAAGCAGCAGCAGTAGCCAGGGCAGAAAGGAGCGCACAGGATGAGCACCCGGTGGTTCGCGTCAGCGTCGCAAGTTTGGCACCGCTCACAACGGACTTGCGCGCTGCTTCCGGCCGTACTCGCGGCCGTGTCCTTCACCACGCCCGCGGCGGGACAAACGTCGCCGGCAGTGGCGGCGAAACCGGCGCCTGCCGCTAAACCAGCGCCTGCGGCTAAACCAGAAGCCGCGGCCTCCGCGAAGTCGTCCAAGCCGTACACCCCTCCGAAGCTTCCGTGGGGCGATCCGGATTTGCAAGGGCACTGGCCCGCGGCCTCCAGCATTCCCATGCAGCGGCCCCAGAATCTGGGCGATCGCGCCGAGCTAACCGCCGAAGAGTTGGCCCAGCGCGAAGCTCAGGCCGCCCAAGCGGCCGCGCGCGACGGAGAAGAGTTCGTCGCCGGCGATGCCAGCGCCAACGTGTCCATCAATCCGCCCGGCTATTGGGTGGAGCGCGGCAAGCCGAACCGGCAAGCCTCGCTGGTGGTGGACCCGCCGGACGGCCGCATTCCTCCGTTGACCGCCAAAGGCAAGGCCGACGTGCAGAGCCTCCGCGGCGGACTCGGCCCCGGCAGCCATTTCCCGGACAAAGTGGATTCCTGGGAAGACTTCGACAACTATAGCCGCTGCATCACGCGCGGCCCGGTGACCAGTTTGCTGCCGACGCTCTACAACTTCGGCAATCAGATTGTGCAGGGGCCGGGCTTCGTGGCCGTCCGCAGCGAGATGATCCATGAGACGCGCCTGATTCCGGTCGTAGCAGCAGAGAAAGACAGCCGGCCGCATATCGGCAAGGACATCCACATATATACCGGCGATTCGCGCGGCCACTGGGAAGGCAACACGCTGGTGGTGGAAACCACCAATTTCAAACCCGACTCAGGGCTCGGCGGCGGACGCTTCAGCGAATCCGCGAAGCTGCTGGAACGCTTCACGCGCACCGCGGCCGATCAATTGGTGTACGAGGCCACGGTCGACGATCCCATAACCTGGACGCGCCCCTGGACCCTCCGCATGCCCTACAACCTGGACCCCAGCTACGTGGTCTACGAGTACGCCTGCCACGAGGGCAACTACATGATGAAGAACGCTCTCAAGGGCGCACGCGAGAAGGAAAAGGGCGGCGAGGACACCAAAGTTCTCCGTACCGACCGGCCGCCGATCCAGCAATAGTCAGCCCGTGGCGCAAGTCCGCCCGTGGCGCACGCCCATTGGCGTGCCGCGTCGAGACTAATCTCGACGCCGTGAGCCGCTTACATACGCCCCCCCGCGGCGTATCCAGTCACAACCCCAATAGCTTTCTCCAAGCCCCAATCCCCACAGCGATTTACCCCCCCAGCCGCCCCCCACGCCCCGCCGAAATTTCCAAGACCATGGGATCGTGAAAGCGAAAGGATACGTAATTCACCATGAATCCCACCGGACCACGCACCGAACCAGGCAAGATGCGCTCGAGATACAACGCCATCAAGCACGGCCTGACCGGCCAAACCCTGCTTATCCACGACGACGAGCGCCCTCGCTACGAAGCTCACTGCGCATCCTATATCGAGCTCTACCAACCGGCAGGCCACCCCGAACAGGTCCTGGTCCGCAACATCGCCGACGACTACTGGCGATCCATGTGCGGCCGGGCTCTCGAGACCCATCACCTGGTCCGCGCCTCCGGCGGCGCCGAAGGAGAGGACAAAATCCTCTGCAACCTGGCCCTCTACATCCAACGCATCGAGCGTTCCATCAAGAACAACGCCAAAGCGCTGGAAGAAATGCAGGCCAAGCGGAAGGAAGCCCAGCGTCAGGCCGAAAAAGAGGTGGCACCGCCGGCCCGAGCCGCCGCCGCAACCGGCGAATCCTACAATCCAGCCAACGGCTTACCGCCCGAACCAGGGTTCGTTTTTTCAAACCCGCAAGTCGCGGAGACGCCCAGCCACGAAGACCCTCAGGACGGCGCGAGTCGGCCCAACCGATCCGCGCAAAAGACGCAAAATGCCGCCTGACTATGCGCGCTAATGTGGGGCGGGATGGCATCCCGCGCGCCGGTTGCCAACCGGCGCTGGGCGGCTTGTTTTCGTCGCCGCGGTCATATCCAAACCCGTCGCGAAGCAGGGCTGAAATCAGTTCCCGGGCCGTGAGATTTCGAAGCAGTCCGTAGTTGAGACCCACGGATCAAACGGTGACTGCCACCCGGGGTTCAATGGTGACTTGTACCTGATCGGCTGGTTCCTCTGGGACAGATTCGCCATGCTCCAGCGAGCTCTCCACCACCATGTGCACGACACCGTCGATGTTCTTGAGCGCTTCAGCCTCGGTAGCGCCCCAGGTCGATGCCCCCTGCTGTTCCAGCGCCGGGCAGTAGGCGTGCCATCCCGAAGGATTCCCGTCGAAATCCTCGTCGGGTTCCACGACCACTTTGAAATTGTAGGTCTTCATGCGCCTTGCCACGGGGTTGGGCCGGTTTCGCTTTCAGTGTAGAGGGCCGGCCCCGGTTCGTCAATGCAATGCTTGCGCTTGCGCTTGCTTGACCCAGGCTCATCTCCCTCGCCACTTGACTTGCTATACTGAATTTGGGCTGGAGGCCTCAGAATGCCATCGTCTCGCCGCCGTAACTATCTGCTTATCCCCCTGTTTCTCGCTCTGTGTTCGCTGACCGCCGGCGTTTTCAGCGGATCTCTCGCGCACGCCGCCACCAACGACGATCCGTTGAGTCGCAGCCTGCAGGCGTTTACCAAGGTCTACGATGTGGTGGAGCAGAACTCCGCCGACGGCGTGAAGCCCGAGAAATCGGTGTACAACGGAGCCATCCCGGGGATGCTGCGGACGCTCGATCCGCACTCGAATTTCTTCGATCCCAAGGCGTACCAGGGGCTGCGCGACGATCAGCGCGGGCACTACTACGGCATCGGCATGCAGGTGGGCGCGCGCAACGGCAAGACCATCGTGATTTACCCCTTCGGCGCATCGCCGGCTTACCGCGCCGGACTGCATCCCGGCGACGCGATCATGCAGGTGAACGACAAGGTCACCACGAATTTGAACACCACGGAGATCGCCGACCTTTTAAAAGGTCCGCGCGGCACCAAAGTCAACGTCACCATCCAGCGCGATGGCGTGGAGATGCCGATGACGTTCACCATCACGCGCGACGAGATTCCGCGTTACAGCGTTCCGGACGCGTTCTACGTCCGCAACGGGATCGCTTTTGTGGACATCACCGGCTTCAACGAGAACACCAGCAAGGAAATGGATGAGAAGCTGAAGAAGCTGAACGAGAAAGAGATCCGGGGCTTGATCCTGGATCTGCGCGGCAATCCGGGCGGCCTGCTCAATGAAGGCGTGGACGTGGCCAGCCACTTCCTGAAGCGCGGCGACCTGGTGGTGAGCCACCACGGCCGCTCCTCGCCGAACAAGAATTATCAGGCGCGCTCGGATGGCTCGGGCAAGGATTATCCGATTGTAGTTTTGGTGAACCGCAACTCCGCCTCAGCCGCGGAAATCGTGAGTGGGGCGTTGCAGGATCACGACCGGGCCTGGATTCTGGGCGAGACCACCTTCGGCAAGGGCTTGGTGCAAACCGTGTTTCCGCTTGGCGACAACACCGGTCTGGCGCTGACCACGGCGCATTACTACACGCCCAGCGGACGGCTGATCCAGCGCGATTATTCGAACATTTCGTTCCTGGATTACTACACCCACACGAACCTGGAACAGAAGAACATGTCGGACGTCAAGATGACCGACAGCGGGCGCACGGTGTACGGCGGCGGCGGCATCACTCCGGATGAGAAATACGAAGCGCCCAAGCCCAACAAGTTCCAGATCGCGGTGCTGCGCAAGTACGGCTTCTTCGCGTTCTCGGCGCACTACTTCGGCGTCAACACCGCCAAACTCCCCAAGGGTTGGGAGCCCGACGAATCGATCGTGAATCAGTTCCACAAGTATCTGCTGGACAACATGGTCGACTTCACCGAAGGCGAGTTCACCGAAAACCACCAGTGGATCAAGGAACAGTTGAAGCGCGAGATGTACATCACCGGCTTCACCGTCGAGGATTCGCAGCGCGTGGGCATCGAGCAGGACCCCGAAGTGCAGCGGGCCATCGACGCCATGCCCAAGGCCAAGGCGCTGCTAGAAACCGCCAAAAAGCAGTTGGTAAAGCGCCTGACAGGCCAAGACGAAACCGCCTCCCTAGCCCGCCGCTAGTTAGATCCTTTAGATCCTTGTGTGGGGCAGGTTGTGTAAACCTGCGGCCGATTGTCAATCGGCCTGTGCGCGTGTCTGCGGATCGACGGGCGGGTTGCCAACCCGCCGCAGGATAGCATCCTGCCCCACATCGCTCTACTCCCACTCGATCGTGCCGGGCGGTTTGTTGGTCAGGTCGTAGAACACTCCGGCTACGCCTTCCACGGCTTTAAGCTGCGCTGCAATCTCCGCCAGAAGGCCCTTGGGCATACGGACTACGCTGGCGGTCATGCCGTCCACCGAATTAATAGGCCGCAGGACGATCGAATCCGGGCGTCCGTCCAGGCCGAACGGGATCAGCACCACCGGCAATTGCCACACGAAGTGGTCGAAGCCCGAGTCGTGGGTCATACTGCGGACGATAGCGTCGGCACGCCGCAGCCGGGCGAGGCGCTCTCGGGAAAGCGCCGCCGGGCGCGCCCGCATCTGGGCGACGGGCGCCGCGGTCCACACCTCCGCCACCACGCGGTTCACCCGATCGTTGCGATTGATCAGACTCGCGGCTTCTTCCTGCGACGCGGGAAAGTCCTCGATCGCCAGCACCGACCGGTACGTGCGTGAATCGCCCTGCACGCCCACCGAGCGCACCGGCAGCACCCAGCCATCGGGAGATTTTTCGGGCGCGCCACCGTCATTTTCCAACCCGCCTCCGCCGTCGGCGCACAGGCAGCGGATAGCGAGACCGGGACCAGGGAAGGGATGGCGCTCCAGCAACGCGGGCGAAAGACCCAGCTCGCGGCCGATGGCGCGCACTTCGTCTTTATAGAAGTTGGCCAGCGGTTCGACGATGCGGCCTTCCTCGATCAGGCGCTGGATGCCGGCGACCCGATTGTGGTGGGTCTTGATCAGCTCGGATTTCGCGGTGCCGCCGGATTCGATGGTGTCCGGGTAGATAGTGCCCTGGCCCAGAATCCAGTGGCCGTCCAGATAGTGCTCGGAGTCGAGCGTCTGCTGCTGCACGCGCACAAATTCCTCGCCGATGATGTGGCGTTTGCGCTCGGGCTCGACGGCGCCGGCGAGCGCGCCCAGGAATTCGGCGGAAGCATCGTGCACCGCGAAAGCCTTGGCGCCCAGCGCTGCGAAGTTGGCGCGGACGAATTCGGTCTCGCCCTCGCGCATCAGACCCGTATCGACGTACAGCCCGTGCACCCGTTCGGGAGTGAGGGCGCGCAGACACAGCGTGTAGGCGACCGTGGAATCGACGCCGCCGCTGACGAAGAAGAACACACTGCGCGCCCCCGCCACTTCGCGGATGCGGTCCTCAACACCCTGGATCTGCCCAGCCGGATCCCAGTCTGTCGCGCAGCCGCAGACGTCGAACAGGAAATTCGACAGGATCTGCGTGCCGCAGGGCGTGTGCGCCACC
Organism: Bryobacteraceae bacterium; assembly: GCA_035604115.1. Lineage (GTDB taxonomy): Bacteria > Acidobacteriota > Terriglobia > Bryobacterales > Bryobacteraceae > Palsa-187. Next base: position 24,487 of record DATNJC010000238.1, on the reverse strand, counting down.
TCGGGATGAAACTGCACCGCGTAGAGACGCTTGGCCGCGTCGGCCATTGCGGCGACGGCGCAGGTCTCGGTGCGAGCCAGGACGTGGAAGCCTTCCGGCGGGCGCGTCACCAGATCGCGGTGGCTCATCCAGACCTGCTGCCGCGGCGCGATTTCGCGGAAGATCCGTCCGGCGTCCGATGCGATCTCGAGTTGCGCGAATCCGTACTCGCCGCGCTCGCCCCTCTGGACCGTGCCGCCCAGCAGATGGGCCATCAACTGCTGGCCGTAGCAGATGCCCAGCACGGGCACACCGGCGCGCAGCAACTGGGGATCGATGGTAGGGCTGCCCGCGTCGTACACGCTGGCCGGGCCTCCGGAGACGATGATGCCGCGCCGCCCGGCCAAGTCGCCCGCGCGGGTTTCGCTGGGGGCGACTTCGGCATACACGCCCAAGTCGCGCACCTTGCGCGCGATCAGGTGGCAGTACTGCCCGCCGGCATCAAGAACGGTGATCTGGGGGGTAATGAGTCCCAGTGTACCAGCCCCGCTCGTAAGAGCGGGAATTCTTCGCCTAGACTCTTCGCCTAGAACTGGAACCGCATCTCCAGCGTCCCCTGGCGCGGCGGCGAGAACGTCGTTCCACCGACGTAGTTGATGAACCCGAACCCTCCCGTGAGCAGCCCGGCTGGGCTCTTGGTGGTCGGCGTGAGGATATTCGTCCCGCCCGGGTTCGACATCTCGGTGCGGTTGAAGATGTTCTGGAAGTTCATTCGGACGGTGAACGCATAACGCTCACGGACACGAAATACGCGGCCCAGGCTGACCGCTTCCGCCGGACGGCGCTGATAGCGGTAGTCGTTGTAATACGGCGCAGCCGCACCGAACTGACCGTCGGTTGGGTTGGTCCAGGCCGCCGGATTCAGCACCAACTGCTTGCTCGGATCGATGCAATGGCAGTTCAGATCCGAGAGGAACACCGGGACGCCCGGGACGCGATTGTCGAAGGTGGAGCGGAACAACAGCGTGCTCAGGTTATTCGTGGACGCCGGCGCCAGGATCGGCAGGCCGCTGGCATAGCTCATAGTCGCGCCGATGGCCCAGTCGCGTACGGCCTGGGACACATACTTGTTCGGCCCCCAGCCGGGTAGCCGGTAGTTCGCGCTGATCACACTCACCAATGGCCGCGAGAAACCCGAGATCGACTTATTCTGCTCGCGATTCTGGTAGTCGTTAATGACGCCACCTTCGGTTCCCAACTGCTGTTCCTTGGACCATGTAAACGCATACACGATATCCAATCCATGTGACAAGCGCTTGTTGACTTTCAACTGGAGCGAGTCATACCAGGTGCGTCCTTGAGGCGCCCACAAGGGCGACAAACCGCTCGAATACTGGGGGTACGGCCGCAGCGCCTGGGCCACGGTTGCAGTAAGCGGGAATCCGGCGTAGGGGATCTTGTTCTGGAACGGCCCGGCGGCGCTCGATCCAATGGTGGCTCGCAGGATCGCGCGACTCGCGGGATTGTTCAGGTCCAGTCCGACGGCGCTGAGAATTTGTGGAGTCAGCGCGTTGTAGTTGTCGAGCGTGGTGCTCAGCCACCAAGCGCCGCGATTGCCCACGTACGCCGCGTCCACAAACAGATCCTTGAACACCTCGCGCTGCAAACCCACGCTCCACTGAACTTGCCGCGCCGGCCGGCCTGCATTCTGATCGACAAAGATCGACGGGCCGTTCAGGCTCGCAGGGAAGTTCGGATTGGGGTAAGCTCCGGCGGAGCGGTTGGGCCAGGGCAGGACGAGGCTCGGCGGAACACCTCCACCGAGGGTCATCGGCGCATCACCAAAGCCGGGTGCGCTGAAATTGTTGCTCGGACCCGAGCTGGTCGCGCCCGTCGTGGCCGTAGCGGTTCCGTCGTAGGCGATGCCAATCCCGCCGCGCAAAACGGTCTTAGGCAGGAATTGATACGCGATTCCCACGCGCGGTCCAAATGCCCACGGGTAGTTCTTCGCGAACGAGCAGTTGCAGGTGGATTCATAGAGAATCCCGCCGGGATGTCCGCCCGCGGTGGGATCCGCCAACGTGGGAGACACGGTGGGCATGCGGCCGTACTGTTCCTTAGGATAGGTGTCGTAGTCATAACGCAAGCCGTAGTCGATGGTGAGCTTGCGGGTGACCTTCCACGAATCCTGTGCGAAGAATGAAAGAAAGCGCTTGCCGGTTCGAGCGTTGGCGGGTGGATTCACGGTACCTGTATTCACCGCACCCAGCAGGAAGCTGGCATAGGGGAATCCCACCTGGCCGCCGCTGATGGTTGTGGATTGCGCGTAGGGTTGCGCGGTCTGGTTGCCGGAGAAATTGAACACACCGTTCGCGGCTGCCAGGCTGAGGTAAGGATAGCCGAACACGCGGAACTCGGCCCCGTACTTAAATGTGTGATTTCCCTTCACCGCGGTCAGCGACCCTTGGAACACCGGCGTGATCTGGTCGGTGATGGATTGCGCGCCGCCCACGCCGGGGCCCATTACCATCATGCCCCCCGTGCCAGTGCAGGGCGAGGTATTGGTCCCGGTGGCCGGCGGGAGGCAGAGCCCTGTGACGCTCGGGAATCGTCCGCCCGGATTGGGCACGCCGTTGAGGCCAATGGTGCTGTCATTGAAGTTCGTGGTCGGGGAATGGTCGTTGAGTTGATACTGCAGGATACCCGCGCCCAGGTGCAGAAGCATCGTGGGTGTTAGCGTATAGTCGAAATTCAGGCGCCAGTTCTGCGAACGGCTGAAGGTGCCGCGCGTCGCCGTGATCGTCGTGGGCAGACCTTCGGACCCGTTCAAGCTCTGCGAAAATTGAGAATCGCTGGAATTGGTCAGATACAGCCCCGCGATTTTCGCCTTGGAGCTGATCTGGTGATCGATCTTCACCGATTCATTCGACGTGTTCCGATCGTTGGGGAACGCGGGAAGGTAGTTCAGAGCCAACAAACCTGGCGACGTGGGTTCGGGAATCAGCTTCTGAATGGCTACGGCCACCGGGTCGAACCGTGATACCGGGATGATGTTGCCGGGGAACTGGTCACGAATAATCTGGCCGTTGACCGTGCGTGCAGTATTGGGATCGAAAATCTGGCCCTCCAGAATCGCACGGCCCAGGGGGTCGTTGCCCAGGTTGCGACCGGTAATGGCGGCCGCGAAATTTCCCGCGCGATAGGCATCGGTAGGAACGGTGATCGCCTGGTTGTTCGTTATGAAGGTCTCTTTGTACTCTTCGCGGTTATAGAAAAAGAAAGTCTTGTCGTGGCCGTTATAAATCTTGGGAAACCAAACGGGACCACCTACATTGAATCCAAAATCGTTGCGGCGGATACGCTGCAATGTGTTTACGTATGGCGTTGTCCCGTCAAAGGCTTCGTTGGCCAGGTAGTCGTAGCCGGCGCCGTGAAATTGGTTGGTGCCGGACCTGGTTGTAATGTTGAACAGCCCGCCGCCGACCGAGCCAAACTCCGGCGCGAAGTTGCTGGTTTGAATCGCGGTCTCCTGCATGGCGTCGACGCTGATTCCCGTTCCCGCCTGGACCGAGTTGATCTGGTTGGTCCCGTCCATGCCGTCGATCTGCGTGCGCTGCGTGCCGTTGGGAGCGCCGTTCACACGAACGCCCAGGACAAACCCCGACGCTGGCACTGAGGCTCCAGGGATCAGTTGGATTTCAGTCTGATAGAACCGCAGGCCTTGGCTCGAAGAGAACGTTCCTCCGATACCCAGCAGTCCCAGATCGACCAGTCTCTGGGCCTGGATGGTATGGCTAAGCTCCCCGCTTTCGGTGTTGAGCAGCGAAACCTGATCGGTGACCGTCACCGACTCTGTGGCGGCGCCGACCTCCAGCCCAACGTCAAGGCGCGCCGTCAACGTCGCCTCGACGGCAATGTTCTGGCGGATGTATTTCTTGAAGCCGGGCGCGGTCACCGACAATTCATAGGTGCCCGGCGGCAGTTGCGCCAGAGTGTAGTTGCCGGTGGCCGTGGTGGCCGCCTGATACAGGACACCAGTCTCCGAGTTCTTGACCTCGATCATGGCGTTGGCGACCACGGCGCCTGCCGGATCGGCGACGGTTCCAGTTATGGTTCCACGGTCGCCTTGGGCGTATGCCACGCCCCCGGCGAGAAGAATGGCTACGAAGACGAGCCCTTTGCCCCTTGTGTCCAACATGTCCAAACCTTTCTCAACTTGCGGCTGATGTACCCCGGTTCGCGCGACCTGCATACCAAGCCCGCGATTTCTAAGAGATTCTATGCCAGAAGGCTTGTCGTGTCAAGGCCAAATAAAACCGGCCGCCCGGTTGATCGGCGCAGACACAACCAACTCTGAAACAGCATCTTACGATGTGTTACCCTGATCGATATCTCAAGCGGCTTGGGGATTTTTCACAGAATTGTATGCTGGTGAAGCGGTTTGAGGATGTATACAGAACGGAGCTGTCAGGACTAAGATATGCAGCACAACGAAGCCAGCCAAGAGTCACAAACCGGCCGGGCGCTGCTGGCGCTGCGGGAGTTGCTTTTGACGGGCCAGTTTTCTCCCGGCGAGCACCTCTCGGAGCTACAACTGGTGTCCCGCTTAGGCGTGTCACGCACGCCCGTCCGGCAGGCCTTGAACCGGCTGGCGCATGAAGGGCTGCTCGAAGCCGCCCGTTTCAACCGCTTCCGCGTTCGCGAATTCACGATGCGCGACGTTTGGGACGCCATCGAGCTGCGCGGTGTCCTGGAAGGAACGGCCGCGCGGCTGGCCGCGGAACGGTTGTCCAACACCGGCGAATTGGATGAGATTCGCGAACTGCAAACGCGGATGGACGCGATTACGCATACGACGGTGGATACATTCGGTCTCTACATGGACCTGAACGAGGCGTTTCACGCGGCGCTGATCGGCCTGGCCAAGAGCGCGATGTTGTTCCGGTCCATCGAGCACGTCAAAACGCTGCCGTTCGCCTCGCCCAGCGCGCTGGTGTTCGCGCGCTCGAAGCTGCCCCGGGCGGCGGAGATGATCATCGTCGGCCAGGAGCAGCACCATGCGATCCTGGACGCCGTGGAACATCGGCAAGGTACGCGGGCCGAAGCCCTGGCGCGGGAGCACGCGCTGTTGTCGCGGCGCAATCTGGAGATGGCGCTTACCGACGAACGAATCCGGGACTGCGTGCCGGGGGCGTCGCTGATCTTGGTGGGATCGGACCGCTGAGGCTCTTGCGCTGTTTTGATAGTGCTTCCTTCAGCGTTCCTCAGAACTGGCCTCTATTCCTTGCCGAAACCTTTCGGCCCGCGCCGTTCAGGCGGCTGTGGCTGACAGTCGTTGACTTGCTACGACGTTGTGACACTTGCGGAAGTGACACAAAGGCCGTGCTTCCCGATCGCAAGCGGCCCTAATCTGAACTTGCTATGAAGAACACCACTTTCGCCAAAATCCGCTTTCTGACACTTTCGGGCGCAATAATCGGGGCCCTACCCTTGCACGCGGCCGAACCCATCGAGGTTCACTGGAATGAGGTTTGCAGAGTAGCCGCGGACCACCGGCTTGTTATCACAACCGTCACCGGAGATACGGTGGCAGGCTATTGCATGTCGATCAATGTCGACGAGATGGCTGTTACCACCCAGGACCGACAGGTAGTGAAAATTGCGCGCACGGCCCTGTCGAAGATTCAGATGCACCGTTCAAAGGGACATCAACTAAGCTCTCTTGGCAAGGGTGTACGCGCTGGTCTGGGGTACGGGATGAAATCGCTACTTTCGCCATACGCTCCGATCGGGATAGTTACTGTACCTGCCACACTGGCGTGGGGGGCCGTCGCGACACCGTTCTGCGTGCTCGGCGAACTGATCGATAAGGTAGCCGGCGAACAAGAGATCAAGGTGCTTTGAGTGCGAGCCGTTCACGCCAAGCCTGGGCTCTGGGGTTATTGGTCACACATCCGCTTCCGGGCCGTCGATCGCGCGACGGCGTGAATCGAAAGCGGTGCTGGCTCGATCGGGCCAGCAGCGGACCTCGATTCAGGTTAGAGACCGGCAAAGGTTCTCCATGTTCCAGACGAAAGGTTGTGAGGTCTGCCAGCACGCGAGCTTCAGCCGGGGGTCAGGCGAATTGAGGGTTTCCGCAACCAGCATTTCCCTGGGGGCACGTCGTCCATCGCACAGCCAAACAAGAGAATGCTGCGGCAATTCCGGTACGATAAAAAGTGACCCCCATGCAATCTGCGTCACCCGACACCAAACCTGACACCAAGAAGTGGGTGCACCTGCCTCAAACCGGCTTTCCGATGAAGGCCAACCTGGCGCAACTGGAGCCGCGCTTGTTGAAGCAGTGGGAGGAAAGCGGCCTCTACCAGCGCATTCGCGAGAGCCGCGCCGGGCGGCCCACCTACATTCTGCACGACGGTCCGCCGTACGCCAACGGCAACATCCACCTGGGGCACGCGATGAACAAGCTGCTCAAGGATTTCATCGTCAAGCTCAAGACCATGGAGGGCTACGATTCGCCCTACGTGCCGGGCTGGGATTGCCACGGGCTGCCCATCGAGATCAAGGTGGATCACGAACTGGGTTCGAAGAAAGCCGCGATGACCGCGTCGCAGATTCGCGCGGCGTGCCGCAAATACGCGCAGAAATATGTGGACTTGCAGCGCCGCGATTTCATTCGGCTGGGGGTGTTGGGCCGCTGGGATGATCCGTATCTGACCATGAGCCCGCAATACGAAGCGGTGATTGCGCAGGCGTTCGTGGATTTCCTGGACCAGGGTTACGTATACAAAGGACTCAAGCCCGTCAACTGGTGCATCCACGACCGCACCGCTTTGGCCGAGGCCGAGGTCGAGTACGAAGACCACTCCAGTCCATCGATCTGGGTGCGGTTTGCGCTGACTTCGGACTTGAAGGACATCTTTCCCTCACTTGAGGGCAAGCGTGTGTATAGTGTCATCTGGACCACCACACCGTGGACCATACCGGCCAACCTCGCCATCGCGTTTCACCCAAATTACATGTATGTGGCCGTGGAAGTGGACGGTGACGTCTACATCGTCGCGGAAGACCTGTTAGCGGCAACGGCTGAGGCGTGCGGCTGGACGCTAAAAACCGAGCCGGTTATGTTCAAGGGGTCAAAGCTGGAGCATTTGGTGTTCCGCCATCCGTTTCTGGAGCGGGATTCGATCGGCATCCTGGGCGATCACGTGACGCTCGAACAGGGCACGGGCGCGGTCCACACGGCTCCCGGACATGGCCAGGAAGACTACGTCATCGGCGCTGAATACGGGCTGCCGGTGTACTGCCCGGTGGACGGGGCGGGGCGCTTCTTCCAGGCCACCGGCGCCGCCGGCGAGTTGCCTACGGAGTTGCTCGGCAAGAGCGTTTGGGAAGGCAACTCCATCGTCATCGGCCTTCTGGAGCATGCCGGCGCCCTGCTGGCGCAGAAGAAGATCGACCATAGCTATCCACACTGCTGGCGCTGCCACAAGCCCACCATCTTCCGCGCCACCGAGCAGTGGTTCATCGGCATGGACCGCAACGATCTGAGGCAGCGCGCGCTCGAAGCCATTAAAACGGTAAAGTGGACGCCCGCCTGGGGCGAGGAGCGCATGTCCAACATGGTCGCCACGCGGCCCGACTGGTGCATCTCCCGCCAGAAGGTGTGGGGCGTGCCGATCATCGCATTCTATTGCGAAGCGTGCCAGGAGCCGCTGACGGACCGCAAAATCCTCGACCGTGTGGTGGCGCTGTTTCGGGAGCAGTCCGTGGATGTGTGGTATGAGAAAACCGCGGCGGAGCTGGCCGGTCCGGACGCCAAGTGCGCCCAGTGCGGCGGGGCTTCCTTCCGAAAAGAAAGTGACATTCTGGACGTCTGGTTCGACTCCGGCGTCAGCCACCTGGCCGTCCTTACACCGGAAAACCAACTGCCTTGGCCCTCCGACATGTATCTGGAAGGCGGCGACCAGTATCGCGGCTGGTTCCAAAGCTCACTGCTGGCGGGCGTGGCACTCAAAGGGGCCGCGCCCTATCGCGCCGCGGGCACACCGGGCTGGACGCTGGATGGTGAAGGCCGCGCTCTATCGAAATCGCGCGGCGAGGAGGCGGTTGAGAAAATCATCAACAAGTACGGGGCGGATCTGGTGCGGCTATGGACCGCGTCGGTGGACTTCACCGAGGATGTGCGGTTCTCCGACACTATCCTCGACCGGTTGATCGAAGCGTATCGCAAGCTGCGCAACACGTTCCGCTACTCTCTGGGTAATCTGAACGATTTCGATCCGGTAAAGGACGCGATCGAGCCCGCTCAGATGCTGGACATCGATCGTTGGATCCTCGTCCGGGCCGAGGATCTGGTGCGCAAGTGCCGGGCCTGGTACGACGCACTGGAATTTCACAAGGTGTACCGGGCGGCGTACGATTTCGCCACCACCGATCTGAGCTCGGTGTACTTCGACGTGCTGAAAGATCGCCTGTATACGGCGGCCACGCGCAGCCGCGCGCGGCGTAGCGGGCAGACGGCTTTATATCGAGTGCACTATGCACTGACCCGATTGTTGGCCCCGCTGCTGGCTTTCACCACCGAAGAAGTTTGGAGTTATACACACAAGCCGGAGGATGCGCCCGCGAGCGTCCACCTGGCGCTGCTGCCGGAGCCAGCGGAACTGAGCGCTGGCCTAACGGCCGAACATCGGGCGCAAGCGGGCGACTGGGATCGGCTGATGGAGATTCGCGAGCCAGTGCTCAAGGCGCTGGAAGAATCGCGGCAAGCGAAGTTCATCGGCGCGCCGCTCGAAGCCCGAGTACGCCTCATGGCGGGTGGCGAAGACTTCGCGCTTCTGGAAACTTATGCCCGCGAGTTGCCGTCGTTATTTATAGTGTCGGAAGTGGAGCTGGAGCAGGGCGATACGTTGCACGCGGTGATCGAGCGGGCTCGCGGAACCAAGTGCGAGCGGTGCTGGAAGTACACCCAGGACGTGGGCCAAGACGGCGCGCATGGCACGGTGTGCGCGGCCTGCGCCGCGGCGCTGCGGGAGATGTTCGGATGAACGTGGCGGGCGGCGAAGCCGCACCAGAGCCAAGCCGCGCGCACGCGCGAGGACGGGGAATCGACGTGCCGGTGCGAATCCGCACGGCCGCCATCATCGGCGGGGTGGTGCTGCTGGATTATTTGACCAAGTTTTACATCCGCGCCATGTTCGCGCCGTTCGACGTGTACCCGGTGATCCCGCGGGTGTTCAACATCGTCCACACCGAGAACCCCGGCGCGGCGTTCGGCATGCTGGCCGACTCGGGACCCTGGCGCGCGTTCCTGTTAGTGGGCGTATCGGTGATCATGCTGGGCGTGATCGGCTACCTGTTATGGAGGCCGCAGAAGGCCGGGCTGCATCATCTCGAACTGACCCAGGTGGCGCTGGCGCTGGTGTTCGGGGGCGCGCTGGGCAACGTGTGGGACCGCCTGTTCCGCGGCACGGTGACGGATTTCCTGCAGGTCTTCATCGGCCGCTACGAATTCCCCTCGTTTAACGCCGCCGATAGCGCCATCACCATTGGCTCGTGCTTGCTGATTATCGACCTGTGGCGCATGCGCCAGCACCGCGACGCGAACTGATTTTGTGGGGCAGGTTGGTAAACCTGCGGCGGGTTGATAACCCGCCTGGCCGCGTTTCGCGGCACTTCCGAACGCCGGTTACCAACCGGCGCGCAGGATGCCCATCCTGCCCCACAACGGAACTCTAGCGCGCGACGGGGGGCGGAGGCGGCGGGACGCCGGACCGGATGTTAATGGAATTTCCGCTCTCTTCTTCGATCCTGTAATCCGGAGGCGGCTGGAACAGGGCCGGGTCGGGCTCGGTGCGGCTGATATTCGTGAGCCGCATGGTGGACTCGCCGCTGCGCGGGTCGGATGATTTCGTGAGCACCGCCACGCGGAGGTCGGGCGACGTCCAGGTTTCCGACGTGGTCACAATCGGCCGGTCGTTGCCGAACGCCCCGATCGGATAGGTGACGGTCTGCCGGCGTCCTTGCGCCGTTACGCCTTCGATCAGTTGCGTCCCCAAGTCTTCAGTCGCGAACTGTGGCGCGTTCGCTTCCCTTGGGCGGAGGGCCCGCGTTTGCGTTGCCGCGGTGGATAGCGGGTCGAAGCCGACCGCAGCGGGGACGGCTTGTCCGGCTGCGTTGCGGACCTCGACCACCGCCGCGCGTTGCGGCGCCGCGGCTCGATGGGCGACTTTACTCTGGGAATCGAGCACGTAGCGCACCCCCTCCACAGGGTCGGTGATCTCAATAATCGTGGGCGGGGGCGGCACGCCGGGGGCGATTTGCCGGCCCATCATGATCGCGCGCTCCGTGCGGGTCCGGCCTTGGGAGTCGCGCCACATTTTCTGACCAGGCTGTTTTTGCGTGATGTGCGTTCCGTCGGCGAGCGTCTGCACGTGTTCTTGTTCCTGCTCGGCGGAGTACGGTGCTCCGGTGATGGCGCCGCCAAGAGGCATGTTGATGGGCGTCGAGAACGAGTACCCTCCGGCTGTGCCGGAAGCCGTCACGACCTGGGTCGGAGCTTGAGCTGTGGGGGTTTCGCGCCGGCGACGGACGCCAGCATGCACAGAACGGAAAGAGAGAACACGGCGCGATACATCATGCGGCCCTCCCGGGATTGCCTTACGGGATTATTCTACCAACATGGCTCTGCAACAGAACACCAGCCGCATTCTGACCACGCACGTCGGGAGTCTGCCACGTCCGAGGAGCTGGCTCGACTTGATGAAGGCACAGATTTCCGGCGCGCCGTGCGATCGCAGACAGTATGAACAACAGCTTCGCGAAGTGGTGGGCGCGTGCGTCGCCAAGCAGGCTGAATGCGGTATCGACATCCTGACGGACGGCGAACAGTCCAAGCCCGGATTCTTCACGTACACGAGTGAGCGTCTGGAGGGCTTCGAGCCGCGGCCCGATTACCCGAGGCCGAGGTACCACGCGGAGGTCTCGGCGTTTCCGGAATATTACGAGCAGTATTTCAAAGAAGCCATGTTCGGCGGCGCGATCGCTCCCATGCTTCCGATGGTTTGTACGGGACCGGTGCGATACGTTGGTCAAGCGGCCCTGCAACGCGACATCGCGAACTTGAAGACAGCCGCGTCCGGCGTCCCGCACCACGCGGTCTTCATGCCCTCCGTCGCGCCGAGCGGCGTGGGGGCGAACGAATACTATCGCACGGAGGAAGAATTTCTGCACGCGGTGGGGGCGGCGCTGCGGACCGAATACCAGGCCATCGCCGATGCCGGATTCCTGCTACAGATCGACGATCCGTTTCTCACCGACGTGTTCGGCGATGCGGCGCTCGGCGCGAAGCAGCGGGAGGCGCGGGCTTCGATGTATGTCGAGGCGATCAACGCGAGTCTGCGCGGCATTCCGCCGGAGCAGGTTCGCTACCACACCTGCTACGGAATCAACGAGGGTCCGCGCATCCACGAGGCCGCGCTGGCCGATGTGGTGGGACACATGCTTCAAGTGAACGCCGGCGCCTACAGCTTCGAAGCCGGCAATCCCCGGCATGAGCACGAGTATCACTTGTGGGAAGCGGTGAAGCTGCCGGAGGGCAAGGTTCTGATCCCGGGCGTGATCACGCACGCCAGCAACATCGTCGAGCATCCGGAGCTGATCGCGGAACGGCTGCTGCGCTACGCGAAATTGGTAGGCCGCGAGAACGTGATCGCGGGCGCGGACTGCGGGTTCTCCTCCCAGGCCACCTATCGCACCGAGGTGCATCCCACCGTGGTGTGGGCCAAGTTCGAGGCCCTGCGCGATGGGGCGCGGCTGGCTTCGACGCGATTGTGGGACTAGTGTTCTGATGGTGTGAAATCGGATTCCCCGGACTCACGTCCGGGGCTGTAGCCCCGCTGCGTCAGGGCGGGGACGGTGGAACTATTTCATGCGGCCAAAGACCTGCTTTCCAGACACCGCCTATCACACAGACGATTCATTCAGCGAAGGCTACCCGATCAAAAAGCGGATCGGGGCCAAGAACGGACCTTCGAGTGGGCCACTCCTCAACACGCCGAAGACGGCCGGTCAACACGGAGCGACTGCTGTGCTAGACTGCCCGCCATGCGGCTCTCTGACCACTCGGTGAGTATTTTCGCGGGCATTGCGATGGGGTTGGTTGTGGCAGCGCTCGCGTGGGGACAAGCTACGGCGCCTAAGCTCGCTGGTGAAGCGGTTTACAAACAGCGCTGTGCGGGTTGCCATGAGCAGACCAATCCGCGGATTCCACCTCGCACCGCGCTCAACCAGATGCCGGCGGAGCGTATCCTGCGGGCTCTCGATTTCGGCGCGATGATGACCGTCGCCTACCCGATGAGCCGCGATGAGCGCCAAGCTGTCGCGGCTTTTCTTGGCACGAGCGTCCCAGTGATTGCGTTTCCGCCGAGCGCTTACTGCACCGATCGTCGTGTCACTGTCCCCGCCCGCCCCAAAGCGTCCTGGAATGGCTGGAGCCCCGGCTCGAACAACGCTCGGTATCAATCGGCGCAAGCGGCCGGATTGAGCATCGACCAAGTACGTGGCCTGAAGTTGAAATGGGCCTTCGGGTTCGATGGCGATGTGACCGCGTTCTCGCAGCCCACAGTGATCGACGGCCAAGTATTCGTGGGCAGTGCGGGCGGCGTCATTCACGCGCTGCGGGCCGAGACCGGGTGCCTGCAGTGGACCTTCCAGGCCAACGGACCGGTGCGTTCCTCGGTGCTCTCGGTTCCCAATGGGAACCGGCACTCCTTGCTGTTCGGCGATCAGACGGGTTGGTTCTATTCGATCGAGGCCGAGACCGGCACGCTGCTGTGGAAGAAGAAAATCGAAGAGCACGACGCGGCGCGCTTGACCGGCGCTCCCATGGCGTACAATGGCAACGTCTTCGTGCCCGTCGCATCGTGGGAGGAGACCCGGTCGCTCGATCCAACTTATCCGTGCTGCACCTTCCGCGGCAGCGTCGTGGCTCTGCGCATCCGCGATGGCCAACAGATCTGGAAATCGTACCTGGGGCCGGAGCCGAAGCGCACCGGGCAAACTAAGCTCGGCACGCCCAAATACGGACCTTCCGGGGCGGGCGTATGGGGGTCGCCGACTCTCGACGCCAAGCGCGGCGTGATGTACATCGGCACCGGCGACAACTACTCTTCGCCCGCAACGCCGCTCAGCGACGCGATCGTGGCGCTCGAAATTACGACCGGCCGCGTGGTGTGGTCCAAGCAGACGCTGCCCGGCGACGCGTATAACTCGTCCTGCGGAACCGACAAGCAGAATTGCCCGGAGGAAAACGGCCCGGATTATGATTTCGGTTCGTCGGTGATTTTGACGCAGCTTCCGGACGGCCGCGATATTCTGCTCGCCGGGCAGAAATCGGGTATGGTGTACGCGCTCGATCCCGGAAAGAAGGGCGAGATGGTTTGGCAGGTGCGCATCGCGACTCCCGGTCCCAATTTGGCCACCAGCGTTGGCGTGCTGTGGGGCATGGCGACCGATGGCCAGAAGGTCTATGCGGCCACGGCATCGTCCGGTCGCACTCGCCCCAGCGACCCGCTTGATACTCGCCGAAACATTCTGGACCCCAAGCGGGGTGGAGGCCTCACCGCTCTGCGCGTCGCGGATGGCGGCAAGGCTTGGTCCGCCGCGCCGATCGTCTGCGCCGAGGTAGCGCCCTCGGGATGCAGTCCGGCTCAATCCGCCGCTGTAACCGCAATTCCTGGTATCGTGTTCTCCGGCTCGAACGATGGCCATCTTCGGGGTTATAGCACCGAAGACGGAAAGATCCTGTGGGATTTTGACACCGCCCGTGAATTCCAAACGGTCAACGGCGTTAAAGCCAAGGGCGGCTCCGTAGACGGACCCGGTGCGGTGGTCGTCGGTGGAATGGTGTTCGTCAATTCCGGCTACTCGCGTTTTGGAGGCATGCCCGGGAACGTGCTGCTCGCGTTTGCGCCGTGACGTGCCGCTGGCCTCGGGCCGGCGCACGTTACAGCGATTCACAAGCCTGCCCGGTTCCATATAAAATGGCTTGCAACGTCGACAAAAAGGAATAAAAGAAATGGCCGAGAAAAAGAAGGGCTCCGTGGTCAGCCGGCGAGACTTCTTCCGAAAAGGCGCTGTGGTTGGCGCCGGCGCGGGAATGGCGGTGCAGGCAACGGCGCAAGCTCCCGCTCCAGTTCGAGCGGGGCGGATTCGTTTTGATCACATAGCCGATGTGGTGGTTGTGGGTGCGGGCGCGTCCGGGCTGCCGGCGAGCATCATGGCGCGCGATCAAGGGGCGACCGTGATCGTGATCGATGCCAACCACGACATCGGCGGTCACGCGATGGTGAGCGGAGGACGCGTTCCGCTGGGCGGCGGAACGAGTCTGCAGAAGAAATACGGCATCACGGACTCGGCCGACCAGGTTTACCTGGATCACACCAATCACAGAAATCGAGAGTTCCGGTTCGGCGACCGGGACCTGATCCGCATGTGGGCGGACGAAAACGCCGCGACCTTCGAGTTTCTGATCGAAAACGGCGTCACTTTCAACGACGTTCCTCCGGCGATCGTCAACGGCGGAACGGTTCCCAGGCTCTTCGTCGCCAAGCCGTTTTCCGACAACCTGAACGAAACGATTAATGGCAGCCCGGGCTCCGGCCTGGTGAGACATCTGGAAGCCAGCGCCAGGGCCAAGGGCGTCACGTTTCTGTTGCGGCATAAGATGACGCGCATTCTCCGCGAGTCTGCTTCGTCACCATCGGGCGGACGCGTCCTGGGGATCACTGCGACCGTCGAAGGCAAAGATGTGAACATCCAGGCCCGGCGCGGCGTGATCATCGCGACCGGCGGCCACACCGCCAATGTGGAGTTTCGCAGAATGTTCGATCCCCGGCTGACGGAGGAGTACCAAACCGCGGGAGAGCCTTGGACCAAGCAGATGGCGGAGGGCGAGCTGGCCGCCATGGATATCGGAGCGTCGCTATGGGCGACCTCTAACACGGCGAACGAAGTTGGTTACACGATCACGAAGACGATTCATATCGGATGCCGGTATGGTTATCGCAACTTGAAATGGAACCCCAAGAGTCCGATGTTCGATCGGGCAGGCGCGTCCGGGCTCACCGTGCAGGATTTTCAAAACGTGATCCTGGTGAATCAGATCGGCCAGAGATTCTGGAACGAAACCGACGAGACCTACAATTTCCTCAACGCGTGCCTGGGCACCAACGGAAACATGGGGAAGGGCGCCAAAGTCAATGGGGGCGGGCCCATCTGGGCCATCTTCGACTCGGGCGCCGTCCAGCGTGAGCGATGGGACCCTCGACCGCCCAACGTCGATCAGAGCGGCTGGTTCTTCAGTGCCGATACCGTCGCCGAATTGGCCGCGAAGATTTCCAACCCGTATCAGCTCCAGCCCGTGCCGGCGCGTGCGCTGGAAGAAACGGTGGCCAAGTATAACTCGTACGTGGACGCAGGGAAGGATCAGGAGTTTGGGAAGCCCACGCCGAAATACAAAATCCAGACGCCGCCGTTCTATGCCGCTTGGTCCACGCCCATACTTCACGATTGCCTGGCCGGTCTCAGGATCAATCGCAAGTGCCAGGTGATCGACATCCATGGCCGGGTGATACCGGGGCTGTATTGTGCGGGCGAGTCAGCGGGCGGGTTCGCTCTCCACGGTTTGCCAAGGGTCACCGTTTTTGGCCGCGTCGCGGGCCGGGAAGCCGCGCTCGCTAAGGCCTGAGGCGTTGGGCCTGTTTCACCTCAGCGGCTCGCGGATGCAACCGGCTTGGCGAACCATCCCGGACCTACATTCAGATGATGGCTGACCGAGTCCGGCACCACCACGAACAGCAGGAAGCCGATCACCCCGTGCGCCAACCCCAGGAAATAAAGATTTCCGTAGCGGCGATAGACCCACACGGCCAGGTACCCGGCGACGGGCGTGACGATCATCAAGAACCAGTTTGGCGAATGGACCGCGCCGAATAGGATTGACGTAACGCCGTTCGCCGCGTTTTGCGAGAGCCCCATGTCAAAGCGTTTCAGGAAATAGCCGTTGAGCAGATACTGCTGGAACAGGCCCCAGGGCAGATACAGCGCGAAGGACCCCATCGCCTGTCCGACTCCGATCGAGCGGATGGTCCCGAACCACAGGCCCGCACTCAACATCGTCAGCGCCAGCCCGATCAGGGCGGGCCCGAATTTCCGCACGCAATTTCCGAAATCTTTGGTCTGGAAGCCCAGGGCCGGTGCGCGCTCGCGACGCGCCAGGTGCGATAGGACGATCAGCAAGACGGCCGGGACCCAGAACCTCGGGTGGGTGAAGCGCCATTGCCAGATGTAAGCCATGATCATGGCGAACACCGCGAGGGCTTCAAAAACGCTGGCTTTGCGTGAAACGGCTCCCATCGACACTACGCCTAGCGTAACATCGCGAGGTCGAGATCCGCCGCGAGTGAGCAGTGCGCAGCGCGCGCGTCGACGAGGCACGATCAATCGGAGCGCCGATGTAGATAACATGATGTACTGGGGCCAAACATGCATCGCCGCGAATTCTTGAAACTCTCCGCAGCCGGATGTACCGGCGCACTCTCACCCAACCTGGGATCGGCGTTCGCCGGCGAGGAATCGCCGATTCAAGGGCCGAATCTCAAACTCGGGATTGCCCCCATTTCGCTGGACATCGGGCCCGGCAAGACCATCCAAACCGTGGGCTACAACGGCTCCGTGCCCGGTCCCATTTTGCGATTCAGAGAAGGCAGGCCCGTCACGGTGGATGTGTACAACGACACCGATGTTCCCGAGGTTGTCCACTGGCACGGTCAAGCCATCGCGCCGAAAGTGGATGGCTCGGTCGAAGAAGGAACGCCCGCGGTTCCCCCACACGGCCATCGCCAGTATCGTTTTTCTCCAAACCCGGCGGGCACGCGGTGGTACCACACGCATTCGATGGCGCATGCCGACCTGACACGGGCCGGCTTCTCCGGCCAATATGGTTTCGCGATTGTCGAGCCCGCCCGGCACGAAGGCGCCTACGATCAGGAGATCTGCATCGCCGTCCACCAATGGGAACCGGCGCTGGGAACCATGGGGCCTCCCGATAACGGTTGGGAGATCATGTACAAATCGGCCACCTTCAACAGCAAGATGCTGGGCGCGGGCGATCCGGTGCGGGTGCGGGAAGGGCAGCGGGTGCTGTTCCGGTTGTTGAACGCCAGCGCCACGGATGAAATCCGGCTGGCGCTGCCCGGCCACCAGTTCCGCGTGATCGCCATGGACGGAAATCCGGTGCCCCGTCCGCAGACCGTGGACGTCCTGTATCTCGATATCGGCGAGAGGGTGGACGCGTTGGTGGAGATGAAGAGCCCGGGCGTATGGGTGTTTGGCGCGGTCTCCGATGAGTTTCGCAATATGGGCATGGGTGTGGTTGTGGAGTACGCGAACAAGTCCGGAAAAGCGCAGTGGCAAGCGCCCGCGAATCCCGGACGGGGTCCATGGGATTACGCGCAATTTTCCAACAGCCAACCCGCTCCGGAGCCGGATCACACATTCGAGATGTTGATCGAGAAGATTCCAGGAAACAAGAAGGACTTCAACCATTGGACGATCAACGGAAAATCGTTTCCCGACATCGAGAAGCTGCGGCTCGAAAAGGGCAAGCGGTACCGGCTGTCGTTCAATAACGATAGCGGCGACATCCATCCGATCCACCTGCACCGTCACATTTTCGAGATCACTCAAGTGGGAGACCAGCGCATGTCGGGTCTGCGGAAGGATGTGATCAGCGTCAACCGCCGCAGCAAGGCGGCTGTGGATTTCGTGGCCAACAACCCGGGCGCGTCGCTGTTCCATTGCCACATGCAACTACACATGGATTTTGGTTTCATGCAGCTTTTTGAGTACGCGAGCTGAACACGATGACAGAACCACATGTGGATGGCGGTGGGTGGGCAGCCAACGTGGAGCGGGCTTCAGCCTGCAACGGAGGCTTCAGCCTCCGCCTGGACACGGGCGCTGAAGCACCCGTCGCAGGCTGAAGCCCGCTCCACGTTACTTGCCGGCCTTCAGTTGCGAATGGACCATGCTAACGAACCGGTCGGCGCTCGTCCCCGCGCCGGTTCCGCTGCCGGATGGATTCCTTACCGCGCCGGCGCGAGGCCCTCCGTCAGCTCGATGTAAGTTCCCCAAGGGTCGGTGAGGAACGCGATCTTGACGCTGCTGTTCGGCACCTGGCGCACCGGCTGGTCGAGCTTGATCCCCTGCGACTCCAGCTTCTTCGCGAACGCCTCCAGATTCTTCACCTCAAACCCGATGTGATCGAGGGAGCGGCCCTTTGTCGGCGCGAGTCCCGGTGCGCCATCCGAGAATGAGAGGTTGACTCCAGGCAGTTCTCCGGTTTGAATCATTCTTGGCTTAGAGACGCACGCGACGCAGGGGCGCTGGCCGGGCTTGGCGCCGAACACCTTCGCGTACCACGCCTGCATCCCCGGAATGTCGGACACGTTGTAGTGGATGTGGTTCATCTGTATCGGCACGGGCAAGTCGGGAACGCCGTAGACTTCAATGCGAATGCCGTCGGGCGCATTAACGTACGCCTCGTTGGGATTCTCCGTGGGATCGACCTTCAGATGGTTCGCCTTCCACTTGGCCAGCGCGGCGGGCATGTCTTTGACCACGAAGCCGAAGTGATTAACGATGGACCCGGCGGGCGGCTCCGGTTGTTCGGCCTTGCGCAAGAGGATGAACACTCCGGGGAACTGGATCATCTCCAGCGGTCCGTTCTTGACGACGGTGCCGCCCATGATCCCGGTCCAAAACGCTTTTTGGGCGTCGACGTCGCGAACGGCAAGATGGATGTGTCCCATCGCGACTCCCTCCGCGTTGGGCGGGGCAAGCTGCGCCAGCAGAGGCGCAGTCCCGAGGACCGCAAGGCTTAGCAGTTGGTGCGCGTTCATGCGACCAAATCTAGCAGATGTGAACATGGACCGCAGGCGCCGGCTGCAACTCACGTGGGCTGCAACTCAAGTGGGCTTGACCACGATCCCATTGCCGACTATGCTTGTCCGCGGATCAAGCTATGAAACGAAGATTCAGATTCGCCGCTTCGATTTCGATTCCCCTTTTGCTCGCGGGCCTCTGGCTGTGCGCGCAGGCGCCCGAGTTCCATCCCGTAACCGAGGCCATGCTCCGCAATCCTCCGCCGGGAGATTGGCTCAACTGGAGGCGCACCGACAACGCGTGGGGATACAGCCCGCTCGATCAGATCACCCGGCAGAACGTGCACCAGCTTCAGCTCGCCTGGTCGTGGGCGATGGACGATACCGGCGCGCAGGAAGCGACCCCGCTGGTCCACGACGGCATCCTGTATCTGCCGAACCCGCGCGGCGTCATTCAAGCCTTGGACGGCGCAACCGGCGACTTGATCTGGGAATACCGTCCCGGAGCCGAGGACCAGAAACCCGCGCCCTCCTCCGGTGGCGGCGCGGAGCAAACGGCGATCCCGCGCCTGGCGCAGCGCCCGGCAGCGGCGAGCGCTGCCGCTGAATCCGACGCCGGGAGAGGCATCCAGAGAAACATCGCCATTTTCGGAGACAAGATCTACGCGACCACCAACGACGCCCATATCATCGCCGTGGACGCGCGGACCGGGAAGCTCGTGTGGGACACCAAGGTCGCCGATTCGAAGCTGGGATATGGATACACCTCCGGGCCCATCGTCGTTCGCGGCAAAGTGATCGCGGGGATCACGGGCTGCAGCCGCTACAAGGAGGACGTCTGCTTCATCACCGGACACGATGCGGCCACCGGCAAACAAGTGTGGCGCACTTCGACCATCGCCCGTCCGGGTGAGCCTGGCGGCGACACCTGGGGCAACCTCCCGCTGCATCTCCGCGCCGGCGGCGACGCCTGGATTCCGGGCAGCTACGATCCGGAAACGAATCTGGTTTACTGGGGCACCGCGCAAGCCAAGCCGTGGGCCAGAGCGGTGCGCGGCACCGACGGCGCGGCGCTCTACACGAACTCCACGCTGGCGCTCGATCCGGATACCGGAAAGATGAAATGGTATTACCAGCATGTTCCCGGCGAGACCCAGGACATGGATGAAGTATTCGAGCGCATCCTTATCGACACCGGAGGACGCAAGTCGGTTTTCGAGATGGGCAAGCTGGGAATCCTGTGGCAGCTCGATCGCACCAATGGCGCGTTCATCCGTTCCACCGATCTCGGCTACCAGAACATCCTCGATGTGGAGCAGAAGACCGGCAAGGTGACCTACCGGCCCGGCAAGATTCCTTATATTGGCGACGAAGTCGATTTTTGTCCTAGCACCTCCGGATTCAAGAGCTGGCGCGCGATGGCCTTCAACCCCCAAACCAACGCCTTGTACATTCCGCTGACCTTGAACTGCGAGAAAGCCACGTTCGGCGCGCTTCCGGGCGAGAAAGCCGTCGGCGGAGGCGGCACCGGTCCGGTGAAGCGCACCGATTACCGGCATCCGGCTTCGGGCGGCAATCTGGGCGAATTTCTTGCATTGGACATCCGCTCCGGCAAGGTCCTGTGGCGGCAGCGCACGGTCTCCCCGTCCAACACGGCAGCGCTCGCCACCGCCGGCGGCTTGGCGTTCGGCGGCGACTGGGATCGTCACATGTACGCCTACGATGCCGCCACGGGAAAAATACTCTGGCAAACGCGTCTACCGACTTCCGCTCAAGGGTTCCCGATCACATATCTGGCGAAAGGCAGGCAGTACGTTGCCATGCCGGCCGGAATCGGAGGCGGGAGTTGGTCCACGCTGATTGCGCCGGAGCTGGCCGCGCCGGTTCGGCGGCCCAATACAGGAAACTCACTGTTGGTTTTTGCGTTGCCGGCACAGCAACCGTGAGCACGAGGAGGCCCTGCGGAGGCAGAAGATGAGAGTTGTATTGAATCGCCGAACAGCGTGGATCGTTTTGGGTCTGCTCGCGGGGATGATCGGAGAAGCTCAACCAGCCGGCAAAGTCGTTGTCTACGAGGCGGTGGGTGCGGAGCTTACGCAATACGACGTGGATATAAAGGGCGCGACGCTGACCAAACGCGGCTTAGTGACGCTTCCCGACAGCGTGCAATATGCGTGGCCCCACCCTTCGCGCCGATTCATTTACGTCGCTTGGAGCAACGGATCGGGCCACGATCATCACGGCGTCACCGCTTATCGCATTGACGGCACTTCGGGCGCTTTGCTTCCACAGGGTAATCCAGTGCCCTTGCCGGCTCGCCCGATCCATCTCAGCACCGACATTCCCGGGACGCATCTGCTGGTGGCTTATAACGAGCCCAGCGGATTGACGGTGCATCAAATCGGCGCGGATGGAAGCATTGGTTCGCTAATCAAACAGCCCGCGTCATTGAGCACCGGGATCTACGCGCATCAGGTACGCGTCGATCCTTCGAACAAAATGGTGATTCTCGTGACGCGCGGCAACGGCCCCACTGCCAACAAGCCCGAAGATCCGGGCGCGCTAAAGGTATTCGGCTATCAGGATGGGCAGTTGACGAATCGGGCGTCCATTGCTCCAGGTGGAGGCTACGGTTTTCAGCCGCGGCATCTCGATTTTCACACGTCCGGTCCGTGGGTCTTCGTTTCGTTGGAGCGGCAAAGCAAGCTCCAGGTCTACAGGAAGCTGCCGGAAGGGACGCTCAGCAGCGAGCCTCTGTTCACCAAAGACAGCTTGGCTAATCCGGGAAACGCGCCCGCCAGCCAGGTTGCCGGGACCGTCCACGTACATCCCAACGGCCGATTTGTGTATCAAGCCAACCGGGCCAGCGGCACCACGGGCCAAGGTGCTAATGGAAGAGGCGAAAATACCATCGCAGTCTACTCCATCAACCAGCAGACCGGCGAGCCCACACGAATCCAAAACATCGATACGCGAGGCATGACGCCGCGCACCTTCGCTCTGGACGCGAGCGGCCGCATCCTCGTCGCGGCCAACCAGAATGCGGTGCCAAACACGGTCCCAGCGAGCCTGTCGGTGTATCGAGTCCGCGACGACGGGATGCTCGATTTCGTGCGCAAATACGACGTCGAAACCGCGGACACGCGAAGCTTGTTCTGGATGGGGCTGGTCTCGCTGCCCGCGGCAAAGTGATTCAACCGTCCGCCGCTGGATCCAGAACCGTGATGCCGCCGCCGCTTAGACCGGTTTCGGAACTATTGTAGTCCCCACTCTTACGAGTGGGGCTGTAGCGCTAAACATTCCAGCCCCGTCCCGTAAGCGCGGGGAGCAAAGTGGCGGATCTAACACAAATCTCGAAAATGGTCTAGCGTCAGAGTCACAAATTCGTTGCAAAAAATCGGAGATTTCCTCGCAAAGACGCCGAGGCGCAAAAGAACCTAGGACTTTTTGTTTCATTCTTAGCGCCTTAGCGCCTTGGCGAGATCCAAAAGTCTAAGATTTGTGAAGAACTTCTGACTCGGGACACTAGACCAGTTTCGGAGGTTCCGTGGACCCGCCTGGAGCCGCCTCCTTTTTCTGCGTGGCTCCATAAGGTGCATGGAGAGGCCGGCGCATCACACCAACCCGGCGCAATCTTTCCCCAATGTCCCCCATCACATAGGTGCCGCCGATCCCGGCCCCGCGATCCCTGCGGCACTAAAATCGGCTTGATGATGCAGTGTTACCTGAGCTCCAGCCCCAAGTCGTGCGCACGACGTGCGCAAGAAAATACCAAACGAACCCAAGCGCTGCGCTTCGAGGACGCACCAAAACTGCGAAACGAACCCAAGACCCCGCCGCCCGCCAACAGAATGCAAGAAAACAAAACGAACCCAAGGCCTCGCCGGCCGGGCCTGCAGAGCCAAAACTACCAAACGAACCCGAGGTCTCTCCAAAGCATTCATGCGCAAAGACTTCCTAAAAGCAACGCCGTCCCATGGGAGCCTCGGGCCCAGCCGCCAACTCCACGACCTCGAGCCGGCTTCAGCCGCCGGTTCGGGTATGGCGGAGGCGAAATGCGTGACATCGACTCGTCCGTGTCCGCATCCCGGACGTGTGGCGCGCCAGTGGCCGTCAATGGCGGTCAAACCCCGGGGTGCAAATCCGTGCCGCGGGGTGCGCCGGGCTAAACCGGCATGTTGTAGGGGAGGAAGAATCCCTACAGGAAAGGAGAAAGCGACTCCATCCTGACCCTGAGTCTTGCGGGGGGAGATCGTGAGGTTTCCGTCGAAGCGTAGACAAGGGTATCGGTG
The DNA here is from genome assembly GCA_035604115.1 of Bryobacteraceae bacterium. Lineage (GTDB taxonomy): Bacteria > Acidobacteriota > Terriglobia > Bryobacterales > Bryobacteraceae > Palsa-187. The sequence goes on along the minus strand of DATNJC010000238.1, from coordinate 1,269 downwards.
GGCCGGGCTATTGAGCTTCGAAAAGGGTTGGATCAGGGCGCCGACCCCATCCCCGAAGGGGGAAGGCAAAACGGCTGGCCGCGATATCGCGAGTGGTTAGCTGGCCCTGCGTAGTCTAAGAACCCGCGCACGCTGAGAAACAACATGCACGAGAACCGGGAGACCTCTGGAACTTCTCGATCCAACCAGGATCGAGACCAGTCCGAAAAGGCAAATCGCCGTACAGCGGACCGGCACGTTTCAGAGGAGTCGGACCGCGCCGTAGTACCTGTGAACCTGTCGAACAAAGAGGGGCAACCCTCGGCGGAGATAGGGGAGGGAAGGGCGCGGGCTAAGGAGAACATCGCTCAGTTCAACACTCGCCCGACACAGAGCGGGGCACGGGTGTCCCAAGGATTGCGCGGTGTGCGTCAAGTGGCTATGGAAAGGAGACGGGAACGGTTCACTGCTTTGCTCCACCATCTAAGTGTGGATTTGCTCCGGGACAGTTTCTACGCGTTACAGCGGCGAGCTGCGCCTGGGGTGGATGGCGTGAGATGGAACGAGTATGAGGCCGGGCTGGAGGATCGGCTTGCCGACCTGCACCGCCGGGTTCACCGTGGTGCGTACCGGGCGCAAGCCTCGCGAAGAGTCTATATACCGAAGGCCGACGGGCGGCAACGCCCGTTGGGGATTGCGGCGCTGGAGGACAAAATCGTTCAACAGGCCGTGGTGACCATTCTCAATGAGATTTACGAGGTGGACTTCTTGGGCTTTTCATACGGGTTCCGGCCAGGGCGCAGCCCGCACCAGGCGCTGGATGCGCTGAGTGTGGGACTCCATCGGAAGCGGGTGAACTGGGTGTTGGATGCGGACATTCGTGGGTTCTTTGACCAAATGAGCCACGAATGGACCATGAAGTTTGTCCAGCACCGCGTGGCCGACCAGCGCATTCTCCGCCTGATCCAGAAATGGCTGAAGGCGGGAGTGTCGGAGGACGGCCAATGGTCGGAAACGAAGGTAGGTACTCCGCAGGGGGCGGTGGTCTCACCGCTGCTTGCGAATGTCTACTTGCATTACGTGTTCGACCTGTGGGTCGAAGCCTGGCGCAAGAAAGTGGCTCAGGGCGATGTCATTGTCGTCCGGTATGCCGACGATCGTGCGCCACGAGCGCAAAGGGCCGAAGAGGGCCCAATGTGTGTAACTGCTTAATCGATGAGGGTAGGCCCCTCGGAACCGGCTTACAGGAGCAGGTTTCAAACCACCTTCGGCGGCTGTGGTCAAAAGCCA
>DATNJC010000237.1:0-9795 GCA_035604115.1 Bryobacteraceae bacterium | reverse complement strand
CGAACTGGAGCAGGCCATCCGCACGTATCTGAACCTGCATAACGCCCAACCCAAGCCCTTCGTCTGGACCAAGAGCGCCGACGACATCCTCAACTCTATCGCCAGATTATGTAGACGAACTAATGACTCAGGACACTAGACCGCCACAAAGCCACAAAGGGTCTGTTCGTGACCACCTCGACATTTTCCCCGGCTGCAAAGGAAACCGCAGAGCTTCTAAGTAAGCGCATCGTCCTAATAGACGGTGACCAACTGGCCGCGCTGATGGTCCAGCAGAATGTTGGCTGCAGGATCGAAGACACCCTGCACATCAAGAAGATTGACGAGGAGTTCTTTGACGAGTAGCGCGTTGTCACGAATCCGGAAGGCCCTGAAATCAGACGTCCCGTGAGTCGGCGAAAATGAACCTACGAAAGCAGCTACGCTCGCCTCGCCACCGCCCTACTTAATGTGCCCCTCGTTGAAGTCCTTGTTATTCTCCTCGCACGAGTACTCCATGATCTCCCAGTCCGGGCGCAGCGTGAACACTCGCGTGTTCTTCCACGGCCGGGTGAAAATCTTGGGGTCTTCCACGGTGACTTCATAGCCGATGTGCGTGGCGTCGGTGCGCGTGAACCGCTCCACCACGTGCATCTGGTCGCTGTGCGGATGGCCTACCGTGTCAAGGTTGGTCTTGTCGTTGAACTTGATCGTATCCACCACCAGCGTGTCGCCCTCCCAGCGCGCCACCGAGTTGCCCATCCAGGTGTCGTCGGGATTCTTGGGATGCTCACGCCCGATGGGCACGATGTGGAACACGTTCCAGGCTTCGTACAGGAACGCCACCTTCCCCGGACTCTGGAAAATCTCCATGGGGAACGGCGAGTTCATCGAGCGCGTCAGCCCCTGCGGCAGGCAGCGTCCGGTGTAATCGAACTTGGCCGGATCGTAGGCTTTGAAAATGGCCGCGCCCTCTTCGGTGAACGGCAGCGCTCCCGCGCCCACCTGATCCCTGGCGTTGCGCGTCATATCCGGGACGTAGGGCCGCTGCCAGACGCCCCTCAGATCCGGCTTTCCGTCCGGAGTACGCGGGATCGCGGTGGCCTCGGCCTTGGCTTCAGTTTTGGCGGAGGCGCCGCCTTGCGCCATCGCCGCACGCGGAGCCGATACCAAGGCCGCCGCCAGCAGAGCAACAGGAACGAAGGAACTTGAAATTCTGGTCATTGCCAACTCCCATGAATGCGCCAAAGCGATTCGCGGCCATTTTAGCATGGCCGCGACTCAAAACACGTTGTTCGCCCCACTGGACATCGCCCACTGGACATCGCCCACTGAACCTCTCTCGAAGGCAGCGGGGGCGAAGGTGCAAATCCGTGTGCCGGGACTACTTGCCGGGCTCTGCGTGGAGGTGGCTCAAGTCGCGGTTGTTTTCCTGGCAAATGTACTCGAGCAGTTCCTGCCCCGGACGCCACGTAGCCGTCGTGACCACGGTCCAGGGCTTGGTGTAAAACTCCGGATCGTCGATGGTCGCTTCCAGGCGCAGCGTGTTCATATTCGGCCGCGTGAATTTCTCGATCACGTGTAGCTTCTCGCCATGCGGATGCCCCGCGGCGTCCAGCCAAGTCCGTGTGTTGAAGCCCACCGCGTCCACGACCAAGGTGTCGCCTTCCCAGTGGCCGATCGAGTCTCCCAGGTAAGTGGGATTCGGGTCCTCGGGATGCTTGCGGCCGTCCATCCAGATGATGCGCCACACGTGCGCGCCGCCCTCATAGATGAACAGGATGCGATCCGGCAACTGGAAGATCTCGGTGGGATAGGGAGTGTACATCATGCGCGGAACTCCGGGCGGCAGACAGAAGCCTTCCGGATCATCCTTCATCTCGGTATCCTGGCGGTACTTGAAAATCTTCTGTGCTTCGGTATTACAGGGGACCTCGACGGGAGCCGATCCGTCCGGATTGGTTCCCTGGCCGGACATGTTGATGATGTAGGGCACGTTCCACATGCCCTTGGCCAGCCCACCGAAATCCGGCTTGCCGGCGTTCACGCCGTAGGCTTCCTTGTTATCGGGCAAGCGAGGAGCAGGTCCCGGAGGAGGGGCAGCCGGAGCGCCCGCGCGTCCGCCGCCGCGGGCAGCGCCACCGCCGCGTCCATTAGCATTGGCCGGAGGGCCAGCGGCCGTGGAACCGGGAGGCGGCGGGCCAGCCTGTCCACGATAGATGGCCGTGCAACCGTTGCGCTCCTGGGCATTAGCCGCCACCGGAACCAGTATCAGGCTGGCGAACACGGCCACCGCCGTCACAGACGAACTAAAATAATGCTTCAACTTCGAAACCTCCTGGAGTTTCTATGAATTCCTTACTTTCGAGCGAACCCGTCGCCGCCTGCCAAGTCTCCAAGGGGAACCCTGCCGACACGCTACGCGCTACCGCCGCAAAAAGTATATTGAGAAAGGCGCTTTCGCCAGCACCCATGTTACACCAATCCGGCGCGGTCAGGCTGCTCCGCGGACCAGCGTACTGGGCCTTGAGCGGCGGCAATCCGCACCGGCTGTACCTTGACAACGGGGCCGTCGAGCTGAAATAATCGCCCAGATCCGTCCGAATAGTAAATATTACCGATGGTCGAAGGACACTCTTCTGTGGTGACGTGTGCCAAGGGCCTGCTGATTCTGTTGACGATGTCCGCCGCCGCCTGTTTCGCTCAGGTTCCGGCGCCAGGACCGAACGCGAATCAGCTGGCCGGGAAGCCCCCGGCGCTGGCCCCTCGCATGCCCGATGTTCCCGAAATGGGGGTCCAGCGGGCCAAGCCGGACTTCGGCGGACACGGCATGTGGCGCGTGCCCTATGTGATTGATATGGCTCAAGCTCGGGCTGGCATCGAGCACCCAACCGACGTCCCGTTCCTGCCCTGGTCCAAGGCCGAGTTCGACCAGGCCACCGAAAACCATTCCAAGGACGATCCCGAAGGCTATTGCCTGCCCCCGGGAGTCCCGCGGATGATGTTCACGCCCTACCCGATGGAGATCCTTCAGCAGCCCAGCCGCATCGTGATGATCTTCGAGGGCGGGGCGCACGTATGGCGGACCATCTGGATGGACGGCCGAAAGCATCCCACGGAGCTGAACCCGACCTTCCTGGGCGATTCCATCGGCCACTGGGAGGGCGACACGCTGGTGGTGGACGTGGTGGGATTCAACGACCGCACCTGGCTGGACGCCGCCGGGCACCGCCACACCGAACGGCTTCACGTCGTCGAGAAGTATTCCCGGCCCAACCTGGAAACGCTGCACTACGAAGCCACAATCGACGACCGGGGTGCGTACACCAAGCCTTGGACGATCACGATGAACATTCCGTGGGCCGCGGGGCAGGAACTGATGGAGTACATCTGCCAGGAGAACAACCGCGACGTGCAGCACCTGGTGGGGAAGTAACGCGGGGAAGTAACGCAGCGGTGAAACGCCGGTAAGGTCCACAATCTCCGCCCGCGTGATGGCTCTTCAGTTGACGCGAGACCGATCAGTGTTTCCAAGGGACGAGACTATTGCGAACTGGACGATCAATGCCATCGAGGCGATGCGATAGTATCGACCGCCTACCTCACAGCGGGAATGGGTTGTCGGTAGCGAGGTTGTACTTCGGCCCCGGAGGGAACTTTGTGTTGATGGCCGCCGTGAAGTCGTTCCAGCCTGTCGACTTGCCGGTCAGGTTCTGATAGGTCGCGCCAAGGGTCGCGCCGCCCGCACCGATGATCTTCGCCCAACTGTTGTTCAACTGGAACCTGAGCCAATTAAGGAACAGCACCGAGCAGCCGATGGAGGGGTAGCTCGTGTCTGTCGGGTCCGTCTGGTCCACGAAGTTCGGGCGCGGATTCAGGCTCAGCCACACGCTGGAAGAAATGAAGTTCGCCGGCTCCACGCCTTTGTAGATGTCGTTTGCGAGCACGCGCGATAGGCCTTCGCCGTTGCTGGCGCCGCAATCCCATCCGTGACCGAAATTCGCCATAAAAACCTCGTCGGCTTCGGCAACCAGCAGGGAACGGATGAAGTCGACGTCGGCGGCCGATTTGCCGCCCACCGATATGTCAGTCCCCAGGCAGCTGGAATGCGACGCACCTGTGTTGTCGGAGGTAATCTGCACGACAAAGGGAAGCCGCGCTGGTGTGATCCCGCCGAAAGCCTGCTGTAAAGTCGTGTAATCCCGCTCGCAATCCTGGAGGATCGCAGTGGCCAGGGCCCCGCCCTTCGGGCCGAGGCTGGTGAGGTAGGAAACGTCGAAATGGGCAGTGGCGCCGGCGTGGGTCATCTTCGTGGTGCCGTGCATCCCCGGGAGCGTTTGGCCCCTATGAGTCCGCCCGGCTGTGACCCGGTGGTGAAGGGTCCTCGCGATGCTGGGTGCTATTTTCTTGGCCGGGGTACTGCTCTTGGCCGCTTTCTTGATCGTCGTCTTTCGTTTGGCCTTTGCCGCCATGGGGTTCTCCTTGTCGAGTAGTTGGGAAGCCTCACGGAGTATGGTGGCTGCCCATGTGAATGTCAAGGGTACAGTAAACTATCTGTCCAGTAAACTATCCGGGCCCATCGTGGTCCACAGGTTGTGGAGAGTTGCGCCGACGGCTGAGGCTAAGGTTGCGGCGAAACTCATAAGGCTCGGTTTGCCGTAGGTCCCAGCGGAACCTCGACAACGCCGGCTGGAGGTGGCAGTATAGTTGAACGCTCCAAACAAAGATAGCGGAGAAGGGAAAGCGAGACTCTCTCATGACCAATCTCAAGCCTGTGGATGTCGCCATCATTGGCGGCGGTTGGACCGGCCTCTTGGTGGCCAAGGAAATCACTGCGAAAACCTCTCAATCCGTCGTTGTTTTCGAGCGCGGCATTCCGCGCAAGACCGCGGATTACGCGGTGACCATGGATGAGCTCGACTACAACATCCGTCTGCGCATGATGCAAAATACGGCCGAGGAAACGATCACCCACCGGCATTCGTTGAAGGATTCGGCGGTTCCGGTACGCCAGCACGGGTCCTTCCATCCCGGCACCGGTGTCGGCGGCGCGGGCGAGCACTGGGGTGGTGCGTCCTTCCGCTTCCTGCCGGATGTGTTCACGCTGCGCTCCCACCTGACACAGAAACACGGAGCGGCCAAGCTGCCGGAGGACCTGGCGGTTCAGGATTGGGGCGTCACTTACGACGAACTCGAACCGCTCTACTGGAAATCCGAGCAGTTGATGGGCATCAGCGGCAAAGCCGGCAACCTGCGCGGCCAGAAGATCGACGGGGGCAACGTCTTCGAAGGGCCCCGCCAGCAGGAGTACCCCACGCCGCCGCTGAAGCGCTCTTACGCCAGCAGCATGTTTGAAACTGCCGTGCGCAAGATGGGCTACCATCCTTATCCCACGCCCGCCGCCAACCTGAGCGAAACCTACAAGAATCCGGACGGCATCACGCGTCCCGGTTGCGCTTATTGCGGCCATTGCCAGCGCTACGGTTGCATGATCGGCGCCAAAGCGCAGCCTACCAATACGCTGATGCCGGTGCTCGCCAAGCGCAAGAATTTCCAGTTGCGAACGGGCAGCTGGGTCCGGCGCATCGTGCACAAGGACGGCCGCGCCACCGGGATCCAGTTCACCGACGCGAGCGGCGAAGAATTCTTCCAGCCCGCCACCACCGTGGTGCTGGCGTCATTCACGCTGAATAACACGCGACTGCTGGCGCTTTCTAAAATCGGGACGCCCTACGATCCGGTCGCGCGCAAAGGCACCCTGGGCCGCAACCTCACGCACCAGGTACAAGTCAACACGCGCGTTTTTTTCGACAAGCCGCTGAATGCCTTCATGGGAGCCGGCGAGCTCAGCTCGCGCATCTCGGATTTTGACGGCGACCTGGGGCTCACCGGCGCCGAAGACGGGCTTTTGCGCGTGGGCATGATCGCCGTCAGCAGCAATGGCGACGGCCCCATTGGCTCTTTCGGCACCATGCCGCAGGGCGCGAGCAAATCCAACTGGGGCTCGGAGTGGAAGAAGGCTGCGCTCGAATGGAAAGACCACTCCGCGGCCATCGGCATGGCGGGCGAGCATCTGTCCTATCGTCAGAATTATATGGACCTGGACCCCACGTATACCGATAAGTTCGGCGATCCGCTGCTGCGCTTTACGCTGAACTGGACCGATCACGAGTTCAAGCAGCGCGAGTTCGCCGCGCAGATCCAGGCCAAGATTGCGCGCGAGATGGGGGCCCGGTTCGATGAAGCGCCGCCTTCCCGCGCCCGTTATAACGTGATTAACTACCAGTCCACGCACATCCAGGGCGGGGCCATGATGGGAACATCGCCCGAAACGAGCGTCGTCAATCGTTATCTCCAGCATTGGAACATGCCCAATCTGTTCGTGATCGGCGCGTCCGCATTTCCGCATAATGCCGCGCCCAATCCGACCTTGACGGTGCTGGCGCTGACCTATTGGGCGACCGAGGCGATGATGGACCGATACTTCAAGCATCCGGAGAAACTGATATGAAACGCCGAGAATTCCTGACCGTGCCCGCAGCCGCGATAGGCGGCACGCTGCTGTACACTTTGGCGGGCGAACCGGTGCGCTTACAGGCTCAAAACGGTACGGTGAAGTTGCCCCTGCGTTTCTTCACCGCCGAGGAAGCCCGCGTGGTCACCGCCGCCTGCGCCCGCATTTTCCCCAGTGACGCGAGTGGTCCCGGAGCGACCGAGGCCGGCGTCGTCATCTTTATCGACCGCCAACTCGCCGGCCCCTATGGCCGTGACAAATATCGCTATACCAAGGGGCCCTTCGTCGAATCCTATCCCGAGCATGGTTACCAGGGCAAAGAAAGTCCTCGCGAGATCTACCGCGCAGGCCTCAAGACTCTTGGCGATTTCGCCGGCTTGTCACCCGCCGATCAGGACGCCAAGCTTCAGTCGATCGAGAAGTCCCGATTCCTCCAGCTCTTGCGCACGCATACCATCGAGGGCATGTTCAGCGACCCCATGCACGGCGGCAATGCCGGCCTGATCGGTTGGCAATTGGTCGGCTACCCCGGGCCCCAGATGACCTACCGCAACGAAATCGACAAGCACTTCGGGCAGCCCTGGCGGCCTAAGCCAGCCAGCCTGGAACAGATCATGGGGCGGCCGGGAAAGCCTTGGGAAGACGAGAAGGACTAGATTCGAAGCGATTCACCCGATGGGTCTGCCTGCCAGCAGGGGCGCCGATCCGGCTTGAAGGACGCGTCTCAGTGTGAGCCGACTGAAGGATCGCCTGGCGACTCATCCGAAAGCTCAGCCGCGCGCTCCCGCAGCCACTTCGCGTCGTTAGTCTCCTGTAGAAGCATGTGTAGTTCGGCGCGCTTTATCATGTTTCGCGCCAAGTCGATCTTATGCTGGGGGCCGCTTGATTCCCAGATTGGCGCGGCTTTGCTCAACTCGCTGATCGCGGACCGGACATGTCCCGAAAGCTCTTCCACGTGGGCCAGAGTTTCCAGTGTGTCGGCCATGCGCGGCCCCTTGGTCCGGCTGAAGGTGCCGATGGCCTCGCTCAGCAGCTCCCGGACGCGGGAGTAGTTGCCCCAACGGATATGGGAGCGCGCGATCTTGCATTGCATCTCCGCCACTTCGTCCATATTGCAGCCGACGACTCGCTGCATGTGCTCGAGCAACCGTTCATACTGCCCGGCGGCGGCATCCGGATCTCCCGATTCATCGAGCGATTCGGCCAGATTCTGAAGATCCCGCAGAGCTTCATCCGAGTCCGGGCCGTAGCCGTTCTCGTGGATTTTCACGGCTCGCCGAAGACAGCGCTGCGCCTCCGCGTGCTTGCCTTGCCCACGATAGATCGCGCCCAGTTCGGTCAGGCTGTCGCCGGTCTCGAGGTCCTCTGCACCGAAAGCCTGCCCGTACAGTGTCACCGCTTCTTCGAGTAGCGCACTCGCGTCCTGACCCAGCTTATGCCGCGCGAGGCCCAGCCGCCGCGTCCGCCGGGCCACATTCCCTGCATCGGGATGGGGCAGGGCCGCCTCCAGCCGGCCGGCCTCGACCAGAACCTTCTGGACCTCGGAGAAGTTTCCCGCATCCTCGAAAACTCCCGCTAGCGCGTCCAGGCACTCCACGTAGGCAGCGGCGTTCCCTTCCCGAGCTGTGCACACCGTGGCAACGTGCAGGGTCTGCTTGGCTTGGTCGAATTTTCCCAGCTTGCGCTGCGCCTCGGCTAACTGCAAGCGCAACAGGATCTGCGTGGCGGCTGCGCTCCGATGCTCCTCGGCGTGGGCGACCGCGAGGGCAAGGTGTCGTTCCGCCTCCGTATAGTTGCCCGCCTCCAGGTGCCGCGCGCCCTCCGCGCCGTGCGTAACCTGTTTACGGCCCCATGCCTGAATGCGCCCGAACATGCCTTCGCATCCATCGGCAGTTAAGGTCTTAGCTTTAGGCCGCTCCTGCACCGCTCTTGATCCCTCTTTCCCGTAGATCGCGCGTTTCTGAGTGACAGGAGGGAACCATGACGAATGATCAAAGAGTTCCAGGCGACGGCAAGCCGCCCTTGACCCCAGGCAAACTTGAGCTGCGCCGGCTACTGCTGGAGCAATTCTATGAGGATTCAGTGGACCGGCACGGCCTCGGCAACGGGCAGGTTCGCATCCTGTCGCGGCTCCTGGTCCCGGCAGTTTCTCCGAGAATCAGTAAAGCAATCTGCTGAGTGGCTGGCCCTCGTCACGACCAGCCGGCGTTCCCGAATCATTTCGGCCGGGCCGGATCCCTCACTCACCGGACGGGTCAGTCGGTCTTCTAACCTGAGAAACCGTCTGCTCAATCTGTTCATCGCTGCCCAGCTCGTCGGGCCGCTGCTTCGACTGCCTTAGACGTCGAAGCCCGGAGCTTTTGGACCGCTCGGAGCGCCACGATTCCATGCGGTGCGGCCCGCTTGCGCAGCTCGAAGTCTTAGCGGCGTCAGCGAAGCCGACCGAACTGCGGATCGCTGGCGCCGGGTGCAATGACGCCACGCCTGGCCGTGAGGCGGGCGAGAATTCGATGTGGCATGTACGGGCCGGGGCACAGGTTCTCCGCCGCTCTACTCAATAGTGAGTACGAACTCGGATGCTGCAACCCCCACCGCCCGCTGCACAAAAATGATTTTCCCGGCCAGCTGCGAGGTGTCCGTGATCGTCAAAAAAACAAAACCCGGGCCGCCCGAGTCCGATAGCCGTGTCGAGCAAGTTCCCGCCGCGAAATCCGCTGCGGTGCCCGCGCACAATTCCAGATTGGTCCCAGCGGTGTTGTTCACGAAAGAGATTTTCAACACCGTTACCGTGGTCGCCGTTACCGGCGCACCCGTAACAAGATACTTGCCGCTGGTACCCACGACTCCAGTTATGGTCGTCGAGGCAAAAGCGGGGATCGCCAAAAGCCCGAACCCAGCGATCAGGGATCCGAGCAACGCTCGAAAGCCGCACCGAGGCCCCGCGTTTTTGGCCGGGATCAACATGCTTGGGGCGGCGGAGGCCGCCATCGTAACGATTCGCTTCAACATTTTCTTGTCTCCTCTTGTAAAGTGTTCAGCGGGTGGTGCCCGTGCTGACAAAGCGAGAATAAACGGCCAGCCCATGAGAAATCGTTGGAATCACGTAAAAGTATCGTAAAACAGGGAACGTCCAGGCTCGGGCACCGTCCCACCGGCGCTGATCTAACAGCCCGTGTCTAAAGTCCACAAACATGTGACCCCAGAAATGTTTTGACCTTACAATCGATCTATGGCGATGGGCACGCGCAAGAAGCGACAGCGGCAAGAGGAACTCTGGTACGGCGGCGAGTTGCCCACAGCCC
>DATNJC010000236.1:0-2253 GCA_035604115.1 Bryobacteraceae bacterium | reverse complement strand
GGTTTTCGAGATGAACTTCCAGAAAGCGTCGTTGGACGCACGGCCCACGCAGTCGGCGTAAGCGGCGCCCTTGGCAGCCCAGTTGTGCATCTCCAACGGAAAATTCTGGAAAACGAAGTGCGCGGTCGGCTCGACCGCAATCAGCGCTTCGATGGTCGGTTGCGCGGCCTTGCACGCCGGACACTGCAGGTCGCCGAATTCCACGATGGTCACGGGAGAATTCTTGGGGCCGCGATCGGGCCCGGTGATGCCCTTGTCCAGCACCTTTTTCACCGGATCAAACGGCCGCGAGCCAAACGGAATGATGTCGCCCACCAGAGCGTGCTCGCCGTCGGGTGCGACAAAGAAGTGGAACAGTTGCTGCCCTTCCGCCGTCGCCATTACGGCGGTGACCTCGGCCATCCCGGCCACGCTCGCCGGCTTGATGCTGTTAATCCTCCAGCTCAGGCCCTCCTGATAGCCAAACTGCTGCTGCAGGAAAGAATCGACGGTGGCTTCCGAAGGCAGATTCATGCTGGCGGACGCAGCCGGCTTGTCGGGTTTGGCGTCGGGCTTCGGATCTGGCTTGGCCGGGCTCGACTGAGCGCTGGCCGAAGCTACGAGCAGAAGAACAAGAATTGCGTTGGTAAGACTGCGCATGGAATCCTTTCCCTTTGGGTTATCTTTTGACGCGTATCTTTGACGCCTTCGGAAGGCGAATCTACAGAATACTTCAAACCTCGCATTTGGCGGCAATGGGGAGGCGCCGGCCGTAACCGAAAGCCTTGGGAGAGATCTTAAGGCCCGGAGCCGCCTGCTGGCGCTTGTATTCGGCGCGATCCACCATGCGGATCACGCGCCGCACCACCTCAATGTCGAATCCGTGATCGGCGGCAATTCGCTCCGCCGGATGGGAGTCTTCGACGTAATCCTCCAGCACCGCGTCCAGGATTTCGTAAGGCGGCAGCGAGTCGCTGTCTTTCTGATTGGGCCGTAACTCCGCCGAAGGAGGTTTCTCGAGCGTGGCCTGGGGAATGACAGGGCGGCGCGAGTTGACATACTCGCTCAAGCGATAGACCAGCGTCTTGGGGACGTCGGAGATGACCGCGAGTCCTCCGACCATGTCGCCATAAAGCGTGCAGTAGCCCACCCCCAGCTCGCTCTTGTTGCCGGTCGAGAGCACGATGGCTCCAAACTTGTTCGACAACGCCATCAGCAGAGTGCCGCGCGCCCGCGACTGGATATTCTCTTCAGTCACGTCTTCCTTCTGCCCGGTGAACACCTTTTCGAGCGTCTCCCGATAAGCCTCATAAGCCGGATTGATCGAGAGCAGCTCAAATCGAATGCCAAGATGGTTCGCCAGGGAACGGGCATCGTCGATCGAGCCCTGAGAGGAGTATGGTCCCGGCATACCTACGCCGATCACATTCTCCGGCCCCACGGCATCGGCGGCGATCACGGCGGTCAGCGCCGAATCGATGCCGCCGCTCAGCCCGATGATGGCCTTCTGAAATCCGCACTTGCGCATGTAGTCGCGCGTGCCCAGCACCAGCGCCGAATACGCGCTGGCTTCGTCCCCGGCGGTCTGTTCGTGCATTTCACCGGTCAGCGTCTCCGAGTCGAAGCAGATCAGGTCTTCTTCGAACGAGCGCCCCTGCGCGATAACTTTCCCTGCGCGATTCAGCACCAGGCTCGATCCGTCGAAGACCAGGCTGTCGTTGCCGCCCACCTGGTTGACCATCACCACCGGAACTTCATGTTGCGTGGCGATGCTGGCCAGCAGGTCGCGGCGGAAATCGCGCTTGCCGATCCAGAAGGGCGAAGCCGAGATGTTCAGCACGAAATTTCCGCCGGAGGCAATGAGGGACTCGACCGGATCCACGGTATAGAGCCGCTTCCGCCAGAACTGCTTGTCGTTCCAGGCGTCTTCGCAGATGGTCAGCGCCATGCGGTTGCCGCAGAAGGGGAACAGTTGCTGGCTCTTGGCGGGCGCGAAGTTGCGCATTTCGTCGAAAACGTCGTAGGTGGGCAGCAGCATCTTGGACTGGAGAAATGCGATTTTTCCGTCCATGAGCAGGGCGGCGGAGTTCATCACAGCCTTCCCTGTGTCGGAGTCGGCGGGCGTCACCATTCCGCAGATCACGGCAATGCCCCGCGTTTCAGCGGCAATCTTCTCCGCGGTTTCGCGGTTGCGCGCGACGAACGAGGGCCGCTCCACCAGGTCGCGCGGCGGATAGCCGCATACCGACAGTTCGGGAAAGAGAATCAGCCCCG
>DATNJC010000235.1:0-14992 GCA_035604115.1 Bryobacteraceae bacterium | reverse complement strand
TAACTCTTCCAGGCTCTCTTCCCCCTGCTGATGCGCCTCCAACAACTTCCGTCGTAGATCGTCAGAATAGGCCTTCGCCATCTCTTGCTTGCAGCCGGATCGCCAGAGCTGGTCTATATTATCTCAGAAAATGGTCTAGATGTCCTCAAATCACTGGTGGCCGGTAACGCACGGCGATAAGTCCGAGAGCCCCGGCCACCGCAACAAACAAATTCCCCACAGCCGAAGTGTCAGCGCGCGCGCCTACCTCGGCAGCGCGAAGGCGTACAGCATGTCGTTAGCGCCGACCACGATGTACTGCCGGCCATCCAACTCATAGGTGATCGGAGCATTAGTCACCGGCGCTCCCACGCCCACGTGCCACAAAATTTTTCCCGCCGCAGCATCGTAAGCGATCACGTTGCCCGTAGGATCGCCGCCGAACAGCAGCTTGCCCGCGGTGCTCAACAACCCCGAGCGCCCTCCACCGATCCCCGGATACGGATGGCTCCATGCGATTTTCCCGGTTTTGTAGTCGATCGCTTGGAGCATGTTGCGCGCCCACAACCCGTCGTCCCGCCCGCCGTAGCCCTCGGGCTTTTCGTCGAGATCGGTCAAATAGTAAACGCTGTAAGAGGTCGTCGCGTGCAGATAGAACATCCCGGTGTCGGGATTGAAGGACGGTGCCGGCCAGTTCGCAGCGCCTCCCGATGCGGGCGATACCAGAGTACCGTCGGCCCTCGGCTCCTTGGCCGGATCGGGCTGCGGCCGCCCCAGCGTATCGATCCCCTTGGACCAGTTGAGCGTGTCCACGAACGGCGCGGTCACCAGATGCTTGCCGTTGGTGCGATCGAGCACCACGAAGTATCCATTGCGCGCCGCCTGCGCCAGCATCTTGCGCGGCTGGCCGCCAAAGGTTCCGTCAATCAGCACCGGCGTTTCGACGTTGTCCCAATCGTGCGTATCGTGCGGCGAGACCTGGTAGTACCACGCCATCTTCCCCGTGTCCGGATTCAACGCCACGATCGAGCATGTGTACAAGTTGTCGCCCTTACGGCTCTGCGCGGCATGCACCGGTTGCGGATTGCCGGTGCCGAAGTAATAAAGGTTCAACTCCGGATCGTAAGTGCCGGAGAGCCACGTCATGCCGCCGCCGTGCTCCATGGCTTCCTTCGACGGCCACGATTCCGCGTTGGCCTCGCCCACGCGCGGCGTGGTGTTGAAGCGCCACTCAACTTCCCCCGTCTCCGGATTGCGCGCTTCCAAGTACCCCGGCACGTCCAGCGAGTCGCCGCCCACGCCCACCAGGATGTGGTTGTGGACCACGAAGGGAGCAGGCGTGCAGAAGTACTCCTGCTTGACGTCGGCGATCTCCGTCGACCAGCGCATCTTGCCCGTGCGCGCGTCGAGCGAGATCAGGTGACAATCCGGCGTTTCAAAGAAGAGCCAGTTGCCGTACATGCCAAAGCCGCGATTGCCAATGTGGATGCCGCCCTGCGTCTCCCAATCGAAGCGCCAGATCTGACGGCCGGTGCGCGCGTCCACGGCCCAGGCGTGATCGGGCACGGTGAAGTACAGCACCCCGTTCACCTCCAGGGGCGTGGCTTTGATCTGCGTGCTCCCGCCGGCACCCGGAAAACCGGCCGACGGGGCGCGGAAAGCCCAGGCCAGCGCGAGATTCTTGACGTTCAGTTGAGTGATCTGATTGAGCGGGCTGTACCGCCGCCCGGAGTAATCGCCATTGTAAGTGGGCCAGGAATCGGTAGGCGGCTTCAGGAGCTTGGCAGGATCCAGCGGCTGCGCGAGCACCGAAGCACCCGCAAGCAACACGGCGAGGGAGAGGATGCCGCTGCGAGCCTGTCCTTCAGCTTGCCTGTGTGGGGCAGGTTGGAAACCTGCGGCGGGTTGGCAACCCGCCTGTGGATGTTGCCACCAGGCCCCCCAGCGCCGGTTGCCAACCGGCGCGCAGGATATCATCCTGCCCCACATCCTCAGCAGCGCCTTCATTGCAGCGTCACCAGGTACGCCAGAAGATTGTGCATATCGGCATCCGTATACTTTCGCAGCAGATCGGCGTGCGCGGCATAAGGATCGCGCACGTCGACTTTCGCGCCGTCGCGGCTGAACGAATGATAGTAACCGTCGGAATCGCGCAGCCCCACATTGAAATCGTCGAGGTTCACCAGCTCACCCGAGTAGGTCTGGCCTCCGCGCAACGTCACCGTAACCTGGCTCGCCTTCGGCTGCTGCCCCCGCGGATAAAGGAAGCGCGTCTCCAGTTGTTCCGGTGCATATTTCTTGCCGACACCCGCCAGATCTCCGGTCGCCGAATGGCAGGAGTTGCATTTGCCCGAGCCGTTGAAATACACCTCGCCCGCCTTAGCGTCGCCGGTCAGCAGATTGGGGATCTGGTATTCGCGCCGGTTAATCGCGGCCTGCGTTCGCGCGCGCAGGAACGCCGCGATATCGGATACCTGGTCCGCGGGCAAACCGAACGCGGGCATGCCCCTGTCGGGACGCCCGTTCCGAATCACCGGCCCGATCTTGTCGCCCGACTCGTCATCGAGCACCAGCACCGACCGCACCAGATCCGGACCGCTCTCTCCGCCCTTGGCCGTAGCCCCGTGGCAGAACCCGCAATTGGCGACGAACGCCTTCTGGCCCCGCTCGACAGCCTGGGGCGAAGGAACCGGCCGCGTGATCAGTTGCGCCCGCGCTGAGCCAGCGGTAAACACCGCCGCCAACACCACAGCCAGCGAGGCTAAGCCAGCGCCTGCTTGCAATAGTCGAAGCACCGCTTCACCTCCACCACCGCGTCATCCTTGCCGGGATACTCGTACTCGATGTACGCGCGAATCGGATACTTCTCTTCCTTCAGCAACTGCAAGACTTCCTTGATCGGAGTATCGCCCTGGCCCCACGGCACATTCGGTCCCTGGTCCTTCTTGCGATCTTTCAAGTGCAGCACCAGGATGCGATCGTGATATTGCTCGATGAACGCCACCGGATCGTAGTTGGCCGCCCAGAAGTGGCCAATGTCCAGATTCACGGCGAAGCGCGGCGACATATCCAGCGCCTGAAAGAAGCTTTCCGGTTTCGCAAACTCGTTGGGATTACGTACATCGGAATGCCCGTGAAACGCCACCGAGATTTTGTGTTTGGTGACAAAAGGCACCAGCCGTTTGGCGCAGCTCACGGTGGACGAAGCCGTGATCGCGCCCACGCCCAGCGCATGGGCCGCTTCAAACCCCCGGTCGATTTCTTCGTCCGTGAAATCGTCCTTGAAACTGAGGTTGTAGGCGTAGAGTTCGATGCCCGCATCGTCGAACTTCTTGCGCACCGCGCGAAACTCGTCGAGCGGAACCGTCAGCCGCCACTTGCGCAATGCCTCGCGGTCCAAGCGCGGTTCGACATGGCCGGGTGAGTACAGCTCGCACTCACCCAGCCCGTCCTCCACGTACCCTTTAATGGCCGCGTCGAGCGAGCGGTCGCGAAAGCTGTAGCTCTGCGCACCCAACCGCACGCCGGACACCACCGAGTCGATCTTCGTGGCCGCCCGCGCCGGCGCAAGCACGAGTCCGGCGGCGGCAGCCTTCAACACGTCTCTTCTGGAATACGCGGCGCGCGAATCCATAGTTCACCTCCCGAATCCCTTGCAGTCTATCAGTTCCCGCCCGAAATACGGACAGCCTTGTTGCCGTTCTCTCCCTCCAGCATATGCGTGACCACGCCCTGCTCATTCATCACAAATTCGTGCCGCGTACCGCCCCAGAAGAAAACTGTGTCGGATAAAGGAATCGCCGCCGAGCTTTCGCCGAACAAAACGCCGTCCTTGACCGTGACATGGGTGAGCCTCGCGGTAACGGGATTCTCCAGGGCATGTGACTCGTACGTCCCGACGTACTTGGCCAGCACCTCCGGAGCCACCTTCACGGCGCGCTTCTTGGCGTCTTCCACGGCTTCGGAAGCCTTGCCCACCAGGTGTTTGGCGTCCTTTTCGTTTTCGGCGCAGATGTATTCGATAATGTCGATGTCGAGCGCCAGATCGGCTTGGATTGTGATGCTCCACGGCTTGGTAAAGGTCTGGGGATCGTCGAAGGTCTCCTGGATCTCCATGTGGCCGAGGTCGCGGCGCCGGAATCGCTCGGTCGTGCGGAGGGCTTCGCTGTGCGTGTGGCCACTCAGGTCGAGCCAGGTGCGGTCGTTAAATCCGATGGTCTCCACCACCAGCGTGTCGCCGTCCCAACGGCCCACCGAGTATCCCATGTAGCTCGGATTGGGGTCCTGAGGAAGAGCGCGGCCGTCCATGAAGATTTGCCGGAAGGTTAGGTCCTCCATGAGAATCGCGATGAGGCCGGGAGTCTGGATGATCTTCTGGAGCAGGGGGTAGTACACATTCATTCGAGGACCCTGGGGCAGGCACTGCAGGTACGGGTCGTCCTTGCCATAGGTCTCGGCGTGCTGTTTGTAGAGCGCCTCCGCCCAAGGCTGGAAGACTCCGGGCGGCTGATCCGAGGCAATGTTGCCCATGTACTTGCCGGAGTTCAGGGCCCAAAATCCGGACAGATCCGGTTTGCCGTCGGGCGTGCGGGGCGCCGGAGCGGTAAGAATCGGCTTGCCGTCGGCGGTTCGCGGGATGCCCGCAGTGGGGCTCAGCCATTGCGCCGCCACAGGCCAGCCCACGAACCAGCACATCACGATTGCTGCGCGTACCGGGAATGTGTTCATCACGATCCTCCCTGACATGAGAGCGTATCAAAAACTCGGGTGGTGGTCAGTTTGAAAATCTGAACGGTCCCGGACGGCTCCAACTTGAAACGTGACCCCGCGGCTTTCACAGCCCAATCTCACTATGCGAGCCAAGGCGCACAAGTTCGAGGCTGTCGTCATCCGGCTTGCGGTAGATGAGAACCAGATCCGGCCTGATGTGGCAGTCGCGGTGATCGTCCCATTCGCCAGACAGTGGGTGATCGAAATTCCGGCGTGGCAGCAGCGTGTCGGCGGCGAGCAGGTTGACGACCTCCATCAGCAGGGCGTCCAGCTTCTTGCTGTGCCTCGCGGATTTTTCTCGCCTGTAGTCACGCTGAAAGCGGGTGGTGTATTTAACCTCGCGCATTCAGACTGGGCAGCAGCTTGTCCGGCTTGCCGACCTTGACTAGCTCGCCCCGGCGCGCGGCTTTCATCGCCGCGACGGTTTCGGCGTTGGGATTGAGCGGCTCGAACGGCAGGGCCTTTTCCGCCGCGACGCGCACCAGCAGCAGGCGAAAGGCATCGGACACAGTGAGCCCGATTTTCTTCAGCGCCGCAGAGGCTTCCCGTTTGGTGCGTGCATCGATGCGAGCGCGAACGACGGAATTGTCAGGCATGGGGTTTCTCTCCTCTTGAGCCACATTGTAGCCCAAATGCCGGGAAAATACTGCCTCCCGTCCGTTCCACAAGGGGTCCGTTTCGCCCTTCCTTGCCCTGCCTGGATTTCTGGCGTTTTCGTCTTCCGTGTTGCCTCACTGCCGGTGTTCGCGTACCTTGAAGGGCATGGAAGTACATTTCTCGCCCGACGTCGAAACGCGGCTCCAGCAAGTGGCCTCCGCCAATGGCAAGGACGCCGAGCAACTGGTGAAAGACACGGTTGCCCGCATGCTCGAAAATCAGGCCCGCTTCGTCGCAGGCGTGCAAAGAGGCATCGAGCAAGCCGACCGGGGCGAGTTTGTAGAGCACAAAGACGAGAACCACGAGCTCAGGCAGACCAATGCACGCCTCAAAGCAGAGCTTGAGTTTCTCAAGCTGCATCCCGTCTTTGTGGCTGGACTTAAGGGCGAAACGCTTGTCCGCGACTTAGTTGGAGGGAAGCTAACCTCTTTCGCCAAAAGCTATGACATCGTGGCTGGAAAACGCAAGATCGAGGTCAAGTACAGCAATTTGGGCAGCCCCGTCCGGGGTGGTCCGACACGTCGCTGGAGTTGGAGTAAGCCATTAGGTTACAAAGATAAGGGCAAGGACTACGATTACCTCGTTCTCATCGGAGAAAAAGATGACCGGTTTCCGGATCAATACTTGGATACCACTCCATATGTGTGCTTCTTTATTGCCCGGAACGACGTTGAGGAGCTAATGTACAAAGGCAAATCCATCGGGGGCGTCATTCAGCTCACTACTAACTTTAATAAAGTCGGCAATCGGCAGTCCAAGATGTTGTTGTCGCATAGGGTCAAGTTAGAAGCGATTTTGGCTCTCATCGAGCCTGCCTTAGCCTGAGCACCGCCGTGAGCGTAACCGACTACCAGGCGCTTGCTGAGTTAGCGTTGTTATGGTTTCTTCGTTAGCCGGATTCCCGATTCTAAGATGCGTAGCGCCAAGGTTGGAAGCAAGCGTGAGCTAATCGCCCACGCAGTAGATCGCACTCCGGACCAGGATCTCGATAGGCTGCTGGCGTTCCTGTGTTCGCTCAAGGAATCCCACGCCGAGACCGCGATGCCACGGCCGACTGCCGAGTCGTCACTGGCCAAGGATCGGTCGACCCCCGAGGAGGATGCGGCCTGGTCCAATTTGTAAGAGGCGACGTTGTCGCGCGAACCTTCAGGCACTGCCAAGGCCGTTGCCGCCCCCCGCGTGGTTGCGTATTCTTAAACTATGGAGTTGCTTACCGCTGACGAGATTGTTCGTTTGTCACCGTCCGAGCGAATTGCGCTGATTGCGCAGCTCTGGGACAGTCTGGAAGACGGTCAACTTCCCCTGACTAGTGCGCAAGAAGCGGAACTGGAACGGCGCCTGACCTCACTCGATCAAGATCGGCCGAACTGTGTGTCGTGGGCAGCCTTGAAGGCCGAACTAGCGCAACGTTGCCCGTAGTGTTTACAGTTGTTTTTACCCAGGCCGCACGCGCGGAGTTGATCGAAGCGCAGGATTGGTATGAACGCGAGGCTACCGGGCTAGGCCGCCGTTTCCGGCAGGCGATTGACACCTTGGCCGAGAGCATGAGCGCAAATCCGCGGCGGTTTCCTATCCTGTTGAAGAACGTGCGCCGCGCCCTTTTGCGCCGTTTTCCATACTCCTTATTCTTCATCGTCGAAGACGAAACCCTGCTCGTCATTGCCTGTTTTCATGCCAGCCGCGATCCGTTGCAATGGCAAAAGCGGACCTGAGTGAAGCACACCACAGAGTTTGAACGCGCCGCAGCGTGGGTCGCGGTACCGCTACAGCGCCGTGATGCGGCGCTGGACCAGAAGGAAATACAGCGCCATCGCCACCAGCAACGACCCGGCGCCGGTCATGGTCGTCGATACGCCGTAGTGCGGCATCAAGCGCCCCAGGATCAAGCTGCCCATGGGCATGCCGCCTCGAAAAGCCAGGTTGTAGACGCTCATCACCCGGCCGCGCATATCGTCGGTGACGATCAATTGCACCAGCGATAACATAATCGACGCCGACGCCATGATGGCCGCGCCGCCGCAGAACAGCAACACGCAGGACAACACCAGCCAATGCGAGAGCGCGAATGCCGCAATGAACGTCCCCAGCACCAGCAGAATCAGCAAAGCCGAGCGACCCTGGTGTCTCAGGCGGCCAAGCCAGGCCACGATCAGCCCGCCGACGACCGCGCCCGAGCCGGAACACACCAGCAGCAGCGTGTAGGTCTCCGGCCCGCGCTTGAACACTTCCTTCACAAACACCGGCAGAAACCCGTTGAGCGAGAAGCCCAGCAAGGTGGTGCAGAACGCCAGCGCGACCAGCGGTTCCATGCCCTCGCGGCGGCGTATGAAGCGTATCCCCGCCTTCATGCTTTCCATGACCGGCTCGCGCGATTTGGCCGGGACGAACGTTACGTGGATCATGTATAGCGAAATGATCACGGCGATGAAAGAGACTCCGTTAAGTAAGAAACACCAGGTCGCGCCGAGCGTGGTGTACGCCAGCCCGCCCAGGGTCGGGCCAATGATGCGCGCCAGGTTGAACTGAATGGAATTCATGGCGATGGCGTTCTGGAGATCCTCGGGTCCCACCAGCGTCGGGAGCAAGGCAGAATAAGCCGGGCCGCCCATGGACTGGCCCATGCCCACCACGAAGGACAACGTCAGGATGTGCCAGACCTTGACGACGTGAGTGAAAAACAACACGGTCAGGATAAACGCGCAGGTCATCTGAATGTACTGCGACATCAGCAACAGCTTGCGGCGGTCGTAGCGGTCGGCGAACACTCCGCCGAACAGCGAAAACATCATGATCGGCAACTGGCCCAGGAACAGGTCCAACCCCAGGAAAAATGGATCGTTGGTGAGCTCGAAAACCAGCCAGCTTTGCGCGAACTGCTGCACGAACGTCCCGATGGTGGACGTGCAGGCGCCAATCCACATATTGCGGAAGTCGCGGTGCCGGAAGGCGCTGAAGACGCGGGCGAGCAAGGGATTCCGGCGCGTCCTCTCTTAAGGAAGCGGCTCCTTCCGCTGGATCAGATGGCGCAGATTGCCTTCGCCGTCCTTGATGAACGCCAGACGGTTGCCGTTGTTTAGATACGGGTCGCCCACGGGGCTCACACCGCAGCCGGCTAGCGAGGCGTACGCGGCGCTGAAATCGGAAACCTGAATCGCCAGATGCCGCAGGCCGCAATCGGTGGGCTGCGCGTCCGCTAGCGGACCCTGGCCGACGATGATTTCGATCACCGAGCCGTTGGAGGCGCGGACGAAGCAGTTGCCGTCGCGCTCCGGAATGAACTTGAAGCCCAGATGATCCACGTACCAGCGGGCCAGCGCGGGCGGATTCGGACTGGCGATGGCCACCTGTTCCAAGCCGACAAACATTCAGGGACAATTTTAGCAGGTGGCCGCCGTGGAGCGGGCTTCAGCCTGCAACGGGGACTTCAGTCCCAGCGTTGGACGTGCCGCTCGATCGACTCGGAGGCTGAAGCCTCCGTTGCAGGCTGAAGCCCGCTCCACCTCAGTACACTTCGAAGCAGAACACCTTATTCGAACCGGGCGGAGTCAACGCGTACTGGCCGTTTTCTAGCGTCTCGGACGCTTCCAGCCGGTACAGTCCGCGGTCCAGGCGGGTTACCGAAACGCGGAACGGCCGGGGACCGCCGCGGGTGCGCCGCGACGAGGTGGACACCTCGCGTTGGCCGTTCTTCACCTCCATGCGGTACAGTTCCAGGGATTCCGCCGAGATGTGGTCGGCCATGATGAGAAAGATCGGCTCGGCCAGTGGCGTGCGCGCGGAAGAACTTGCGCCGGGAACCGAGTACATCGTCGAATTCTTCTTGCTGTCCTCCTTCGCTTCGGTCACTTCGGTCGGAACCAGGTTGGAGGCGTGCACCAGGTACACCACGTCGGACTTGGGCGGGCGCGGTCCCTTATAGGATTGGTTGGATTGCGCGCTGGCCGGGAAGAGGAACAGGCCCGAGGCAATTGAAAGCAGCGCCGGGGTCAGGCGGAAACATGTGGCCATGGCTTTATTTTAGATCCACTTTCACTTGCCGGGGGCTCACTCAAAAACGACGAAGCCGTCGAAATCTACAAAGCGTCCCGAACTGCGCGGGTCCTTCTGCCCGGTGACGCGAAGTTCGAAGGTATGGACGCCGGCGCTGAGACCGCGAATTTCGCTGGAGGTCTGCCACAGCGTGCGAGGCGCGTACAGGTTGACGCGGGCGCGCTCGGCTCCGTCGATCGACACCTGGGCGATACCTCGGTTGAAGGTCTTGGTGTAGATGTACCTAATGCCGCTGCCCGAGAATTGGAAGCGCAGGAAATCGCCGGGCGCGTCGGAATAGCTCAGCGTGCTATGCGCCGCTTGCGCGAATTGACGGTCGAAGATCCAGCCCCCGGAGTGTTCGATGCCGTCGACTGCGTCGTCGTAAGTCCCGGGGCCGAAGGGCTTGGTATCGGCAGGGATGGCCAGCGGCGTCGTGCGCAGGCGGAAAGCTCCGAAGGCTCCGGCTTGGGAAGCGATGGGCGGGCCATCGGGGTCGAGCCAGCGCTCCAGAAAATCGTGGATGGGCGCAGACCCGGCCTCGCGCGACGCGGGCGCGATCACATGGCGGACGCCGAGTTCGTTCATCACCGCCGCGATTTCCTGGGGTGTGTTGGCGAAGCGGACGCGGTTCCAATACAGCTCGCTGTGCCAGGTGTCGGTGTAGGCCAGCGCCTTGAGGTCCGCGGTGGCGTCGGTGGAAAACAGGGCCGCTGGCTCGCCGGGCGCGGTGCGGTTCAGGCGATCGATCAACACCCGCGCGGGGGCCATCTTTTCCAGGTAGGGGCGGATGGCGTCGTGACGGAACAGTGCGAATTCGTTGTCGTACCAGCCGGAGGCGGGCAGAAAATAGAAGTTCACAGCGATCAGCGCGCCGAATACGGCTCCCGAGAGCAGTGGCGTCTCCGCCGCCAGAGCCGCGATGAGGAGCGAGAACAGCGGCAGAGCCGGGTACAGATACCGCAGGTTGGGCAGGACCAACAGAATCGTCAAAGCGCCGCCCACCGCGATGACCGCGAGCGCGGCGTGGTCCCGCTTGCGTAGCAGCAACAACGCCGGCGCGAGCAGCAGGAAATACTGAAAGCCCGCCGCGCCGCCTTGCCCTTCGATGAACTGCGTGGAGCGGAACGTCAGGGCGTAGGGCGTCGACCAAGAAAGCGGGAGGTGAAAGCGGGGATCGTCGAAAGACTGGGCCGTGTCGAACAGCGGCGAGCGGAAGATGGCATTCTCGAACGGGAATACGGGATTGCCGGTGGCGGCGTAGGCAAACACGTATGGCGGCGACGCGGCCACGGTCGCCAGCGCCGCCGCGATCGCCAAGGGCTTCCACTGGCCGCGCCGGGCCGCGCCCACCACGGCCACGAGGGCCAGCGGAACCAGGAACGCTCCGGCGATCAGCTTCACCGCCGCCGCCGACCCGATCAGAAAACCCGCGACGGCGAGTTCGCGCGAGTCGCCCGTGGCCAAATAGCGGACGAGCGCGAGCGACGCTGCCAGCACGAACGCCGCCCAGACGTTCTCGATGAACAGGGAGCCGGTGACCAATTGCACCAGCGGCGTCGAGGCAAACAGCGCCGCCGCCAGCCACGCGCCCGCGGGTACGGCGGGAGGCGTCACCGCCGGAGAAGCAGGCGCGGGACGAATCCAACTGGCGACTTGTCGCGCTATTAGGGCAACGATCATGGCCAAGAAAGCGAAATTCAACAGCCGCGCCGCGGCCTCTCCGGATTTCGCGCCACCCAACACATACGCCACGGCGTACAGCGTGTCGCCGCCGGCGGGCATCACCGACCAGGCGTAGTGGCGGACATCGAACCCCCAACGCGCGTCGCGGAACACGGCCATGGGCAGCGCCAGGTGCATCGACAGGCCGTCGGAGCTGATCTCGGGCTTCAAGGCGACCAGGAAGTGCGCGCCCATGATGAACAGCAACAGCGCAAGAGCGGCGGCCTCCGTGCGGGATCCGGGCGCCCTGAAGCGCCGCGCGAAGCGGAAGCCTCGCGCGTAAGGCAGCGCCAGAGCGGCCACGTAAACCCAGCGCGTGTTGACGGGGAAATGCAGCGCCACCCAGGCGACGCTCATCCATACGGCGGCTCCCACGAGCGTTTGTGTTACCCCATCGGTCCAGCGCACCAGCATGCGTCCGAGCAGGAAACACGATCCCAGCAGGAACAATACCGCCGCAGGCGCCGCAGGCCCGGACCACCACGCCGCGTAGGCAATCGCCGCTGCTCCCGCGATCAACCAAAGCCGGCGCGGAGCGAGCCACACGATCAGCGCGGCGATGGGCCAGAAGGCGCAAGCGTACAGGAGCAGTCCGGCGCGCCCTTGGGGGTACCACAGGCTCTCGGAAAAGAGATGTTCGTGCCGGAATCCGTACACCGCGGCGATCGAGAGCAGCGCGGCGAGCGTCCACGCAAATACAGGGGCCAAGATAGGGGCGAATCCCAGGCGCGTTCTCACAGGGGAAAAATCAACCTTCTCCAGACTCTCGCCAAGGCGCCAAGACGCAAAGAATCACTAAGAACCTTTTGATTTTCCTTTGCGCCTTGGCGGCTTGGCGAGATAATCCCTTTGGAAGAACCCTTCTAGTCTAAAACCTCGACGAACTCCGCGAGGATGCGATAGCGGTTCTCTTCCGGCTTCAGATACCAGGCTTCAAACTCCGGGTTGAGCGGTTCGAGCCGAATCGCGGCGTGTTCCCAGCCGCCCTCGGGCCGCTGCGACTTCTCGCTGTGGTAGCGCTTCACCGTGTAGCGGTCATTGGTCCCGCGCTCGAGCGACTCCACCAGCACTAGCCGCCCTTCGCGCGAACCGGCGCCGAACTTGCGAAAGATGCACAGACTGCCGTCCGGAATGCGCGGCTCCATCGAGCGCCCCACGATGCGCGCCACGAACATCCCCGGCTGCGGACGCACGCCGGCGGCGGGAATTTCCTCCCAATCGGCGAGGGTTTCGTCCACCTCCGGGTTCTCCAGAAAGTCCCCCGCTGCCACAGCGAGGGAATACCGGGGCAGATGCGTGCGAAAGGGTTGCACGCGGCTCTGCACGTGCTCGCGGTACAAACGCCCCAGCGAACGCTCAAAATCCTCGACGATCGCTTCACGCGGATCGGTGATCGCTATGGTGTTGGAGAGTGTGTCCGCCAATTGCCGCATCAACCCGGCCGCTCCCGCTTGCGCGGCCTGTGCTTCCAGATCGGCCTCTAGTGCGGAAAGCACGTCGGACTCCTCGGGCGCAATCAGATCCCAGTCGCGGCGCAGGCGTAAGTAAAGACGGTCGGCGGCCACGTCTTCGAGCAACACGCCGATGTTCACCGGAGCCTCGCCGGGCAAAGCCAGCTGCAGCAGGGAAACTCGCGCGGCATGGGTCACGGCCGTGGGCATGGTCTTTGGCGCAACTTGGCGAAACAGCGCCCCTCCGTTACAGCTTATCGGCCGTCCTCGCCGCTCGGCAAACCGGAGTACGCCCTTGGGGAGAGAATCTTAAACCCGCTGGGTCCGCCGCAGCCGGAACAGATCCGGGCTGACGGAGGAATCCCGCAGTTTCTTCCAATCGTCTTCCACGCTGATGAAGCGCCCGGTAATGTGATTGGACAGCGTCGAAGCCAGAAACAAAGCCAGCTCGATCTGTTTCGACGCCACGGCGCCGCCGGTCAGACGGATCTGGCGCGCGGCCTCGACTTCCCGCCAGCCGGCCCGCTCGCCCGCCGCCAGAATCTGGTCGGTCATATGCGTGTAGGTCCCGCCTGGATTCACGCAGTTCACTTGGATGTTGTGATCGGCGAGCTCCTCCGCCAGGCTCTCGGCGAAGCGCACCAGCGCGGTCTTGGTGGCCGAGTACACGGCGAAGTTGGGGCGCGCGGGCGTGGCTCCGCCTCCGGCGATGAGAATGATTTTGCCGCTGCGCCGCTCGATCATGGTGGGCAACACGGCGCGGCAGGCGTTCAGCACGCCGCACAGATTGGTGCGGATCAGCTCGTCCCAATGCTTGGGGTTGGATTCGGCGAAAGGACCCACCGGGCCCAGCGTGCCCGCCGCGCAGACCAGCACTTGCACCGCCGCGCCGAAGTGCACCCGCATGCGTTCCACAGCCGCCGCCACCTGCTCATAGTCGCCCACGTCTGTGCGAATCCGCAGGGCGTTGCCGCCGCCATGCTCGATTTCCAGGTGGCACAAGTCCAACTCGGCCTTGCTCCGCGCCAGCAACGCCACTCGGGCGCCCTGGGTCGCGAAGCCGATCGCCAACCGCTTACCGATTCCGCGTCCGGCGCCGGTCACCAGCACCGGCACGCCTTTGAAGGTTGGCTGCACGTCCTCTACGTTAATACAAGACGTGAATGCACGCGAGGAGGTTTGCGAACTCGGGGCGTAACTTGGGGTGTCAAGCGGGGGGCGGGAACGTCCTAGTCTAGGCCGGGGCCGCCGCCGGTTCCGTGGGCGTTGCCGGGAGCGCGTCGAAACGGTCCAGTCCCGTTGCCACCTGGACATGGGCGATCCGGATGTCGGCGATTTCGCCGTTGTCGAGAAGATAGCGTCCCGCCACCCACGGCGCTACTTGCGCGGAGCGCACCTGCGCCACGTCCAACGGGCCCTGGAACAGCACCAGGAACTCGCGCTCGCTCCAGCGGCACACCAAATCGTTATAGCGGAACTGCGAGGCGACGCGCGCGCCCACCTGGCGGGCCGCATCGTCCGGAACCGGCCCGCCCAGATCGAAGCGGATCAGGACCGGGGCCGGGCCGCCGGCGGAGGCGGCGCGGATGCGGCGCTCCATCTCGCGGCGGTTAGTCAGGCCGGTGACCGGATCGGTGATCTCGAATTCGGACAAGCGCTGTTCCACGGCGGCTAGCTTGCCCCGCATTTGCGCCAGCAGGGACTGGCTCTCGTGGCCCATGTTCTCCACGCAGGCTTTCACGTCCGCGGCCGGTAACCCCGCCGCGCCGGCGAGTTGCAGCAGTTGGGCTGCGTAGAACTCCTGCCGCTGGGCCAGCGCGCCGACGATCTCCTCGACGCCGGCCGCGGCCTTGCGCAATTCGACTTCATGGCAGCGCAGATAGGCGGCGGCCTTGGCCGCATAGTCCTCCAGCTCCTGGGCCACTTTAGCGCACGTCTCCTCGATGTACTCCGGGCTCGCATCCACCGCCAGGCGCTTCTCCATGCGGCTCAGCCTGTGGCGGTACGGACCTCCCACCGGAGGACACGCACTGCCCAAGCACTCCGCCACGGCCAGCAGCGTGGACAAATAACTGTTCACGGCAGCATGCAGCGAGGCGACCGGATCGGTATCGGTTTCAAACGGGTCCACTGCTTGTTGTATCGGCGGAAGAGGCGGATTCTGGAGATCCAGAGAATCCCGGAGTGCTGTGGCCTATGCGCCGTCCTAAGGCGGGGAGGAATCTTCCGTACTAAGGTGACAAAGGGGGTATTTACTTGACTCAGGTGGCCCCAACCTGTAGCATGGCCGGCTGTGGAGGAGTATCCCCGGAGTCTGGCCGATTTCGAGGCTCGGTTCGACACCGAGCAAGCGTGTCGGGACTACCTGTACCGGCTGCGAT
>DATNJC010000234.1:0-7942 GCA_035604115.1 Bryobacteraceae bacterium | reverse complement strand
ACTCTTCTACCGCCTCGTGCAGCAGGCGGTTGTCGTCGATCCAGTGCCATACAAATCTCTGGTCAGGTGTGCCGCCGTCGGCTCAGACGCCGACCACAACCGGTAGGGGTCACCTGAGTGAAGTAAATACCCCACTTTCGGTCGTAACAACAACAGGGCAGAAAATGTTTTTTGACCGAAGCAATGCTCTCTATGATAAGGTTTCTAATAAACCAATCGACACTGGGTCCAAGGTTGCAGGCTCTTTATGGTTTCTCTTTCCTGGAGCGGAAGTAGCAGACATGAGGAAAGGAGGGACGAAATATACCTTATCGGTTGAAGACGTAAACTCACACGCATGGCAGGCTGAGTTCACATTGCCGAAGGAGGCGTCTCCAGACGCGAAGTACTATCCCGGAATCTCAAGTCTTCCGGAGAAATAAGTAGTAGATGAATGGGATCGATCCAGTTTAGCCACTCTTCTCGATGAGTTCCTTGAACCCCATCTTCGACGTGTTCAGCAGACCTGCGGTTCCTCTCCTGCCCTCAGTAGCTCCGGCCCTCGTTCACACCATTTCCGGCGTCATCTCCACCACTTCCACAATCTGCGTGAACGGGATGCGCGCGCTGATTCGCTTCTTCCGCGGCCGACCTGGCCGCCGCTTCGAAATAACAGTGCGTCTGCGCGGTTTCCGGCAGGTAGAAGCTGCGCACCCAGCGGACTGGTTGCCCTTCGCCCGTCATTTCAGCGCAGCACGATTTTGCCCGCATCCCGGCGCTCTGGAGAGCCTCCGGCGTCACGCCCGGCAGGTCGCGTTTCACAACAAAGAACGGCATGGTCACTCCTCCTTCTTTTCCCCTCCCAGGGGTTCCAGAACTTTTTCCAAATCCGTGCGCAGAATGCGGATGGCCCGCTCTCCGGCCAGCCGGAACGCCGGCAGCCTTTCGCTGCGGATGTAAGCGCGCATGGTCTGCACGTGGACGCCGAGCGCTTCGGCGGCCTCCTCCGGCGTCAAATATTCGCGCGCGATCTTCTTTCCGCTCCCCGCGCCCTCCGGCCCGGCCCCCGCCATCGTTCCGTTGGTGTCGTCCACTCCAATCCGCGCGACGGCCGCGCGCCACCCCGCGCTGGTGATCCCGTGCATGCGCTTCAACTCGCCCATCAGCCCGCCCTCTTCGGCGGCGAATGCGGCCAGCAAGTGGTTCACGCCGACCCCGCTGTCGCCAGTCGATTTCGCGATGAGCGCGGCGCGATCGAACAGTCCCACTGCTTCCTCCGAATAGGCCACTTTCGAGCGCCCGCTCCCGGGCTGGCGCACCCAGTCCACGCCGAGCGCCTCCAGGTCTAGGCTCCACGGCCCGAGCGTAGCGATACCAAACCGCGAGATCGCCCGCAAACAACCGAGCAGGATGTGGTCGGGCGTAACTTCATTCGCCCCACTTTGCTTGGCGGCAAAGATCGCGAACGAGGCTGCAAGCTCTGAGTCATTCATTTAATCTAAAACTATCTTGAACAACACTACACTACCCAAGAATGACCGTCAATAGCAAAGTTGTAATGGCCCTCATCTCTGGTGAACGCAGTGGCGATGGAACAGAGCTCGGCCCGCAAACTGGCAGCAAACTGGCCGAGACCTAGCAGCGACCCGACCGCTTCCGGATGCCGCCAAGGATCCGGTGCTGCCAGGCGTTCCTCTACCCCCGGTTTTTGGAACTCCGGGAGAAGCTGAAATAGGCGCTCCGGCGTCGTCCGCCGATCCAGCACAGCACGGCCAGACCCACCCCTAACAGGTAAAAACTGGTCGGTTCTGGAACGCCCGGTGCTCCCTGTAGGTCCACCACGAAATCGGTGAAAAAGATGGCGCTCGGGTCATCCCGCCCGAAGATCTGCAAATTCGTTGAGCCGGTGGAGGCAACCAGGTTGTTGAAGGTGAACTGGAGCCAGGGGCTGAAACTAGCCCCACCGCACCCCACGCAGTTGTTAGGATTCAGCACATCCGCGACCTGGGTCCCGTCCCAGTCAATCACCATCTCGCTGGTGGGCCCGTCGTCCTCCGTGACGAAGAAGCTGAGGAAATAAGTGGCCCCCGGAGTGGTCGTCAGAATCTGGGAGATCTCGCAAGTCGGGTCCGAAACGGAAGCGTGTGAGGTACAGCCGGTCTGCGCGGAATCCGGTCCCGAATGTCCGGGTGTGCCGACGGCGAAGTTGGAACCGAAGGTCCAGCCCGTCGTCCCGCTGGTAAAACTAGGGTTGGTGACGATGTTGCCAGCTTGGCAGCTGACCGCCGCCAAACCGAGCAGACCGACCGGCCAGAACCGTGCCTTCCAGATCCGGACTTTCCTGGCTCTCCACAGCATGGACGCTCCTCCTGAACCGGGGGAGGTCCTATCAAAAACCTAGTCTAACCCAAATGGTTCCAAAAGAGAAGGGCGTAATCAGCCGGACCACCTTCACCATCCGCCGACGCCGTCCCGCCAACACCGCCTCGCCGACACCGTCCCAGCCCACGCCGTCCCGCCAACACCACCTCGCCGACACCGTGCAGCCCGCGCCGTCTCGCCTATACCGTTTCGCCGAATTTGTTGGGCAAAAAAACGCGAAGGGGAGCGGGCTACCCCGCTCCCCTTCGACGGCTAATTTGTTTATGGTTTAGGACGCGGCAGCAGCCGTCATCACCGACGCGATCTTCGAGAAAATCGTGCTGATGCTGGTGGCCACGCCCGGCATGATAGCGCCGGCGGCAACCGCCACGAACCCAGCCATCAAAGCGTATTCGATGAGGTCCTGGCCGCGCCGATCCTTCCAAACTTTCAACTGCAGAAGCAGATTCTTCATTGTCTTTCTCTCTCCTCTTCCCGGTATGCGCGACAGGTCTCTGTCGCTGATACAAACTTATCATCGGCAGTTTTTGAAAAGAATCAGGCTTACCGCCTAATGTGAACCCGGAAATCGCTGGGCAAGCTGAGTTTTGAGCCACTTCACCCCTAGAGCGGAGGGGAGGCGGGCAGTGGTGCTGTGCGGAGGTGCTTGGCTTTATTACCTTTAGGCGAGACCGGAAGCGGTAGTACCCTCACTGGGACCCTCCAAAGAAGTACTCAGCGGGACGGTGGCGCTAGCCATGCATAACCGCAGGAATTGCTTGAGATTGCTAGCCGAAGAGCTTCGTGGAGGGTGGGAACTGGCCCGTGTCGACGCCGCCGAGCACAGCGCCGGTGATGGGGCGGGGCGGGGTTTCGGCTCGGCCGGCTATTCGTAGACCGTGATGGCGTGGTAGTAGCAGGGCATCCCGTTGCAATAGAAAGACTTACTATCGACGCACTTGAATTTACGGTCCAGGGCGGACTCTAAGAATGCGTCGATCTCCGGATGGAAGCCGCGGAAGGAGAAAACTCCCCCTTGGCGCTGGCTAAGGCGCTGACGAAGTTGGCTGGCCAGTTCTTCGGCTTCCTTTTTAGACCGACATCCCGGCCGGGAGCTTGCAGCGGGCCTTCATAGCTGGGGTGGGCGTCGATTTCGGCAGGAAAGGTAGTCTCGGAAAAGCTGGGTGCGTTGGGAGGCTGACTGGCAAGCTGAAGCAGATAGTGATCGACGGGAGCACGGCTGAGGCTGGTAAAGATCACGGAATCGGAGGCTGAGGCCTGTTCCGCAAGATACTGTGCGCCCCATCGCGCATCGCAGGCTCGCGGTTGCGCCGCGACGTAGATGCCACTGCCGAGGGCGATCGCGGAGACCCAGGCGGGAATCTGCCAGCCGGCGACACGCGTTACGCACGCGGCTATGACCAGAGCAAAGAGGTGCATGCCGACGATGGTGAAGCGGGAGTAGAACAACGGTTTGATGCAGGAGATCGCGAAGGGGAGAGCGATCGTCGTAATGAGCATCAGAGCAAAGCCCTGCGCCCAGGGGCACGGTCGAACGCGCCGCTTCACCGTCTGCCAGATGGCCGGGGGCAAGACCAGTATTACCACGCCCGCGTAGACGCCGGACACAATTTCGATGTCGCCCCAGGTGGGGGGCAGGAGCCAGCCCAACGCGCGTCCCATTTCCCGATCTGGCGCCGCAACGCGGGCAGCCAAAGGGCCACATAGGGCGCTAGAGAGGCAGCCATCACTGCGGCGAATTTCATGAAATGACGTCGCTGCATCGCCAGCCAATGGACGCACTCGGCGAACAGGAGAAAGAAGAACCACACGTGCGTGAACGTGCCGAGCGCGTTTACGATCGCGAAAAGCGCCAAGTTTCTGTTGGCGCCATGGGCGCGTTTTCGTTCCACCAACTCGGCCTGGACAAAGGCGCGCCAGCACAGCACGTGGACAGAATGGAGAGGACCGACAGCAGCGCGTACATACCGACCAACCGGAAACGATTCGTTCGCACCAGCCAACCCCTCATTACTTCGCCGAGTAGGGCGTTAGGCGGACCAAGCGCTGTTCGCATGGATTCGCTGGTGGACAAGCCGGCTAGGGGGTGGTCTCCCATGTAGCCTTCTAACTACTCAGTTTCCGCCGGAGCCAAGCTTGGGCCAGCCGCAGATCGTGCCGCACGACGTGGACTGACTGGCTGAGCACCTCCGCCGTTTCCTCGGCCGTCATCCCTCCGAAATACCGCATCTCTATTAGCTGCGCCAAGGACTGATCTTCCTTAGCGAGAGCATCGAGTGCGCTATCCAAATCCAGCACTTCGATTGGTTCCAGGGCGGACTTCCGCTCTACGTCCCTGCCCGCGGTTAACACGAACGTCGCATCCCCATTGCGCTTCTTGGTGGCCCGGGCCCGCGCGTAGTCGACCAGGACCTGCCGCATCACCCGCGACGCCACAGCCAGGAAGTGGACCCGGTCCGCGAATCCTCGCTGGTTCTCGCCAACCAGCTTCAGGTAGGCCTCGTGAACCAGCGCCGTTGTCTGTAGCGTATGGGAGGGCCGCTCCCCTCGTAACTGTCGCGCGGCGATCCGATGCAGCTCGTCATACAGCGCCGCCACCAGTTCGTGCAGCGCGGATTCGTCCCCTCCCCGCAGCCGCTCCAGTAGTTGCGCCACCCCCTGCGTCATACCCACCAGATTACTTCCTTCAGTAATCCCATTGCACTATAATCAATCATCGGTTCGGGAACGCCAATGAATCATGACGTTCGACTGTTGTTCCATGAACTCGCCGACCTCGCGCCGGAGGACCGAGAACGGGTCCTGGCCGAACGCCGGATCGGACCGGAGGTTCGTCGAGAAATCGAGTCCCTGCTGAATTTCGATTCGGCCGACCACCAGTCGCTCACCATTTGTGTTGCGGATGCCGCCGGACAGGTGCTGGACTCGGACCACGGCCGCCTTGTTCGGCCGCTCGGCGCCGGGGGCATGGGCGCGGAACGGAGCGACGGAGAGGTTCAACAGCGAGCGGTCGCGCGGGCGGATGGAAAACTGGCGTTTGAAGCGTCCCTCGCAGGACAGACCGTCGGATCTTACACCCTTGTAGCGCCGATCGGCCAGGGCGGGATGGGGACCGTGTGGTTGGCGCAGCGAAGCGATGGCCGATTCGAAGGCCGTGCCGCGGTGAAATTTCTGAACGCCGCTTTGGTGGGCCGGGCGGGCGGGGAACGGTTCCGAAGGGAAGGCAGCATCCTGGCCCGGCTCGCTCATCCACACATTGCACGGCTGATTGACGCCGGAGTGTCGGTCTTCGGCCAGCCGTACCTCGTGTTGGAACACGTCGAAGGCGAACCGATCGACCGCTACTGCGAGACGCGCGGCCTGGGAACGGAGGCGCGCATCCGCCTGTTCCTGGATGTTTTGGATGCGGTTGCCCACGCTCACTCGAACCTGATCGTCCACCGGGATATCAAGCCCTCGAATGTGCTGGTCACGCCGGAAGGCCGCGTCAAACTGCTGGATTTCGGGATCGCCAAGCTCCTGGAAAACGCCGGGGAATCCGCGGAGGCGACCGCGCTGACGCGCGAAGGCGGTGTGGCCCTCACGCCTGAATTCGCCGCGCCCGAACAGGCGACTGGCGGAGCCATCACGACCGCGACGGATGTCTACTCGTCGGGCGTGCTGCTTTTTCTGTTGTTGGGCGGTCAACGGCGCACCGGCTCGCTCGCGGAGACCATGCGGGCGCTGGTCGACGCCGAGTTTCCGAAGATTCCGGAGGTGCGCGGCGATCTGGCCACGATCCTGGCAAAGGCATTGAAGCGGGCGCCAGCCGAGCGCTACACTTCGGCCGCTGCCTTCGCCGAGGATTTGCGTCACTACCTCGATCACGAGCCGATTGCCGCGCGGCCGGATACCCTGGGCTACCGTACATCGAAGTTCTTGCGGCGCCGATGGCGCTGGGTGACTGCCGCGGCGGCCGCGGCACTGCTGTTGGTAGCGCTGACTGCTTTTTATACCGTGCGGCTCGCCGCGGAGCGGAACCGCGCCCGCTTAGAAGCCGAGAAGGCTACCAAAGTCAGCGATCTGCTAACCGGGCTGCTGACCGCGCCCGACCCGTATATCAGCCACGATGTCAAGAATCCCACCGTTCGTGGACTTCTCGACGCCGGGGCCGCGCGGATTGACAAAGAGTTGGCCGGCCAGCCGGACCTGGAAGCCCAGATGCTGACCGTGATGGGCCGGGTCTACCAGAGGCTGGGCGCCTACGACAAAGCGCAAACCCTGTTGGAGGAGGCGCTGGCCATCGGCCGGCGGGGGCCGCAAAACGCCGGCCTGGCCGAGACCCTCAACGAGCTGGGCGTCCTGCTGAGAGAGAAGGGCGACTTCCCCGCGGCCGCCCAGATGCTCACAGAGGCTCTTGCCATGCGCCGCAAACTGCTGGGGAACGATCATAAAGACGTTGCCGAAACCATATATGGCCTGGCCCGTATGTACAGGCAACAGGGCGACATCCAACGCGCCGAGCCGCTTTTCCGGGAGTCCCTGCGAATCCGCCGAAAGGTCCTCGGTGAGGAAGATGCGCAGACTGCCACCAGTGTGAACGACCTCGGTTTGCTGTTGTGGGATAAAGGCGATTTGTCCCAAGCCGCGGCCATGTTCCGGCAGTCTCTGGCCATCCATCGGAGGGTGTTTGGGGAAGAGCATGCCAACGTGGCCATCGTAATGAACAACCTGGCGCTGGTTACCGAAGATCTGGGTGACCCGGTGGGTGCTGAATCGCTCTTTCGTCAGGCGCTTGCGATCCGGCGGAAGGTGCTTGCCCCTGGCTCTCGCGAAATCGCCAATGTGCTTAACAACCTTTCTCATCCCTTGCTGGTACAGGGAAGATATCAAGAAGCGGAGTCCTTGCTCCGGGAGGGTCTGGAGATTGCACGATTGTCCGTGGGTGACGAGCATTGGCTCACGGCTGCGATCATGTTGAACCTGGCCCGCGTGCTGCTGGCGCAGGGGCAAGCCGCTGCCGCCGAGCCGTTCGCCCGGAGGGGGCTCGATGGATATCAGCGGACGTTTCGCAAAGACGACTGGCACACTTCGTCGGCTGCAAGCCTGCTTGGCGGCGTCCTGACGGCGCTGGGCAGGTATCGCGAAGCCGAGCCGCTGCTGCTGGACGCGCAGCGCGTGTTGAAGGACATCCCCGGGGGGCAGGGCGAGGCAACTCGGGAAAATAGGGCGCGCCTGGCCGTCCTGAAGCAGGCCATGCATTCTGTGAGTGCGGCGTCGGATCGTAATCGTGAACGCCAAAAGCTGGACCGGATTCCGTAGCTACAGCTAGGTGCTTGCGAAGAAATCTGAAGCTGCTCAGACACCGTCATTTACCGCTGGAGGCTTTCCCAGCCAGCCCCAGCGCGCCGCCGAAGTCTACCAGGAGCTGCTTGAAAAAATCACCGCATACGCCCCAGATCCGCTAGACCATTTTCTGAGATAATATAGACCAGCTCTGGCGATCCGGCTGCAAGCAAGAGATGGCGAAGGCCTATTCTGACGATCTACGACGGAAGTTGTTGGAGGCGCATCAGCAGGGGGAAGAGAGCCTGGAAGAGTT
>DATNJC010000233.1:0-4207 GCA_035604115.1 Bryobacteraceae bacterium | reverse complement strand
GGCGTGCATCTTGCGTGTTTTTGCGTCTCGCAATGTCTGCGACCGTTTCTCGTACTCATCCTGCATTTCCTTGGCGCGTTGAGTTTGCCCGGCACATTTGTAGGCGCGTGACAGCAGGTAGATGTCTTCCGGAGCTGCATCTTCCGACTGGGCAAGCGACTGCAGCAACTCGACGGATTCGTCGCATTTGCCGGCGCTGAGGGCCGTCTTGGCCAGCAGTTCCCGGGTTTGCGTGGCGGCTTCCGCGCGATAGGCCGCCGTCGCATCCTGATAGGCGCGGTCGTGATCGTTGCGATCAGCGTAGAGGGTTCCACGAAAATAGTGCGCCGACGCCGAATCCGGAGCGAGCCGGATCGCTTCGTTGAACTCTACCAGGGCCTTCTCCTCGTGACCCTTCGCCTGATACGCCACGCCGAGTTGTTCGTGAGCGGCAGCAGATGTGGGCTCCCGTCGTACCGCGCGCGTCAAGTCGACGATCGCGTCACCATAGTGCAGCAGGTGGATGTCGAGTTTGCCCAATTCGACCAGAGGCGCGGCGCTCTTCGGGTGGATCGTAGCTGTCTGGCGCAGCAGGCGCCGCATTTGGTCGTAGTTGTAAACGCCGTAATAGGCCGCGGCCAGGCCAAGCTCCGCCTTCTCATTGTGCGGTTCGGTCTGGAGAATTGTTTGGTACGCCGCCACCGCGGCGGGAAACTGCCGATTCCGCAGCAAAGCGGCTGCATTCCGCAGGCCGTCCGCCAGCGCGCTCGCATTGCGGGAATGCTGTTGAGCCGAGCAAGGCCTTGGGCCGCAAATCGAAGCGATCAACAGTAGAAAGGCGAGGCTCAGCCGGGCAAACATGGAAGACTTCATTTCGCTGATACGATTCTCTACCAAAAAACGGGCCGCCTGCCAGAGGCAAGCGGCCCGGAGGCTCGTGATGCAAGATCGTCAGAAGCTGAACCGCACCCCCAACTGCGCCGCAAAGGCGGTGCTGCCGGGGGATATTTCGTCATGAGCTCCATAAATGGAGGGTTGGCCGCCCACCGGTGGGCCAATGAACTGACCTTGCTTAGGAATCGATGTGAGCGGAGCACAGGTCTGCGAAACACTGAGAACGCCACCGACGGGCGGATCGACCGTGCAACCGGTGACGTTCACAAACCCGGTGTTGTCGGGATTGGAATACAGATTGGCACGGTTGGTCAGGTTGAAGATGTCCGCGACCAAACGCAGGTCGTAGCGCTCGCCGAACTTCAGGTCTTTGCTGAGGCGCATGTCCCAGGTGAAGAAATCTGGCTGTCGCGCCGGGTAGCGTGTCAGAAGTGAGACCGGTCCGTTGCCGATCTGGATGGTCGGGCGGTCGTTGTTCGAGAACTGGTTGATGACCGTGTCGCCGTTGATATCGGCAGACGAGTACGCCGGATAAGGGATGCCGCTGTGGGCGATGAAATTGCTGCTCCATGTCAAGCCCCAGGGCAGATCAACGCTTACGCCGGATTTGAACTGATGCGTAATGTCCAGCCCATTCCTGCCATAGTCGATGTTGATGTTGAACGGATCCTGCGTGCCGAAGAAGGTGTCGGTATCGCGCTCGCTGGAGTCGTTGCTGAAATTCCGCGACCAGGTGTAGTTGGCGAACCACTCGAAACGGTGGCCGAACCGCTTGTTTACTCCGCCTACAATTTCGTTGTACACGCCGTGGCTAAAGCTGGCCAGCGACAGTGCTCCCGAGAATGGAGTGAGCGTGCAGTCCAAGGGCAACGGCTCGCCTCCGAATACAAAGACGTTGTTGGCGGGGCACGTAAAGCCACCGGTGCCAGGTCCCGTCGATCCGATGATGGCGCGCCCGAACTGGTCAGTTCCAATCGGCACCAGGTTTCGCTGCCAATTGGAGGTGCTGAATCCTCCGGTCTTCAGATGCGCTGAGTTCATGTAGACGTAGTTCACCGAGACAGACCACTCATTGTTGAACTGGTGCTCGACGCCAAAGGTCACATTCGAAACGCGCGGATTGCGCAGGGCCGGGTCAGCATATTCGATGGCAGGACAGCCAATGGCCGGTGCCGCAAGGGCGCAGAGGCCGCTCGAACCCACGGGAACTGTCTGCGGAAACGTGTACGGAACCTGGAAGGGAGCAGTCGGGCCCAACCCGCCGGGGGTGCAGAAGAACGCCGGAGTGCAAAACAAGGTCGTGGATTTCGAGCCGCCGCCGTTAGAAACCTGGGGGAAGAAGATCGTCGGCGTCTGCGCGTAGTACAAGCCCACTGCCGCCCGCACCACCGTGGGATGCTGGGCTGCGCCAAGGCTCCAGGCAATGCCGACACGCGGACCCCATTGCTTGAAATCATCGGGGGTTTTTTGGGGAACAGGCGATATCTTGGTGCCGCGGCCGATCGGGCCCACGCCGGTGTAGACCTCTTGCCCGGGGATCGGTGTCTGCGGCTGAGGGTTCCACGTACCATCCCAGCGCAGGCCGTAGGTCACCGTCAGATTCGGCTTGGCCTGCCACTTGTCCTGCCAGTAGATTCCCACTCCGTTCTGATAGTTGGGTTTGAGCGTGTTGGCGGTAAAAGGATCCAGCCCATTCAGGCCAAAGCCCTGAAAGTAGGCGCTGGGGTTCTGATTGTCGAAGTCGGTGAGACTATTGAAGTTGTACCTGCCCGCGCTCCACCCGGCGAAGACATCTTTTCGATCTACGAACGAGTCCGTGTCTCCGCCGAATTTCATGTCGTGCTTGGTGAAGGAGTAGGAGAAGTTGTCCTGGATCTGGAGTTTGCCGTTGTCGTTGTTGGCGGGCAGGTAAAAACGCTGCCCGAATTCGCCGGCGCCGGCGATGGAAATCTCAGGCGCACCGCTGAAAATGGGGTGCCGATTTCGGCCTTCATACTCCACTAAGGCGCGAATCTCATTCACCTTCCTCCCGCGTGCGGTGGTGAGAGCGAAAACTCCGCTCATCCCCTGGTTCACGAAATCCTCCGTGTCCAGGATCGAGTCGAACGTCTCCGACTGCCCATGACCGCCCGTGAATCCACGGGTGTGA
Organism: Bryobacteraceae bacterium; assembly: GCA_035604115.1. Taxonomy (GTDB): domain Bacteria; phylum Acidobacteriota; class Terriglobia; order Bryobacterales; family Bryobacteraceae; genus Palsa-187. The sequence goes on along the minus strand of DATNJC010000233.1, from coordinate 1,185 downwards.
TTACGCGTACCCAAACCTCTGATGCTGAAGTGATTGGCTTGAGTGATCTGGTAGTCGTAGTGTCCCAGCAGAGTGAAGAAATCCTGGAACTGGGTATGGCCGCCTTCCAGCGCTCCGAGGTTGGGTACGCCGTAGCATCCGGGCAGCAGGTGCGTGACGCCGGGAGTGACTCCGGTGCAGGCGGGCGGCAGAACTTCTGATTGTGTGCCCTGCGCCGCGACCGGAATGATCGGGCCCGCGTCGTTCTGGCACGCCGCATCTCCGTGACAGATGTTCGTGGTCAGAGGACCGTTGTTGCGCTGGATATCGGTGGCGAGGAAAAGAAACTGACGGTCCTTGTGGATGGGGAAGCCAATCGATCCGCCGAACTGATTTTGCCAGTTGATGCTCGAGGGATTGCCCAGCGCGTCGTTTTTGCTCAAGCCCCCGCCGCGATAGTATTCGTGCGCTTCGCCGTGAACGTTGTTCGTCCCGGACTTGGTGACGACGTTCAGTAGTCCTCCGGTGGCCCGGCCAAACTCTGGAGCGAACCCATTCGTGACCACCTGAAATTCCTGCACCGCCTCAATGGGCACGGTCAGGTTCTTGGTCTCGAGCGAGCCGAAGTTCTCGCCGAAATAATTGTTGGTAGTGTCGGCTCCATCAATTACCAGCCCGCTATAGTCGCTCTGTTGTCCACCCAGACGGATGCCGCCGCGCAAGCCCGGAACCACCTGCGCCGACGGGGTCAACTGCGCGAGGTCACGATAATCCCGGCCGGGAAAGGGCAAAGTCTCGAGACTCTTGGCATCCATCAACTGGCTGATTCCCGCGGTCGAGGTGTCCACGGCCTCGATGTTTGCATTCACCGTTACCGATTCCTGCGCCGACTTGAGCGGCATGTTCACGTCGAGCGGAACCGATGTTCCCACGTTGACCACGATGCCGGTCACTGTGGTGATTGCGAAGCCTTGCGCCTCGGCGACCAGCGCGTACTCGCCCGGCGGCACCGCCTCAAAATCGTACCCGCCGTCCGCCGTCGTATTCAGTTCCCGGCGAAAGCCTGTCGACGGGTTCGTCAGCGTAACCTTGGCGGTGGCAACCACCGCATGGGACGCGTCGTACACGGTGCCGTGGACGGCGCCGCGCTCCAACGTCTGCGCGAGGCAGTACGTGCTCATCACCAGCAGCATCCCGAGCAAAGTC
>DATNJC010000232.1:0-5866 GCA_035604115.1 Bryobacteraceae bacterium | reverse complement strand
GCGTTCCCAACGCCGCCAACCATTGCTCGATCTGTTTCTGCTGATCCTCAGACACGGCCAGTAAGCGTGTTGGGCGGGGCATGCTTGAGTATGAAGCAGTCCCGTTTGAATGTCCAGCTATTTGTTGGACACTACACTAGCACGGCTAAGGGCGTCGCGCCATCGATTGCTGCCGCGCCACGTTTTGGCGGCTGTTAGGGCCAAAGGGTAAACGCTTTCAGCTCTGCCTCGTCAAAGGCATCAGTGGAGCGCACCGAAGTAAGTCCGCTGTGCGCGTCCCATAGAGGAGCCCGCATGACGAATCGCTTCCTGTTGCCTTTGGCCACCATCTTTCTAGCCGGGATGCTGCCTGCGCAGCCGCCGCCCCCGGCGCCTTCCGCGGGGACTCCGCCTCCACCGCCTCCCGCTCGCGGACCACGCGGTCGATTCGACGGACTACCCGGCGGGCTGGGCGGACCGCTTTCCGAGCGGCGCTTGACCCAACAGTTGGGGCTGACTGCCGAACAGCAGAACAAGGTTCATACCGCCATCGAGGAGGCCCGCGTCGTCCAGCAGGGCATGGCCCCGAAGGAAGGCGACGCGCGCACGCGTCTCGCCACGGCCGTGCGGGCCGGCAACGAGGCGCAGATCGATTCCATCAGCACGGAGCTATCGCAATTGCATCAGCAGCGGACCGCGTCGCAAGCCAAGGCGTTGGCCAAGGTGTATGCAACGCTGACTCCGGACCAGAGAACCCGCATCGAGGGCGAATTGAACCGCACGTTAGGTGTTCCCGGCGTGCGCGGACCCGGTCCCGCGGGAGCGGGTGGCCGCGGGCCCCGGCGCGGACCGCCTCCGCCTCCAGCGCCCCCGCAACAGCAGTAGGCCCATCTTTACTTGCCTCGGGCTTCACTCGCTTCTCGCTTCAGGCGGGTCGCGGGCAGCGCCGCGACAGCAACGCCGCGCCTTTAACCTTCCCGGCATTTCGTATACAATGCGAGAGGCTCAGGAGGAGCGCGTATGAAATTGCCCCGCTGTTTCCGAAGTGTAGTCGCGGTCAATGTGGCCGTGGCGGCCATGTGTGTGGTGCCGGTCGTGATTCTGGCCCAAAATCAAGCTGGTTCTGCGCCCGCGGCCGCTGCAGCAGCGCCGCTCCCGTGGGCTTATCCGGTGAACCCGCCCGCCCAGCCTGGCGCGCAGCCCGCCGTGCCCGATACCGGCGAGCACAAACTCCCCGGCAGCAGCAAGTCGTTCACGCGGAAACAGGCCACCGACCTGTTTAATCCGCCGGACTGGTTTCCCGAAGATCATCCCACCATGCCCGAGATCGTGGTCCACGGCCGCCGTCCCGACGTGCGCGCGTGCGGATACTGCCACTTGCCCAACGGGCAGGGCCGCACGGAGAACGCCAGCCTCGCTGGGCTGCCGGCCGCCTACATCGTGCAGCAGATGGCCGACTATCGCAACGGCCTGCGCAAGAGTTCCGAGCCGAGGATGGGACCTCCGTCCACCATGCTGTTGATTGGGAAAGCGGCCAACGAAGAGGAATCCAAGAGCGCCGGCGAGTATTTTGCCAAGCTTAAGTACAAGCAGTGGGTCCGCGTGGTGGAGGCCAAGATGGTTCCCAAGACTAAGGTCGAGGGCTGGATTCTGGTTCCCGAAGGCGGCGAGGAGCCGATCGGCATGCGCATCGTCGAAACCCCCGAGGATCATGAGCGCTTTGAGCTGCGCGACTCGTCTATTGGATTCGTGGCCTACGTGCCACCGGGTAGCGTGAAGAAGGGCGAAGAACTGGTGTCGAAAGGCGGCTCGGGCAAGACCCTGCGTTGCTCCATCTGCCACGGCGACGGGCTAAAGGGATTGGGGCAAGTGCCGTTCCTAGCGGGCCGTTCGCCCAGCTACCTGGTGCGCCAGATGAACGATTTCAAAACCGGCAATCGCCAGGGCGCCTGGAGCCCGCTGATGAAGGAAGCCGTAGCCAAGCTGACCACCGAAGACATGGTGGACATAGCCGCCTACGCCGCATCTTTAAAACCTTAAATGTGGAGCACGCACTTTTGCGTGCTACGTCGGCACTCCTGCCGACGCAAGGCAGGTTAACCTAACGTCCTAACGTCGCGACGTGCACGGCGCTCTTACTAGCGCTCGCGCTCCCGTTCCACCTGCTTCACGATCTTGGTCTGGTATTCGTCGCCATTTTCGTTCATCAGGTACAGCTTGTTCTTGTCGACCGCAAACTTGACAGGGCGAGTCACGGCCAGCTTGGGGGCGGGGGACGCCTTCAGCCGGATCCGCTCGGCCAGATAGACCATTCCCTGGGTTTCAACAATGTAGTAGTCGTGGACCGCGGGTGAGGCCGCCGCCGTATTCGCACTGGCGGTGTACCCGGCGTTCACACTGGTGTCGAGCTCGGGGCGGGGCACCGAGGAGTCCAGGTGCTCGTTAGCGAAGTAGTGGGTCCGATCCGGATCCAGCAGTTTCGCGCTCTGCCAATCCCGTTCCTTGGAGCCGCCCCAGCCGGCGATGGCAGCCAGAGCGAACATTGCAACTAGCTTGTTCATACTCACCTCCGCTTGAGTCACTGCAAGGCAAGTTATCACCCCTTGGTTCTAGCTGGAATCGGGCACACCCCTTAGGGCGGACTCCGGGAAGTGCTGATCCAGCTAAGAAGATTCGCGCATTACGATCTACGGGTTTCAACTTAACTGAGTCGTAATCGACGTGCAATACGCCGATGCTACTGTCATTCGGGGCGCTTGAGGCTTGGCGTCCCGCACGAGCTTCAGTCAAAACAAACTCTCAGGAGGCAGTAAAAATGACAGGAAAAACCTTGACCATCCGCCTACGCGTGCTGGGCAAACGAATCGCAGCAGTTTCGGTGCTCACGCTAGCCGCTGGCCTCACCGCAATTGCCCAGGGCACTATTCCTCAGGGGGGCAATGGTGACCGCTTCTTCCCGGGAAACTTGGTGGTCAGCCGCAGCGTATACGACAACAAAGCCAGCAACGTGGTGCCTGGCACCATCCTGCCGCCGAACTGCGCCAACACCCAAGGCAAATGCGGCAAATCCACCGGTGCGCCGGCCAACGGGTTTTACCCAACGGTTTGGAACAACAATCTTTACGATGGCAGTTTCGGCATCACCTCCAAGATCTTTCTGGATCAGCTCACGCCCTGGGGCTTCCTCCTTAATTCGCTCGAAGTGCCCAACAGCTCCGATCCCGGAGTCACCAGCACCACCGATCAAATGGTGACCAGCTTCAGCTCGAAATCGGAACTGGCGCTCAATCGCTCCATGGACGGTCAGTACCTGACGTTCATGGGTTACAAAGCGCCCATCGATGCGCTGGATGTCTCGAATTCCAATACCCCCGGCGTGGTCGATCCGACCAACCCGGTGGGCGAGAATTACTACCGCGTGGTGGCCACAGTCGACCAGAAGGGAAAATTTCATTTCACGGAAACCAATGCCTATAGCGGAAATAACGGCCGCGCGGCCATTCTCAATACCGGAAAGGGTGTCAACGTCGTCTACACATCCGGAAACGCCGGCAACGGTGGCAACCCTCAGCCGAATTTCGTCATCACCGGCGCCGGTGCGCAAATCCTGACTCCCTCCACCAGCCCCGAGTCCGCACAGGTTCCAGGGAATCCCACCCCAGTGGGCAGCTTCAATATCACGCAACTGGGCCTACCTCACGACAAGATCGGGAAAGACACCAATTTCCGGGGCCTTACGATCTTCAACAACGTCATCTACACCACCAAGGGGAGCGGAGGCAACGGCGTCAACACGGTTTACTTCATCGATACCACCGGCAAGGCGTGCCCGACACCAACCGGCGGTGCCGGCGGGGTGGGCCTGCCGGCGACGTTCGCGACGCTGCCCACCACCGGGCTTCCTTATGTGGTCGCGGACTTGCAGACATTCGGCGTCCGGCCCTACAACATGTGCATCCTGAAAGGCTTCCCCACGCTGCTGGCCAGTTCGGCGTCGGGTGTCGGATTTCCTTTCGGCCTCTGGTTCGCGGATGACAAGACGCTCTACGTGGCCGATGAAGGCAGCGGCGACAATACCTATTCCACGGCCACTGGAAGATACACAGCCGCAGCCGCGCAGACCACTGCGGGACTGCAAAAGTGGGTCTTTGATTCCACCACCAGCTCCTGGAAATACGTCTATACCTTGCAAACTGGCTTGAACCTGGGCGTGCCCTACACGGTCACTGGATATCCGACTGGGAACAATGCGGCGACCGGTCTTCCCTGGGCTCCTGCCACCGACGGTCTCCGCAACATCACCGGCCAGGTAGACGGATTCGGTTTCGTTACGATTTGGGGCATCACGTCCACAGTCAGCGGAAACGGAGACCAGGGCGCGGATCCCAACAAGCTCGTAGCGGTTTTTGACTATTTAGGGAACACCAACCCGACCGTCGCGGCTCACGAATCGTTTTTCACGGTTCGCACCGCCCAGTTCGGCGAAGTCCTGCGAGGCGTCTCGTTTGCTCCCGGATCCGAGGGTGGCTTCGGTTTCGGTTTCGAATAGCCATTTTGGGGCAGTTGTAAGGCGCTTTTTGAGAACGGCGGCTACCAATCGGAGGGGCCGCCGTTCATTTTTTTGGCGTCGCTGGCTCGGCAAACCCAGGCGCTAGTCGCCGACGCCCTGGATCTTGACCAGAGGGTCGGATTGCGGCTCCGGCATGCCGCTCTTGAGCGTCTGCGGCGCGCGCCAGAAATCGAAATACGAGACGTAATGCACGCAACTCACCGTGCAATACGGAGCGCACGGCTTTTCGCTCAAGTATTCGCGGCGGATGTCGTCGCGGGTATATTCAGCCAGCGGCTTGCCCGGATAGCCGCGCTGCTGCGAGCAGTAGTGCACCAGCCCGTCCTCGCAGATGTACATGTAGCGCGCCCCGGCCCGACAGCGCCAGTTGTTGGGCTTGCCTGCGGCGATGGCGTCCTGGAAAAAGTTCAGCCGCGCGAAGTGGCGGTTCTCCATAGCCTTCATCTCGTGATACACCGCGCGCTCGCGCTCGCCCAGCGGACGAAGCTGACCGTCGCCATCGTGGATGATGCCGACGGTGGCCGAAAAACCGAGTTCGATCGCGCGTCGTCCCACCACAAGAGCGTCGTCAGGGTTGTGAATCCCGCCGCCCACCACCGAGTTAATGTTGACGTGAAACAATGCGTGCTGGGCCAGCACCTGCAGCTTCTTGTCGAGCACTTTCAGACTCTTCTTGGACACGTCGTCGGGCTTGACGTTGTCGATGGAGATCTGCAGGTGATCGAGCCCCGCGGCGTTCAGGCGCTGGACCCGGTCCGGAGTCAGCAGGTAGCCGTTGGTGATCATGCCGGCGATCACGCCGCGGCGGCGCATGGCGCGGATGATGTCGTCGAGCTCAGGGTGCAACAGCGGCTCGCCGCCGGAGAGCGTGATGACGCCGGTACCTAGGTCCGCCAGGCGGTTGATGCGCTCCACCATCGTGTCGGTTGAGACGGGTTTGGACACCGTGTCGTACTCATTGCAATAGGCGCAGGAAAGGTTGCAGCGGCGGATCGGAATGATGTGCGCCATGATGGGATGGCTGGTGGAGGCGGCGCCGTAAGCGATCCAGCGCAGCTCACGTATGCGGCGCGCGAACGATCGTCCACCGCGGCGCAGTGTGAAGGTCCCAAGCATGCGATTAATACTCTATTAAAGCATAAGGGACCCAGCGTGTTTGCTAGGACGCCCGCCCAGGGGTGTGCGACCTACAAGGTGCGATCCAGCAGTTTTCTTTTTTTGTGGATATAATCCTAACGTATGTATACGTTAGGACTGGAGGTGCCCTTTGCCTTACTCCCTCGCCGCTCTCGAACAGCAACGTTCCAGCATCCTTAT
>DATNJC010000231.1:0-5902 GCA_035604115.1 Bryobacteraceae bacterium | reverse complement strand
CTCAAGTACAGTCCGACCGGAAATCCCAGTCAGAAGGCGAAGCAGTTTGGCGAGCTGTCCATGGCTTATGAGGACTGCGACACGGTTCCGTTGCTTTGGGCGTACGCCGACAAGTTCGTACTGTTTGACCACATCTTCCAGACCCTAACCGGCCCCTCGACGCCGGGAAATCTGGCGATCATCGGCGCCCAGAATGGCCAGACGCAATGGGCGCTGCACCCGGAGCAGGGCTATACCGACAACGGGAGTTCGTTGGCAGGAGTTCCAGACATGAATGACCGCGATCCCTTCTGGGGGTCGCAAGCAGACACAACGCTGCCGCCCGCCAGGATGCCTGTTACTCAGGGTACTGGTGGTACCAACCCTGATGGAAGCAGCAAGGGAACCGCCACTCCGGAGATTAACCTGACATTTGCCACGATTCCGCTGACGCTGGCGGGGAGGAATCTGAAGGAGGTCGTGGAATCGGATGTGAATCCCTCCGCGGATCTGGCAGACGTGCAGGAAGACGTAGAATTCATCTCGAAGCTTAGGAAAGAAAAGGTATCCTTCGGCTGGTATCAGGAGGGATACGATGTGGAGCCCACCGATCAGGGTCCGCCGACCGCCGATGGGACCCACGCCTCCTACAGCACTCACCACAATGGGCCACAGTATTTCGGCTACATCTCCAATAACCCGGTAATGCGCAGCCAGCTTCACGGGCTCGAGGACTTCTTCAATGCCCTCGATCAGAAGACGCTCCCGAAAGAGGGCGGCGTCTTCTTCGTCAAGGGCGGGTTTCAGAACGTCTTTGGATTGAAGCCGGTCGATCTCGATCCAACCGTACAAAAGAACTTTCTGGGCGACGACGACCATCCCGCCTATTCGGACGCTCAAATCAGCGAAGCCATGGTCGCCGAGGCCATCAACAAGATCGCAGCGAGCCCGTATTGGAAGCACAGCGCGATCATCGTGACTTGGGACGATTCCGAGGGCGACTATGACCACGTTCTGCCTCCGCTCCGCACCTTTGGCCCGGATCAGTCGCTGGTCAGCAATGGGCCTCGCGTTCCGTTTCTGCTGATCTCCCCTTACGCGCGCACTCGCCACATTGCGCACGCACAAGGCAGTCAGTCCTCGGTGGTGAAATTCGTTGACGTTCTGTTCAAGCTGCCACCGCTGGCGCTACTGCCCGATGAATTGAGTGCACGCAAGCTGGGCGAGACGGAATTCGGGCAAAAGGATCTGGGACCGGAAGATGCGCTTACGCCGGGGATCACGGATCTGCTCGATGCTTTTAGTCCGTCGCGATTGATGGCAAAGGCGGATCCGTTGCCGTCGTCCTATGTGACGGTCCCGGAAACGCTGATCCAAAATTTACCCGAGAAATCGGGCTACGGCTGCTCAGACTTGGGAATCGTCACCACCGATCGCCGGCAAGGCATCACCAATGCGGTGCCGGCTGACTTCAATCCGCGGCCTACGACCAATCCCACGCCTTGATTCCGTGGGATCAACCTAAGCACGGGTCCGTTCCGGATCGCCGGGACGGACCCATGTTGTTCATTTTCATTAACCAAGCGCCTAATTCATATGTAGGGGAGGATGGTATGAACCCCCTCGTCACCAAGGGTTCCTTTCTTGTTATTTTCATCTGCTTGCTTGGCTCTTATACCGCTCTTGGACAGGCGGACCGGTCATCGATCCGTGGAACCATCACCGATCCCGACAATCGGCCGATCACGGGAGTTTCGGTCGTGGCGCTACAACCGGCGACGGGGTTCAATCGTGAAACGCGCTCGAATAGTGACGGTGCGTATACGCTGGTGGAACTGCCCATCGGACGTTACACCATCACTTTCGCGGTGCCGGGATTTGCCAGCCGGCACTTTGAAGACGTGGAGCAAGCCGTCGGTCAAGACCGGACTCTGAACCTGGTCCTGAAGGTTGCCGCGAGCAGTGAATTCGTGCAGGTTTCCGAAGCGCCGGTCGCGTTGAACGAATCCTCGGACGTGCTGGGCGCGCGCATGGAGCGAAAGCAGGTGATGGATCTTCCGCTCAACGGGCGCAATTGGTCGAGCCTGACCGCGTTGACCGTGGGCGCCATCGATGCCGGGGGCAGCAACCAGCGCACCATCCGGTTTGCGGGGCGCGGCCTGGATGACAACGATTTCAAGTACGACGGAATCGATGCCACGAACATCGTCAATCAAGCGCAGCAAGCTTTCGTCCGCCTGGCTATTCCCACGGATTCGATCCAGGAATTTCAGGTCCAGTCGATGCTGTTCACCGCCGATTCGGGCAGTACGCCCGGCGGGCAGGTAGAGGTTGCTTCCGGTTCCGGAACCAACCAGTTCCATGGGGACGTGTTCGATTTTCTCCGTAACGACATTTTTGACGCGCGTGAGCCGACCGATAACCTGACCCCCACGAAACCTCCGTTCCGCTTGAACCAGTTCGGCGGGAGCCTTGGCGGAACGATTGTGCGCAACCGGACTTTCTGCTTCGTGACGTTTGAAGGCCTGCGCCAGAGCCTCGGACAAACCCTGCGCGGCTTTGTCCCTACCAACGCCTTCCGCGCGCAGGTGGCGGCCCAGTCGCCGGCGCTCATCCCCATCCTGAATGCGTTTCCCGAAGGTCAGACGCCCGTTAACTCGCAAGTGGCGCAGTTCGTCGGAGAGGGCGCGCAATTGGACCACGAGAATTCAGGAATGGTGCGCATCGACCACCACTTTACCGACCGCACCAGTGGGTTCCTGCGCTTCAGCATGGACCAGGCGGTTAGCGATTTGCCGCTCGTCAGTTCGGCGCAATACCTGACCAGCCGTCAGGAGACCGGTTCCCGCCCAGCCAACGCGGTTATCGAACTGCTGCACGTCTTCTCCCCAACGTTGATTAATGAGGGGAAATTCGGGTTCAACCGCAGCACCGTCATCACCAACAACATCACTCCAACTGACCTGCCGTACACCATCTCGGTGTCAGGGTTTACGTCGCTGAGCAACAACCAGACCAAAATTGGCGTGGGCAATTCTTTCTCCTGGATCGATAGCGTTACCTGGGTCAAAGGAAAGCACGTGGTGAAGTCAGGAATCGAGATTCGCCGGATTCAACTGGACCAGGGCAACACCGCCAGCGGCGCCATTTCCTTCAGCAACCTGGCGAACTTCGCGGCCAATGCGGTGAACTCAGCAAGCTATGCCGCCGAGCTGCCGGTCAACGGCTTGCGTAAGACAGAATTCTTTGGGTTCGTGCAGGATGAATACAAATGGAAGCCCAACGTGACCATCAATGCCGGCGTGCGCTATGAATTCTATAACCGCTTCCACGAGGTGGCGGGCCGTGCTATTCCATTCGACTTCGGGACCTGCGGTGCGCAGGGGTTTTGTGGTGCGGGCGCGGAGATCAGCCGGCCCAATACCAAGAACGTTGATCCGCGCCTGGCCATAGCCTGGGCCCCCGCCAAACTTGGCGGCAAGACCGTTCTGCGCATGGGCGGCGGCATCTATCACGGCGATGGCCAGCTCGACGACCAGAACCTCCCGATCGCCAACGAAGTGCATCGCTATTCGCTGTCGGCAGCCACGATCCCAGATCTCGCGTACCCGATCGATCCTTTCCTTGCCAACACTCCGGGGATTGTCTCGCCACGCGATATGGATCGCCTTCGCAAAGACATGTATGTCTCGCAGTGGGGAGCCTCCATCCAGCAATCGCTCGGCCACAACCTGGTTGGGACCTTGGCGTATGTAGGAAGCAAGGGAACGCATCTGCTGACCACGTCTTACACCAACGTCATCGACCCGGCGGCCGGAGCCCGGCCGAACCCGAACTTCGGGCAGGTGGAGTACCGCGGCAATAACAGCGACAGCAGCTTTAATGGATTGCAGGCATCGTTGCAACGCTCCTTCACCCGGGGATGGCTGCTATCGGCAAACTACCTCTGGTCGCATGAAATCGACGACGGCTCGCTCGGCGGCGGCGACGCGGACTTCCCCGAAAACGCCGCCTGCCGGCCTTGCGCTCGCGCCAGTGGCGATTTCGACGCTCGCCACGTCTTCAACGCCACTTCGGTTTACCAGCTTCCGTTCGGCGAAGGCAGAACTTTCCTGAACCAACCGGGGATTTTGCACAGCGTTCTTGGTTCGTGGGATCTGACCAATATCGTCACCGTCCGCGGCGGCCTGCCCGTGAACGTGACGGTGGACCGCTCCGCTTCGGCAGTACCGGATGGCAATGTCAGCAGTCCTCAACGGCCGAACCTGGTTCCCGGCGTTTCACTGTATCTGCCCGGCGGGGCGTTCAATCCCGCAGGGTTTGCGGTGCCTGCTCCGGGAAGCTTCGGCAACGCCCCGCGCAATCTTCTGCGCGGGCCGGGGCTTTGGCAGACCGACTTGGGATTGGCCAAACACATTCCGATTACCGAACGAGTGCAGCTTCAGTTTCGTGCCGAAGCGTTTAACCTCTTCAATCGGGCGCAGTGGGGCTCCCCGCAAGCCGACATCTCGAATGCCGCGACCTTCGGCCAAATTCTGTCGACGGTGAACACCGGGCCGGTGGGAACCGGTACGCCCCGTCAGCTCCAGCTCATGCTGAAAGCGCAGTTCTGATGGTTGCCTCCACTTCAGCCACGCCGAACCATCGGCAGCCGCGCAGACCCTGTAAGGGGCAGGGGGTACCAGTCTTCCCCGGACCTTATGTGGCTGGGGAGACCCAAGGCAGGCTCAACTTTGCTTGCGCAGCGATTGCAGGTCGATACCGAGCTGCTGGCACTTCTTGTACAGATGGCTGCGTTCCAGTCCCAGCGCTTCCGCCGCGCGGGTGATGTGGTACTGCTGCGCTTTGAGCTCGGCGAGGATGGCGCTGCGTTCGAAGCCCTCAACACGCTGGGCGAGTGGACCTGAGACCGACGGCGATTCCGTCGGCGCGGTCGCGGCCATATCCGGCAGGGCAGCGCGCACTACGGCTGCATCCACTTGGTTGTCGGTGGCGAGCAGCAGCAGGCGCTCGACCACGTTCCGCAATTCGCGCACATTTCCCGGCCATGCATAAGTCTGGAGAAGCTCGATGGCATCGGCGCTCACGGGGATTGGTTTCCATCCGTTCTGCTCGGTGATCTGGCGGGTGAAATGCTCGACCAGCGCCGGAATATCCTCGCGGCGCTCGCGCAGCGCGGGCAGGGCCAGCGGATAAACGTAGATGCGGTGATACAGGTCCTGGCGGAATTTGCCCTCCTGCACCAGCGACTCGAGCCGGCGATGCGTGGCCACGATGACGCGCACGTCCACCGTGATGGGCCGCTCGCCGCCGACCCGCTCGATCTCATGCTGCTCGAGCACGCGCAGCAGCTTGGCCTGCATCGGGAGCGGCATGTCGCCGATTTCATCGAGGAAGAGCGTGCCGCGCTCGGCCTGTTCGAACTTGCCGGCGTGCCGCGCTCCGGCGCCGGTGAACGCGCCCTTCTCGTGGCCGAACAGCTCCGACTCGACCAGCTCCGCGGGAACAGCCGCGCAATTCAGGGTGACGAATGGTCCGTTGCGGCGCGGACTGCGCTCGTGCAGCGTGCGCGCCACCAGTTCCTTGCCAGTGCCAGTTTCGCCCAGGATGCAGACTCGCGTCTCGCTGGCGGCCACGCGCTCCGCCTGCGCCATCACCTTGCGCATGGCCTCGCCGGACCACACGATATCCTGCTTGCCGACGCGCTGGCGCAGCTCACGGTTCTCCTGCTCCAGGCGTTTCAACTTGAGCGCGTTCTCCACCGTGAGCAGCAGCTTGTCGGTGGAGAGCGGCTTCTCCAGGAAATCGATGGCCCCGAGCCGCGTGGCGCGCACCGCCATCTCGATGTGCGCCTGGCCGGACATCATCACCACCGGCGTGCTCAGCCCGAGCGCGTGGTAGTCCTCGAGGAACGAAAGCCCGT
>DATNJC010000230.1:0-69260 GCA_035604115.1 Bryobacteraceae bacterium | reverse complement strand
TCGAACTGGAGCAGGCCATCCGCACGTATCTGAACCTGCATAACGCCCAACCCAAGCCCTTCGTCTGGACCAAGAGCGCCGACGACATCCTCAACTCTATCGCCAGATTATGTAGACGAACTAATGACTCAGGACACTAGCCCAAACAGTTGGAATCTCATAACCTGACCCCGCTATGGACAGCCAGCACCGTTGTGGAACACAGTGATGTTGTATGCCAGCGAACTGATCCCCGAGTGTGGATTAAAGACTTGGAAGGTCCCTGTGCCCGCCCTTGAGAAAACCACGCCCTACGGCGTTCTTGCCAGGGGAAGTCTGCTTGATCTTTGCCATTGGCTACCGATTTTACTCCAGCCCGCAGCGGGCGTCACCGGGCAGCCGCCAGGAACAGTACAGTCCAGTTCCGAAACCCGGCCGCGCCGTTGCGAGGATCTGCGAAAGGTCCGCTACAAAGGTCAGCGCGCCATCGGCTCCCGATCGGAAACAATCACAATCTGCATGTCCTTGGCGAGGCGAATCACGCGCTGCGCGGGGTCGCGGGACAGCGCGGGTAGCCACACCTTCCCCTGCGGCCGCGTCAGGAAGATCTGCGTGACTTGATTGCGGCGCGCGAACTCCACCAGCGTGGCGGCGGCGTCGTCGCCTTCCAGAATTCGCGTCTCGATGTGCAGATTGCGCGCGAAGTTCAGATGCCGCTCCAGCGCCTCCCGGTCCGTTTCCGGCAGGCCGCTCAGATCGCCGCTAGGCTGCACGGCCACGGCGAAACATTCGGCGCCCAGGAAATCGCTCACCCGCTTGGCCCGCCGCAGGACCATCGCCGTCTTGGGGCTGGCCGTAACCAAAACCAGAATCTTGTGGTGCTGGTGCGCTCCGGCGGCGTCTCCGGCGGCAGGCGCGGCTTTCGTTTCCCCATCCTCCAGCCGTTGCTCGACTTCGTGCGCCGCCTGGCGCAGAGCCAGCTCCCGCAACGCGACCAGCGTGTGTTCGCGAAAGAAGTTTTCGAGCGCCTTCTCCGCTTTGGCGCGATCGTACACCACGCCCCGCTGGATCCGATTGAGCAGCGCCCGCGGTGTCAGGTCCACCAGCACCACTTCATGCGCCTGCTGCACCACCCAGTCCGGGATCGTTTCGCGCACGCGCACGCCGCTGATTTGCCAGACCTGGTCATTCAAGCTTTCCAGATGCTGAATGTTCATGGTGGTGAGCACGTCGATGCCCGCCGTAAGCAGCGCTTCCACATCCTCCCAACGCTTGGACCGCTGGGACCCGGGAACATTGGTGTGGGGAAATTCGTCGACCGCGCAAACCTGAGGCCGCCGTTCCAGAATCGCTTCGGTATCCATTTCCTCAAAGACCGACTCACGATAGGTCACCCGGCGCCGCGGGACGATCTCCAAGCCCTCGGTTCTGGCGATGGTATCCTTGCGGCCATGCGGCTCAAAGTATCCGACCACCACATCCAGGCCGGCCGCCTTCAAGTCCTGGGCTTCCTCCAGCATCTTGTAGGTCTTCCCGACCCCCGCTGCGTAGCCCATGAAGATTTTTAGTTTCCCGCGCTGCTGTTCAGCGTGTCGTTCAGGCATTCGATTGGGGGAACACGCACACGTCCATTCCGTGGCCTTCCCATATCAACCTATCAAGCGGGCTCCCCTTCAGGCGCGCCAGTCCCGTGCGCTGGCTGTGTCCCACGTATAATTGCGTGACGCCTTTGGACCGGGCGAACTGCAGCAGGACCTCCGCCGGATCGCCGCCTTCCAGGACTTCGACGTGCGCTCCGGCCGCGTTCGCTATCGCCAGCTTCAGGTCCAACGCGGATTGGTCGGCTGCCGAAATCTGCGCCTGTCTCACGTAGGCGACGATCAGATCTCCGTGAAACCTCCGGGCCACCGTCTGCGCGGTCGACATCATCTCCTGCATGTTCGCGCGCGGCGTGATGCACACCAGAATTCGTTCATGCGCGCCGAATTGCTGCGGAATCCCGTGGCGTTCCAGATATTCCGTAAGCTGGCAATCGACCACGTCCGCCGTCACCACCAGCGCCAGTTCCCTTAGCTTCGAGAGCCGCTCTTCGTATTTCCGCGCCTGCAGTTGCTCGTCCGGAGAGCGCTCCATGGGTTCGATGGGAGGCGCGTCCACGATTTCGATCTCATCCGCGCCCTGAATAAAGGACAAGGGAACGGTTTGATTCACGTGCTTCCCGGTGATCGCCGACACCTGGTCAGTCAACTCGGAAATGTATTGGATATTGATGGACGCGATTACGTGGATGCCGGCGCTCAGAAGGTCGCGCACGTCTTCCCAGCGCGTCCGATTGCGCTGGCCCGGCGGGTTGTCGTACGCCAGACCGTCAATCACGCACACGGCCGGGTGCCGCGCGATCAAAGTGTCCACGTCAATCGCCGTAGCATCCCCGGCTGTCGCGCTCCCCACTACTTTGAGCGGCACCACCTCCAGCTTGCCCAAGATCGGCGCCACTTCCTGCGGAACCTGCGGTTGAATCGCGCCCACCACCACGTCCTGGCCGCGTTCGCGACGCCGCCGGGCCTCGTCCAACATGCGGAAGGATTTCCCCACGCCGGAGGCATAGCCCAAGAAGATCTTCAGGCGACCCTTGTGGGAGGACTCCTCCTCCTCAGCTTGGCATTCGCGAAGAAAGTCTTCCGGGGTTTTGCGGCGCTGTTCAGTGGGCATGTTCAGTACGCATGTTCAGTAGCAGGCTCTCACGCCCGCGCCGCTTCTGGCGCGGGCTGCTAGGCATGTTCCCCGCTCCGCATGCGGGACCACCAGCGCCGCACGGCGACCAGCGACCAGACGGCTTCCACCACCCCGAACGGCCAAGCGCCTTGCAGGAATCCATACGCCGATCCTAACGCGCAAGCACCGGCAAAAGCGAGTGCGAACCAAGGGCTGCGCCGCTCCAGAGCGTAGCACACCAACATGGCGGTGACGGAGAACAGACCAAACAGGGAGAGCGGACTCATTTACGAGCGAACGCCCGGTCCAAGGCCAGATTCAGCTTCAGCACGTTCACGCGAGGTTCGCCCAGAAGGCCCAAGTCCGGCCCTTCGGTGAACTGCGCGATCAACTGATTCACCTGATCCACACTGACGCCGCGAGCCTTCGCCACGCGCGCCGCCTGGGCTTTCGCCGAGTCGGGAGAAAGATGCGGATCCAAGCCGCTGGCCGAAGCGGTCACCAGATCCGCCGGAAGGGGACCCGAGTAATCGGGATTCTCCTTCCGAAACTTTTCGATCGCCGCCTTGGTGCGATCGATGAGCTTTTGATTGGTGGGGCCAAAGTTCGATCCACCCGAATTGGTGGCGTCGAAACCATCGTTGCCCGCCGCCGACGGCCGGGGCTGAAAGTATTCCGGCTTAGTGAAATTCTGCGCGATCAACTCGGAGCCGATCACCTTGCCGTCCGCGGTAATCAGGCTCCCGTTGGCCTGGTGCGGAAACAAGATCTGGCTGATCCCCGTCATCCCCAACGGGTAGAGCACGCCCAGCACCAATGTCAGGAACAGCTTGAGCCGAAGCCCCGGAAGAATTTGTTGCCACATATTGATACCCTCTTACGCCAAATGAAACGCGACCAATAGTTGATCGATCAGCCAGATCCCCGGGAACGGAGCGATAATGCCGCCCACGCCGTAGATCAATAGATTCCGCCGCAGCAGGCTGGCGGCATCGAGCGGCCGGTACTTGACGCCGCGCAGCGCCAGCGGCACCAGCGCGATGATGATCAGCGCGTTAAAGATCACCGCCGATAGCACCGCGCTCTGCTGCGTGTGCAGCCCCATGATGTTCAGTTTTTCGAGCACCGGATACGTGGTCAGGAACATCGCCGGAATAATCGCGAAATATTTCGCGACGTCATTGGCGATGGAGAACGTGGTCAGTGCGCCGCGCGTGATCAACAACTGCTTGCCGATAGCCACGACTTCAATGAGCTTGGTCGGGTTGCTGTCCAGGTCCACCATGTTGCCGGCTTCCTTGGCCGCCATCGTTCCGGTGTTCATCGCCAGCCCCACGTCGGCTTGCGCCAGCGCCGGAGCGTCGTTGGTGCCATCGCCGGTCATCGCCACCAGCCGGCCCGCCATTTGTTCCTTCTTGATGTACTCCAGTTTGTCTTTCGGAGTCGCTTGGGCCAGGAAATCGTCGACGCCGGCTTCGGCGGCGATCGCGGCCGCGGTCAGCGGATTGTCGCCGGTGATCATTACGCTGCGAATGCCCATCTTCCGCAGTTGATCGATGCGCTCCTTCATTCCGCCTTTGACGACGTCCTTCAGGTGAATGATGCCCAACAGCCGCCCGCCATCGCACACCGCCAAGGGCGTTCCGCCATTGCGCGAAATGCGGTCGCTCATCTCCTTGAAATAGCCTGGAGCGTCGCCTCCATTTTCGAGAACGAACTTGATGATGGCATCGGTAGCGCCTTTGCGCAGCTTCCGCCCTTCGAAATCCACGCCGCTCATCCGGCTATACGCCGAAAATGGGATAAAGGTCGCTTCTCCCTCCGGAATGTGCCGGCCGCGCAGGCCGTACTTCTCCTTGGCCAGCACCACAACAGAACGGCCCTCCGGTGTTTCATCCGCCAGGCTGGACAATTGAGCCGCGTCCGCCAGCTCCTCCGCCGTCACTCCGTTAATGGTTAAGAACTCGACTGCCTGCCGGTTTCCCAGGGTGATCGTTCCGGTCTTGTCCAACAAAAGCGAATTCACGTCGCCGGCGGCCTCGACGGCTTTACCGCTCATCGCCAGCACGTTGTGTTGCATCACACGATCCATGCCCGCGATGCCGATCGCCGAGAGCAACCCGCCAATCGTGGTCGGGATCAGGCACACCAGCAAGGACACCAGGACCGCCACCGACGGCACCGCTCCGGCGCCGGCTTGAGCCACGCTGAAGACCGAGAACGGCTGCAGCGTGATCACGGCGAGCAAGAAGATCAGCGTGAGCCCGGCGATCAAGATGTTGAGCGCGATCTCATTGGGCGTCTTCTGCCGCTCGGCGCCTTCTACCAGCGCAATCATGCGATCCAGGAACGTTTCGCCGGGATTCGAGGTGATCTTGATCTTGATCTGATCCGACAGCACTCGCGTACCGCCGGTCACGGCGCTGCGGTCGCCGCCCGACTCGCGAATCACGGGAGCGCTTTCGCCGGTGATCACCGATTCGTCCACCGTCGCGATGCCCTCGATCACGTCGCCGTCGCCGGGGATCAGGTCGCTCGCGTCGCAAATGACAACGTCACCCGCGCGCAGAGCGGAGGCTGAAATCTGGTCGATCTTGCCCGCCGAGTTAATGCGCTTGGCCACCGCATCCGTTTTAGTCTTGCGCAGACTGTCCGCTTGCGCTTTGCCGCGCGCTTCCGCCATGGCTTCGGCGAAATTGGCGAACAACACGGTGAACCACAACCATACGGCGATCTGCACCCCGAACTTGATCGCCTCGGCTCCAGTGACGATATCGCGAATCACATAGATGGTCGTGAGCGCAGCGCCAACTTCGACGACAAACATCACCGGATTCTTCATCAAAGTAAGCGGATTCAATTTGCCAAACGACGCCGCTGTCGCGTTTCTGACGATTTCCGGGTCAAACAGCGGGCGCGCCCGCGCCAGCTTCTTGGGCAGCAGCGAGGTTGGATCGTCCTGCGGAGGCTGTGCCGTCGGGGTGTCGATAGTAGTGCTAGTCATGGCTTAACTCCAAAGGTGCGTCAACGGAAGCATGGAGAACAGCTTCCCGCTCTGCATCAAAAGATGCTCCACGATCGGACCGAGAGAGAGCGCCGGGAAGAACGTAAGCGCTCCGACGATCAGCACCGTGCCCACCAACAGTCCGACGAACAAGGGACCGTGAGTGGGGAACGTCCCGGCTGTGACCGGGACTTTCTTTTTGGCCGCCAGACTGCCGGCAACCGCCAGCAAGGGGATCAGAAACAGGAAGCGCCCAATCACCTGAGCCAACCCGGTCGTGAGATTGTACCAAGGAGTATTCACATTCAACCCGGCGAAGGCGCTTCCATTATTGGCCGTGCTGCTGACATACGCGTACAGCACCTCGCTAAAGCCATGCGGTCCATTATTGTTGGTGTTGGCGATCGCCGCGCCCGGCGGGTTCCAATAACCCTTGGCTTGGAAATTGACGACCGTAGAGATCGCGCTGAACACCAGAATGCTGAAGGCCGTCGCGATGATCGCCAGCATGGCCATCTTGACTTCTTTCTGCTCGATCTTCTTGCCGAGATATTCAGGCGTGCGGCCGACCATCAATCCCGCGATGAACACCGCCACAATGCAGTACAGCAAAACCCCGTATAGTCCGGCGCCCACACCGCCGAAAATCACTTCACCGGTCATCATGTTGAACAGCGGGACCAGCCCGCCCAGCGCGGTGAAGCTGTCGTGCCAGCTATTGATCGCGCCGCAACTGGCGTCCGTGGTGACGGTAGCGAACAGAGCCGAGTTCACGATCCCGAACCGGACTTCCTTGCCTTCCATGTTGCCGCCCGGCTGGCCCGCGGTCGCGGCGTTCTGGATCCCCAGGTTGGTCATCATCGGATTGCCCACCTGCTCGTAGTGGTAGGCGACAAACGCGCCGATCAAAAACATCACCGAGAACGCGGCAAAGATGGCCCAGCCTTGGCGCGTATCCCCGATCATCTTTCCGAAGGTGTACGTCAGTGCGCCGGGGATCAGGAAAATGAGAACCATCGCCAGCAGATTGCTCAGCGGAGTCGGATTTTCGAAAGGATGCGCGGAATTGGCGTTGAAGAAACCGCCGCCATTGGTCCCCAGTTGCTTGATCGCCTCTTGCGACGCGACCGGCCCTTGAGCGATGATCTGTTTCCCGCCCTCCACCGTGGTCACCGTCGTGTACGGTTTCAGATTCTGAATCACACCCTGGGAGCAGTACAATAAGCCGGCGATGATCGACAGCGGCAACAGCACGTACAACGTCGCGCGGGTCACGTCGACCCAGAAATTACCGACGGTTTTCTTCTCCTGACGCGCAAACCCGCGCACCAGGGCGATGGCGACTGCGATTCCCGCGGCAGCCGACGCGAAGTTTTGAACCGCCAAGGCCGCCATTTGCACGAAGTAGCTCATGGTCGCTTCTCCGGTGTAGGCCTGCCAGTTCGTATTCGTGACAAAGCTCGCGGCGGTGTTGAAAGCCAAGTCGGGGCTGACCTGCGCCGTCCCGAATCCCTGCGGATTCAGCGGCAGCACGCCTTGCAACCGTTGCAGCGCGTAGGTCAGCAGGAATCCGAAGATGCTGAAGCTCAGCAAGGCCGCGGTGTATTGCGTCCAGCGTTGCTCGACTTCTTCGCGAACGCCGATGACCTTGTAGGTCAAAACCTCCAGCCACCGCAGGACGGGATGCATGAAGGTGCGCTCACCTTCGAACACTCTCGCCATGTAGGCGCCCAGCGGCTTGGCGCACGCCAGGATGATGCCCAAAAAGAACGCGATTTGTAACACGCCATTACTAGTCATGGAAACCTCAGAATTTCTCGGGACGAAGCAGCGCGTAAATCAAGTACGCGAATAATCCCAGCGATGTGATACCCGCTATGATGTAATCCATATTCCTTCCTAGAGTTTGTCGCAGGCCTTGGTGAAGGCCCAGCACAACAACAGAGCCACGCAGCCCACGGCGAGATAGAACAGATCCAGCATTGGTGCTTACTCCATTTCTTTGAACACAACTTCGTGCCCTGCTTTTTGCAGTTTGCGTGCCAAAGCGGATTCCCGCGTTGGCCACCATCTTCGGCGTCCACCCAGAACCACCACCGAAGCGGGTTTCAAGACTTTCGCCAGAGTTTCCCCGCTATCGCGGCAGAGATAGATGCGCACGGTGGTCTCCACCGGACTCTGGCTGGCGATTTCCCGGAGCCGGTTCTCGCTGAACTCGATCAAGACCGGTGGACTCTCCAGAGGGAGCGGAAAAGGCACCACCTGGGCCACCACCAGTTCGAGCCTGGCGCTCAAATTCTCCGCCAGCTTTCCCGCCTCTTTAATCGCTGCAAGCGTCGCCTCCGGCGAGGTAAACACTACTGCGATATTTAGCTTCCGCTCGGTTTCGGTTGTTCTTGACTGCGCCGCGGAGTGCGCAGCCGGGGCCAGGATCTTTTCGAGGGCCATGGTATCTCGTGCTCCCACAATCGAAGCTTACGCGAAAGAGCCTAAATAAGTCATCGAGAAGCTATAAAGAGTTCATGAATACCCTAGTCGCCCGACATCGAGGCACGCCGATGGCCACTCCGCCCGCTCAGCCGCGCTGGGCTGAAGACTGCGGAGGAGTTGTCGGTGGCCATTGCGCTGCAGCAAGATTGGGTCATTTCACTCAGGTTGCGGGTGCAAACGGGTGAAGGAGATTCCTCGAGAAAGACTAACTTTGTCGCGCGACCAAGATCAGAAGTCCGAAAATGACAGCTGGAATCGCTAGCAGCATCCCGTAAAACCAGGGCCTGCGCGCCCAAGGCACGGGTTGCCCCGGCAACTCCTGGCGCTCCACCACCCGGACCCGGTCTGGATGCCGCAGATCGTTCGCCAGTTCGCGAGCGTCGGCGTAACGGTTGCGCGGCTCTCGTTCGAGCGCGCGGCAGACGATCTCCTGCAGTTCTGGGGTGATGCTCGAATCGATCGCTCGCGGCGGGACGGGCTGGTTCGCCAGCCGGCTGTTCATGCGAAGCAGAGCAGTAGTTCCAGGAAACGGTATCTCCCCGGTCAACATTTCGTACAACATGACTCCGAGCGCATAAATGTCGGCGCGCTGGTCGCCGCGTTTTCCCTTCACCTGTTCGGGAGAGATGTAATCGGGCGTGCCCATAATGTTGGAGAGCTTGCCGAACGTCAGCCGGCGCGCCCCCGCCTGGGCGGCGATGCCAAAGTCGACCAGCTTCACCCGATCACCGGCATCCACCAGAAGGTTTTCCGGCTTCAGATCGCGATGCACGATGCCTTGCTCGTGAATATAGTCCAGCGCCTCGCAAATCGCTATGACGATCCTCACGGCCCGATCCGGCGGCAGTTTTCCCTGCTCGTGCAGGATCTCGCGAAGCAGCCGTCCCGGCGCCAATTCCATTGCGATGTAGATTTGGCTGCGCTTCGGGTCTGCGAACCCCTTCACCACGGCCGGATGGTCCAGCGTTTCGCAGATTTGCTGCTCGCGGAGAAAACGGTTGTAGAACAACAGGTCGCCCTCCACCTCCGGGTGCGGCACCTTGAGAGCGACGGGGCGGCCCGAACGAACATCCGCGCCGCGATAGATCGAAGCTGTGTCGGTGCGCGCAATGAGTTCTCCAATAATGTAGTGGTCGAGCTGCTTGCCGGTCTGGACCGAAGACATCGTGGTTTCCGCCCCTTCCAAACTTAGACCGGAAGGAGTGAAGAAGTCATCGAAAAGACGTGAAGAAGCTATGAAGATTCCGCTACTACGTTGAAACGGTAGCCCACCCAAGGTTCCGTTGTAATGTATTGAGGCCGCTCCGGATTCGGCTCGATTTTCTTGCGCAGGTTCCGGATGAACGCCCGCAAGTAGTCCACCTGGTCGCCGTAGTCGGGGCCCCACACGGCCTGCAGCAGCGCTCGGTGCGACAACGCCTGATTGGGGTGCTGCGTCAAGTAACGAAGCAAGTCCAGTTCCTTCGGAGTCAGGTGCGCTTCGGTTCCCTTCATGGACACAGTTCGCGCGGCGAAGTCGATGCTGAGTTCGCCGAATTCCAAACGGTTCGGCGCCGACTGAGTCACCGGCAACCGGCGCAGCGCGGCCCGGATGCGCGCCAACAGTTCGGGCGTGCTGAACGGCTTGGTGACAAAGTCGTCCGCGCCGGCGTCCAGAGCTTCGACTTTGGCCGCTTCCGTGTCGTTGACGGTGAGCATGATGACCGCGACGCTGGAGTCGGTCCGGATGGCCCGGCAGGCTTCTAATCCACCCATGCCGGGCATGTTGATGTCCAGCAAAACCAAATCGGGGCGAAACTCCCGCAGCTTGCCCAGCGCCTCCTCGCCGGTCTTGGAATCCTCCACCTCGTAGCCGGCGCTGGTTAGCGTCACCCGCATAATCCGGCGGATTTGAGGTTCGTCATCCACCACCAGGATTCGACCTTTGCTCACTGCTTGGCTCCTTGTTCGGGCAACGTCAAGCGGAAGGTTGTCTCGCCCGGATGGCTGGTCACGCTCAAGTCGCCCTGGTGCGCCTGCACGATGTCCCGGGCAATGCTCAAGCCCAGGCCGGAACCCGGGATTCGATGCTGCACCGTGGGGCTCCGGTACAGGCGCTCGAAGATCCGTTTCTGTTCCTGCGCGGGGATTCCTTTGCCATGATCCGTCACCGCGATCGTGATGGCTCCGTTGCCGTCCCGTACTTCGATCTTCACCGGCTGATCCGGCGGAGAATACTTCAGGGCATTGTCAACCAGTTGCTTGATGGCCAGCCGCATCAGCCTCCGGTCGATGGCGATGGTGTACGGGCGCTCGCCGCAGACGAAATCGATAGGCCGGCTGTCGATCTCGCGCCGCATTCCGGCCATCACATCGCGCACTACCTCGCAGACATCGGATGGTTCGGGCTTCACCTGAATGTTCGAGGTATCCAGGCGTGCCATCTCCAGCGATTCCTCGATCAGGCTTTTCAAGTGCCGGGCCTCTTCATCGGCAATCCGGATCAGTTCCATCCTGCTTTCGGCGCTTTGCTGGGAGTCCGGTTGTTGAGAGTCCCCCAGAAGCGCGGTCGTCGCCGCCATGATGGAGGTCAAGGGCGTCTTGAGTTCGTGAGCCATGGCATCGATGATCGTGGTTCGCAGCGCTTCGCTTTGCCGCACGGCTTCCATCTGGGCCGTCAAGTCCTGCGCGTGCGCCCGTTCGAGACCGATCGCTACCAGGTTGGCGATCCCTTGCACCATTGCGTCCGGCATGCGCGCGCCTTGTAAGGCCAGCGCCGCGATGGGTTCCGCGCCCAGCCGCACCGCGGTAATGGTGCGGCCGTGTTGTGCATCGGCGAACGACGTGCCGAGCAACGCGGCTTCCCGGAGCTGATCGTCCAGACCCTCAAAGTCATTCGGACCCGCGCGATAGAATTCGTCGCTGCGGCGTTCGTACAACACCACCGCGCTCAGCAAAAAGATGTCAGCCGTTTTCTGGGCGAGTTGCTTGGGAAACGGCTCCGCTGGATCGATCAGCAGAATCGCGCGGCTGAAGGAATACAACCGCTCCAAGTCCTGTTGCCGCGCCAGGGCGTCCAGCGCCCGCTGTTTGCCTTTCGTCGACAAGCTGCTGGCGATGAGGGACGTCACCAGGAAACTGAACAGGGCCACCCAATTGCGCGGGTCCGCAATGGTGAAGGTGAGGATCGGTTCCAGGAAGAAGTAATTGAACGCCAGCACCGCGGCCACCGACGCCACACAGGCCTCCGTGAACCCGATGTAGCTCGCCAGGATCAATATCAGCAGGAGATATGCAAAACCTTGTGCGGTGGCGTTAAAAGGGACCAGACGAAACCCGATGAAGGTAATCAACGTCACGCTCCCGACCGACACAAGAAGTCGCACGACGCGGCGGATCACTCTGCCATTCTACCTGCTCATCCCGCGGGGCGATCCCCGCGAAGCCGCGATCAATCCACTACCCTGGACTGGAGGGAGGTCAGTTTGGACCGATATTTAGTCGTGATGCTAGGCGGAGCCACCGGATCCTTGGCCCGTTATCTGATCGGAACCGCCATCATGAGCCGCGTGGGCGGGCCCTTCCCCTTGGGAACGTTCTTCATCAACGTCACCGGATCGTTCCTGATCGGCTTCACCATGACGCTGCTGACCCAACGCCTGAACCCGCACCCCAACTGGCAACTCGGCTTGGTGGTCGGAGTGCTCGGTGGCTACACTACGTTTTCGAGTTTTGAGTGGGAGACCTTCGGTCTGGTGCGCGGCGGCGCATTGTGGCTCGGCCTTCTGAACGTGCTGGGCAGCGTGCTGCTGGGCTATTTCGCGGTGTGGCTGGGAGTGCTTGTGGCTGGCCGACGCTGACGGCAAAATAAGAGCGACTCAAATGTTAAAGGGCACGGCAAAAAAAGTCACGATTTACGTCAACGAAGACACTCAGGAGCATTTCACTTCTCTCTACGAACGCATCCTGGCGTTCCTGATGCACAAAGGCGTCTCCGGCGCCACCGCTACCCGCGCCATGGCCGGATTCGGCGCCCATCGCGTGATGCACACGCCCAAGGTCGAGGCCATGGCCGAACACCTGCCCGTCCGCATCGAGTTCATCGAAACCGCCGAAAGACTGGAAGAACTCCTGCCGGCGCTCTACGATATGGTCACCGACGGCCTGATCGAAGTTCAGGACACCACGGTGGTCAAGATTGCCCGGAAGGAAAAGCATAAACCGGCGTCCGAGCCCAAGCCGCCGCACCAGCGCAAGGCCGGCAAAGCCCAGATGATGCGCATCTACCTCGGCGAAGCCGACCGCTGGAACGGCGAACCGCTCTACGACGCGATCGTCAAGCATCTGCGCATGATGGACATCTCCGGAGCCACGGTGTATCGCGGCATCCTGGGCTACGGCGCCAAAGGCCACACGCATAAGGAGCACCTGCTGCACAACAGCCGCGACCTCCCCATCATGATCGCCGTCGTCGACACGGCCGAGAAACTCACTCCGGCCGCCGAAGCGATCGAAGATATGTTGTCGGACGGTCTGATCGTTCTCTCCGAAGTCGACATCGTTCGTCTGGTCCACTCCCCGTCCCCGCCGGAGGCTCCCGATGCAACACTACCAGCCAGCTAAACTCCTCCGCCTGCACCTCACCGAGCGCGACCGCCATCAAGGCAAGCCGCTGTACGAGGCCATTGTGGAAACCTGCCGGAAGTTGGACATCGCCGGCGCGACGGTCTTCCGCGGCCTGGAAGGCTACGGCGGATCCGCGGAGATTCACAAGCCGCACCTGTTGGCGCACGACCTGCCCATCGTGATCCAAATCGTCGACTCCGCCGAAAACATCGCCCGCTTGTTGCCCGTGCTCGAAGAGATGATGGACAAGGGCCTGATCGCGGTGTCCGACGTGACCACCTTGCGAATCCAGAAGGCCGCAGACGCTAGGAATGCTTGACCGCGCTCACCGCCTGGCCCTCTGGATCGCGCTCGTCTGCAGCGCAGCCGCCGCTGCCGCGAGCCCGCCCACCTTCTATCGCGACGTGCTCCCCATCCTCGAAACCCGCTGCCAGGAATGTCACCGGCCCGGGCAAATCGCGCCCATGGCGTTCACCACGTTTAAGGAAACGCGCCCCTGGGCCGCCGCCATCCGCAAGGATGTGCTCAGCCGCCGCATGCCTCCCTGGTTCGCCGACCCGTGCTGCGGCAAGTTCTCCAATGATCGATCGCTAACCGCAGCCGAGCGCGACACCTTAGCGGAATGGGCCGCCACCGGCGCAGGCGCAGGCGACCCGCGCGAAGCTCCGCCGCCGCGCGCATGGACCGAAGGCTGGAACATCCCTGCTCCCGATCTGGTCCTGGGGCCGGCCCGGGCTTTCGAAGTCCCCGCCAAGGGTTCGCTCGACTACCAATACTTCGTCGTCCCTACCGGCTTCGCGCAGGACCGCTGGGTGCAAGCATCCGAGGTCCGCCCCAGCGCGCGCGCCGCGGTCCATCACGCCGTCGTCTACATCCGCGAACCTGGCGACACGTCGTTTCCCAATCCCACGCACACCCCCACCAAGGCCGACATCCTGAACGTCTACGCCCCCGGCTCCGCGCCCGATGTGCAGCCGCCAGGCATGGCGAAGCTGATCAAGGCCGGCTCCGATCTGGTTTTCGAAATCCACTACACGCCCACCGGCAAGCGCCTCGCCGACCGCACCCAGATCGGCATCCAGTTCGCCGCCGCTCCGCCCGCCAAGCGCGTTCTCACGCTGCAAATGGACAACACGCGTTTCCTCATCCCGCCCGGCGCGCGCGATTACCGCGTCACTGTGTGGGGCACCCTGCCCAACGACGCGCTGCTCGTCGGCTTCTTCCCGCACATGCACCTGCGCGGCAAGGAATTCGAGTACACGCTGGTCCGCGCCGACGGCCAGCCCGAAACGCTGCTGCGCGTGCGGCCCTACGATTTCTACTGGCAGCTGACGTATCGCCTGGCGCAGCCGCGGCTGCTCAAAGCCGGCACACGCCTGGAATGGATCGCGACCTACGACAATTCCGCGAACAACCCGCGCAATCCCGATCCGTCTGCCGAGGTTTGGTACGGATTTCAGAGCTGGGAAGAGATGATGGTCGGATTTTTCGATGTGGCGGTGGACGCGGGGGTGGATAAAAAAACGTTCTTCGTGAGGTGAGCACTCATGTTCATCGGTCACTGGGCAGTCGGACTGGCATCGAAACGTGTAGCACCGCGCGCATCTCTGGGCGTGTTGATGGCCGCGCCGAATCTTCTCGACCTGCTGTGGCCCATCTTCCTGCTGTTGGGTTGGGAGCAAGTACGCATCGATTCCGGCAACACCGCCTTTACACCCCTCGACTTCGTTAGCTACCCGATCTCGCACAGTCTCCTTACGTCCTGCGGCTGGGGCGCACTGTTCGCAATTGTCTACTGGATCTTTACGCGGTACACACGCGGCGCCGTGGTGATCGCGCTCAGCGTGGTGAGCCACTGGGTTCTCGACTTCATCACGCATCGCCCGGACATGCCGCTCTATCCAGGGGGTCCTCGCGTCGGCTTGGGCTTGTGGAACTCCGTGCCGGCCACAATCGCCGTGGAGGTGGCCATGTACGCCGCGGGCGCTTGGCTGTACCTCTCCATGACTCGCTCCCGTGACCGCACGGGCCAGTATGCCTTGTGGGCGTTCCTGGCATTCGGCGCGGTGACGTATGTTGCGAACATCGTTGGCCCACCGCCGCCGGACGTTCGCACGATCGCTGTCGCCGCGCTGGCGCTGTGGCTATTGCCTCTGTGGGCCTGGTGGATCGACCGGCACCGCGAAGTTACCGGGAATACTTGATTCTGATCTTCAGTTCAAGAATTCCTGAGCTGGATCTGGAGGGTCCTGTGATTCAGACCCCGGCTTCCTCGACCACCTTCACCGGCACGATGCGGGCGACGCGAGCCATGACCTTCTTGTCCTGCTCTGCCTTCTTCAGATCGTAGGTTGCCTGCAACCGAATCCATACTTCCGGAGAGCCGCCAAACAGGCGCGATATCCTCAAGCACATGACGGCGGAAAGAGGCTTGCGCTCAGCTAGAATGTCATGAAGCATCTGGCGGGAGACGCCCAGAGCCTTCGCGGCGGCCGCGACGGACAGACCTACCGACGGCAGGATGTCCTCCTTGAGAATCTCGCCGGGATGGACCGGCGGCAATCCGTTTGCTCTCTTCATGACTTTGTTCCCCATCGTAGTTGGTCTTTAATGATAATCCTCAAAATCGATGTCGGAGGCGTTTTCGCCCGACCAGCCAAAGGTGATCCGGTAATTGCCGGTCACGCGCACCGACCAGCGTCTGGGGTTGCCTTGCAGCAGGTGAAAGCGGAGCCCGGCGATGTTCATCTGTTCGGGCCGATCGGCAACCTCCAGTAACTGCAGGATCCGCACGCACTTCCCGATATGATCTGCGCCGATCCGGCGTGTGTGGCCGGTGAGGTAGATCTCCTCAAGCCCTTTGTGCCGGAAACCGCCGACCATGCTTCAAGTGTCAATCTTTTAGTTTACACTGTCAACAGCAGGCCTTGCTCGCAATCGTCCATTTCCGAGTCGCGACCGTTAGTATAGTAGGACGCGGTCTATCCCACTCCAACGCGTTTGACCGCGCGCGCACCTCTGCGCTATCCTAAAACTTCCATGGCAAATACTGTAACAGCGCAAAAACGTGTGCGTATCGCCGAGCGCCGGACCGCGGTCAACCGCGTCCGAAAGCACCGGCTGCGGCACCAAGTCCGCGCCATGCGCCGCTTGCTGGAGGCTAAGGACGCCTCCGCCGCAGCGGCCCTGGCTCCCAAGACGTTCTCTTTGATCGACCGCTCCGCCAAGTGGGGCATCATTAAAAAGAACACGGCGGCCCGCTACAAGAGCCGCATCGCCCTGCGCCTGCGCAGCCTCGCGACGGCTTAATTCACGCGGCCTCACTTCGCGGTCAGCGCGAGCACCATCTCTTCCATCACGATGCGGTCGTCGGGACGCGCGTCACGCAGCCCGCGATCTGTTTCGAACAATTTCACCACCGCGCGTTCCAGCCGCTCCCGCGAAAACGCCGCGGCCGTCTGCTCCACTTGCCGTGCCCGCTCCGGCCACATCCGCGCTCCCAGTTTTGTGAAGTGCGCTTGAATCTGGCCGGCTCCGCGCAGCCCGGCTTCGCGAGCCGCCAACGCCATTCGGAACTGCGTCGCAAGAAACGTCAGCGCCAGCGGCATGTATTCGCCCTCGCGCGATAGCATCTCTAAGATTTCCAGCGCCCGCATCCGGTCGTTCCGCCCTAGCGCGGCCACCAAAGCGAAGATCGTCGATGCCTGCGCATCCGACGTCAGCGCGGCGATGTCCTCGGCCGTCACCTTGCGGTCGGTACCCGCGAACACGCGCAGCTTTTCGATCTCCACCGCGATGCGCGAAGCTTCGCCGCCGGTGGCCTCCAGCAGCAGCGCCAATTCCGCGTATCCCAACTGCAACCCGCAGTCCTTCGCCAGCTTCTGCGCCAGCGCGCGAGCCGCTTCCGGCGTCAGCGAGCGAAACTCGACCTTCGCCGCGACCGCGGAGTAGAATTTCTCGACGCGCTCCAGCCGGGCTTTGTCTTCGCCGTCAAAATCGAAACGCGAACAATCGATCACCAGCACCGTGCCTGGAGAAGGCTGCTTCAAATACGCCGCCAGTGCGCCGGCGCCCGAATCGCCGCGCTCCTCTGGATCTCCATCGGACTCCGCCTCCGCCGCCCGTCCACGAGGCAGCGCCGCTTCAGCGCGCCCCAGCCAGACAATTCGTTGCGGCGCGAACAACGACATCGACCGCGCATCGTCCACCGCCGCCGCCAGCGGCACCTGGTCCAGATCGTGCCGCGACCACCCGCTCTCGCGCTGATCCCCGGGCAGCACGGCCTCAACCAGAGCTTTGCGGCAGACCTCGCGCTGGTACGGTTCCGGCCCGACAAAAAGGTAGGCGGGCTCCGCACCGTTCTTAGCGAGCCGCGCCAGAAACTGATCGGCGTTCATCCGTGTTCATCCGTGGCTAGAAATTTTCGAGAATGCCCGTGACCACCTGCCGCGCCACAATCTTGCTCACGCGGTCCAGCGCATCGTCGCTCTCTTCGAAATAGTCCGCGGCCACGGTGCTGATCTGGTAGCGTTCGCGAACCTCGAAACTCGGGCGCGAGAACAGCTCCTTGCCGGTGGCTCGCTCCTGCAACACTACGCGCAGAATCAGGTGTACCTCGACCGCGCTGGCCCGCCCCGTCGCTGGATCCACCAGCGTGGGGAACGCAGTATAATTGATCACCGTGCCGCGCAGCACCGCGTCGGCGGCGTCGGGATTCGTCACCACG
Organism: Bryobacteraceae bacterium; assembly: GCA_035604115.1. GTDB lineage: Bacteria > Acidobacteriota > Terriglobia > Bryobacterales > Bryobacteraceae > Palsa-187. The sequence goes on along the minus strand of DATNJC010000230.1, from coordinate 51,741 downwards.
CGGTACCGCGTGCGCGTCAAAAACTCCTTGGCGACCGAGTCCGCCAATCGGTCGGTCAACTTGTAGCGAGTGGTGGCGTTGGCGAACGCGGGTACGGCGACGGTCTTGAGAGTAGCCGGCAGCAATTCGCCGCGCCCGCCCGTGTGATACCCGCAGGAACCCAGCGACATCGCGGCGAGCGCCAAGGCGCATCCCGCCAACGCAAAACGTGCCTTCACTGGGTACCAGTATACTGGACCGTCCAACCAACGAACGCCTCGCCCCAAGACGAGAGGAGTGGGCGCGAGTTGATAGACTCGATCTGTGCGTTCTCCCTTCAAGAAGCTCTTGTCCCAGCCGTCGAAGATCGCCGCGGATGCAGCCGGCGCTCGCGATGTGAACGCTGAGACAGACGTGTTGCGGAAGCGGCGGAGCGAGGATTTCAGCGCGGAACTCTTCAAGGCCGGCTGGTACCACAGCCTGGAGCTGCCGGGTGGCCGCGTCATCGACGGCTTCTTGAGCCTGGCGGAGTTGAAAGAGCGTTTCGCGGAGTTTCCACTGCCGCCGAACTTGAGCGGTAAGCGAGTCCTCGACATCGGCACCTGGGATGGATGGTTCGCGTTCGAGGCGGAACGCCGGGGCGCGAATGTGGTCGCCGTGGACAACATTGAGCAAGAGAATTTTCACTATGCGCGGCGTGAGCTGGCGTCGAAAGTCGTCTATGAGATCGCGGAGGTGTATGAGCTCCGCGATCGTGGATTTGCGCCGTTCGATTACACCTTCTTCTTGGGCGTGTTGTATCATCTCCGCCATCCCCTTCTGGCGCTTGAAATCGTTTGCGAATTAACCACGGATATCGCGATTGTCGATTCTTTCATCGTCGACGACGATTACCGGGGCGGAACTGGGTCCCCGATTCCGTGGATGGAGTTCTATGAAACCACCGAGCTGTCGAATCAGGTCGACAACTGGGTGGGCCCCACGCTGGAGTGTTTGCTGGCGCTGTGCCGTTCCGCCGGTTTCGCGCGCGCGGAACTCCTCAATGTGAAGCATCGCCATGCTCGTGTGGCTTGCTACCGGCGCTGGGAACTTCCGCCCGAACCGGCGCCCGCGGACCCGCCCGTGTTGCGCGCGGCCGTTAACGGACGATGGGGCGACAACGGAATCAATTTCAACACTCGTAAAGAAGAATTCTTGACGTGCTGGTTCATTAGCTCCGAAACAGATCTGCACCGCGAGGATTTACGGCCCGAAGTCTCCGGGTACGGAGTGCTTCCGGTGGTCTTGCTTCGCGATGGGGAACAGGAATGGCATGCGAACTTTCGCCTACCGCCGGGCCTGCGGCCGGGCTGGCATGAGGTGCGGCTACGGACGGTGCGCTCGGGCTTCAGCAACACCTGCCGGATCGCGGTCGACCTGCCGGTGAAGACTAGCGGTATCGCGATCGTAGACGCCCAGGACGGCAAGACCTGGCAGCCGGGAGAAGTGCAGTTTCGTTCGGACGAGAAGTGGGGCCACCTGGCGCTATGGATCAGCGGTCTCGCAGAGAACTGCGATCGGAACAATGTGCGGGTGTATTCCGAATCCCAGCGGCTCCCGGTGGATTTCGTGTCGGCGAGCGAAAGCTCCGGCGTCAGGCAAGTCAACGCGCGCATCCCGGCGGCATCGGGAGAAGAAACCACCATCTTCGTGGACCACGGGGGAACTCGCTCGGAACCGATTCGCGTGAGGCTAAGAGCCGCTGCTACGTGAGGGCCGCCGACCGCGCTTACAACATCTCCTGCGCGACAGCCACGGCGTTCTCCGCGGTCAGCTTCAAATTATCGACGGCCAGCCAAAACCAGAACGCCCGTGAATTGTTCCGGTCCTCGGCGATCGCGCCCACGCCGATGCCGCTTTCCCCCGCGATGCGGGCATTCGACGGAGGATCGTCCGGCCGCACGTCGAACCCGCCGCGCTCGAGCGTCTCGGTCAGGTTCTTCACACCCGGGTTGGTCTGAAATTCCACCCACACCGAAAAACTGTGGCCGTGAAACACCGGCACCTGGATCATGCGTAGCGAGGGCATCGGCACGCCCGGCCAGCCCGCCAGCAGCGACGCCAGATGCCGCTCGGCTCGCTGTTCCACGCCTTCGAGCGGCTCCCGGGCTTCCTCGCCGTAACGGGCCAACACGTTGAACGCCAGCTGCGAGTCGAACACTTCAGTGGGTAGCTTCTGGAACCGCAGCAGCGACACGGTCTGCTGCTGCAATTCTTCGATGCCCGGCTTGCCGCGTTCGCTGGCGGGCTCGAAGATGTGCGCCAGCGACATCCGCACCACCGAGCACCGCGACACCGTGGTCAAAAACTTCGCCAGCACCATCGCCGCCGGATGCGCGATCACCTGAATCGCAGCCGCGGCCGGCGCTCCGGTGATGGCCTCCGCGATCGGCCCCCGCAGCCGGGCCTGGGGCTGCTCCTCCAGCGCCCCCGTCAGATCGATGAGCTTGGCGCCGCGATTCAGATTCAGTTTGAGGGCCCGCCGGCTGGAGGCCGGAGACCCGGCGAGGATCACGACGCGCGCGCCTTCCAGACTCTCCAGCGACAGCGGCAGCATGGGCGTCTCTTCTTCGCCTTCGCCCCTCTCCTCCGCGTCCTTTTCGTCCGTATGGACGGCCGTGCCCGCAATCAACTTCACGCGCGGCGCGGGTTTGGCCGCTTCGAGCACGCTCCGCACTTCCCGTGCCAGCAGCGTATCGCCACCCACAACCGCGATCAGCGGACGCTCGATGCCTTTGTCGACAGTGCTCATGCCGGAGTGCTCATGCCGCGCGCCGGAAGACCCGCCGCGCAATGCCGCCCAGGCGAATCGCAATCCCGCTCATCACGTAGGTTCCCGCCATGACCAGCAGCGCTTCCTGGGAATAATACCAGATCAGGTAAATCAGGATTCCCATCAGCACAACGGTTACGGGCGAGCGCGGCCGCGTCAGGCTCAGATCCTTGAAACTCGGGTAGCGCCAGGTGCTGACCATCAGGAACGAAAGCAACGCCAGCAGCGCCAGCCACGCCACCGACCATCCCCACCACCGCAGCGGCTCGCTTCCCTGGAAGTACACCACAGCGGCCACCGCGGCCGCCCCGGACGGAATCGGAAGCCCCGCGAAATATTTGCGGTCCGGCCGCCCCGGGTTCTTGAGCACCGGATTTTTTTGGATATTGAAGCGCGCCAGGCGCATCGCTCCGCACAGCAGGAACACGAACGACGCGAAGTACCCCACGCTACGCACCTGCTCCAGAGTGACCCAGCGCGCGGGCGCTTCGACGAACTCCACGCCCCAGGCAAACGCCAGCACCGCGGGAGCGATGCCGAAGGTGATCACGTCGGCGAGGGAATCCATCTCACGTCCGAAATCGCTTACCGTGTTGGTCATGCGCGCGATGCGGCCGTCCAGGCCGTCCAGGAACACGGCCACTCCGATGGCCACCGCGCCGGTTTGAAAATGCAGATGCCCCGTGGCCAGATTCGACGCCGTTTGCATCGCGCCTTGAAAGAATTCGATGAGCGCGTAGAATCCCAGGAATACGCTGCCCGCGGTGAACAGCGTCGGCAGGGCATAGGCGGCGCGCCGCGGACGCCGGTCCGGAGACCGCGGATCGATCAGCCGCTCGCTCAGCCGCAGGACTTTCATGTCGCTCCCGTAATTCGCGCGATTACGCTCGACCCCGCTACAACGCGCTCGCCAACGCGCACCGCGACGGTCCACTCCGGACCTAGAAATACATCGACACGCGAGCCGAACTTGATCAGGCCCACGCGTTCGCCGGCGCTCAAAACATCTCCCGCCTTTTTGTAGCAGATGATCCGGCGGGCGATCAGCCCCGCGATCTGGCTAAACTTGACCTTGGTCGGGCAGCCCCCGACCACGCCTTCCACCGTCATCACGTTCTGTTCATTCGCGGCACTGGCTTGTTCCCTGCTGGCCACCAGGAATGCGCCTTTCTTGTACGTGACGCAGGTGACCTTGCCGGCAATCGGCGTGCGATTCACGTGGACATCGAACACGTTCAAGAAGATGCTGACGCGATGGCCGCCCGCATCATCCTGGCGGATGGAGACCACTTTGCCGTCGGCGGGCGAAACCGCCACGGGTCCGGTGGGCACGGCGCGCTCCGGGTCGCGGAAGAAGTTCAAACAAAACGCGGCCAAAATGTAGAACGGCACGGCATACGGCCACCCGGCCAGCCAGGTCACGACACCCGCGCCGGCGAGCAGGCCTGCGGCGTAATAGTAGCCGTAAATCAACATCACTAGTCATTGTCGCACCGGCAGTTGGCCGCGGGGAATGACGATTCGGTTACGGCGTGGCGCGCAGGTGCAGCAACTGCGATCAAGTGGTCCTTCATATCTCCAGACTGGCGGTATCGCCGCTGTCAGCGCGACGGAAACCTGACGGCCGCTCGAAAGGGCCGCCTGAGCTTACGGCGCCCAGCCCCGTGCCCGTCCTAATCCTAACACTGTGTCCCAAGAAACTGGGTAACAAATCCCTCGACTCATCCGAGGTGAAGGCGGTTCAGGGGCGTGGGGTTGGTTGCGTAGTTGTGGGCCGGGCTGGGCGGACCAGCGGCGGGTTGATAAGCTCCACAGGCGGTGCGCCTGGCTTCCTTGGGTTCGTTTTGCTGTCTGCGGAACCGAAGAAGAATCAAATGGTTACATTGGGGATTGAGAGGCGCGGAGGGTGGCGTGCGGCCCCCGGGAATGTAGCTATGTGGAAAGTGTGTACCACAAATGCGCATGATGTGGAATGTTCGCCTTGGATTCGCTCTGTCGTGGCCTACAAGGGAGTGCCCGCGGATGCTTTGGGACGGGGTTGGTTGCGCGGTGACTGGCGGTCGAGCTAAGCAGTTCCGAGCCCGCGAGGGAGCTGGCGCTTCCTCAGAAAAGGATTCACTTCTGATACCATTTGGATGTGACGGCGAGCGAGTTGAAGCGACGCCTGGAGAATGAAGGGTGCCGGATTGAACAGGGGACGAAACATTGAGTCGTTTACTTCGAAGGCCGCCGCACTACGATTCCCCGCCATCCTCACAAAAGAGATTAAAACCGGAACGTATTACAGCATCCTCAAAGAATTGGGGATGAAACGAAGGTGAAGACCCCTATGGAATATCCCGCTCGCTTCGAGGCCGTCGAAGACGGCGGATTTGTGATCACCATCCCCGACTTCGGCTGGGGCGTTTCTCAGGGTGATACCGAGGAAGAGGCTCGCGAGATGGCCGTCGCTCTGCTCCAAACTTTGGTTCAGGAGCACATGCGTCATGGCGAGGATTTGCCGTGGCCGAGCAAGCCTCGCGGGCGGAAATTCCGCATGGTTCGACTGCCGGCGCTGCAAGCGGCGAAGGCGGAGCTGTACCGGGAGTTCCTAGCATCGGGCATTCGGAAGGCTGAATTGGGGCGGCGGCTGGCGCTCCCCAAGACCAGCGTGGACCGGCTGTTTAACTTGAGCCACCATTCCGGGTTCGATCAGATCGAGGCTGCGTTCCATGCGCTGGGCAAGGAGATCAGCATATCGGTGCGGGATGCGGCTTAGTCAGTGCGTCATCGCGTAGATGACGTAGTTAATCCCGTACCGATAAGCCAGCGTGGTCATGGCTTCTGGATACAGCGGTGAGTCGGCGTACTCCCAGGCGTCGCCCACGTCGGTGTTGAAGTTGATGGCCACCACCATGTGCTGCTTGTCGTCGTAGATGGCACGCCAGGCGGGGGAGTTGCCTTGCTGCTGCACCACCATTTGGCCGCCGGGGCCGCGGCGCAGATGGCGCGTGCCGGGGATGTAGGTGAGATCCTTTTCCTCGATGTTGTAGAGCACGTGCATCACGGAGTCGCCCAGCGCGATGTCGGTAATGGCGTGGTTGGGCAGCACGCGCTGCATGGTTTCCTGGAACACTTCCCATTCATACGGACCCCAGAAATCGTCGGTGACCAGGAAGCCCCCGCGCTCCAGGAACTCGTGCATGCGGGAGATTTCTTTTTCGGTCAGGCTCCAGTAAGCGGTCTGCGTCATGTAGACCCAGGGGTTGTCGAAGATCTTCTCGTCGCTAAAGCCGAGGTGGCGAGGATCGCCGGCGTCGATGCGGGTGAGGCGCAGCACGCCTTGGGTGAAGTGCTCGTCGGCATCGGGCCAGTCCTGCGCCCACCAGCCGTTGGCGCGCCCGCGGCGGGAGACGTTGCCGAAGCCGCGGCGGTAGTTGGGCGAGTCGGTGTATTCGCCGCGGATGAAGTGGAACTCGGTGTCGGTTTTGAAATTCGGGCTGGGGCCGTCGTCTTCGCTAGGGCCGAACCCGAAGCCGCCGAAACCGCCTCCGCCGCGAAATCCGCGCTGCGCGAGCAACGCCACAGCGGCTGCTAGCAGCACGGCGACCACGCGGACGGGATGTTGGATTAAACGGATCACCGCGCCATCCATTGTAGCTGGGTGGCTACGGCAAAATCGATGGACGAATCCGACCATGAAGCCGGTAGACCGAGAAATCCTCGCGATCGACCGTGAAGATCCGGCGGATGCCTTCCCGCTCGGCCACGCAGATCAAGGCGGCGTCGGCGAGGTCCATGGGGCGGTTGGAATACTGCTCCATCAGCTCGCGCATTCTGGGTATGTCGCCGGGGCCGAGCGGGAGAAGTCGGACAGTGCCCCTTGCTAGGATGTCCCAGACTGAGTTTTGAGCTCTTGGCAGGTCCGCTAGCAGGTACATGACTTCGCTTAGCGCGGGCCACACCGTGCCCATTGGCTCCCGAATCGTTTCAAGAGCGGCCACGCAAGCTGCATGATGCTGGTCATGCGTGTCGGCGATTGCAGCTAAGGGACCGGCGTCCACCAGGATCACGATTGATTCCGGCGGGCTTTAAGTAATTGCGTGAATTTCTTGCCCATGTCCGTCGAGCGGTGCGGGTCGCCTCCGTGAACACTCCCGATCAGGTCCTTAATCTGCTCGTAGGCCGATAGCGCGCTTTCCTCGCGGTCGACCCACGTGGTGATCGCTTCGCGCAACACCTTGGACGTGGTCGTACCCTTGCGGCGGGCGATCTGGGCGACCTTCCGGCGGATTTCCGGGTCCAGACGTAATGTTATGGGTGACGCCACGAATCCAGCCTAGCGTATTACGGAGCCGTATTACAAGTCTTAACGCCGTGCCCAGGGCTACCGCGCCGCGAGCAGCGCGCGCAGATGCCGGGCGCGCTCGGGGGACCGCAACTGGCGCAGGGCCTTGGCTTCGATCTGGCGGATGCGTTCGCGCGTGACGTCGAACTCCTGGCCGATTTCCTCGAGCGTGTGCTCGCGCTCGCAGCCAATGCCGAAGCGCAGGCGGATCACCTTCTCTTCTTTCGGCGAGAGAGTTTTCAGGATATTTGCAGTTTCGTCGCGGACGTTGGTATCGATCACCGCGTCGACGGGCGAGCCACCCAGCGGTCCTCGATCAAATCGCCGAGCGCGGATTCGCCGTCGCGGCGCTACGGCTCCTCTTGCTCCACAATCTGACTCTCCAGTACCTCGATGGCGGACGACCCGCGCCCCTTGCTGAATGCGAGATCCTCCTGGCTCATGAGCTCGTTTGCCCTCCGGATGGCTTGTGCCCGACTCTTCGCTGAAACATGCCGAGCCACAAAACACTCGGTAATGGGATCTGTCGAGCGGCCAAGATGCTGGTTCAGGGACGCATTCCGGTAGGGGATGTTGACGATGAATTGGCGAGTGTCGAAAGACTGCCCGGTACTCTTCTCGACCGCGGCCTTGTCCTCCAGCAGCAAGAACGGCAGAACGAAGCAAGCGGCAAGCGAGAAGGCAAACTGAATTGCCTGTATGACCTTCCAACGGCGCTTCTTCTCCGCACTCTCGGCGAGCGCAGTAACGAGGGAACCAGAGGTCGCCCAGATGAACGCCACCAGAAGAAGGAACATAGCGTGATCCTTGTTGTACACCTTTGTGGAATTGATCACGATATATTGGCTCACCGATTGGCCCGCGACAAACGCCCAGATTGCGAAGCTTACAAGGCCAAGACTGAAAGTGGTCGATAGACGCAGCCATCCATGAAGGTCAACAAGCTCGTGCGGGCGGAGGATTACAGTGAGACCGACCGTTAATATGGGCAGTGTGAGCGGAAGATAAGCGACGAGAAAGTCGAATGTCTGAACTGGTGAGCTTCGCCAGAGGAACAGCAGGCTCAATACCAGACCAGCCGAAAGAACGACCATCAGCGAGATCACTCCAAAAAGCAAATCGGTTGTCGAGGATACCTGCAATTCCCGATCGCCACCAACTAGATTTCGACTTCTCCGCCGCCTCGTCAACGCAGCTGCCGAAGAGTCAATGATCTGCACAAAGGCTCCTCTTAATCTACTGTCTTTTGGACTACAAACAAGCATTATGTAAGACGAATTGCGCGACAAGAGGATTCAGAAGTTGCAAAGCAATGCGCACCCAGGCGAAAGTTACGAAAACTTCGCCAGGATTTCCGCGGGAACCCGCGTCCGCAGTGCGGGATGCGCTTCAATGAGGCGCTCGATGTCGAGCAAGTCCTTGCGCCGCTTGCTGGCCCGGCGCTCGGGGTCTTGTGCCGCCCAGATCTTGCCGATCAGCACGTCCTCGAGCGCAGCGACAGGCACTCGAAGACCAAGCACTTCTCGCACCGAGGCGCGCTCGGGAAATGGGAAATAGCGCGGATCGGTTTGAATCTGAACCCGAAGTTGCGAATCCTCGGTCGAAACGTTCAGGCTGTGCGGAAAATGCTCGATGCGGAACCGGTCGCTCAGCAGCCGCTCGACAACAGGCAGTTGATCGACAGCTACCGCCAGGTCAAGGTCGAGGCTGACTAGCGGATCGGCGTAAGCGTTTACGCCCTGTCCGCCGATCACGCAATACCGGATGTGATTCTCGTCCAGCAGACCGATCAGGCCCTCGAGAAAATTGGCCTGATCCATGGTTACTTCCTTCCAGAAAGCAAGGGCCTGCATAGAGGCGCCAGCTTACCGCGCGGCGAGCAGCGCGCGCAGATGCCGGGCGCGCTCGGGGGACCGCAACTGGCGCAGAGCCTTGGCTTCGATCTGGCGGATGCGTTCGCGGGTGACGTCGAACTCCTGGCCGATTTCCTCGAGCGTGTGCTCGCGCTCGCAGCCGATGCCGAAGCGCAGGCGGATCACCTTCTCTTCTTTCGGCGAGAGAGTTTTCAGGATATTGGCGGTCTCGTCGCGGACGTTGGTGTCGATCACCGCGTCGACCGGCGAGCCCACCCAGCGGTCCTCGATCAAATCGCCCAGCGCGGATTCGCCGTCGCGGCCCACTGGCGTTTCGAGCGACACCGGATCGCGCGAGATGGTCTTGAGCTTCTGCACCTTCTCGACCGGAATGTCCATGCGGCGCGAGATTTCGTCGTTGGTGGGCGCGCGGCCGAGTTCCTTTTCCAGCTCGCGCGTGGCCCGCAGGAACTTGTTCATGCTTTCGTTCATGTGAACGGGGATGCGGATGGTTCGGGACTGGTCGGCGATGGCGCGCGTGATGGCTTGGCGAATCCACCAGGTGGCGTAAGTGGAGAACTTGTAGCCGCGGCGGTATTCGAACTTGTCGGCGGCGCGCATCAGGCCGATGTTGCCTTCCTGGATCAGGTCCAGCAAATGCAGGCCGCGGTTGACGTATTTCTTGGCGACCGAAACCACGAGGCGGAGGTTGGCCTCGACCAGATCTTTCTTGGCGCGCTCGGCTTCGATTTCGCCGTGGCGGATGACGGCGATGGTGTGGCGCAGGTCGGTCACGCTGGCGCCGGCGGCGTGCTCGCGCTTGCGGATCTCGCGGCGCAGCTCCTTGGCTTTGGCCTGCGCGGTCTGGCCGTTGCGGCTCTCCAGCTTGCGCAGGTCCTGCTCCAGCAAGGTGAGCTCGTCCACCACGCGCTCGATTTCCTTGGCAAACTGCTTCCACTGCGAGTTGTAGAACGGGATCTTGCGGATGGCCTGGGAGACTTCCACGCGATGGCGGCTCATCCGGCCCGCCCATCTGCGGCGAAGCTTCTTATTGCTGAGCGCGACGGTCGAGAACTTCTCGGTGGACTGGCCGAGCTTCTTGTGGGCGCCGACGATTCCGGCGAAGTCCTGTTCGACTTCGCCGCGGCGCTTGTTGTAAGCGGCGCTTTCGGCTTCCAGATCGCCCAGATCGGCGAAGGCGTCCAGCTCTTCCATCCCCCGGCGGATCTGTTCGGCAATTTCTACAGCCTGCAACTGCACTAGCGCGCTGCGGCTGATGGCCTTCTGCATGCGAAGTTTTCCGCGCTCCATGCGGCGGGCGAGATTGACTTCGCCTTCGCGCGTGAGCAGCGGAACGGCGCCCATCTCGCGCAGATACACGCGTACCGGATCATCGGTGTAGATGGACTCTTCAACCGGGTGGGCGTGCGCGAATTCTTCTCCATCGTGAACTTCCTCAGGATGGAAAAAAGCGCCTTCCTCGTCAAAAGGAAGCCCAAGAGGCTCGTGACCCTCGCCTAAGAACTGGTCCTCGAAATGATCCACGTAGATTCACCTCCCAGCCGGGAACCGGGCATCAGGTCTTCACCTGATACACTCCTTCGCCCGATCTTCCCTCCGGGTTCTGTCGGCTTTTCATTCAGACGTGTTATTACAATACTTTAGACAGAACCTACCGCCGACACACAGCCTCCACCGTGCTGTGCCCAGTATAACAGGGTTCTTTCAATTAGTTAAGTCTCTATTTCAGCGGATGTTCTGGGCGTACCAAGCCGCCGTTTGGCATACTCGGTCAGCTCCTCCGCTGGAGCACATCCCGGAGCTCGACCAAGAACGCCTCAACGTCCTGGAAATCCCGGTAGACCGACGCAAACCGCACATAAGCGATCTTGTCGAGTGTCCGCAGGCGCTCCATCAGCAGCTCGCCTATCCGAGTGGTCGGCAATTCGCGGTCTGGGCTCTCGGCCAAGACGGCCTCGATCTCGTCCACGACCTCGGCCAGCTTGGCCATGGGGATGGGTCGCTTGGAGCAGGCCTTGAGCAGTCCCTCGAGCACTTTCTGGCGGTCGAACTTCTCGCGGCGGCCGTCGCGTTTGACCACCATGTAAGGGATCTCATCGCTCCGCTCGTAGGTGGTGAAGCGGCGCTGGCAACCCAGACACTCGCGGCGGCGGCGGATGAGGTCGCCTTCCTTGCTCTCGCGGGAGTCGATCACCCGGTCGTGGCGGTGGCCGCAGAAGGGGCACGTCATAAACTAAAACCTGACGATGATTCGCTTAATTGCTTCAAATTACGCCATTTAATACCTTCATGAAGCGCCAGGCCGAAGCCTACGGGAATTATGATGACGAAATTGTTGATCCACAAGGTTAACGCAATGCTGGTGGCTGCGCCAAGATTTACACCGTAGAACTCGGTAAGGACGACGATGGCGGCCAGTTGCATTCCGCCTCCCACGCCCGGGATTTGCACGATGCTTCCCAGGGCGATGAAGCCGAGGGTGATCACCGCGTCGGTCAGGCCCAAGGCGGCGGTGGCGGGGAAGGCGTGGAAACTGGCGTAAAACGACCCGGCGATTACGGCCCACTCCAGCGCCGAGTACAGAATCAGCATCCAGGTGAAGCTGGTGTCGCGGGTACTGGCCATGCCCTGCTCGAAAGCTGCCAGGAATTTCTCGATTCTGATGTGTAAAGGACCGGGTAGAAACGCCAAAGCTTGCATCAGGCGGGCCCGGACGCGTCCCCGGAACTGGCGCAAGGCGATCAGCAGCGTGAGGCACACGGTGCCGGTGACTCCGCCGGCGTAGCCCGCGGCTTTAAGCAGCGCTTGAACCCGCGGACCGTGCTCGATGGCGCTGTTCCCTACTTGGGTTAGCGCAATCCCGAAGATGACCAGGACCATGAGCAAGTCGAGCATGCGCTCCACTACCCACGCGGCTACCTGGCTGGAGAAGGAGACGCCTTCTTTTTTGGCAATCAGAAACGGACGGACCAGTTCGCCCGCCCGTCCGAACAGGACCACGGCCGCGAAACCGATGCAGGTGGCCACCAGCACCCGCCATACGCTGGTGTTGCTGGTGAGCGGACGGAGCATAATTTCCCACCGCAGAGCCCGGCCAAGGTACGTCACCAGGACGGAAGCCAGCGCCAGGCTCATCCAGTGCCAGTTGACGTTCTCGACCGAGGTGACGAAATCCTGCCAGACGAAGCCGGAGGTGCTCCAGCGGTAATACACAAAGTACCCCGCAACCAACGTGGCTGCGACCCCCGCAATTGCACCCAGATGACGCTTTTTCAAGCGGTTACGGCCGCCCCCTTCGCGGCCTTTTCAAAACGTGGGCCGGTGCCGCTAAGGCCCGGGACCCGGCCATCCCCAAACCGCCCCAAGCCGATGTCCTGTTGCGGTATCCCAATGAATAGTAGAATATAGATCGAACTTTTCACGTCCGCTCTTCGTTCCCATTGTTGATGCAGCTGGTAGTGAAGCTGGAACGGAGAGGATATGGCGGCAACAGCCACAGTCCGACAGATTAACACGGTAGGCAGTCTTGCGGTGAACCACGGTCAAGCCATGCGGCGAACCGGGACCGGAACGGGGATTGTGTCGAAGGCCCTCGATTGGGCGCTGCCGGTATGGGGTGCGAAGGCGCGGAGGCCTTTCTTGGACGGCGACTTTTTGGACTCCAACGTCGAACTAGTCGAACGATGTTTGAGCGGGGATGAGGCCGCCTGGGAGGATCTGGTCAAGGTCCATACGCGACGTGTGTATGGGATCTGCTATCGGTTTACGGGGTCCGACCACTACGCGCAGGATCTCACCCAGGAAGTGTTCCTGCGGGTATTTCGATCGCTCAAGAGTTTTCGCGCCGGAGAGGGTTCGTTCACGGTATGGCTGGGGCGGCTGACGCGGAATTTATTGATCGATCACTACCGGCGGACCAAGCAGGAGCGGGCGACGTCGTCGCTCGAAGAGCAGCTTCCCATGATTGAGCAGCGCACGGCCGAATCGCGCACCGAGGGGATGCTGGCGGGGCGGGAAGCCGGGGAGGCGCTGCAAGCCGCTCTGGCCAAGCTGTCGCCGGAGCTGCGGGAAACAGTGATTTTGCGGGATCTGGAAGAACTGGAGTATCGGGAAGTGGCGCAGATTTTGAACGTGCCCGAGGGCACGGTGAAGTCGAGATTGAACCGGGGACGCGCCGAACTGGCGCGCATCCTCCGGCGGAACAAAGTTGCGGTATAAGGATTAGAGATTCAAAGCGTGATGAACTGCGGCGAGATCGAGATTCTGCTGGCCGATTACGTGGATGGATTGCTCCACGGCGAGCAGAAGTCGGCTGTCGAAGCTCATCTGGCCGAGTGCGCGGGGTGCGCGGAACTGGCGCGGGATTCGGCCGCCGCGGTCGGCTTCATGGAACGGGCTGCGGTGGTGGAGGCTCCTCCGGAGCTCGTCACGCGGCTGCTGTTCGAGGTGACGGCAGGACCCAGCCGGGCGGTGGTGAAACCGTCGTGGGCGCGCCGGGTGTTCGGCAAATGGTTGGAGCCGATACTCGAACCGCGGTATGCCATGAGCATGGCCATGACGGTGTTGAGTTTTGCCATGTTGTTCAAGGTGGCCGGGATTAGTCCGCGGCAATTGACCGCAGCGGATTTGGATCCGGTGAAAGTTTGGACGCTGGCCGAGGATCGTGCTACACGGGTGTGGGAACGAGGCATGAAGTATTACGAGAGTTTGCGAGTAGTGTTTGAAATCCAGTCGCGCCTGAAGGAATGGACCGAGGACCAGCCGGGCGCGGATGCGGCGGCGGACGCGGCGGCTTTGCCGCAGGCGGGGCCGGCCCAGTCAATGCCGGAAGGAGCGAATTCGAAATGAATCCGCAGCAGCCGGGACAAAGCCCCGAGCAGGGCCGGGAGCAAGGTCCGGAGCGAAGTCCGGAGCGAAGTCCGGAGCAAAGTCCGGGCTCGAGCTCGGCGCCAGGCGTGACCGTCGGCTATTGCCGCGCGTGCGGCAAAGCCCTGGACGCCGCGAGCGTTCGCGCGGCACATGGAACCATTTTTTGCGCCGAGCATGCGCCGCCTCCCATGGGAGCGTCTGGGGGAGCGGCCGGGGGCGCGGCCGGAGCGGGCACGGCCGGTGCTGGTGCGACGGGAAGCGGGTTCACCGCAACCGGTGCGGGGTTTGCCGATTCGCCATATGCCTCGCCCTATACGAGCACCGCGCCGCCGCCCTTGCCGAATCGCGACGTGTCGCCCGGGTTGGCGTTCCTGCTGGGGCTGATTCCGGGTGTGGGCGCGGTCTACAACGGGCAGTACGGCAAGGGCCTGGTGCATGTGGTGATCGTGGGCTTGCTGATCTCGGTTCTGAGCAACAACGCGGCCGAGGGCCTGGAGCCTCTGCTGAGCCTGATGCTGGCCGCGTTTTGGGCCTACATGGCCTTCGAAGCGTTTCACACCGCCAAACGGCGGAGGCTGGGGCAGCCGGTGGATGAATTCTCCAGCGTGTTGCCGGTCCACGGCGGCACCAATATTCCCGCCGCTCCCGTGATCCTGATCGCGTTGGGCGTGGTGTTTCTGCTAAGCAATCTGGGCTTCCTTGAAATCCGGCGGATCTTGCGGTATTGGCCGGTGCTGCTGATCGCGCTGGGCGTTTACATGCTGTATGTGCGGCTGGCGTGGGCGACGCGCGAGAACCGCCGGCAGGACACACCGCCGGGAAGCGGAGGGCCGGCATGACCAGCAGCGGCTCCTTCATTTCCGCCATCCGGGGACCGGTGATGATGATCACACTGGGCGTGCTGGTGACCATCGATCATTTCGGCTCGGTGAGTTTCTGGCGTACGTGGCCGGTGCTGCTGATCGTAATCGGGCTGTTGAAGCTCGCGGAGAGATTTGGAGCAAAAAGCGTATGAGAGGCGGATCCATTGGGTTCCCGGTGGTCTTGATCTTGTTCGGGACGTTTTGGCTGGCGCGGAACTTGTTTCCGGACCTGTACTGGCTGCGTGAGTTGCACCTGTTTTGGCCGGTGCTGCTGATCGTGTGGGGCGTACTGCTGCTGGGCCGGCGCACCGGAGGATGGCGGCAATTATGAGACGCGCATCGCTCGCGGCGCCACTGTTGCTGATCGGCATCGGCGGGGTGTTTCTGGCGCGGAACGTGTTTCCGGACGTGCCGCTGCTGGACTATCTGGCCAAGTACTGGCCGCTGCTGCTGATTCTGTGGGGCGTACTGCGGCTGGCCGAGATTGTGTTCTGGGCTTCTACCTCTCGGCCCCTGCCTAATGCCGGCGTTTCGGCCGGCGAATGGGTGCTGGTGGTGTTCCTGTGCATTTTCGGATTCAGCCTGAACGCGGCGCGCGGGTTCTCGAACTGGCTGCCGCGGGGGCGGCTGGAGATGGGCGGGCTGGACGTGTTCGGCGAAAGTTTCGAGTATCCGCTGTCCGGAGAAAAGCCCGCCGCTGCCGCGCCGCGCGTGGTGCTGGAGAGTTTCCGGGGCAACGCACACATCACCGGCGGCGATGTCACCAGCGTCAAGGTGACCGGGCGCAAGACGGTTCGCAGCATGGACCAGAACGCGGCCGACGCGAGCGACCGGGAATCTCCGTTCGAGCTAGTGGGGGACGCCAACCGCGTGGTGATCCGCACCAATCAGGACCATCCTTCCAGGGCCGCGCGGATTACGGCCGAAATGGACATCACCGTTCCCAGAGGGGCGTCAATAGAAGCGCATGGACGCAGCGGCGATTTCGATATCAGCGGAATTAATGGCGAAGTGGACATCACCTCCGATAACGCCGGCGTGCGGATGGAAAACGTGGGCGGGCAGGCGCGCCTGGACCTGCGCCGCAGCGAGATTGTGCGGGCGGTGAATCTGAAGGGCGGGCTGGTCCTTAGGGGCAGTGGGAGCGACATCGATCTGGAGAATGTCGACGGCCCGGTAATCATCAACGGCGGCTATCGCGGCATGGTGCGCTTTCATAATATGACCCGGACGGTGCACTTCACCGGCCCGCAGAGCGAGTTTAGCGCCGAGAAGATTCCCGGCGAGGTGCGCATGCCGCTGGGAGAATTCACGGGCGAGAATCTGGTGGGCCCGGTGATCCTTCACTCCAACGCGCGCGACGTGCAGATCTCTGGCGTTACGAATTCCCTCGAAGTGAACGTCGTCCGCGGCGACATCGACCTGCGGCCCGGTTCCCTGCCCCTGGCCAGAATGCAGGTCCACACGCGCGCCGGGAACATCGAGCTGGCGCTCCCGGCGGCTGCCAAGTTCGACTTGAATGCGACCAGCGTGCGCGGCGAAGTGAGCAATGAATTCGGGCCTCCGCTGCGCGAGGAATCGAACAAGCGCGGGTCGGCGCTGCGCGGGTCCAACGGTGGACCGTCGGTGGATCTGTCGACCGAGCGCGGGCGCATCGAGGTGCAAAAAGCGGGGGCGGAGGACGTGGCGCCCGCGGCTCCGAAAGCACCGGTCGCTCCCGCCATTCCGGGCGTGCCCGCGATTCCGGGCGTGCCCAGGCCGCCCGCGCCGCCCAAAGCGCTCAACCCGATCCAGCAATAGTGCGATTAAAGCGAACTTGCGCAATAACAGACATTGACAATCTTCGCTATCCGGACTTACTCTGAAGACGGCCCGGAGTCGCCCAAATGAACGTCTCTCTAACGCCGGAACTGGAAAAACTCGTCAGCGCTAAGGTGCAATCGGGTCGTTATAACTCGGCGAGCGAGGTCGTTCGGGAAGCGTTGCGATTGCTGGAGGAGCACGACTCCGCGCGCGCGGCGCAACTGGCGGAATTCAACCAGGAGCTCGGCCGCCGCCTCGCCGCCCTCGATCGCGGCGAAACCGTCGACCCGGCTGCCGCCCGCGCCCGATTACAGCGCAAGTCTGCCGAACGCCGCAAGACTCGCGCGTGAGCGGGTACGTCCTTAGTGGCGATGCAGATCGCGACCTCGACGGGATTTGGGAATACATCGCCGCAGACGACGTCGAGGCCGCCGATCGCTGGATCGGAACGCTGTACGACGCGTTTGAGGCCCTCGGGCAGACTCCGGGGATGGGCCGCAAGCGCGAAGACTTCACGCCTCATCCGGTCCGTTCTGGCCGGTCGGGGCGTATTTGATCATCTATCGTGCGTCTCGTCAGTCCATTGAGATCGTGGCCGTGACCCAGGGCTCACGCGACATCCCGGCGTTTCTGAGCCAGCGGGCTCAGCAATGACAGTGCAACCGTCCCGCCGCCATTCTCCCGTTGACACTGAAGTGATTTGAATGTACCATCTTAGCCGGAGTTGTCGGACCGGCGCGCCGGTGGTGTATTTTCACGAAAAGGACGCACAAACGAGTCCGTTGTGCGCGAGGGAACAATGACGCGAACTGAGCTTCGAAACTGGAGTATGGTGACAGCGGCCGCGGCGGCGGGCCTGCTGCTCGCGGTGATGCCGGCCCACAGTCAGGCGCCGGCTTATAAGGCTCCAAAAACCGCGGATGGCCACGCCAATCTGAACGGGATCTGGCAGGCCATGAACACCGCCAATTGGGACATTCAAGGGCACGCGGCGGGTCCGGGGTTCATGTGGCAACTGGGCGCCGAGGAAGCGCAGCCGCCCGGGCTGGGCATCGTGGACGGCGAAGAAATTCCCTATCTGCCCGCGGCGCTGGCTAAGAAAAAAGCGAATTTTGCCGCCCGCTCGAAAGACGATCCGGAGCTGAAGTGCTACCTGCCCGGCGTGCCGCGCGCCAACTACATGCCGTATCCGTTCCAGATCGTGCAATCGAGCAAGGTGGTTCTGATTTCGTACGAGTACGCGGGCGCGGTGCGCACCATCAACATCGACAGCAAGAAGGAAGCGCCGGTGGATAGCTGGATGGGCTGGTCCAACGGCCACTGGGAAGGCGACACGCTGGTGGTGGACGTCACCGG
Organism: Bryobacteraceae bacterium; assembly: GCA_035604115.1. GTDB lineage: Bacteria > Acidobacteriota > Terriglobia > Bryobacterales > Bryobacteraceae > Palsa-187. Next base: position 33,858 of record DATNJC010000230.1, on the reverse strand, counting down.
CTTGAACGACATGACGTGGTTCGACCGCTCCGGCAACTACCATAGCGACGCTCTGCACGTGGTGGAGCGCTGGACGCCGCGCAGCGCCGATACCTTGAACTACGAGGCCACGATCGAAGACAAGAATGTGTTCTCGAAGCCGTGGAAGATCAGCTTCCCGCTGTACCGGCACGTGGAGAAGAACGCCCAGTTGCTGGAGTTCAAATGCGTGGAGTTCGCCGAGGAGCTGCTGTACGGAAACCTCCGCAAAAAGGGAACCGATCCCTACACAAAATAAGTAAGCAGACAAATCAAAATCATTTCCAGGAGACGCGCTCACGATGATTCGCAAATTCACATTCGCTCTTGTTGCTATCGTGATGCTGGCCGCAGCGCTGGCTTTTTCACAGGTGGCGTCGAAGCCCGCTGCCGCCCCCGCGTCCAAAGGGACGGTCGCGCTGCGCACGACGGACGGGCAGCCGGATTTGCAGGGCGTGTGGTCGACGGCGACGACGGTGCCGCTGGAGCGGCCGGCGAACCTCGGCGCTAAGGAGTTTTACACACCCGAGGAACTCGCCGCCAATGCCGCGCGGGCCGGGCAGCGCAAGGGAAAGGCCGCGCCGCGCGAAGATGGTGCGTTGGCGGTGCACTACGACCTGAGCCAGTTCGCATTGAACCGGCGCGAGATTGCACCTAGCTTGCGTACTTCGCTGATCGTGGGTCCGGAGGGACGGATTCCGCCGACTACCGACGCGGCCAAGCAACGGGCGGCGGCCGCGGCCGCGATACGGCGCGACCACGGCTTCGACGGGCCGGAAAATCGCGGGCTGGCGGAGCGCTGCATTTTGTGGGGCAGCGAGGGTCCGCCGATGATGGCGGCGGGTTACAACGACAACCTTCAGATCGTGCAAGGGCCGGGCTACGTGGCCATTCTGCAGGAGATGATCCACGACACGCGCATGATTCCCACGGACGGGAGCGCGCATCCGGACAAGAATGTGAAGCTGTGGTTCGGCGATTCGCGCGGGCACTGGGAAGGCAACACGCTGGTGGTGGATACGGCGAACTTCAACGGCCGGGCGGCGTGGCGCGGGTCCAGCGAAAACCTGCATGTGACCGAGCGCTTCACGCGCAAAGACGCCGAGACGCTCACCTATCAGTTCACCGTGGAAGATCCCGCCACCTGGACCCAGCCGTGGTCGGCGGAGGTGTCGTGGGTCAAGAGCGCCAATGATCGCATCTTCGAGTACGCCTGCCAGGAAGGCAACTACGGGATGGCCAACATTCTGAGCGGCGTGCGGGCGACTGAGGCCAAGCAAGCCGCCGGTGCCAAGTGACACCAGTAGCAAGAAGTCAGGAGTCAGAATGCGCACTCGTATATTTTTGATTTGCGCGGCGGCGGCTGCGCTCACGGTCGCGCTGCCGGTTCACGCGCATCACGCCTTCGCTGCGGAGTTCGACGAGAACCGGCCGTTGAAGTTGCAAGGCACCGTCGTGAAGTGGGAGCTGGTCAATCCACATTCCTGGATCCGGCTGAACGTGAAGGGCCCGGACGGTAAGGTCACCGAGTGGATGGTGGAAGGTGGAAGCCCCAATGCCCTGCTCCGGCTGGGTTTCACCAAGAACGCGCTGCCTCCGGGCACCGACATCATCGTCGAAGGCTATCAGGCCAAGGACGGAGCAAACCGGGCCGTGGGAGCCAATCTCACGTTCGCCAAGGATGGCAAGCGGCTGTTCATGGGCGGCTCGGCGCCGGGAGCTGAGCCGGGCGCAGACACCAGCAAGTAATGACACGCCGGCTGCTGGTTTCTTGCGGACTCGCCATGGCGACATTTGCAGTTGTCGCCTCCGGCCAGACCGCAGTCGCCAAGCCAGCGAATTCCTCCGCTAAGCCTGCCACCGCGGTTTCCAAGAAATGGACCGTGCCGCGCACCGCGGATGGCCAGCCCGATTTGCAGGGCGTCTGGACCAACTCGACGCTCACGCCGCTGCAGCGCCCGGCCGACCTCGCGAACAAGAGCCACTTCGCCTCGCAGCAGGAGGCCGACACCTGGGCCAAGAACCAGTTCGCCAATATCACCGGAGACCGCCGCGATGGCGGACCGCAGGCGGACGTAGGGCGCTCGTATAACGAATTCTGGCGCGACCGCGGGAATTCGGTGATCGCCAGCCTGCGCACCTCGCTGATCACCGATCCGGCGGATGGAAAAATCCCTGCGCTGACCGCCGAGGCCGAAAAGAAGCAGGCCGCGCAACGCGCGTATCAGCGCGCGCATCCCGCCGACGGCCCCGAAGACCGCAACCTGTGGGAACGCTGTCTGACCCGCGGCCTGCCGATCGTGCCGGGGCCTTATAACAACGACTTCCAGATCGTGCAAGCGCCGGGCTACGTGGCGATCCTGCATGAGATGATTCACGACGCGCGCATCATTCCCTTGGTTCGGCCCTCGGACCCGCGTCCGCACGTGCCGGGAAGCATCCGGCAGTGGATGGGCGATCCGCGCGGACATTGGGAAGGCGACACCTTGGTCATCGAGTCCACCAATTTTGCCGAGAAGAGCAATTTTAATGGCTCGAGCGACGGCATGCATTTGATCGAGCGGCTCACTCGCGTGGATGCGGATACCATCAGCTACCAGTTCACCGTCGACGACCCGAGTACCTTCGCGCGGCCGTTTTCCGGCGAAGTCCCGATGAACAAGACGCCCGATCAGGTTTACGAGTACGCGTGCACCGAAGGTAACTACGCGCTGCGCGGAATTCTGGGCGCCGCGCGCGAAGACGAAGCCAGGGCCGCGGGCAAGAAGTAAGGCCGGTTCGCAGGGCATGGCCCTGCGCCACGTGTGTAATAAAATGAAACCTATGATTCACCTGGGGTCCGCCGGGTTGGCGGCAGCGTTCCTCGGAATAGCCTGGGCGCAAGGCCCGGCGAAATCCTACACTCCTCCCCGCACCGCCGATGGGCATCCGGACTTGTCGGGCGTTTGGTCGAGCGCCACCATTACGCCCCTGGAGCGGCCCGCAAATCTGGCGAACAAGGAAAGATTCAGCAATGAGGAAGCCGCGCAATTCGAGAAGGAAACTCTAGAGCGCAACAACGCCGACCGCCGCGATGGAGGCGCCGAAGCCGATGTCGGGCGCGCTTACAACGACGCGTGGTATGACCGTGGGACCAAGGTGGTGGGAACCAAGCGGACCTCGCTGATCGTGGACCCTAAGGACGGACGCATTCCGGCGTTGACGCCCACGGCGCAAAAACGGCAGCAGGAACAGCGCGCGTATGCGCGCCTGCATCCCGCCGATGGCCCCGAGGACCGCGCGCTGACGGAACGGTGTATTCTGTGGCCCACCGCGGGTCCACCCATGTTGCCGAGCTTTTACAACAACAACTACCGCATCGTTCAAACACCCGGAGCCGTCACCATTCTGGTGGAGATGGTTCATGACGTGCGAACGATCCCCACCGACGGCCGTCCGCATGTTCCCTCCAGCGTCCGGCAGTGGATGGGAGATTCGCGGGGCCACTGGGAAGGCGACACCCTGGTGGTCGAGACCACCAACTTCAGCGACAAGACGCGCTTCCGGGGCGCCACGGAGAACATGAAGCTGACCGAGCGTTTCAAACGCGTGGCTCGGGATATGTTGTCTTACGAATTCACGGTGGAAGATCCGGCGGCGTTCACCAAACCGTGGACCGCGTCGATCACCTGGAACAAGTCGGATGGCGATCTGTACGAGTACGCGTGCAGTGAAGGCAATTACGCGATGACGGGTATGCTGGGCGGTGCGCGGGAAGCCGAGAAGAAAGCTGCCGGCCAGTAACAGGAGGACCTCGATGAAGCACCGATTCGCCGCTTGGTCTGCATCTTCGTTGGCCGGAGCGGCGCTGGCCCTGGCTCAAGCATCGGCTCAAGTGTCGGCTCAAGCGCCGGTAGCCAAACCCGCGGTCAAGCCAGCTGCGATTGCGAAGAAGTATACGGCGCCGCGCACGCCGGAGGGGCAACCCGATCTGCAAGGAATCTGGTCCAACGCCACCATCACACCGCTGGAGCGGCCCGCCGATCTGGCGGGCAAAGCCTCGCTCTCCGCCCAGGAAGCCGCCGATTATGAAGCCGCCGTTCGCAAGCGGAACAACATGGATAGCCGCGCCGGCGCGGGAACCGATGCGGACGTCAGCCGCGCCTACAACGATTTCTGGTGGGACCGTGGAACCAAGGTCGTCGGCACGCGGCGCACCTCGCTGATTGTGGATCCTTCCGATGGCAAGTTGCCGGCTCTGACGCCGGAAGCGCAGAAGCAGGTAGCGGCGCGCGCGGAGTCGCGGCGTCTGCACCCGTCCGATGGTCCGGAGGACCGGGCTCTGTCGGAACGCTGCATCAACTGGGCCACCGCCGGTCCGCCGATGATGCCTAGCGCATACAACAACAACTATCAGATCGTGCAGACGCGCGATTTTGTGGCGATCTCGAACGAACAGATCCACGATATGCGGATGATTCCGCTGGACAACCGCCCGCATGTGGACAAAGGTATTCGCCAATGGCTGGGCGATTCGCGCGGCCATTGGGAAGGCGACACCTTAGTGGTCGAAACCACCAACTTCTCGAGTGAAACCGCATTCCGCGGCGTCGAATTCGGCCGTTTCAACCACAGTGAGAACATGCACCTGACCGAGCGCTTCACGCGCGTGGCCCCGGACACACTGCTGTACTCTTTCACGGTGGACGATCCGGCGGCCTTCACCCACCCCTGGACGGCGGAGATTCCCAGTGAGAAAATAGATGGGCCGATCTTTGAGTACGCGTGCCACGAAGGCAACTACGGGATGACGGGCATCTTGTCCGGCGCCCGCGGGGCCGAAGAGAAGGCCGCTGCCGGAAGGTAGTAGAGAATTTTGAGCAAGGGAGGGTCAGCGATGAAGCATCGGTTCGCTACTTGGTCCGGGTTCGCCACTTGGTCCGTATGTTCGATAGCGGGCGCGGCGCTTGCGCTGGCTCAGACTCCGGCCGCGAAACCCGCCTCCGCGAAAGCCGCCGCGATCGCGAAGAAGTACACGGCCCCACGCACCGCCGACGGCCAGCCAGATCTGCAAGGAATCTGGTCCAACGCGACGATTACGCCGCTCGAGCGGCCCGACGATCTAGCGGGCAAGCCCACGCTGACTGCGAAAGAGGCGGCCGAGTATGAGGCCGCCGTCAACGCGCGCGAAAACCGCGACCGCCGGGATGGCGGAAACGCCGCCGACGTCGGCCGCGCCTATAACGAAGCCTGGTACGATCGCGGAACGAAAGTGATCGAAACGCGGCGCACGTCCCTGATTATCGATCCTCCCGACGGCAAGATTCCGGCGCTCTCGGGGGCGGCGAAGCAGCGTATAGCTGCAGCAGCCGACCGGCGCACGCGTGTGGCGGAGGGGCCTGAAGACCGGACCCTGTCAGAGCGTTGCCTCAACTGGGCCACCGCCGGTCCGCCGATGCTGCCAAGCGCCTACAACAACAACTATCAGATCGTGCAGACGCGCGACTTCGTGGCCATCTCGAACGAACAGATTCACGATGTGCGCATGATTCCGCTGGATGGGCGTCCGCACCCGCCCAAGGAAGTTCGCCAGTGGCTGGGCGATTCGCGCGGCCACTGGGAAGGCGACACCCTGGTGGTGGACACCACCAATTTCACCGATAAGACCGTGTTCCGCGGCTCCAGCGCGAACCTGCATTTGACCGAGCGCTTCACGCGCACGGCGGCCGACACGTTAACCTATACGTTCAGCGTGGATGACCCGTCCTCGTTTGCCCACCCCTGGACGGCGCAGATTCCCAGTGAGAAAATAGATGGGCCGATCTTTGAGTACGCGTGCCACGAAGGCAACTATGGTATGGTAGGAATTTTATCGGGCGCGCGGGATGCCGAGAAGAAAGCGGGTAAGTAGCCTGCGGGAAAAGTGGCTTGCGGGAAGAGTAGCCTTGCGGGGCATGGGAGGGAAATTATTATTATGCGAACCAAACTGATGCTAGTAGCGGGTTTCGGAGCTTTGCTGGCGGTCGTGCCGGCCTGGGCGCACCACGCCTTCGCCGCCGAGTTCGACGCGCAGAAGCCGGTGAAACTCACGGGCACCGTGACCAAGGTGGAGTGGATCAATCCGCACGCCTGGATTCACATCGATGTGAAAGACGCCGACGGCAAGGTCACCAACTGGATGATCGAGGGTGGCAGCCCCAACACACTGCTGCGCCGGGGCATGACGAAGAATTCGCTGGAAACCGGCACCGTGGTGGTGGTGGACGGCTATCAGGCCAAGGATGGAACCAGTCGCGCCAATGGGCGCGATATCACGTTCCAGGACGGCCGGAAGCTGTTCGTGGGCTCCTCGGATGCCGCGTCGGCTCCTCCAGCAGACGCCAAATAAGGCGGCAGCCAACGGAGTGAGCGCACGGGCGCGGCGGTCCTGCATTCCTACGCAGCGGGGCCGAAGCCGAAGCTGGGCCTAAATAGCCCCGCGCAGATCTGGAGGTCTGCCCCGCTGGGCCCGGTTGGCCGACTGCGCTGGCGAGCAGATCCGGAAAGGACATTATTTATGAAGCTGCGTTCGATACGACTGCTGGCGGCGGTCTCGATCATGACGGTCATTTGGCTGGGCGGCGTCGCGCTCCCTCAGGCGCACTCACAAACCCGGCCAAACGCGGACCAGGTCTTTAAGAACATTCAGGCGCTCAAGGACATGAGCGTGGACGATTTCATCGGCTCCATGGGCGTGATGTCGGCGGCGCTGGGCTTTTGCTGCAATGAGTGTCATACCAATGCCGGTACCGACAAGGTGGATTGGGCGGCCGACACTCCCCGCAAAGTAACCGCGAGGAAGATGGTGAACATGGTGACCACCATCAATCGCACCAACTTCGCGGGAGCGCAGGTCGTCACCTGCTGGACCTGCCATCGCGGCCGCGATCATCCAGCGACTACGCCGGCCCTGGAAGACATCTATGGTCCTGGCCCGACCGCGCAAGACGATGTTCTGCCCGCGATACCGGGGCAGCCTTCGGCCGCGCAGATTTTCGACAAGTACATTCAGGCCGTGGGCGGGGCTCAGCGCCTGGCTGCCGTGACCAGCTATGTTGCCAAAGGAAGCAGCGTAGGCTTCGGAGGCTTCGGGGGCGGAGGACAAGTTCAAATCTTCGCGAAATTCCCGGATCAACATACCACGCTGATCGAGTTTAAGGATGCTCCGGATCGGGGAGACAGCATCCGGACCTACAACGGCCAGGCCGGGTGGATCAAGACTCCCCTTACCGTGCTGGGCGAGTACGAAATAACCGGAACTGAGCTGGACGGAGCCAGGCTGGATGCGCAACTGGCCTTCCCCGGTCAGATCAAGCAGATCTTCACCAATTTGCGGGTCAGCTTGCCGACCACCATCAGCGATCTTCCCGGACCATCCAGCCAAACAGCGTCGGAGGCGAACGTCGTGCCGATGCAGGATCGACGAGTCCAAGTGGTCCAGGGAAGCGGCCCTCGAGGGCTTCTGGCGACCTTATTCTTCGACCAGGAGTCGGGCCTGCTTTTGCGGGAGGTCCGTTACAGCAGGACGCCGATCGGGCGGGTTCCCACGCAGATGGATTTCGCCGATTATCGGGACGTCGGGGGCATCAAGATGCCGTTTCGTTTGACCTTCGCGTGGCTGGACGGGCGGGATGCCATTCAGCTCAGCGATGTGCAGACCAACGTCGCGATTGACGCGAAACGGTTCGGCAGACCGGCCACGATTAAATGAGGACAAGCTCCTAACGAAACCCAATTTTCACGGCTTCGAAGCGCCGAGGAACTTGTCTACGATCTTCAGGTACTCGTCCGGGCTCTCCAGGTGCGGATAATGCCCCAGCCCGGGCATGGCGACGATCTTAACGGCCGGCAGCGTCTGCTGCAACTCCAGTTGCGTTTCCGGCGGCACGATGTTGCTGGCCCCGCCGAGAACATAAATCGTGGGGCACTTGATCTGCCTGACGAACCGCCATAGCTCCGTGGGCACGAAGCCTTTCACCAGATTTGGATCGCGCTTCCAAACAATGCGTCCGTCGTCGCGTTTTTTGCTGCCGAAGTGCGCATAATTGCGCTGTAACGCCTCGGAAATTCGTCCCCCGCCCCGCATCAGCGACGCGACCAATTCGTCTTCCGACGCCCAGCCCTTATCTTCCTGCTCGACCCGGCGGGCGAATCCGGACGCGATTTCGTTGGTGCGCTCGGGTCCCACGTCTTCGACCACCAGGCGGGCAACGCGCTCCGGGTGCAGGCTCGCGTAAACCTGCACCACACGCCCTCCGGTGGAATTGCCCAGCAGCGTAAGCCCGCGCAAGTTGAGTTGCTCCACCAGGCCTTCGACATCCTTGACGTAGTCCTCGACCAGATACGCGCCTTCGGGAGACCAACCCGAGTCCCCGTGCCCGCGCATGTCCATGGCGATGACGTGGTAGCGCCCGGCGAAGCGCGGCGCGATGTGGTCGAAAGAATGCGCCACGCGGCCGATGCCGTGCAGCATCAGGAACGGAGGTTTGCCGTCGCCGCCCCAGTCCAGGTAGTGGATGCGCAGGCCGTTCACGGTGACGAAGCGATCCTGATAAGCGGGCGTTTGAGCGCCAGCCAGCGCCGCCCACAGCAACAACCATACCGTCGCTCCATAGAAGCGTTTCATGTTCAGCCTCCCCACATCTCGCGCGCCACCGAAACAACCAGTTCCAACTTACGCCATTGCTCGTCGAGCGTTAACAGATTCCCCGCCGCCACCGAAGCAAATCCGCACTGCGGGCTGATAGCAAGGTGCTCCAAAGGAATGTACCGGGAGGCCTCGTCAATCCGTCGCCGCAGTTGTTCGTGCGATTCGAGCTCCGGGGTCTTCGTGGTGATCAAACCCAGGACCACCGTCTTCCCCCGCGGAACCTGGGCCAGCGGCTCAAACCCTCCAGACCGCTCGGTGTCGTACTCCAGCAGGAACCGGTCCACCTTCACCGTTCCGAAGAGCCTCTCGGCCACCGCCTCGTAACCGCCCTCGGCGTACCAGCGGCTGCGGCTATTACCGCGGCAGATGTGCATGGCCGAAGTGATCCCTTCGCGGGGCAGAGGACTGAGAGCCAGGTTATCGCAAGCGATCGCTTGCTCCAACTCACGGTCCGGATCGCGGCCTTGAGCGCGATACTGCTCGCGATGCTGGGGGTCCAGATAATGCGAATAATAAGGCGCGTCCAACTGAAGATACACCACGCCCTGATCGGCCAGCCAGGCGACTTCGTCTTTGACGATTTTGCCCAATTCCGCGCTCAATTCGGCGCGCGATGAGTACACTTTGTCGGTCAGGCCGGGCTTATAGCTCGAAACCATGAAGTTCGAAGGCGCCGGCAGCGTAATTTTGAAGGGCCCCGCGGCGTGTTGCATCAGATACGGGAGTTCCCTCGAGGTGAGATTCCGGGCCTTATGCAAACGCGATCCGGCGACCTGCGCGGTGCTGCCCTCGACGCCGCCGCCCGGTCCCTTCCACTCCAGCGCCACGCGATCCGGAACGAATCCCTCGACCGCGTCGGCCATGTCGGTAAGCCAGGATCCCCGCCGCATTTCCCCGTCCGCGAGAATGTCCAGACCGATATCCCGCTGCCGAGCAAGCGCATCCGCAATGGCCGTGTCTTCCGCCGCCAGGAGCTCGCCGCGCTCAATCCGCCCCGCGGCGTAAGCCGTGCGCATTTCCAGAAGTTCAGGCGGCCGCAACAAACTGCCAACTTGGTCGGCTCGATACCGTGGAGGCATGTCCTGTACAGCTTATAGCTAAACCGGCTAGAAAGGGAGTGTATTATTTACCGCTCGCTTTAGCCAATTCCGCTGGGTCTGAAGTTTTGGTCATGGTTCCTAAAACCACTGGAGTGACGCCGCCGATCTGGATGAGCGGTTGGGGCCGCCCCGGCCGGCTGTCGCGATCGAGAAACAGATTGATAAAGGAGCTGGTGCCTTGCAGAGACCGGTTGCGCGCCGGAATGAACAGCTTCAGATCCTCCACGCGCCCGGCCGCGCTGGCGTGATTGTACACCGCTACCCAGATGCAGGGCTTGTCCGGATACACCTCACACTGGCCGTTGGACGTGCCGCCGCACGGGCCGTTGCGCAAGCTCTTGGGACACGTCATCGGACAAACGTATTCCATCTCGCCGAGCACGCAATTACCGCACGCCTTGCACCCGAAGGTCCTGTTCTTCATCAACAGCTCGACGCGCTCCAGGCCGTGCGCCAGCGCCGGACGCCGGTCGATCCAACCAAACACCTTGGCCAGCAAGCCGTGCAGCCGGCCTTGCTTCTTTACCGGGAACAATCGCCCCATGAAATCGAGGAATCGAGGAAGCAGTTCCGGTTTGGGAGGCGCGGGCTTGGGCGAATCGTAAAAATAGAACCCGCCCTTGGGCGCGTAAGCGAGTTCGTCGGCCAGCTCCTCCCACTTCGGCGCGAGTTCTTCGGACCGCTTGATGATCCAGCGGACCCGGTCGGCCTGATGGTCGCCGCCGAGGTAAGCTCCGGCGTAGCCAATCCCGCGCAGAACCGCCACCGTGCGCGCGGCCCGTTCCAGGCGCGCAGCCAATCCCTTATCGGTCGATGCCTTAGTCTCTGCCTGAATCTTTTCGAGCAGCTCCTTCGATACCCAGCATCCGGGAGGCTCGCCCTTGGACATCCTCTCGGCGGGCTTGGCCGCCAGCACGTAGACGTTACCCATCACCGGCGTCTTCAAGCCGCGCTCGTCCAAGTAACGCTTCAGCTCGCGGAACTTGCGGACATCGTAACCGAGCTGGGTGATCGCGAAGTCCGCGCCCGCGGCGATCTTTTTCTCCAGCTTCAAGTATTGATAGGCGCAATCCGGCTCCGTGTATTTGAATGGCGAAACCGCCACCGAGATGTGGAACGGCATACCCGCGGCGCGCAGCTCGCTGATCATCTCCACCAGCTGCACCGAATCCATCGAGAAGTCGGCAGGCGCGGAAGAATTCGTTGCCTTGGGATAATCTCCGGTGATCGCGAAAACGTTCTCGATACCCAGCGCATACAGATCCTCGAGCGCCCGCAAAAGATCCAGACGGTCGCGGTTCACGCAGGTGAGATGGATGTTAGGCACCAGTCCGCGCGCCCGTGCCGCCGTGCCGACGCGAATGGGATCGTGCCCCAACCCGCCCCCGGCGTAGCTGGTGATGCCGCCCGCCACTACACCCGGAATCTGCGCCAGTTGCGAGGCGACCTGCAGCAGCGTAGCTTCACGAGTCAGGCGGCTGGCGACCAGCTCCACCATGTAGCAGAACTGCTTGCGAGCAAAAGCGTCCCGAATTGGATTAGGCGCCGCCATGATGGATCTCTCTGTAGTGCAAGCAACCCTGCCTGTTGTGGGGCAGGCAATCGTGCCTGCAGCCGGCATTCAGCCGGCCCTACTTTCCCAAAGCCCTACTTCCCAAGCTCCTTTCGCACAATCCGCGTGCCCTCCACCAACGCTTGTAGTTTAGCGAATGCCACGTCCCGCGGCAGATGGAAACAGCCGCAATCGGGCAGCGTAAAGATGCGCTCCGGTGGCAGCACCTTCAAAGCGCGCCGGATGTGCTCAGCCACCATCTCCGGCGTCTCCACCTCATGCGTCTTGACGTCAACCACACCCACGCCAAGGATAAACTTGGTGTCAAACTCTTTAAACAGATCCAAATCCTCGCCGCCGCGGCGCGCGAACTCGAGCGTCAGACCCTTCACCTTGGCTTCCAGAATCGCCGGGAACAGATACCGGTAGCTGCCCTCCCACGAAGGCTTGCCGTAGCGGTTGCCGTAACAGATGTGAACCACAATGTCGGCGTCCACCCCGTCCACCAGGATGTTCAAAACCCGGACAGCCCAGTGGATGTCTTCCGGAAATCCGGAATAATACGGCTCGTCGATCTGAATGTAGCGCGCGCCCGCTTTGGCCAGCGCCTTCAACTCCATATTCATCACCCGGGCGATGTCGGTGGCCAAAGCCTCTTCACTCGGATAGTGCTGGTTGCGAATGCGCTTCGTCAAGCAATGCGGACCCGTGATGCAGATCTTGCATTCGCGCTCAGTGAACCTCCGCAGAAAATGGAAGTCCTGCACCAGACCCAAGGAAGCCATGGGGATCTTGCCCTGCACCGAGCTGTCGTAGAAATCGTAGTAGAACTTCTTGGACGAGCGGTCGATCTGCACGCCGGGCAACCGTTCAATAAAGTAGTCCACCGTATTGTCGCGGCGCACTTCACCGTCGGTAATGATGTCCAAACCTGCGGTTTCTTCGTCCTTGATTGCCGCCTTCACCGCGGAATCGTAAATCTCCTCCAGATCGTGACGGCTGATGCGCCGCGCGAAATAGTCGGTCTTGAGCCGTTCCAGCCAGCCCGGCATGGCGTAGCTGCCGACGATGGTGGTGGGAAGAATGGGTAGAGTCATCTGCTTTCTGATTGCCTCCGGGTTACTCGCGGCGGGTCGTATATAGGACGGATGTCTTGGAGCCCTTAAGATAGTGGAACGGCGCAAAGTGCACGTCGTATCCGGCGCGTTCCGCCACCTCTTTTAGTAAAGCACCATTGACCCAGTTCAACAGGGACCCCTCCAGTTTGCCCGGTCCGTAGAACCCCAGCCGGTATTGCGACAGGTCGGTGACGAAAATATCCTGCACCTGCAGATATCCGCGCGGATGCAGCAGCGGCATGGTGTTCATGAAGCTCTCAAGCGCGCCCGAGCTCAGGTGGAAGCGGATGTCCGCGGGCGCGTGCTGCAGGATGTCTTCGAGTTTAGCCGCGTCCAGCCCTTCCGGGAACGGAAAATCCGGAAGATCCTCGAGCAGCACTAACTGCTCCTCCAACCGGACCGCTTTCCACACTTCCTGCCAAAATGCGACGCCTTGCTTGAGCGATCCGAGATCCTCGAACCCGCCTTCCAGAATGCGATGAATCGTGGAGCGCAACTTTTCCACCGGAACCCCGAACACCACGCCGATCCGCTCGGCCTCCGCGCGCGGAATGTAGGAACGCACCTGGACGAAATACAAACGCCCATCCCGGCGCACGACTTCTTCATCCGGCAGGTTGTCGTACACGTTGGTGGCGTGGACCTGCAGAATCTTGTGCCGCAGGAAAGAAAGCGTCTTCAGCGGATTCAGAGCGTCCAGCACCATGAAGCTGCACAGTTCCGCATGCTCGCGCACGGCCGGCTTGGACATATCCAGCGTGGCCAGCGAGTAATCGCCCAGCAGGATGCGAAGCTTGGGGTAGTAACTGGTTCCGCGCAGCCGGTCCAGCGCCTGGAACTTGTCCAGGAAGATCCCGCACCGCGTGCCCGTGCCCACGCCGAGCTCCAGAATAAAGAATTCCGCCGGCAACTGGTTCTTGGATTCGAGATCGCGCAGCAGTGTCCAGAAGTCGGCCACGCTGTCCGCGATCGCCTGGGGATGATGCCCGGCGGACTGGCCCCCGGGCAACGCCTGCTCATAGCCCTTGCCAGTAGCTTCCTCCCAATGGTTCAACCGGCTCCAGTAGAGCTTGTTGAATTCCCATACGATGCTGTGGCGCAGCGAGCAGAACTCCTCCAGCACCAGGCGATCCGGGTCCGTCGCTCTCACCGGCACCGCGGCGCTGGCCAGAGCTTTCAGCATGTCCGCGCGCAGCGTCGCGGGCTCCACCTGCCGCGTGTCGACCAGCACATCCAGAACCGGCAGATGTTCGCCGCGCGGCGTGTACCCTTGCGAGGCGATCACCACCTCGCGAAAGTTCTGCTTGTACTGGATCCAATCCAGCTCGATCTGCAGCCGCGCGAACTGTTCCTGCCCCAGCCGGCCTTCTCCCAAAAGCGTGTAGATCGTGTCCACGACCACTTGGGCGCTGGCCCCGGCCGACTTGCCATGCAGGTGATTCAGTTTGACGATCATGGTTTCAGAGGAAGGTTCACGGAAAGCAAACACACTATAATAGCGTGGCGGAAGGCGCGCGAGTCAAATCAAATCGGCTGACGAAGGGAATCACAAAATGAAACGTTGCTGGAAGCTGTGGACGATCGGGCTGGCCGTGATCCTGGCGAGTTTCGCGGCATGGCAGCGGGCGAGCGCGCAAGAGGAAGAGCTGGACCCGGTGAAAATCGCGCCGGACGTCCAGAAGGTGGTGTTCGAGAACGCGCTGGTCCGCGTGACCGAGGAGCGAATGCCGCCCGGCCGCGTCGTCCGCAAGCACCGCCACATGCACGGCCTGACGATTGCGCTGGCCGACTACCAGATGGAGCAGAAGCTGTACCCCAGCGGCCAGATCATCCATTCCAACCGCCATTTCGGCGAGATCAACTGGAACGAAACGTTCATCCACGAAGCCCGCAACGCCGGCACGACCAACCAGTACGTAGTGCGAGTCGAGCTAAAGTAGCGCCGACCTCCAGGTCGGCGACGGCCTAAGGCAGCAGCACCGTCCGGTTGATCCAAAGAATGTTATCCCAGCTCAGCAGCTTCTCGGTGTCGTCGAAGAGTTTGGAGTAGCTCCCGCCGCCGGCCTTGAACGAAAACTCCTTCACCCGGTCGGGCGGATTGGTGGTGGCATTCCTTAGAATATCCAGCACCTGTTCCTGACGCGAAATCTGAAAAAATCCGGGATTCTTCGCGGAATAAAACTTAGTATCAGCGACATTGCCCTTGTTGGCCACGCCCTTCTCGTACTTGAGGTGCAACTCCAGATGTTCGCCGCCCGCCGCCGCGAGCGTCCAATCCTGGGTGTCCACCAGCGCCCCCGACCCGTTGTCTGTAGTCGAACGTGACATCTTATGCGTCGTCGCCAACAGGTACACCCCGAAAGGCCCCGGCGCATCCGCTGGTTCTTCGGTGATCCCGCCAATCACCAATTGCGCATTAGCCCCGCCCGGGTCCTTCACCGGAGCCACCAGATACACCAGCCGGTTCGATCCCTTCCCCACCGGCTTGCCGTCCGGACCATTGATCGTCACGCGGTCGATGAACACAACGCGCAGGTTCGCGTCTTTAGCAGCGCCCTGCGCAGCGACATTGGGCGTGAACCCCTCCGGCAGATACGCCTTCAGCGCCGCGTCCGAAACATGCACGTCCAATTGAAACCGCGCCTCGGAGCTGTGCTCGACAGGCGTCTCAGCCGGCGCGCAGGCCGCCGACCACAAAACCGCGACTCCAACAGCGAAACCACGCTTCATCCGAACCTCCCTCTGTGTTTGTCTGTGCTCGGTGTGGAGCGGGCTTTAGCCTGCAACTGAGGCTTCAGCTCCGTCTCGACCCGGGTGCTAAAGCACCCGTTGCAGGCTAAAGCCCACTCCACATCAATTCGCCAACCGGTACGCGACGTACTCCGCCGGATACCCCTGCCCGCCGATCGCCACCACAATGTACTGCCGCCCGTTCACCGAATACGTCATCGGAGTGCCAGTCTGTCCCGCCGACATGTACACCGCGCCCGCGTCTTTCCCAGTAGCCTTGTCGTAAGCCCGCAGATACGCGCCCCGCCCCTGCGTAGTTGTGACGAACCCGCTCTCCCCCGCGACCACCAGCGTCTTGGTCACCAGCGCCCCAATGACACCCGGCCGTCCCGTGCGCGGAATATTCAAACCCTTCAGCGCCGCATTGTTTTTGACGTTATCGGGCGTCTCACCATGCGCGATTTGCCACTGAATTTCACCTTTATCCAGATTAATAGCCGTGATTTGTCCGTAAGGCGGCTTCATCAGGGGCAAGCCCTGCACGGAAAGTCCCCCGCCTCCGCCCTCGGCAGCGGCCGGAGCCGGAGCGGCCACAGCAGTGTCAGCCCCCGCATCCGCCCCCGCCCCGCCCGATCTCCGCGCTCCTTCCCGCGCCGTCCCCTGCACGTACGCGAAGTCGGTCTTGCTGGGATCGGTCGCCACCAGCCCCAACTGGCTGAGCGATTTCTGCGACGGTACATAAGCGATGTGCGTCTCGGGATCGAACGCGCCGCCCGCCCAATTGGTCCCGCCGCCCGCTGTCGCCATGGCCAGCGTCGCCAGCGGACCATCGATCTTGCTCAGCACCGGCGGCGTGAAGACCGGACCAATTTTGTACTTCGACACCAGCTCCACCGCCGCCGCCCGCAGCGCCGGCGTGAAATCGATCAAGTCTTCGATCAACAAACCCTGCCGGTCGTAAGCCGGAGGCTTGCTGGGAAATGGCTGCGTCGGCGAATACGCTTCACCCGGAACCTCGCCCTTCTCCACCGGCTTCTCCTCGATGGGCCAGATAGGCTGCCCCGTCTCGCGGTTGAATACATAAAGGAAGGCCTGCTTAGTAGGCTGAGCCACCGCCTTCACCGCGCGCCCATTGACCGTGATGTCGCACAGAATCGGCGCGTCCGGAATATCCATATCCCAGATCCCGTGATGCACTAACTGGAAATGCCACTTGCGCACGCCAGTCTTCAAATCCACAGCCACCAGCGATTCACCGAACAACCCGTTGCCCGGCCGATGCCCGCCGTAGTAATCGCCAGTGGGCAGTTCCACCGGCAGATACGCCATGCCCAATTGCTCATCGACGCTGATCTGCCCCCAAACGCCCGTGTTGCCGGTGTAAGAAGCCGAATCCTTCAGCCAAGTGTCATAGCCGAACTCATTCGAACGCGGAATGGTATGGAAGATCCACAACCGCTTCCCTGTCCGCACATCGAACCCGCGCACAAATCCCTTGACGTTGCTCTTGCTCCGCGGCACTCCGCCCGAGCGGTGCGCCGCACCCACGATCACGGTATCTCCGGCCACCACCGGCGCCGAGTGCAACCCCACCTCGCCCGTCACCGGATCGATCTCCTGATCGTCGTCCATCTTCAAATCCACAACGCCGCCCGTGCCGAACCCAGGCACCGGCGCGCCCGTCTTCGCATCCAGAGCAATCAGGCGATACCCCGGCGTGACATACAACACGCGCTCCGCCCGCCCGTCGGTCCAGTAAGCGAGCCCGCGCCCCGACAGCTGCCGCGGAGCATTAGTCCCCCGCGCGCCTTCGCGTTCGCCGTGGACCCACAGCAATTCGCCAGTAGCCGCGTCGAGCGCCACCACGTCGCGGCGCGTTCCGGCGGTCGCATACACGACGCCGTTGGCCATCAGCGGAGTCCCCTCCAAGTTGTACTCCGGCCGCGGCCCCAGGCTCTCGGTGCGAAACCGCCAGGCCACTTGGAGCCGGTTAAAATTCCCCGCGTTGATCTGATCGAGCGGCGAGTAGTGAGTATTCCCAGTGTCGGCGCCATAGCTCCGCCACTCCCCGTTCTTGGCCCCCGTCTGCGCCGGCAGCGGCAAAGTCGATGTCAGACCCAGCCCCGCTGCAATTGTGAAAATGATGGTCGAACGCACGGTTTCCTCCCAATCGTCGAAGATCGTACCACACTGGCCGGCACTCGGCCAGTCCCGCAAAAGTCCCCCCGTAAAAATTCCTCTACTCAAAGTTCGCGTTTTAGTCTAGAATGCTGAGACCGGGAGCTAGGGTGATGCTCCCGAAGAAGTCTTCCGCCATGTAGACGGGGGTGGAAAAAGTGTGGGTGAAAGTTGGACTCAAGTCAGTCCTGGCGTTACTGGGCAAGGGTGAAAAGAAGGTTGCAGCGGTCTTCGGGATCTCGCCGGGGCCTTGTCATGAGGCGGTAGTTCACCTCAAGGCAGGGGCACCGGAGGTCCCGGTGTGGCTCTTCTCGACCGCGCCGCCGCTTCCGGAAACCGCGGCACTCTGCGAACGCGTGTATGTGAACCGCGGCTCGTTGTCTCTGTTCTTGCAGGCGCAGATCCGCCTATGGCCCTATTGGGTCGCCATCGCAGTTGGCACTTGGACCGCCGAGCACGGCCGCTGGCTGCTGAAGCTGGCGCCTTTCTTCATACAGCCGTTCCGCGTACTGCTCCTCAATAGTTGGGGCGGGTTCTTTCCGGGCAAGCCGGCGCTGGTCTTGCTGCATTCGCACCGCTTCTTGCTCGGCGCGGCGCTCTCCGGTTGGATCCGGATTAAAGAGCTCAGCATTGGCTGTTGTCACTCGAATCCGGTCCGGCGCACGCAGGACTTGGCGGCCGCCTACTGGCTGCTGGTGTCGTATCATATCTGGCGTTCCGGCCCGGTCCGGCGCACCCAGGAGGTCGGTTACGGCGTCTGGCGGCTGGTGTCCTACCACGTCTGGCGTTCGAGTCCCGTCCGGCGCGTGTGGGACGTCGCATCCGGCGTTTCCGTCTTCACGCTCGCGACCTTCCTGAGATGGCTCTCCTATCCGCATCGCGCCTGGTTCAATCGGTTGCACGGGAATGAATCTCTCGATGCGCTCGTGCGCGCCTCAGGCTGCCGCGTGGAACGCTTCGTACAGAAGGGGCATGTCTGGGACGCGCGCGGCTTCGCCGGCTTCGTGCAATCGAGCCAGGCCCGCTGGATCTGTTGGCAGCAGGACGCCGAGGCCAGCGACCAGCCTGCAATCGACGCGGTGTCGCCGCTATTCGCCGATCCGCGCACCTTCGCCGTGGCCAGGCAATCGGAGGCCCGAGGTTGGAAACCGGCATTGTTCCCCATGGCGCCCTTCCGCCACCTGCAGCCCGGCACCGCGAGCCAGGTGCTGGCGCCGCTGTCCCAAACCATTTGGGTGGACCGGTCCAAGCTCGCCGCGCTAGGCGTCCCGCAAACCAAGCTGACGTATACCGCATGGATGCTGATCTTCTGGAAAGCCGCCGCGGCGGGATGGCGCTGCTACAGCGAGCCGGGGCCGGAGCAGCCCGGCTGGCAACCGGATTTCCCGGAACAGGAAACCGAGTTTTTCTTGCACTTTCTCGCGGATCGCAAGTTGCGCCAGCTCGCCCCCCGCGAGCCGGATTTGTCCCGCGGCACGATCTCGTTCGCGCCGTCACTGCAATTGCCCCTGCGGCCGGGCCGCCTGAAGGTGGTGGTGGTCTCGCCGTTTCTGCCGTATCCGCTGGCGCACGGCGGCGCTGTGCGCATTTTCAATCTCTGTCGGGAGCTGGCCGACCGGGTTGACTTCATATTGATCGCCGTCCGCGAAGCCCACGACCAGGTGCACTACGAAAAGCTGCACCAGGTCTTCCGCCATGTGTACACAGTGGACCTCGACGAGCGTGAATCGAGCGACGAGTGGCTTCCCCGGCAAGTGCGCGCAGCCCAATCGGCAAGCCTGCGAGCGCTGATCGCGGACGTGTGCCGGCGTCTGCAACCGGACCTGCTGCAAATCGAATTCACGCATATGGCCGGCTATCGCGAGTGCGCGCCGCACGTGCCCGCGCTGCTGGTCGAGCACGACCTCACCTTCAAACTGTATGGCCAACTGGCGCAAACGAATCCGTCCGATGCGGCGTGGGACGAGTACCACCGCTGGCTGGACTTTGAGCGCCACTGGCTGGCGTCCTTTGACGCGGTGTGGACCATGTCCGCGGAGGACCGTACCGGCGCGATTCAAGGAGGCAGCCATCCGCAGCGGACGTTCGTAGTTCCGAACGGCGTGGACGTGCGGCGGTTCGTGCCCGCTCCGGAAGCGTTCCCGGAAGCGCCCCCCGAAGTGTTCTACGTAGGCTCCTTCCGTCACCTGCCGAACATTCTGGGATTTCAGAAGCTGTGCCGGGAGGTGATGCCGCGCGTCTGGCCGCGGATCCCGAACGCGCGCCTGCGCGTAGTGGCCGGCCCGCGTCACGAATATTTCTGGAACACGTTGGCCAAGCAAGGCGAGCGCATGGACTCCGATCCGAGGATCGAGATCCAAGGCTACGTGGAAGATCTGCGCCCTCTGTACGCGCGCGCGACCGTGGTAGTAGTGCCGCTGGAAGTGTCCGCGGGCACCAACATCAAGGTGCTCGAAGCGATGGCCTGCGGCAAAACGGTAGTGAGCACGCCGGTCGGGTGCGCCGGCCTCGCTCTCAACGACGGCGAAGACGCTTTCATCCGCCCCGTCGTCCGCGAAAACTGGGACGGTTTCGCGGCGGCGGTGTGTGAAACTCTCCTGAACGCGCCCCTCCGGTCCAGCATAGGCGCGCGAGCCCGGCGAACGGCGGAAGCCCGGTTCTCGTGGGCGTCGATCGCAAGGAGCGCCTACTCAAGCTACCAGGCGCTGGCTGGCATTCAGGAGAACTCGCGCGCGGACCAGCACGACCATCGCCAGATAGGAGAGCAGGTCTCTCGCGGGTAGAATCGCACGTAAGCTAATCGAACGGGAGATCGCAACTATGCTAGAGCCCAGTGAAGCCGTAGTTCTGATTCTGTGACGGAGCGAATTCGATCCCAATCGCTACTTTGTCGCTGTCCGAGGCGCGGGCGTCACCCCGTTCGATCGAGTCCACAACATCCAAATCGGCCCGTTTCAGCTTCCCGCGCAGGAACTGGAGAACACCCTGGACGGCTCCGGTACAGTCAAGCGGGCCACCCAAGCTTTCAAGGAGTTCCTGACGTAGACAACACCGCGCAGCTACGACATTAGAACCAGGCCGTCCACCATCGAGTAGTCCCTCTGATTGTTCGTGATCAGGGGAACCCCATAGTACAGCGCACTGGCCGCAATCCAGGCGTCGGCGGTCTGAATCGGGCGTCCCTTCTTCTTCGCGGCAAAACAAACCTCAGCCCAACTGGAGCACAGTTCCCGGCTCGCGGCCAGAACGGTGTAATGCGTCAAGTGTTGAGCGAGTTCTTGTTTTCTCCCCGGGCCCCACATCCGTTCGAGCGCCCATCGCTCCAGTTCCGCCAGGGTCATAAAGGAGATTCCCAGCAACCGCCCACTCATGTGAGGCTGGTATGCGAGTGCCCGCGAGCCCCCTTTTTAGAGCATCGACACCACATCGGTGTCGACAATGGCGGCATTCACCGAGGCAGGTCCGGACGGATTCCTTCGAGACGCCACTCGCGCAGCAACTCCAGGAATTCATCGGCGGACTCGTCGCCAAGGTATGGTCTGCCGAGCAAGGACTTGAAGTCCTCGACGGGCGTCACGGCTTGTTGAGCCGCCAGTTGCTCGAACGACCGACGCCCCTCGAATTCGGAGTCCGCTGCCGGAATTTCCGTCTTGTTATTTTCCACGACCTCAGAATAACAATTTCGGCGGGCGGCGACCATCCTGAAACGCGAGCGACGCAGCCCCCATCAACGTTGAACGAACAGAAACACGTTAGCCTGCGAAGAGCCGCCCCCGATCTCAACAGTCACTGGGTTGTCGCCGTTCGGGACATTCGGAACGATCACATTGAACTGGTACAGTCCCGGTCCGGTGATCCCGGCAAACTGCGTGCTCGCCGCGACGCCCCCGACATTCACCGTCACCGGATTCGCCAGGGGTGCTGGATTCACCAACTGGCCAATCGTGTTTGCGGGTGTAGTGGGACCGAACCCGGTCCCGAACAAAAGGATCGTGTCGCCAGGCTGGGCGGGCACCGTAGTCACGCCGGGGATGAGATTGGGCGATCCAATATAGACGCCATCCGCACGAACCGCAGCAACATATCTGCCCCCGTCTTGACCGAAGGTGAACAGCCCCGGATCGAGCGCGGATTCGACCGCGTTTACGACGTTGGTTTTTCCCTGCGGCGTCGTCACCTGAACTGCGATTGAATCACCAGGCGCCGTGTCGTCCGGTGCCAGAGCGTTCAACTGCGTTGGGCTAACGTAAGAAACGTAGGCCGATTTGCCATTGACTGCGACGCCGACGCCATCCAACTGGGTCGGCAAATTGTTACCCGAAAAATCCGAATCGGCCCAGCTTCGCGTGGTGGCGGACAGGTTCGTCCCCATGATCGTGATCCAAGTCCCCGGTGCGATCCCTGGTAGGAAGCTTGCGCCGTTTACCACACCAGCGGAAGAAATGGCGGGTCCAGTTGCCGCCACAAACACCCATGCCGCCCCAGCTTGGTTGTTATCGCCCTGACCGCCGGCGATGACAGTACTGCCGTCCGCAGATAACGCCACGGACCGTCCCTGAAGGGAGCGCCCGGCAGAACCCGATCCAACCAGTTTGGCGTCCTGCTGATTCCAGACCCCTCCGGAACGTTGGTGCACCCAAACAGCTCCGACGTTGCCGTTGTCCCAATCCCCGCCGACGACGGCGGTATTCCCGTCCACGGATAGCGTCACACAGATACCTTGATTGGCCCCCCCGACCGCGCCTGTGCCGGTTATTTTGGGGCCTTGTTGGCTCCAGACGCCGCCCAACCGCGTGAACACCCAAGCCGCGCCGGCAAAGGCGTTGTCGGAAGCTCCGCCCACAATGGCCGTATTGCCGTCGCCCGACAGCGCCACAGACCCGCCCTGAGATGCCAGCCCTACCGCTCCCATGCCGGCCAGTTTGCCGCCTTGCTGGCTCCATGCTCCGTTCGAGCGCGTGTACACCCACGCCGCGCCGCCAAAGCCGCCCTCCGCGCCGGAGCCGCCCACGATCGCCGTATTCCCGTCCGCCGAAAGACCCACAGCGTCGCCTTGAAATGTCACGCTTCCGGAAACACCCGTTCCGACCAATTTGGCGCCTTGCTGACTCCACACGCCGCCAGATCGAGTGAAGATCCACGCCGCACCTATAAACGTGTTGTCCGTAAGCCCGCCGACGATGGCCGTATTCCCATCCGCGGACAGCGCCACGGACATTCCTTGTTCCGCGGGCCCGGCCGCCAGTGTGCCGACCAGTTTGTCACCCTGCTGCTTCCATACGCTGCCCGAGCGCGTGTACACCCACGCCGCTCCGGCTTCGCCGCCATCCGCATACCCGCCGACCATCGCCGTATTCCCATCTGCGGACAACGCGACGGAACTGCCTTGCCAGGACTCCCCGGTAGCACCCGTGCCAACCAGTTTGCCGCCTTGCTGGGTCCACACTCCGCCCGAGCGCGTGTACACCCACGCCGCTCCGATGAATCCATTGTCAATCGGGCCTCCCACGATGGCCGTGCTTCCATCCGCTGATACCGCCACAGCGAAGCCTTGCAAGGAGTTTCCGACGGTGCCTGTGCCAACCAGTTTGCCGCCTTGCTGGACAAACTGGCCTCGCGCCGTGGAAAGCAGACTGGCGCTCGCCGCCAGAACAGCGACGGCGCAAAGAACCGAACGGCCGGATTTTCCCATGATAGACACGTCAAAACGAGTATCCCAGAAACAAACTCTACGCGTACTCCGGAACCCACTGGCAAGCCCGCACCCGCTCCCGCAACTCATCCTCCCCCATCACCGGAGCCTCCCCCGCCCGCTGAGCCTCCGTCCCCACCGCGAGGGCAATGTCCCGCGCGATCGCCCGGATATCCTGCAACGCCGGCAGCAACGGAGCCCGCGGATCTTTGAGCGCCGGCGAATTCCGTCCCAGCGCCCGAGCCGCCGCCAGCATCATCGAATCGGTCACCCGCCGCGCCCGCGCCGCCACCACTCCCAACCCCACCGCCGGAAAGATGTACACGTTGTTGCACTGCCCGATGGGGATGCTGCGCCCGTCGCACTCCACCGGCCCGAACGGCGAACCCGTGGCGATCAGCGCCTGTCCCGCGGTCCAGCGAACCAAGTCCCCCGCGGTAGCCTCCGACCGCGCCGTGGGGTTGGACAACGGAAAAATGATCGGCCGCGCGACCTTCCGCGCCATCTCCCGCACGATCGGTTCGGTGAACGCCCCGCCGGCGGTCGAGAGCCCGATCAAAACCGTGGCCTCGATGGACTGGATGACGTCGGCCAGACCCGGCCCGTCATCTTCCACACTTGATTTCCCGGCAGGCAAACTTGATTTCCCGGCGGGCGACCGCGCCCAGCCCGCGATCCTCTCCACCGGCTGGGCGTACACCGATTGTTCCGCATTCAGCCCGCCCCGCCCGGTATGCAGCAGCCCGCCGCTGTTCACGATCCAAAATCGCGACCGCGCCTCGGCCTCGCTCAAGCCCTCCGCCACCATCGCCGATCTCAAGTAATCCGCCACGCCAATCGCCGCCGACCCCGCGCCCAAGAACACGATCTGCTGTTCCCGCAACGGCGTCCCGGTCACCTGAGCCGCGCCCACCAGCGCTCCAATGACCACCGCCGCCGTCCCCTGAATATCATCATTAAAGGTGAGCAACTGATCCCGGTAACGATCCAGAATCGGGCGCGCATGCGGCGACGAGAAATCCTCCCACTGCAAGCACGTAGCCGGCAATTCCTGCCTCACCGCTTGAACAAACAGATCGATAAAGTCCAGGTATTCCTGCCCGCAGATCCGCTCATGCCGCCAGCCCAAATAATGCGGATCGCGCAGCCGTTCCGGATTGTTGGTCCCCACATCCAGCACAATGGGCAGCGTGCGAGCCGGGTGAATCCCTCCGATCAGCGTGTACAGAGCCAGCTTCCCAATCGGAATCCCCAGCCCGCCGACCCCTTGGTCGCCGATCCCCAGAATCCGCTCCCCGTCGGTGACCACGATCACGTCCACCTCGGCGTGCGGCCGGTTCCGCAACAACTCCGGAATGCGGTCCCGCAGCGGGTACGAGATGAACAACCCCCGAGGCCGCCGGTAAATGTGGCTGAACTGCTGGCACGCCTGCGCGACCACCGGAGTATAGACGATGGGCGTCATCTCCTCAATGTGGTCCAGCAGCAGGCGATAGAAAAGGACGTCGTTTGTGTCCTGTAGCTGCCGCAAGTAAATGTGCCGCTCGAGGTCGTCGTCCTTGTGCTGGTAAGCTTCGTAAGCCCGGTCGACCTGCTCGTCCAGCGTCTCGACATGCGGGGGCAGCAACCCGTTCAATCCCAGGCGGTCCCGTTCCTCCAGCGTGAACGCCGTCCCCTTGTTATCCCCCGGCGAAGAAAGCAGCGCCATGCCGCGAAGTTGGGTCATGCATCCTCCGACCTATATGATCATATCGGCGCGAAATGAGGCCGGGGTGAAAACTAGCAAACCATCCGCGACTAGCGGTCGGCCTTAAGCTCCGCAAACGCGCGCTCGAAGTGAACCTTGCCCCGCAGTTCGCGCAGCCGCGCGCAGGCCTGCGACGCCGGACCGAGCTTCAGGGCGGCACGAGCGGACTGGAAGTCGGCGCCTGCGCCGATGGCTCGTTGCGCCTTCTCGATAAAATCCGCAGCGCCTCCAGCCTGACCTTGCGCGCTGTGTTCATGCCGCCTCAGGTTACCATGCCCGATACCGGCATCGAATATGGCCCGAATGGATGGATGCACATCCCTTACTCAACCGGAATCGTGGCTTCGGCGTGGCGAAGTATACTTCAATGAACAGACGGGTTTGGCGCCAATTCTCCCGCAACCTCCGCGCAAACCATTGGGGCGGCCAGGATTGCGAAGCCCGTCTGAGGAGACAGAATGCTGATCCTTGCCAAAGGCTACCCCAACCAGTTCAGGAACGCGAAAGACGAACTCGCAGCTTCCGACGCCAAGCAATGGTTTCCGTCGATCGACGATTTTCGGGCGACGGCCGCGATGTCCGGAGGGTCCTCCGGCGAAGCGCTGACCCTCGCGCAGGTGGTCGAGATCATCGGGAAAGAGAAGCCGGGGTCGATCGCCGCGCTGGGCTTGATCGGCCACGCCAACCGCTCCGTCTTCGCGCTCGCAGGAAGGATCGTGGGTGATAATATCCACTTCGCCCAGGATAGTCTGATCTTCGAGGACACCATCAAGGCCAACTTAAGCAAGATCAAGGCCGTGAAAGACCGGTTCACCGAAGACGGGAGCATTACTCTTTACGCCTGCGACGCGGGCAGCGGCCAGAATCTACTGGACGCAATCAGCGATGCCTTCGAAGTCAAGGTGTTCGGTTTTCAAACCGAGATCTACTGGTGCTTCACAGTGAGCGCCAAAGGCAAGGTGACCAGAGGAAGAACCTATTTTGACTCCCAAGGCTTCGAAGTCCACCCGGACTGCGACTCCAACAGTTTTTCGTCCGACATTCGAGCCTGGGGACCGAACATGAGTTCAAAGAGCGGCGTTCACAGTAAACCCTGAGTTCCACATCAGCCGGAAGCCGGCGTCTCGAACTTCCGCGTCTGCTCCTCAAAGACCGTCACTGTGCCCGGACCGATGTGATAGACCCACCCATGCAGCGCCAGATCGCCTGCTTCCAGCCGCGCCGCGACTGCGGGGTGCGAGCGCAGGTTCTCCAGTTGTGCGACCACATTCCGTTCCGTCAGCGCCAGCAGCGCTTCGGCGCTCGGCGCGGACTCGCGGTGTTCCACGTTGGCATAGCGCAGCCAAGCCGCCACGTTGGCGAACGCCGCCAGCGGCTCGGGATTCAGCGCGCCGCGCATGACGCCGCAATCGGTGTGGCCGCAAACGATCACCTCCGGCACCCGCAGCACGCCCACCGCGTATTCGATGGTGGCCGACACGCCGCCGATCGCGTCGGGGTACGGTGGCACGATGTTGCCGATCACGCGGCAGATGAACAGCTCGCCGGGTTTGGTTTGCGTCAGCAGGCAAGGGTCGATGCGGGAATCCGCGCAGGTGATGAACAACGCTTCGGGCCGCTGGCCTAGCGCCAGTTTCTCAAACAGGTCCTGATGCTGGGGATAAATGTGCTTTTGGAATCGGGAGACGCCTCCCAGGAGTTTGTCGACCGGCACAGTTTCTAAAGTACCGTTTTCACTGGAGCGGGTGCGGGGGCGAGTGACGCGCCTTGGTCGAGCGATAGCGCCGTGCGGCGGTAGATCGACAGCCAGCCGCGGCCGTCGGGTTTCTGCAAGGGCGGAGTTTGCTGGATGCGCGCTGTGAGCTCAGCCGCAGGGACTTCCAAATCGATCCGGCGTAGAGCCAAGTCGATCGACACGATGTCGCCGTCGCGGATGACGGCGAGCGGGCCGGGCACGCCAGCCTCCGGTTCGATTTCGGCGACGACTAGCCCTTTGTTGGCGAGCCCGGACATCTGGCCGTCGGTAACCACCGCCACCTTGAGCGCGAGACCGACGCCGTCGAGCGCGAACACGGCCATGTTGGCCGCGCCGCCCATGCCGGGCCCGCTTTTGACTCCGTCGCCGCGCAGCACCAGGACGTCGCCGGCTTGAATGCGGCCCGTGCGGATGGCTTCGAGGGCGGGCCCGCGGTCCTCGAACACTTTCGCGGGACCGCGGAATTGGGTAGGACGGCCTTCGCCGCGCAATCCGATCTTCACGACGCCGCATCCGGGCGCGAGCGAGCCGCGCAGCAGCACGATGGCCGGTTCGCGCGAATACGGATTGTCGAGCGGGCGGATGACTTCGGGATCGGCGACCGTCACGCCGGCCAGATTCTCCGCCAGCGTGCGGCCGGTTACGGTCAGCGCCCAGGTCGGGAGAAGCGGTTCGAGGCGCTTCATCACGGCGCGTGCGCCGCCGGCGTCTTCGAACGCTTCGATAGGATGGTCGCCGTTGGGGCGGATGGCGCACAGCACCGGGATCTGGCGGCCGATCTCGTCGAAGAGCTTGTAGATGTCCACGTCCACCTGGCCTTCGATGGCGATGGCTTGAAGGTGCTTGATGGCGTTGATGGATCCGCTGATCGCCAGCACCATCGACACGGCGTTGGCGAACGCGGCCGGCGTCAGGATGGCGCGCGGGCGCAGGTCTTCGTTGACCATTTCAACGATGCGCGCGCCGGAGCGGCGGGCGTAGTCGAACATCTTCTCGCTGTTCGCGCGCACAGGAGCCGCGCCGGGCAGACACATGCCCAGCGCTTCGCACACCGAATGCATGGTGTTCGCCGTGCCCAGACCCGAACAGACGCCGGGACTGCGGATCGCGTTGGCGCTCATTTCGCGGAGTTCGTCTTGCGAAATGCGTCCCATGGCGGCGGCGGCCGAGGCCACGAACACGTCCTCGATATCGCAATGCGCGCCGCGCACTTCCCCGCTCTGCTGATACCCGCAGATTACGATGATGGTGGGAATGTTCAAGCGCGCCGCGGCCATCACCTGCCCGGGCAGCGTTTTGTCGCAGGAGGCCAGGCAGATCATGCCGTCGAGCTGCGCGCCTTCCACCGTGACTTCGATGTCGTTGGTGAGCAGGTCGCGGCTGGGCAGAATGTAGTTGCCGCCGCGTCCGGAATTGATGATGAAGTCGCTGGGCGCGGTGGTGCGGATCTCGAAAGGTAGGCCGCCGGCCTCGCGCACGGCTTGCTTGACCACGGCGGCTATGCCATCGAGGTGGCTGAAGCAGATCGCCAGTTCGGACGAGGAGTTGACGACGGCGATCTTGGGCTTCTGCATGTCCTCGTCGGAGAGGCCGAGCGCCAGCCATTGCGCCCGCCGCATGGGATTGTTGACTCGGTTGCTACGAAGCAAGTCTGGCTTCCTCTAGTTCCACCAGCGCCTCTCGCCCCAGCATGCGGCTATGAATCCGCCCCACCGCAAAGATGCACGTCGCGAAGATGGCGGGGCAGATCGCCAAAACCGCGAACACGTAGCGCACGGGCAAGTGCGTGGAGAGCACGTAGCCGCCGACCAGCGGTCCAGCGACCGAGCCGATCTTGGACATGCTGCTGGCCCATCCGGTCCCGTTGCCTCGAAACGCGCTGGGGTAAAAGACGCCGCACACGCTGAGCACTCCGAAGTGTCCTCCGATGAGGAAGAAGCCGATGCACGCGTTCAGCACTTGAAAACTCTTGTGAGGGAGGCCGGCGAAGGTCGCGGTGAACAACAGCGCCATCGTGATCACCGGCATGATGGTGATGGCGTTGGCGCCATGGCGGTCGGTGAAGCGCATGAGGGTGAGTCCTCCGAACGCGCCCATGATGGACGTGAGCGATGCGGCGGTGGCGGCCTCGGAGCGGGTGAATTGCAGGGCTTCGAAGACCAGTGGGGTCCAATTCACCAGGAAGTAGACGGCGAAGGAGCTGGCGATGTAGGCCAGCCAGATCAGCGGCGTGATCTTGAGCAGCTCGCCTTGGAACAGCATGGAGGGTTTGAAGTCCTTGCGGATGGTCGGTTCGTCGCCGGCGATGTACTGCGCGCCGGCGCTGAACTGTTCACCCGGCGCGATCTTCGCGAGCACGCTGGCGATGCGTTGGGGCGAGCGCTGCTTGCTCGCCAGGAAGCGAATCGATTCGGGCAGCAGGAAGAACAGAATCCCCGCGCAGGCCAGCGCCACCGCGCCGCCTAGCACGAACACCGCCTGCCATCCCAGCTTCGGAATCAGCCACACCGCGATGGGCCCGGCGAACCCGGTGCCGAGCGAGAAGCCCATCATGATGATGGTCACGATGGTGGTGCGGTAGCGCTTGGGAACGTACTCCATGTTGAGCGACCACGCCAGCGGCAACATGCCTCCGAGCGGAATGCCGGCGATCAGGCGCAGCAAGAAGAAGGGCCAGTAGCCGTTGGCGAAGGCGAAGCACATGGTCAGCACGCCGAACGCGGCCGTGGCCAGGATCACGGCGGGGCGGCGGCCGATGCGGTCGCCGATGTAGCCGAACACGAATCCGCCGATGAGCGTGCCCATTAGACCCATCGCGAAAATGTGGCCGAGCTCGATGCGGCTCAGGTGATACGCGGTCGCGAGGTACGGCGAGGCGAAGCTGATCAGGTTGGTGTCGAAGCCGTCGAAGAAGGTGATGAGCCAGGAGACCAGCACCAGGCCGATCAAGAACCCGCTGAGCTTCTGACGCTCGATGATTTCCGAGACGTCGACGGTTTGTTGAGGCATGGGGAATCCTCTACCGGCCGTGCAGTTGGCAGTCGACTAGCGTCGTGCAGACGCAGAAGCGCTCGCAGTGCGCGGGGGGCTCGACTGCGGGCTTGCTCATCTTCTTGCGAAATTCGGGGTACATGGTTTCGGCGCCGCCTCTGGTGGCTTCGCGGGGGAGGCCGTACCAGTCGGCTACTTCCGTGAGAAATGGATTCGTGCCGGGTAGGTGGTGCGGAACGGTGCCTACCGGCGCGGGGACTTCGGGTTGGTATTCGCACTGGAACGAGGAGAGCTTCTGGCCGGGGTCGAGGTACCAGTTCTCGCTGCGGACCCATGGCTCGGTCAGCATCACTGGATCGTTTTCGACCACGATCACCGTTAGGAAGTCGCCGTGGCGGGTCCAGTGTTCGGTTACTGTGCGCTTGTCGCTGCTCGCTACGCCGTTGCGGCGGTAGTAATTGGCCTTGAGATGTGTAGTGGTGATGGTCAGCATGTTGCCTTCCCACACGCCGGTCGAGAAACCTTGGAAGGTGTGCTCGGCGTAGTCGGGCGGGTGGGGGCGGTTGTCCATCCAGATGGTGCGCTCGCTGCCCCAGGCGGGCATGTAGGTGTGGAACGCTACGACTTCCTGATTCTTGGGATTGATTTCGCGCCACACGCGCAGGTTGCCTAGGCCGCGCATGCCGTAATCGGAGGAGTGCGGGCGGCATTGGTATTCGTTGACCACTGAGATGCGGTCGGCGTCGTAGCTGTCGGCGCGGAGGCGGGCGGCGGCGTTTAGGGGGATGCCCATGTAGTCGCCTAGCTCGGGGCCGGGGAGGCGTTCGGGGGCGTCTTCGTGATAGGCGGGGGCCCATTCGCCGGTTAGGTCGATTTGGGCGAAGGCGGGTAGGGCGAGAAACGCGGCGGCTATGGAGGCTGCCAGGGAACCGTGACGCCGCAGCGAGGATGTGGGGCAGGATGACGTGGGGCAGGATGACGTGGGGCAGGATGACGTCCTGCGCGCCGGTTGATCACCGGCGCTGGGCGGCGTTTTACCGGCTTCGGCAGGCGGGTTGCCAACCCGCCGCAGGTTTACAACCTGCCCCACAAGGGATTGTGCGGGCTTCAAGAGTAGTGGATCGCGTGGGGTCATCGGGTTGTTCATCGGGCTGTGCAGGGTGTCGGGTCCCATTTCGAGCCGTCTCGCTCCTTCTTGAAATCTGTGCTGGTGATGTAGGGGCCGGTTAGATACACGGGGTCTTTGACGATGGTGGTTACGGTGAACCACTCGTCGCCGTTGGATTCTTTGTGATAGTCGAAGTATTCGTTGAGTATGGTTTGGGCGCTGTAGGGGACTCCGTTTTTGCGGAGGTAGCCGGGGCGCAGATGGGTGGTCACTACTTCTAGCGAGCGGCCTCGCGTGCCGGTGCGGGTGGAGAAGACGGGGAAGTTGTCGGGAACCTCGACGCCGTTGGGTGGGCGCTCCCAGTTGGCGGTCGAGAAGCCCTGCCAACTGGGGATCGCTTGGATCTCTTTGGACGCGCCGTTGAAATCCAATAGGCGGGTCTGCTGGCCGGAGTCGGTTTCGAGCTTCAGGGTGCTGTCGTCCTGCCAGGTGATGTGGACGCGGCCGGGGACTCGCATGATGGCGGGTGCGCCGTAGGATTTGCACTGCTCGCCGGCGGCTTCGTCTTGGGCTGGGTTCCAGGACTCGCCTACCTTGCGGGCGGCGGCGTTTACTGGGACGCCGGCGAAATCGCCTTTTAGCGGGGTTACCATGCGCCAGCGCCAGTCTTCGCTGACTACCGAGACCCAGTAGCCGGTTAGATCGACGGGGGCGGCGGCTCGGGGGGAGCGCGGGGGTTGGGGGGGACCTGGGGGCTGGGCGAACGCGGGCGCTTGCAGGAGCATCACTAGGCAAATCTGGAGACACATCCGGACGGAGGCTGAAGCCTCCGTTGCAGGCTGAAGCCTGCTCCACGGGGTTGTGCGCATGGCTACTTGTCTCCTAGGCTTTTGTAGACGGTCTCGATGAAGGCGTCGCCTGGGCCGTATTGATTGTCGTAGTCTAGCGTGGGTTTGGACGCCTTGACTTGCTGGAGGGTCATGCCTTTCTTGAGGCTCGCTTGGATGCGGTCGCGGACTATCGTCACCATGTCGCGGTATTCGACTACGTCGGCTTCGTTGCATAGGCGGCCGTGGCCGGGGATTACTCTTGTGCCTCCGTCTTGCAGGCGCTCGGGGACCGTGAGGTGCAGCAGGTGATTCAGTGCGTCTAGCAAACCTTTTACGCTGCCTCCGTGGGCTAGGTCGATCTCGGGGTAGCGGTCGGGCGTGAAGATGTCGCCGGCGGCGATTACGTCCGAGCGGCGGAATAGCACTATGCTGTCGCCGTCGGTGTGCGCGGCGGGTTCGTGGATCACTACTACGGGCTCTCCGTTGAAGTACAGGTCCTTGGTGGGCGTGAAATATTCGTCGTTGGGCAGGCCGCGCTGCGGGGGCGGGGTCTGAGCGCTCTTGACCGGCGTGGTCATGCGGTTCAGGACGTTTTCGTGGGCGATGATGGTGGGGCCTCCGCCGGCTACTTGCGTTGCTCCGGTGGCGCCGAAGGGGATTAGCGCGTCGTTGCCGCTTACGTGGTCCGGGGTCAGGCTGGTGTCGACTACGTAGCGGATGGGTTGGTCGGTTAGCTTGCGGAGCTCGGCCACGATGTTGGGGACGCGCGCGGGGGGCATGGTGTCGACCAGCAGGACTCCGTCCTTGCCGATTTGCGCGGCGATGTTCAGGCCGGCTCCGGTGATCATGTACACGTTGCCTTGCACGGGGAGCGTGTGGAGCTGCACCGTGTCGGGATTTTGGGCGCAGAGGGCGCGCGCGAGTGCTGCCGCGAACAGGGATGTCCTGAGGATGACGTTCACGCCTTAACTCTTCGCCCTCGTCGGATCAGTTTACTACAGTCTGTTGCCGGGATCGGGCTCGGCTGGGGTTGGGTTTTGGACTGGAATTGTGCCATTGGGGTTTTCTTTCGGGCTCTGGGGGCTCGGTGGGACCGGATTTGGGAGTGGCTGAGGGTCCGGCGGTGCGGTTGGCGCTGTGGGCTCGGGTTCGTTTTGTATTTCTGCCGATTCACCGGCGGAAGCCTGCGCCACCGGCTTCTGGAGTTGCTGTAACTGCTTGAAGGCGCGCTCGTAGGTGCGGTTTAGCTGGCCTTCGTAGCGGATCTGCATCGCCAGGGATTTGCTGTGGTTGGCCATGCGGTCGAAGACCCAGGCTAGCTTTTCCCCCTCGGTCATTTCTTTGAGTTCCTTCGCCATTTCGGAGGCGCGGAGGACCATTTCTTTTTCGAACAGATTGGCCTCGATTTCCTGGAGGCGGTTCAGACGCCAGCGGGCGGCGGCCATGGTTTCTACCAGGTCGTGCTGGGGTTGGTCGGCGGGTTGGAAGGACTCCATATAAGACTCGCGGAGTTGTTCGAATTGGGCGCGGTCTTCGTGGGGTAGCACCACTACTGCCGAGGACAGTCCGTGACGGAGGGCGTTGCGGGAGGAACGGGCGCGGCCGTCGACGGAGACCGGGCCCTTGGATTTTGCGCCGTTGATGCGGCTGGCGGCGTTTTGCTTTTCGGACGGTTGTTTGACTGACATGCGGTTCACCTCGTTTGGAGGTTCGCATGGGGATTGCGGGATGACTGGGTCGCGCGGAGGGTGGGTTGTTGATTTTAAGGGAGTACCGGGGGATTTGGCGGGATGTGACTCGCACATGGGTGTATGGCGGGATGGCTGTTCGGGCGGGTGGGATCTCGGGGATGGCGTTGGGCGGCCGGGTGGACTCGCTGGCGTGCAGACGATACTTTGTCGTCTAGTAAAAACAGGAGAGTCGGGCCCTAGTCACGCGACAGAACGTCCTTATGTTGCGCTGTCCTCTGCCCCCCGTTTCCCCGCCGAACGATTCCGCCGCCGGAGTCAAGGCCGCCAAAAAGCGAGGGTGTGAAATTAGGAAGGAAGCCGAAATTGACGGCGCAGCAAATTGCCCCCGCCCGTAAACTGATCGATGAAGGAGAGCGCCGCGAGAACGGCGGCGCTTCTGAATGTCAACCGGGCCACCCTTTACCGGGCGCTTGCCGGTTGACTCGGCTTGGTTTACAGGTGACGACTAGCCAAGTGATGGCATCCATCCCGCGCGCATTCTAGACCATTTTCTGAGATAATATAGACCAGCTCTGGCGATCCGGCTGCAAGCAAGAGATGGCGAAGGCCTATTCTGACGATCTACGACGGAAGTTGTTGGAGGCGCATCCGCAGGGGGAAGAGAGCCTGGAAGAGTTAG
>DATNJC010000229.1:0-56029 GCA_035604115.1 Bryobacteraceae bacterium | reverse complement strand
TCGCAGCCGGTACAGGTAGTCCCGACACGCTTGCTCGGTGTCGAACCGAGCCTCGAAATCGGCCAGACTCCGGGGATACTCCTCCACAGCCGGCCATGCTACAGGTTGGGGCCACCTGAGTCAAGTAAATACCCCCTTATCTGGAAATTTAAAGCGAGGTCCGGCGGCCGCTCAGTCGTGCGGATGACGCGATTCCAGGCGTCGAGCACGTGGCGGCGACTTCAACAATCCGGCCTCCATCCGCGGGGCGCCTATCGAGCCTTCCTCGTGACGAACTCGTCCGAGCGGGCGTGCCGAAGCCCTGCAACTTGGTCTAGTTCAGATAGCGCGCGCCGCGCGTGGCAGGCAGACGGACTCATGGAAGACGATGCCCTCTCTGCCGCCGCGGGGAAGCCTGGAACATCAGTTCCGTCGTCCCGGACATCACTGGACACCCTGCGCGCACGTTTGCGGCTTTTGCTCGCGACTACAATATCCGTTTTCACCATGCACAGGCGCGACTGGTTCCGCGACCGCTTAGCTTGAAATCGGGCCGGCCGGGTGTGGTATCCTGGCCCTTTCTAAACTGTGCTGTCCCGTCGTACCCTCTTGTCCAATCTGGCCTTGGTCGTCGGCCCCCCGATGGTCAACCGTGGCCGGTTCCGTCTTTTCGCCGGAAGCTTGAACGAATACTCCACGCGCACGGTGGACCTGGTTCGCAGCTCCACGGTGATCGACATGTTAGGCTTGGTCACGCTGGACTATAGGAAAATGTCCGCGTGGCGGGACCGCCCGGAAGGATTCCAAGACTCCGAGTTCCAGAAGTTGAAGGATTCGGGCATCACGGTTTTCCATCCCGCGGTGGGATTTATCGAAGGAGATATCCACGCCGAATCCCTCACCGACATCACCCGATGGAATCTGTTCCTCGCGGCCAAGCCGCACCAGTTCCTGCGAATCGACGGCCCTCCCGACCTGGAACGCGCCAAGGCCTCCGGACGAATTGGAATCTTGATTGGGCAGCAGAACTCGTCGCACTTCCGGTCCGTCGACGACGTAGACCTCTTTTATCAAATGGGCCAGCGGGTTTCGCAGCTCACCTACGATCCGAATCGGCTCGGGGGCGGATCGTCCAGTCCGCGAGACGGCGGTTTGACGGAATACGGCGCGCAGATTGTGCAGCGAATGAATCAGGTGGGCATGGCCATCGACGTCTCACACTGCGCCGATCGCACCACGCTGGACGCGGTCGCGGCCTCGCAGAAGCCGGTGTTGGTCACCCACTCGAACTGCCGGGCGTTGGTCCGGAACATCGCCCGATGCAAGACCGATGAAGCCATCAAGAGAGTGGCCGCCAAGGGCGGCGTCATGGGAGTGACCATGATCCGCTTGTTCTGCCGGTCTCAAGGAGCTGCCACCATCGACGATGTTATGGACCACATCGGCCACATTGTTGGACTGGTTGGTGTGGAGCATGTCGGCATCGGAACCGATGTCGATCTGGAGGGACGCGACGGCCGGCCGCCCGAAAAGAAGACCTACGTGGATGGAGTCCATTACCCCAAAAAGATTTTCGATGTGACGGAGGGGCTAATCCGCCGGAATTACGGCAGGCGTGACATCGAATTGATTCTAGGCGGAAATTTTCAGCGCGCGCTGGGCGAGATCTGGACCGCGTAGCAAAAGGAACCGCGTTCGCCACCTCTGCGTCATCCATCCCCGCAAAGATTCCTTGCCCACCGGATTCTCGTACCGCTTGGCCAGTTGCTCGTCAGCCCGAAGTCGCGCCCATCCGGCTGCTTCAAAATCTGGATCGGGCTTGGATCTGCGCCTCGATCCTCGATTGGAGGTCCGCCCCGCAGCCGATGCACCACCACGCCATCGCCGTCCGACTTCACCCGCTGTAGTAACTGCGCACCCAGCGGCCGCTCGCGCCCATTGTTCTTTCCACCTGGCCGCGACACCAGAAGGCGGTAGTGGTCAAGTTTGAAAACTTGACCACTACCCAGAAGGCCGAGTGCTGTTGCTGGGAAAGTTTCTTTGGTAGTATATCCAAGCTGCTATTCAAACAGTCGCTAAGGAGACCTTATGAGGAAAAGACTTGTTTTGGCCGGTTTTTCGGGAATGGTGCTCGGCGCCGCCCTCACGTGTTTGGGCCTCCGGGTCGGTATGATTCAAAGCGTCCAAGCCGCGCCTCAGGCTGCCGACGCGGCCGCGGCCAAAGGAGGCGGGAAGGGCAAGAAACAGGCGACTTCGACCGCGCCTTGCGGTCCGAACATCCAGGGCGACCTGGGCAAGAACACGGCCAAGGATTCCCGCTGCTTCGAATTGCGAATGTACACGGTAGATCCAAGCCGCGATGGTGTGGGCCAGTTCAAGGGCGGCATCGACGACCTGCATAAACGGTTTCGCGAAGGAGAGGTTGAAGTGTTCAGGAAAAACGGCGTGGACGTTATGGCCGTATGGCAGAACCTCGACGATCCCAACACGCTGGTCTATCTGCTGTCGTACAAGGACCGCGCCGCCAGGGAGGCAGGGTGGGCCGGGTTCAATGCCGATCCTGAATGGACCAAGCTCCGCTTGAAGTACTTCGTGCCTCTGAACGCCAAAGTCACTTTCATGAGCGCAACCGATTACTCGCCGTTGAAGTAGCGGAATCCCCGCCCTCACGGGCGGGGCTATCACCCCGTGGCGTGAGCGTGGGGATTCTGTTGCTCACGAACTGGCGATGGCACTGCGCTGCTAAATTACGGATAATTGGCGGTCATGAGAACGTTCCTTCTTGCCGCCGTCCTCGGCCTGCCGGCGTTCTGCGCCAGCGATACGATTCTGGTTCGCGGGCACATCTTCACTGGCAACGCCCGGCAGAAGTGGGCTCAGGCGGTTGCCATCACCGGCAGCCGCATTGACGTGGTGGGTTCGGATGCGGAAGTCCTGAAGCTGAAGGGCGGGAAGACGAAGGTCATCGATCTCGAGGGCCGGACCGTCATCCCCGGCATCGTGGACAGCCACACGCACATGTGGTTCGGCGCGCTGGCGCTGCACGGATTCAATCTAGCGACGCCGGAGTTGTGGGTCGATCCCAAAGCAGAAGCCAGCGCCTTCGCGGCCAAGGTGAAGGAGTACGCCGCGAGTCATCCGAAAGACAGAGTGCTGTTCGGGCGAGCGGTGTTCGCCAACGACGTGACCCACGATTTACTCGATGCAGCGTCGCCGGACCGCCCCGTGGTGATCCACGCGGCGACTGAACACACGTACTGGGTGAATCAGAAGGCCATCGAGATGGCGAAGATCACAACCGCGCCGGTGACCGATCCCGACATCGAGAAGTTCATTGTGCGGGATGCGAACCGAAGGCCGACGGGCGTGTTCCGCGAATCGTCGATGCAGCTGATTGAACGGGCTCTTCCGCCGCAGCCGACGGCGGAGAAGGTGCAGTGGATGCGCGAAGCCGCGCTCTATCTGAACCGCTACGGTATCACGAGCGTGACGAATGCGACCGGGAGTCTCGAGGAGATTCAGATTTACGCCGCGATGCGCGACCAGCATCAACTGACGGTGCGAACGAAGACGGCCTTCGGATCGGTGGCGGTGAAGCACAAGCTGACGCCGGAGTTTCTAGCGCAGCTGGACCAGGCGCGGACGGCCTATCACGACGACTGGGTGTCGGCGAACCTGGTGAAGTTCTTTGCGGATGGCGCGGGCGGGCCGCCGATGTACGAGCCGGCTGAATTGCAATCGATCTATTCGGAGCTGGACAAGCGGGGATATCAGATCATGACGCATGCGATCGGCGCGGGTCCGGCGAAGATGGCGCTGGATGCGTATGAAGCCGTCGAGAAGACGAACGGTTCGCGCGACCGGCGGTTCCGCATCGAGCACGGCATCAACATTGCCGCGACCGACGTGGCGCGGTTCCCGAAACTGGGGGTTTCCGTGAGCATGCAGCCGGCCTTTTGTTGTTTTGCCGATGGGCCGGGCGGCGGGACGAATTCTTACCGGAGCTTCGAAGACAACGGGACGAACCTGGCGTTTGGCAGCGACTGGCCATGTTCCTGGCCGCCCGATCCGCTGGAGAGCATCCAGCAGAGCGTGACGCGGGCGCTGCGCGTGCTCTTCACAAAACCGAGCACCGGTGCCGAGGTCAAGTACGTGACGCCGGAGCAGCGCATCACCGTGGAGCAAGCGGTGATGGCTTACACCCGCGGAGGGGCTTATGAGCGCTTCTCGGAAGACAAGATCGGCACCCTCGAAAAGGGCAAAGAAGCCGACTTGGTCGTGCTGTCGCAGGATATCTTTGCGGCGCAGCCGCAGAGCATCGGGGCGGCACGGGTGCGGATGACGATGGTGGGCGGCAAGACGGTTTACCAAGCCGATAAGTAGGGGCCCAAATAAAACCCGGCGCCACGCCGGACGGACTTTGCTCTTGGCCGGGTTTCGAACTCTACTCGGTTTGTGCGCGCTGCCGCATCGCTCGCATGTAACCCATCGCAAAGGCTTCATACGTGCGGCTTCCACCGACCATCGGCACCGCATGGTCCAGGTGAACAATGCCGTCGTACTTGACGTCCACCAACGCCTTCATAGCCTTGAACATGTCGTAGTAGCCGTTGTCCACGTAAGTCTCCTGGAAATGGGGTAGCGGAGAGCTGACATTCCGGAAGTGGATTTCATAAATCTGTTTCCGCGCGCCAAAATAGCGAATCGCGCCGGCCGGATCGATACCCATGGCCGCGCCGCCTTCGGCCCAGGTGCCGCAGCACAGGCAAATTCCCACATTCGGGCTGTTTGCAATCTTCAGCGCTTTCTTGCAATCGCTAAAGGTCGAGAGGATTCGCGGCACTCCGAAAAGGGATGGAACCGGCGGATCGTCCGGATGGAATCCAATCACGATTCCCGCCTCTTCAGCGACCGGCGCGACTTGCCTGATGAAGTACGTGTAGTTCGCCCAAATCTCATCCGGGCTGTACTCGCGCCCGAAAGATAGCGATTTGGCCGATCCCATGACGGCGATTCCGCCCGAAACATCCGCAGGGATTCCAAGCTGGGAACCGCTCAGGTCAAAGTCCCGTGTCCGGGATCCCCGGGTTTCCGTAAAGCCGCTGGTCACGATCTGGGCCAAATTGAAGTTCGACAGAGTGTAATGGAAACCGGCCTGGCCCAACATGCGCAGCCAGACCTTGAAAGCTTCGATCTTCTTGTCACGGTCGGGGCGGTTGAGGACGATGTCCACTTGGTTGTTGGTCACGGCCAGGTTGCGCAGGTTATGGACCGTGAGGCCCGCATCCGCGTAGCGCTTCTTGATGTGCAGGAGGCCTTCGACGCTATAAAATTCGGGCGTTACGGGGCAGAAAACGCAATCCACGCCCAACTGTTTGAAGAACAGCAAATCGTCATCCGTAGGGTTCGCGGGGGCCGTGGAACCCAGCTTGATTCCCGGAGGTTGCGGGCGGACGACTGCAGAACAGGATGGCGGCGAACTCAGGAATGCCGCTCCCCAGGCGCCGCTGAGCGCAAGCTTGCCCAGGTCCCGGCGGGTCAATCGACTCGGGGGAGAACTGCACTGATGGGACATAACCAACCTCCTGCGGTCTGCTGACAGCGGCATAGGAGAGATTAGCTCAGTTTACTGAATCACGTTGTGGATCGGGAATGTGGCAAGTGTGGCGGCGGCCGACCGCACCTCCCGCCACGCTATAATCTGCGCTTGGTGCTCCCTCTCTTCGACCACGAGTTCCGCACGGCGCGCCCCGCGCGAGTCTTGTACTGCCACCAGGAATTCCTCGATAAGCTCTCGGCCCGTCGCACGGAGCCAATGGGCAAACGAACCGCGCTGCTGATGCAAAAGATGGCGGTGGACATCGCCCGGCTGCACTACAAGGGAACCAGCGGCGTCAATAAAGGATGGCGGCGTTCCCGGCTGGGCGGCAGTTCGGGATCGCATTTTTATGCGTGGTGGGTTCCCGCGGGCGCCGCGCCGGTCAAAGCGGAGGCTTCCTTCGACCAGGCGCACGCCGAATCCGTTTTCTTGCGGGACATCCGTCACCACGACGATCACGCGCCGCTGGCGCCCGGCAATCTGAACAACGACTACCTGCCGATGAACGTCCCGGATCTGCGCGGAAGCGAGTATGCGCCGGAACCGTGGACCTCTTCGCAAGTGAAGTTCGCCCGCAGCCGGGCCGTGGTCAGAATTCTCAAAGGTCACCCTGGGTCGGGTAAGACCACGGCGCTGCTCCACGCGGCCGATGCCGCGCACGCCGAGCGCACACTGTACCTGACCTTCTCGCAGGATCTCGCTGCACTGGCGCGCGATTATTTCGATCGCTTCTGTTCGCAGGCGCGAACCTTCACGGTCATGACATTCCCCGCGTTCCTGCGGGAGTTGAGTGGATGGCAGGGTAGCGCGGCCGATCCGGGCGAGGCTCGGGCGCAGTTCCGGAAAGACCTTTACAACTACCAGCGCTCGCTGGGCCCCTGGTCGAACGACATCGACGCACTCTACGACGAAATGCACGCCCATCTGGTGGGCGCCGCCGTGCCGGAGCGGTCCGGAAGGTTTCCCAAAGCGGAACGCGTGCGCCTTCCCGAGGCAGCTTATCGCGCGCAGCGCTCGCGCTATCTTGGCGCGGCTGCCGACGCCGTGATCGAGGCCGCGCGCCGGTTGGAGCGCAGTGCGGATGCGCCCTTGGCAGACCGCTATTTTCCCGAGCTCGCCCTGGCCTGGCGCGCGGCACAAGCGGTCGCCCACCTAAGCGGCGCCGGGCCCGCGCAGGGCGCTTCAAAACCGGCGGCCTCGGAGTTCTTGAGCTACGGCTGTATTGCGGTGGATGAAGTACAGGATCTCACTCCGCTCGAAGCTTTTGTAGTTTTGGCTCTGGGGCGTTCTTTAAACACGGCGGGCCGGCAGGCGCCATTGTTACTCGCCGGAGATGAAGCCCAAACCGTGCGCGCGACCGACTTTGAGTGGGCCTGGCTGAACGACATGCTGCACACGTCCCTCGGTCAACCCCAGGAGTTCAAGCTATCGGTGAATCTGCGCAGCCCGCGCCGCATTGCCGATCTGGTCAATCGCGCCTGGGATTATTACGACTTTCTACACAAACAGGACCGGCCCTCCGGCACCGGCTATGCCGAAATCGACGATGACTCACCGGACCAGATTCTGTACGCGACTCTTCCATCGACCGGATTGGCGCCGCTTCTGCTCGATCTATCCCGTCGCGAAGGGCTGGTATTGATCGCGTTCGACAAGACCAACCTGCCCCAGGAAACACTGCCCTTCGTCCTGTCCCCGGCGGAGGCCAAAGGGCTCGACTTCCATTCCGTCTGCGTGGTCAATGGCGGTCCCCTGCTGCGCCGCATCGTGGATACGCGCGTTTCAGTTGCGGCCGATTCGCTCGCCAAGCGCTTGGCTATCGATCAGCTTCGCGTCGCGCTCTCGCGGCCTACGGAACGCCTGCTGTGGGTAGACACAGCGCCGGACGCCGCCACGGTGCATGAAGTGAGCCGTCTCCTGCGTCCTCCCGCGGAATTGGCGCTTCCTCCCGTGACCGTGGAAGCCCTGCTGACGTGCCTGGAAGAAGAAGAATTGGACATCGAGGAGCGCGTCCAACGTTGCCAGAAAGATGCCCGCCAGCTGGTTCCCGTGAAACCCGACCTGGCTTGGTCGCGCGCCCACCAGGCCGTGGCGCTGCTGGGACTGCCCGGCGACATGGCCGCCGTCTCAGACCCGGCGGCGCGCCAAGCGGCCCACATGACGCTCGCCGAGGTTTGCTTTCAACTGGCCTTCCGCAAGAAAAGCTTGTCGCCGGAGTTGGGCCGTCCCGATCTCTACGAGCAAGCGGCCCAAGCCGCGGAAAGCGGCCGCAAGCTGCTTTTGGCGAATGCCCTGCGGGCGACTGGTGCGGCGGAGCAAGGGCAGGGCGTGGAGCGTCTGAACAAGATCGCGACCGCGGTTCAAGTAGTGGCCGAAGCGCGCGAGGAACTCCCCGGCTGGTTCACCATGGAGATCGCGCCCCGCGCCAACGCCTGGCTGGATGACCTCGACCGCAATCTTGAGGCCGGTGACAACCCCCTCATCGCGCAGCGAATTCTGCCGCCGTTTTTCGACGCCCTCGGTCTGCCCGACGCTCAGGCCCGCAAGGATCGGCTGGCCCAGCGCTCCGTGCAGATTCTGATGAAGAACCGGCGTTACGCTCAGGCGCTCACGATTTTGGAACGTTTGCCGGAAGCCAGGCCCAAGCTGGCCGCCGAATGTTACGAAGAAACCGGCCAGTTCGCCAAGGCTGCGGCGATCTACCTGGAGTTGGAAGACCGGGACAAGGCGTTGAGGTGTTACCGTTCCGTACCGGATTTCGCCGCGGCCCTAGACTTGGTTCGCCGGATGGAGGGCCACGCCGCGCGACCTTCACTGGAGTGGCTGTCGGAACTGGACGCTGTGCTCGCGCGGCGTCCGGACAACTTTAACCGCACGATGACGCCCCCGGAAAAGAAGCTCCTGGAGGGAATGCTCGAACGGGCCCTGGGCGTGCAACGCAAGAAGCCCGCTGCGAAGAAGCCTGGCGCCATGAAGGCCACGTCCTCGAAAGCATCGCCCAAGACCCCGCGCAAACGCACGCCGGCAAAACCCCAGCCCGAACGCTGACACAAACGTGGATGATCGGGCCCATTCGATGGTCACCCGGGGCCTTGCGACCGGAACGGTCGACTCACCTCTTTTCCCTCTCACTCTTTTGATCGCAGGAGCGGCAGGTGCGCACCGCAGAGGCCGGGGCTTCCGACTCCAACCTCGGTAAAGCTGAGAAGTAGCTCCGCGGCTCACTGCACCGTCCAGGTCCCACGTTGCGTCATGCCGGAATTCCCGGTGGCTTCGTTGGTCTGGAAGTAGACCGTCTTGGCTCCGTCGAAGGCCGGCGTAGTGAAGAACAGTTCCAACAGGAACTGGACCGAGTCGCCGGACTCCGTCATCAACGTATATCCGACCGCGCACTGGCTATTCGTCAATTGCGTCGAATAGCCGATCCCCTTGGTGCCCACCAGGGCCGTGCCGGCGTCGTTGTACAGGCCGATGGTCCCGGCGTTGCGATCGTAAACCAGGTAGCAGGCATTAGACGTGCTGGTTGCGGTCGAGCCGCCGGTGACCAGCATGGTCATACCGGTGATGTTGGTCTCGGAGACTGAGTCGGACCCCACGAAGGTCAACCGCACCGTCGATCCCGAGCCGGACGAGGGCATGACTGAGTCGGCGGTGGGCGTTCCTCCTGTCACCGTCCAGGTTCCAGCGGTGACCCAGCCGGAGCTGTATCCAGGCACGCCCGCGCTGACATAGATGTTCTTAGGTCCGGCAAAGGAGCCGTTAAATGTCAGGTCCAGCGTGAGTGTGATCGTGGTGGGCCCGAACGTCACCGTGGAATCGAAGGCTTGCAGGTTGCATTGGTTGTTAGAGACAACCGCGTTAGAGCCCGGCGCCACCGCAGTCGAGCCGTTGGCGGGATTCTCGTAGCCCAGCGAGATGGTATTGGCGGTGCCATCGTAAACCAAATAACAGGCGTTGACCAGGTTGAGCGTGGGAGCAAACAGGACGCTCAGGTTGTCGACCACACTGCCGCCGCCGGCATCGGACGCCGTGATCGTGAATCGCTGGCTGGCTCCGGACCCGGAGGACGGGGCCACGCTATTGACCACCGGAGTCGTGGCCGCCCCAACGGTAAAGGTCCCCCGCTGGACCCATCCGGTGTTGATCCCGTAAGAATAGTCGGAGGCATACATGTAGATGTTGGCGGCGCCGTCGAACCCGCCTTTAAATGTGATGTTCAGCGCGATGGTCATGGTCAGGCCGGAAATGGTGTAGGCCGACGTACCGATGCTGCACTGGCTGTTTTGGAGCGGCGTCTGCGCG
The DNA here is from genome assembly GCA_035604115.1 of Bryobacteraceae bacterium. GTDB lineage: Bacteria > Acidobacteriota > Terriglobia > Bryobacterales > Bryobacteraceae > Palsa-187. The sequence goes on along the minus strand of DATNJC010000229.1, from coordinate 46,149 downwards.
CCCGTCGCCCGGTAGTCCTGCCCCTGTCCGCTGTCCCAGCGCAGTCCCAAGACCCCCGCGGTACCGTCGTAGAACAAGTCGCAGGCGTTGGTGAAGGTTGCCGGCGAGGAGGAGAAGAGCATTCCCAATCCCGTCATGTTGGCTACGTTCTGAGCGTCGCTGAACACGAAGGTGAACGTCTGGCTGGCCCCGCTGCCGCTACTCGGCGAAACCGAGACCGCCGAGGGCTGCGGTGTGGGCAGCGACACGTTGAAGGCTACTCCGTTGCTGGCCACTCCACCTACGGTGACCACCACGTTGCCGCTGGCAGCTCCTGCCGGCACCGGCGCAACGATACTGGTGGCGCTCCAACTGGTAGGTGTGGCCGCCGTTCCGTTGAACGTGACCGAGCTGGCGGCTTGCGTGCTTCCGAAGTTAGTTCCGGTGATGGTCACGGCGGTTCCTACCGCGGCCGAGGCCGGGCTCAGGCTGGAGATGTTAGGCGTGGGCAGAACCGTGAACGCTGAACCGTTGCTGGCCACTCCACCGGCCTTCACCACCACGTTGCCGCTGGCGGCTCCCGCCGGCACGGGCACAGCGATACTGGTCGCGCTCCAACTGGTAGGCGTGGCCGCCGTTCCGTTGAATGTAACCGTGCTGGTGCCTTGCGTGGCTCCGAAGTTGGTTCCGGCGATGGTCACCGCGGTTCCCACCGTGGCGGAAGCCGGGCTTAAGCTGCTGATGGCGGCTGTAGGCAGCACCGTGAAGGCCACGCCATTGCTGGCCACAGCGTTCACCGTGACGACTACGTTTCCGGCGGTGGCTCCGGCCGGCACCGGCACGACGATGCTGGTCGCGCTCCAACTGGTGGGCGTCGCCGCCGTTCCGTTGAACGTCACAGTGCTGCTGGCCTGCGTCGTCCCGAAATTGGTTCCGGTGATGGTCACTGCCGCTCCCACCGCGGCGGAAGCCGGGCTCAAGCTGCCGATAGCCGGTGTTTGCAGCACCGTAAAAGTCCCCCGCTGGACCCATCCGGTATTGATCCCATAAGAATAGTCGGACGCATACATGTAGATGTTGGCGGCGCCGTTGAACCCAGCCTTAAACGTGATGTTCAGCGCGATGGTCATGGTCAGGCCCGTGATCGTAAAGGTGGAAGTACCGATGCTGCACTGGCTGTTTTGAAGCACCGTCTGCGCGCCCGTCGCCCGGTAGTCCTGCCCCTGCCCGTTGTCCCAGCGCAGTCCCAAGACCCCCGCGGTGCCGTCGTAGAACAAGTCGCAGGCGTTGGTGAAGGTGGCAGGCGAGGAGGAGAATAACATTCCCAACCCCGTCATGTTGGCGACGTTTTCAGAGTCCGTGAACAGGAAGGTGAACGTCTGGCTGGCCCCGCTCCCGCTACTCGGCGAAACCGAGACCGCCGAGGGCTGCGGTGTGGGCAGCAACACGTTGAAGGCTACTCCGTTACTGGCCACTCCGCCCACGGTGACGATGACGTTGCCGCTGGCAGCTCCTGCCGGCACCGGCGCGACGATACTGGTGGCGCTCCAACTGGTAGGTGTGGCCGCCGTTCCGTTGAACGTGACCGAGCTGGCGCCCTGCACGCTTCCGAAGTTGCTTCCGGTGATGGTCACTGCGGTTCCCACGGTTGCCGAGGTGGGGCTGAGGCTAGAGATCTGGGACGTCACCGGAGGAGTTACGGTCACGCCAAAGCCTTGATTGACACCCAGGTAACTAGCCGTCAACATCACCGGCGTAGAGGCCGCCACCACGTCCGCGGTCACGTTGAATGGGATGCTCAGGGAACCTGGCGCCACCGTCACCGGTGTCGATAGCGTCACGGCGGAAGCCGGATTCGCTGTCACAGTGATGGCCGCTCCCCCGGCTGGAGCTGCGGCCGTTAACGTTGCGGTGCAAGAAGAGGTTGCCGGCGACGCGATAGAAACCGGACTGCATGTGAATCCGCTGAGTCCGGGCTGGATCGTCACTGAAGCGCCGGTGGTGGAAGTTGCCAGCACTGCACCCGTCGCGGCAGCGGCGGCGCCGGCCGTCAGTTGCAAAGCCGAGGACGAATCCGTGGTGTGATTGATCGGGAGCGTTACGGTGGCGACCACACCGCTCGAAATCGTTGTTGTGTTGAGCCCCCACAGGATGCACTCGGCCGATCCCGCATTGTTGTTACAAGAAATCTGTTTGTTCGCGGCAGTCGCGGCGGGACCCAAGGCCATCGTGGCAGAACCGAAATCCACCGTCGAGTAGCCCAGCGTCCATTGGACCGCGGCGGGGGCGGTGCCGCTCAAGCTGAGGTTCAACGTTACCGAGCCTCCAGCGGGCGCCAAGCCCGAGGAAAGCGCCAGAACGACGGATTGGCCCTGGCCAACGGATCCCGTCGGCAACGCGATCAAAATCACCGTACGGACGATGCGACGGGCGGCGCGTAAAACGAAAGGAGTGAAAGTACTAGTACGAGACACGTCGGGCTCCTAGTCACACGTATCGGCGCGACCTGCCAGACTCAACTCAGTGTGTCGACTGAATCGCGTACCAGAATAGTCGGACAACTACTAAGCAAAAGAGGATAGTGCTCCTCCAACCGGGGCAATACGTCGCTGGCCGGGGCTACCGACAGCCGGTGGGCGCCCCAGCCGAGGCCAAGGCTAGGCCATTTTCGGGATCTGTGTAGACCGCCATCTTGCTCCCCGCCCTTACGGGATGGGGCTGGAATGTTTAGCGCTACAGCCCCACTCGTGAGAGTGGGGACTACAATAATTCCAAAACCGGTCTAAAGACCGGACCGACGAGTGTCAGGCTCTAGCTCTGAGGAAATGCAGTTGGAGGCCGCCTCAAACAGGCGGTGAAGTGGAACCTGCTGCCCTCGCCTGGCTGGCTTTCCACGCACAAGTTCCCGCCCATCAGGGATACCAGCCGCTGGCTAATGCTAAGGCCGAGTCCGGTGCCGCCGTAGCACCTCGTGGTCGAGCCGTCGGCCTGACGGAAAGCGTCAAAGATCACTTTCTTCTGCTCCGCTGACATTCCGATGCCCGTATCGGCGACGCTGAATTCAACCACCACCGCGCTCGCATCCACGCGTTGGACGGACGCCCGGACCTCGACGGAGCCGCGCTCGGTAAACTTGATGGCGTTGTTGATCAGGTTCACCAGAACCTGCCGCAGGCGGGTTGGATCGCCCAGCAAGACCGACGGTAGGCTGGGATCGATCTTCTGACGCAGATGCACGCCCTTCGTTTCGGCGAGTACCGCGACTGCGCTAACGGCCTCATGCACTATTGTCGCGACCGGCAAGCTAGTTTCCTCCAGCTCCAGCCGCCCCGCCTCGACCTTGGAAAAGTCGAGAATATCGTTGAGAATCACGAGCAGCGCGGTGGCCGAACCGCGGGCCGTCTCCAGATAGTCGCGCAACTCTGCGTCCAGGTCCAGGTCCAAAGCCACATCTAACATCCCCATAATGCCGTTCATGGGCGTGCGGATTTCATGGCTCATGTTGGCCAGGAATTCGCTCTTGGCCCGGCTGGCAGCCTCGGCCGCTTCCTTGGCCTGCAACAGCTCCGCATCCGCCCGCTTGTGCTTGGTGATGTCGCGATAGATTGCCGAGACCCCGCGAAGCTGCCCATGGTCGTCCCGGATCGGCGACAGGATAACCGAGACATCGATCGCCTGGCCGTCCTTCCGTACCCGCACCGACTCAAACCGCTCCACCCGTTCCTGGTGCTGAATCCTGGCCAGGGATAGGAGATGGTCCGCCCGGCGTTCCGGCAGAAACAGCATCGTGATGTGCCGCCCAATCGCTTCCGCCGCGGAATAACCCCAGAGACGCTCGGCCCCACCGTTCCAGCTTAGGATGGTGCCTTCCAGGTCCGTTCCAATGATGCTGTCGTCCGAGGACTCAACAATTGAGGCGAGGAAGGCTCGGGCTTGTTCATCCTGGGCCATTTGAGACGGCAGTTGCTCCGCCTCACGGGTCAGCCGTCCGTCCGGGACGACTCCATGCATACTTATAGCTCCTCCTTAGGATTATCGGCGGGAACCCCGGTCTTGTTAAGAGGTTGAAGTTAAGAGTTAAGACGGGAAAGACAAGGTCTACGCCCCGAAAACCGTGGCTGATGTAGAATCAATCGAACTCTGTAGGGCGCGCTGAGCTAGCAGAGGCGGGCCTCGGGAGCGTGATCGACAGCGTGGGGAGGGCAGCAATGGGCAAAGGCAGGAAATCGATAACGAATCGCGACGCCACCGTGACGCGGCGCGCCCTGTTGCAGCGGGCCAGCGCGACCCTGGCAGCGGCGTCATTGCCGGCAGTGGGGCCGGCGGTGGGTCGGGCCGCGGAGCTCACCAGCCCGGCGATGACCAGGCTCAGCGACTATATGAGCGATGCCAAGGGCCGTGAGCTGCCAGCCGAGGTCATCGAAAAAGCCAAGCATCACATCCTCGACACGTTCGCGGCGATGATTTCCGGTTACCAGTTACCCGGCGGGCGTGCGGCGATCCAGTTCGCGCGCGCTTACGGCGGCTCGAAAATCGCGACCGTGGCCGCCTCGAACGTTCTATGCGGCCCGATCGAGGCAGCCCTCGCCAACGGCGTGTTGGCGCACGCCGATGAGACCGACGATTCGTGGCCGGGCGGATGGCACCCCGGCTGCAACATCGTGCCCGCGGCGCTAGCCACGGGGGAGCAATTCGGCATCAGCGGTGGACACTTCGTGCGCGCGGTAACCCTCGGATACGACATCGGCGCGCGCGTCCTCACCACGCTGCGCCCCGGCGTGTTCGATACCCACAAGAGCACCCATAGCATCGGAGGAGTCTTCGGGTCTGCCGCAGCTGCGGGCTGCGCGGCCGGTTTGAACGCGCAGCAAATGCGCTGGCTGCTGGATTACACCGCCCAACAGTCCTCCGGCATTGCCGCATGGGACCGCGATACCGACCATATCGAGAAAGGCTTCGTCTTCGGCGGCATGCCCGCCCGCAGCGGCGTCACCTCCGCTTTGCTGGTGCAGTCCGGCTGGACGGGCGTAGACGACATCCTCTCCGGCGACGACAATTTCCTGCTCGCCAACGCCCCGCACGGCGATACCGCAGCGCTGACCGACAAGCTCGGCGAGCGCTACGAGATCACGCGGACCAGCATCAAGAAGTGGACCGTCGGATCGCCCATCCAAGGGCCGCTCGACGCTTTGGAGATCATGCTCAAAAAGCACCCCTTCGAGGCGGACCAGGTGCGCGAGGTCGTGGTCAGGATGGCGCCGGGGTCGGTGGTGGACAACCGGGAAATGCCGGATGTGTGCATCCAGCACATGATCGCCGTCATGTTGATCGACAAGACGGCGACGTTCCGCTCGGCGCACGACAAAGCCCGTATGCAGGACCCAGCGATTCTCCGCCAGCGCGCGAAGGTGCGGCTTGATCCGGGCAGCGCGGGCGCGCGGCCGCCGCTCGTCGCCGTCACCCTCAACGACGGAACACGGCTCGCTGAGGATATCGCGGCGGTGCTCGGAACTCCCGGTAATCCGATGAGCCGCGATCAGGTGGTCGCAAAATGCCGGGACCTGATGACGCCGGTCATCGGAGCAGCCTCCAGCGCAAAGCTCATCCAGACGCTGCTGGAAATCGATAATTTGAAAAGTATCCGTGCGCTTCGGCCGTTGATTCAGCGCGTATAGTTAACCTATATAGGTAACCCAGGCGCTTAGATCGCCGCCCTGATAAAGAGGATTCGCTCCGCGATCAAGAGAGGAACCATGTTGAAGAAATCCTGGTTGCAGAAATCTATGCTCGTTACGACATCCGCGCTGGCGCTGGTCATCGGCGCCACCGCTACCGTCACCGCCCTCGAGGCGCAGGACAAACAAGGCAAAGGGAAGGGCGTCCGGGACATGACGCAGCACACCTCCCAGGTCAAGCCCGGTCTGTATTTCATTCAGGGCGCTGGTGGAAACTCGCTGCTCCGCGTCACCCCTGACGGCTTGATCCTCATGGACGGCAAGCTGCCGGGCAACTATGAGCCGCTGATGGACCAGATCAAAGCGGTTTCGAACCAGCCCATCAAGTACCTGATCAACACCCACCACCACGAGGACCACACCGGCAACAACGCCAAGTTCCTGGCCGCAGGCGTGCAGATCGTCGCCACCGAAGAACTCAAGAACCAACTGCAACACTACAACCCGCCGGGCGGCAAGCCCGCGGATCCGACCATCACCTACAAAGGTACGGAGTACACGTTGAAGTTGGGCGGCGCGGAAGTGGACTTGTATCACTTCGGCCGCGCGCATACCGGCGGCGACTCGGTCGTGTACTTTCCGGATCTGAAGGTGGTGGCTTTAAGCGACGTGATCGGGCCCGGAGCGCCCGGCGCGGATTTCCCCGGCGGCGGAAGCCTGGTCGAATGGGGCCCGGTGCTCGCCAGCACTCTCAAGCTGGATTGGGATGTTTGCATTCCCGGTACCGGAGACGCTCTGAAACGGGCCGACGTCGAAACCTACAAGACTAAAGTGGATACGCTAGTCTCGCGCGCCAAGGAACTGGTGAAGAACGGGACTCCCAAGGATCAGCTCATGGCCCAGCTCAAGACCGACGACCTCGGCTGGAGGCTGAACCTGACCGGCGATCGTCTGGACATGTTCTACGACGAGTTGTCCAAATCGAAATAGCGGTCTGGATTCAGCGATGGAGCCGGACAGCTTCCCGTTGCTCCGTGATACATTGCAGGATGGACAGAGAGGAGAGATCATGGCGAAATCACAGAAGACCTCCGTTGGCCGTCGCGGTTTCCTGAAGAACGCAGCGGCCGGAGCCGCGGCGCTGGTAACCACAACACCGCTAGTGGAAGCTCAGGGTCAAAGCACAGCAACAGGCGCGGCGCCCGCAGGAGGCGCGCCGGCTCCCACGCAGGCGCAACTGGCCCGTGAAGCCGGGAACGTCCGGCCTCCGTTAGCCGTGCGCTCGATCACACGGCCTGGCTCCGATCTCATGGTCCAGACCATTCGCGACCTGGGCATCGAATTCGTGGCCGCCAACCCGGGCTCGAGTTTCGAAGGCCTGCAGGAATCGTTCATCAACTACGGCAATCCGCCGAATCAGATGCCCGAGTTCATCACCGCGCTGCATGAAGAATCGGCGGTGACCATGGCTCACGGTTACGCGAAAGCCGAAGGCAAGCCCATGGTGGCGTTGCTGCACGGCACGATCGGAATTCAGCACGGGGCCATGGCCATTTACAACGCCTACCATGACCGCGTGCCGATCCTCATGATCGCCGGCAACGACCCGGACTTCATTGCGGCGCACACCGCTCACGATATGGCCGGGATGGTTCGCAGCTTCACGAAATGGGACGCCCAGCCCAAGACCCTCGATGAGGCTCTGCGTGCGATTCAGCGCGCCTACAACGAAGCCATTACGCCGCCGATGGCGCCGACTCTGGTGGTGCTCGATTCCGAGCTTCAAAAGGACAACGCCGGGAGCGCGACGGTGCCGCCGTACAAGCCGCCGCAATTCGTGACCGTCGACGCCGCGCACGCCAAGGAGATCGCGAAAGGTTTGGTCGAAGCGCAGAACCCGAGAATCGCGGTGGGGCGTTTACGAACGCCGGAAGGCGTCAAACGCGCAGTAGAACTCGCCGAACTGGTGGGAGCGTCGACCAGCACGGCAGCGGCCAACGGGCCCATGAGTTTCCCGCAACGTCATCCCCTGTGCGGCCCGGGCGCGGATACGGCATACGACTATACGCTAGGTCTTGAAGCGGCCGGCGCGCAGGCTTCCATCACCGGTCCGGCGCTGGCGAAAATCGCCGCGCCACGCGACCCCGGCAACATCGGCTTCGGCGGTCTCGGCGGTGGTGGCGGCAGAGGTGGCCGAGGCGGGGGCGCGAATGCGGCCGCTCCCATCGAGGCCGATGCCGAGGCGAGCCTCCCGCTCATCATCGAAGAAGTAAAGCGCCAGTTGACCGCGGATCAGAAGACGCGGATTCAGGAGCGCGCCGCCAAGCACGCCCGCGCCAACCACGAGGCTCGCGTGGCGGCCATCACGCAGGCGGCCGAAAGTAAGCGGGCAGGATGGAATGGTGTTCCGATCAGCACGGCCCGGCTGTATTCCGAGCTCTGGCCGCTGATCATGAATGAGGACTGGTGCCTTTCCTCTCCCAGCGGTTTCTCCGGCGGCCATAACGTGCAACTGTGGGATCACAATAAGCCCTATAGCTGCCTCGGAGGTCAGGGCGCCGGTGGTATGGGTTACGGCGCGCCGGCGTCGGTCGGTGCGGCGCTCGCTGCCAGGGGCCGCAATCGAATCGTCGTCAACATCCAGTGCGATGGCGATCTCAACTACGCTCCGGGCGTTCTCTGGACGGCCGTGCATCACAAGCTGCCCGTGCTTACCGTGATGCACAACAACCGCGCCTGGCACCAGGAATTCATGTTCGTGGAGTACATGGCCGGCGTGCGCGGGCGTGGCGAGGACCGCGCCTACATTGGCAGCACGCTCCGGGATCCCTACATCGACTATGCAAAGATGGCGGCGGGCTACGGCATGGCGGGTGAGGGACCCATTACCGATCCGTCGAAATTGTCGGCGGCGCTGAAACGAGGAGTGACTGCTGTGAAACGCGGTGACCCCTATCTGATCGACGTGATCACCCAGCCGCGGTGAGGATACCGGCATGAAGAAACAATCGAACAGCCACTGGTTTGTGGTGGTGGCGCTCGTCGCGCTGGCCCTGCCGGTCACGACTCTGAACGCTCAGGGCGGGCGCGGCGGTGGCGGGGGCGTCGGGAACAACCCGGCGCCGACCAGCCCGGTCACCGGGAATGCGGCCAATGGGAAGCCGCTGTATTTTTCCTACGGCTGCTATGCCTGCCATGGTTACAACGGCGAGACCGGAGCGCGGCCTTTCGTGGGCCGCTGGGGAAACCTGGCGACCGAAGACGGTTTCATCAGGTTCCTCCGCGGCCGTGCGAACGTGGCGCCCATTACTCCCTCGACCTCCATGCCGAATTTCGGCGAAGGCTCGCTGCCCGACAAACAGGCGAAGGATATTTATGCCTACATTCGGACGTTCAAAAGCTCGGCGCCGGAATTGAAGGATATTCCCACGCTGAACACCATTATCGACGCCTCGAAGCAGGAGAAAAAATAGTCGCACTTCGATTCACCCGGGCGCGGTTCCCAAACGCGCCCTCGCACTCAGTTAGATAATGTCGTTCGTAGAACAATTCGTGCGACGCCCGCAAAGCGTTTGGCTGCGGAAGGCGATCTTCCAGATTCACCTATGGACTGGCATCGCGATGGGCCTCTACGTCGTGGCGATCAGTGTCAGCGGCAGCGCTCTTTTCTTCCGCAATATGATCAATGCGGCGGCCGGGAGAAAAATCGTCGCGGGGTCGGGCCCTCTGTTGACAAGGGATGAACTGACCGCAGCAGCTCAGCGAGCGTACCCTGGTTACACAGTAAGCAACATATTTCAGGGTCGGCAGACGGGTCAGGAAGTCGAGATCACGCTGGACCGGGGCGCGAAAAAGAAGAATCGTATCTTCGACCCTTACACCGGTCGAGACCTGGGAGAGTCGGTGCCATACAGCGTTCGGATGATCTCCTGGATGCTCGATCTGCATGTGAATCTGCTCGCGGGTCCGACGGGCCGGCGAGTCAACGGCGTCGCCGCCATCCTTCTTACTTTGCTCTCGATCACGGGCGCCGTAATTTGGTGGCCGGGGATCAAGAACTGGCGCAGGAGTCTAATCATCAACCCGAGGACAAACTGGAAGCGCATGAACTGGGAGTTGCACAGCGCCGTCGGCTTCTGGACCTTCGCGTTCTTCTTTATGTGGTCCTTTACCGGAGTCTATTTGATCTTCCCGGCTCCGATTGACGCGATGATCAATCGTATTGCGCCGCTCGATTACTACCGGCTCACCTTGCAGAAGTCTGAACCATCCTTACAGTTCAAGGCAGCAAATCCACCGGCGCCATTCGTCCGCGTCGCCGATACGATGCCCAAGACCATGGGGAAACGCCCGCGGCCCAAGATTCACTACAGCGCCGGCGATCTGATTGTTCGCGCGTTGTTCGCCCTGCACTTCGGTAATTTTGCAGGTTTGCGCACCAGAATCCTGTGGGCCGGGCTCGGCCTCGCTCCGCCGTTCCTGTTCCTCACCGGAGCATTGATGTGGTGGAACAGAGTACTCAGCCGCGAAGGCCGCCGGTTGCGCCGCGGGACGGAAACAGTCTTGGACGCTGAAACAAATAGTGCCCGGCCAGCGGTCTCCTAGAACCAGACGTCGCGAACAAGCACAATTTGAGCGCATCGCCGGCGAAGATGTAACTTGCAATTGACTCGATCCAGTATTTAATTGGGACCCTTCTGGCTCTGGGCGTAATATGAGTAAATGACCTGCTGGTCATAGATCACCTCGGTGGTCCACCACGCCAAACAAGCCGTGGCAACGAAAAGCAACAGAAGGAGAAGAAGGCCAGCCCGAAGATTCTTATTCACGCCCCGCTCCTTGGACATACCTTTCGTCCCTTGGGAGGTTCCCTCGTTCTGCGCACCTTTCCATAACACACCGATACCGGCCGCACCCAGGACAAACAATGTGAACTCCATGAAGGGCGGATCACTGAGCGCGCGGTCCACAAGGTGATGCTTGAACGCAAGCGATCCGGCGAGAAGATACCCAAGGGGCGCGAGCCCCAGCACGCTTCGCAGCCAGGGCGAGAATGTCGCGCACCAACCGAACAAACACAGCGAGAATGCGATTAATCCGTCAAAAGCGGCGCCCCGAAGCACATTGATTTGATCGTGCAGCTGCCGAAGCCTCTCTGTTGCGTCTTGCCCCTTCAGCAGGAGTGCGGTTTCTTGCAACTCAAAGATATTGAGCACTCGCTCTTTGATATCGGGCATCGCATCTGATGCGTCCCTCGCTGAGGCGTCCTTCACTGGGGCGTTCTTCTTATCTGAGACGTCCTTTTCACTTACGTCGGTGCTCTGAACCACAAAGAGCCACGTCGGAACTTGATGTGGTTTATTGTCATGTGTGCAATCCTGCCGGAGCGTTCGATTCCCGAAGTAGCGGTTGACCGCTACGAACCACTCATCACTCATCCCACAATAGACACTCGAGCGAATACTGTCCTCTGTTACTACTTCAAACACAGTGTTCCCGACTTGGATGTGGAGATCATCGTCATCGAAGAAATCCTGTGCAATCCGGGAAACGGCCGAGCCAAGGAAATAGGCTATTGCGAACAATAGGACACCCGCTACCGCGGGCTGGTTTTGCTGTTTCACCCAATCGAGAAGGTGTTCGATGCCGCTCTTGTCGCGGGAAAAAAATAGGTGGATGACGAGGGCTACCCAGGAAAGAGCTAACGCTCCAACGATAATGGTATCGAAGGCGATGGTAAGAGCGCTCATTCGGCAAGCTTATGCTTTCGTGGCGTGAACAGCAATTTACATTCTGAACCGGGCGTCAGTGGCATTATACACCCGGATTGCGTTCTTGTTTCTTGCGCGATATTCCCATTCGGCGTGCGGGGAGGACGGGGCCTTCTTCCACTATTCGGCTGGTCGATTGGTCATAAAGCGGGTTCTCGTAAGTGCACGCGCGTCACTGGCGCCTAACCGGTCCGCCGATCGCGACAGCTACTTCTTCCGGTCCTCGCGAAAGAACTCATTGAGTTCTGCGAAAGAAATCGAGCCCTCAAAGCCCGTGAAGCGGCCCTCTTCCGCGATGACTTTTGCGGCGTCGATGAAGCCGGTCCACGCCGCACGCGCGAGCGCCGAGCCCACGCTGATGCGTCGTACGCCCAACTCCGCGAGATGCGAAACCTCCAGGCCGGCGTTCGAGCTCATCAGGATGTTCACCGGCTTGGGTTTGAGCGCAGCCACAAGGGTTTTAATGTCTTCGCGCTCGCGAGGCCCCGGCGCGTAGAGCACGTCCGCGCCGGCTTCCGCATAAGCCTCCAGGCGGCGGATCGATTCCCGGAGCGGGTCGGGAACTCCGACCAGGTAGCACTCGGCGCGCGCGGTGAGAAGCACGCCCGTACCCGACTGGTCAATCGCCGTCCGGGCAGCGCGGATGCGCTCGATCGCCAGCGGTAAATCGTACAGCGGCTGGCTGCGGTTCCCCGTCGCGTCCTCAATCGACAGGCCCGCTACGCCAGTCTCGACGCAGAGCCTCACGTTTTCGGCAAGGGCCTCGGGCTCGTGTGCGTAACCCGATTCAAAATCTGCATTGACGGGCAGCTCCACCGCGGCCACGATCTCCGCGATGTGTCGCAGCACGGCATCCCGGGGCACGGCCCAGTCCGTGTCCGGCAACCCGCGCGAGAACGCGAAGCCCGAGCTGGTCGTTGCCAGCGCCGCAAAGCCGAGATGGCGCAGGTATCGTGCCGTCCCGATATCCCAAGGATTCGGAATGACGAAGCACCCGCTCTCATGCAGCTTGCGAAACACGCCCCGGCGTCCGGCAAAGTCGGATTGGCCCATGTCCGTAGTAGGAGCTTACCAAAGAGCGGACGCCGCCGCGTTGTTGTTCCTTCGAAAAACACCAGCACAGTTTAAGCGTTTCGTCCTTCGTCCCATCCATTCATGTTGATTCACGTTCATTCATGGCCAAAAAGCAGCCTTCCGCAAAAATCGCTCGAATCTTTTTCATGCCCCGTTGTGGCCGAAGGCCGTGGGGCATTCACACCGAACCCACAACTCGATTCCCTTCCCCTGCTACCATTTGCCGCGAGCGGACCGGCGCACTCGCAGCGCCCCGGTGTATGTTTAAGCCGAGGAGATCGGTGCTCGCCATCTGAGGGCCGATTCCACCGCGCACGCATCCATGGCTCCGCGTGCAACGTTTAAGCAGGATGGCCGTCGATAGCTCGACGCTAAACCAGTCCTTCTGCCGGTGAAGGTAAAACCTCGGCACGGGAGCTCCCGACTTTATTGTTCTTTGAACTTTTAGGTTTTGCTGCGCCTCACTCGCAGTGTGAGTGGGGCAGCGCCATGCGCTGCCAAAACCGATGATCGACCAGCAAGCCGCCGCACAGTCCGCCCACCAATCGTTGCTACAGTATTGAGCATGAGGTCTCCGCACATCGCGCTGGCGGTCGCGGCCTGGGCGATCTTGCCCGCCGCCGCGCAGACGCGCACGGTAACCGACGCCGAAGTCCAGCGCGTGCACCGGTCGGCTCTGTTGATCGACACCCACAACGACGTGCCTTCCCGCACCGTCGAAGGCTTCGATATCGGCTCGCACTCCGGCACCGGCCACACCGACATAGCGCGCCTGAAAGAAGGTGGAGTCGGAGCCCAGTTCTTCGCCGTCTACGTTGCCGCCGGCTACGTCAACGGAAACCATTCGGCGAATCGTACGCTGCAGATGATCGACACAGTGCGGCACGACATCATCGACAAATACCCCAACGATTTTCAGTTCGCCACCACGGCCAAGGACATCGAAGATGCTCACCGCCGCGGTAAAATCGCAGCGCTGATGGGCATCGAAGGCGGCCACGCCATAGAGGACAGCCTGCGCCTGCTGCGCGACTACTACGCCCTCGGCATCCGCTACATGACCTTGACCCACAGCAACACCAACAATTGGGCCGACTCCTCCGGTGACATCACCAACGCGAAGGTGCAGCATCACAACGGCCTCACACCGTTCGGTAAAGAAGTCGTCCGCGAAATGAACCGCCTGGGCATGATGGTGGACATCTCGCACGTGGCCGACAAAACGTTTTGGGACGCGCTCGAAGCGAGCAGAGCCCCCATCTTCGCCTCGCATTCGTCCTGCCGCACGATTGCCGACGCTCCACGGAACATGACCGACGAAATGATCGTAGCTTTAGCCAAGAAGGGCGGAGTGGTCCAAGTGAACTTCAACTGCGGCTTTATTTCTCAGAAATATCGCGACGCGCAAGCCAAGGACGGGCCCGCATTGACCGCTCGTGTGCAACGCGAAACAGCGGGCAAGAAAATCAGCGAGCCCGACCTGGACATCCTCACCGGAAAGCTGCGCATCGAAATGGGCCAGACGCGAGCCACGCTGGCCGACGTAGTCGAGCACATCGATCACATCCGCAAGATCGCAGGCATCGACGCGCTCGGCATCGGCGGCGACTTCGACGGCGTGGATTGCACTCCGGCGGGACTCGACGACGTCTCCAAGTTCCCCAATCTAACGCGCGCCTTACTGGAGAAGGGCTACACGGCAGAAGACATCCGCAAAATTTACGGTGGCAATTTCCTACGCGTGATGCGCGGCGTCGAAGCGGTGGCCGGGAAATAGATCGAGTGGACGCCGCCAACCCTGTTTTCGCCCCCGAATTTGCAATCGAAGCCGAAGGACTGACCAAAGTGTTCCGTTCCCGCTGGACCGGCGTCACCGTGCGCGCCGTGGACGGCGTGTCCTTGGCCGTGCGGCGCGGCACCACCTTCGGATTGCTCGGCCCCAACGGCGCGGGCAAAACCACCTTCGTGAAGATGCTGCTCTCCGCCGTGCATCCGACCGCAGGCCGCGCGCGCTTCTTCGGCCGCGATGCCTCCGATCCTCCTTCGCGGCGCCCCATCGGCTACCTGCCGGAGAATCATCGCTTCCCGACGTATTTCACCGGCACGGGGATGCTCGAATTCTACGGCGCACTCTCGGGGATGGACAACGCCGCCTTGAGCCGGCGCATTCCGGAATTGATGGAGCTGGTGGGTCTGGAACAACGCTGGGCGCGCGTCCGCGTGGGCAAATATTCCAAGGGCATGCTGCAGCGCCTGGGACTGGCGCAAGCGCTCCTCCACTCCCCCGCCCTCCTGATTCTGGACGAGCCCACCGATGGCGTGGACCCAGTCGGCCGCGTGCACATCCGCGAGATCCTCAACCGTCTGGAGCAACAAGGCGTCACGATCTTCTTGAACTCGCATCAACTGGTGGAAGTCGAAGCGACCTGCGATGAAGTAGCGATCCTGCATAAAGGCCAAGTCGCTCTAACTGGACGCGTGAAGGATCTGACGGCCGGTAAGGGCTATCGCGTCACCGCCATCGATATACCCGAGCCGCTGGTGACCGAATTGGGCGCGACGGCATCGGCCTTCGCCGTGCACGAAGACGAAGCGGAATTTCAATTCGTCGCGCGCGAAGCCATGAACGACGCGCTCGATAAGCTGCGCGCCGCGCACTGCCCGGTGGAGTCCGTGATCCCCACCACCAGCACTCTCGAAGAAGTGTTCGTCAAAGCGGTGCAACCATGAGAATCACGCTAGCTCTGGTGATCGACACATTCCGCGAAGCCCTGGCCCGCTGGATTTTCATCGGCCTGTTCGCGCTGTCGACGCTCATGATTCTGTTCTTTCTGTTTCTGATGCGCATCGATATCGTAGAGGGCGGGATGGCGGCGATTTCTCTGTTCGGCCAGGGCGGGCGGACACAGGACGTCGAACGTCTGGTCCAGAGCGTCTATGGCGGCATCGCGGCCTTCCTGTATACCTGGGGGATGGCGCTAGCCGTATTCGCGTCGGCCGGCTTGATCCCGCGCGTGCTGGAGCCGGGCCGCATCGAACTCATTCTTTCGAAGCCTGTGTCGCGCACGCACATTCTCCTGGGCCGCTTCCTCGGCAACGTGCTGGTGGTGGCGGGCAACATCGCGTATCTGGTCCTGGGAGTGTGGATCATCTTCGGTAACAAGACCGGCATTTGGGCCCCGCGCTTCCTGGCCGTCATCGCGACCACGGTGTTCACATTTACCGTGCTGCTCACGGTCGTTGTGATCCTGGGCGTTCTGGTCGAAAGCACGGCTCTGTCGACGATGATCACAATGGGATTGATGATTCTCAGCCCAATCCTGGCGCAGACCGCTGTGGCGGAAAGGCTGCTGTCGTCGGAGACCTCGCGCAACATCTGGCGAGGGCTGTATTATGTGTTCCCGAAAGTTTACGACATCGGAAACTTGACACTCAAGACGGTTCGCGGCGCGGGCGGCAGTATAGAATGGATGCCGCTGTGGAGTTCGGCACTATTCGGTGCGGTGATGCTGGCGGGCGCGCTGGCGATCTTTTCGCGGAGGGATTTTTGATGCTTGTGGGGCAGCTTGTTAAGCTGCGGCCGATTGTAAATCGGCCTGTGGTCCGGTGCGCGCCCGGGAGGCGGCGGTTGGCAACCGCCGCGCAGGATACCATCCTGCCCCACACTCTAACCTTCGTGTTGATTGCCCTGCTATCGGCCTGTTCGCGCCCGGCTCCCATAGGACCCAAGATCGATCCCGCGCTGATCACTTTGATGCCGCCCGACACCGTGCTGGCCATAGGCGCGCGCGTCGAAACCATCCTGCAGACGCCCACGTATCAGAAACATTTTGCCGAGCTGAACCTGGGGCTAGTGGATGACTTCGCGCGCCAGACCGGCATGGACCCGCGCAAGAATCTCTGGGAGCTGCTGTTCCTTTCCGATGGCGAGCACCAAGTGCTGTTGGGCCGCGGACGCTTCGGCGACCAGATGGAAGCCAAACTCGAGCGCGACGGCGCGGTCCGTATGCCCTATAAGGGGTTCGACCTAATCGGTACCGAGCGACTGGCCGTTGTGTTTCTCAACGACACCACGGCGGCGGTGGCCGGCGCGCCTTCGCTGCGTGCGTTGATCGACGCCCGCCCCAACGCGCACGGCGCTCCGCCCGCTATCGCCGAACGCCTGAAGGACATTCCCCCGGAAGCGCAGATCTGGGCGGTTTACACCGGCAGCGTGACGAAGGTGCTCCGAGAGCTCCCGCCGCTCCAAGGAAACTTCGCCAATCTCAACCGGTTGGCGGCGTCGCTGCAAGGGCTGTCGGGGTACATCGACCTGCGCGCCGGCATCAGCACTCAACTCCATGGCGTATACGCCACCGAAGCGGACGCGCGCACCGCGCACGACGCGTTGAAAGCGTTTGTAGGCTTCGGGCGTTTGTCGACGCCTTCCGATCAACCCGACCTGTTGCGCGTCTACGACGGCATCACGGTCACGCAACAAGTCCGCGACGTGCGCGTGACCGTCGCCGAACCGCAGGATCTTGCGGACAAATTTCTGAAACAGTGGACGGGTCACTAACATCCCCCCATCGTCTGGAATTTCCAAAACATTCCAGACAAGGAGGAAACGTAAGTGACACGATTTCGCGGAAAAACCATTGCCTTTACCTTGATTCTGGCGGGAGCTGTAGCTGCCAACCTGCGGGCCGACGACGACTCGGGGGTCTGCACCGGCATGCCCGACAATCCCACCTTGCATGCCGCCCTGGTAGCCGCCGTCCAGGCCGAGACCAGCGGCCTGCACAATAACATGTGGGCCACGGTCGTGGACCGGGACGGCAACGTGTGCGCCATTACGTTCACCGGAAACAATCGCGGAGCGCAATGGCCCGGCAGCCGCGTGATTTCCGCGCAGAAGGCCAACACCGCCAATGCGTTTAGCCTGGACCCGTCTTCGCTCAACATCACCGCGGGCCAAAGCGGCGGATTGGCGCTATCCACCGCCAACCTGTATTCAGCCGTGCAGCCCGGCGGAAGCCTGTTCGGTTTGCAGCTCAGCAATCCGGTGGTCGAGGATGAAGCCTACATCGGCCCGGCGGGGCGCTTCGGCACGCCCAACGATCCGCTGGTCGGGAAAAAGATCGGCGGCGTGAACGTGTTCGGCGGCGGACTGGCCATGTACGGCGTGGCGCACGTGATCATGGGAGGCGTGGGCGTCAGCGGCGACACGTCGTGCACGGATCATAACGTCGCCTGGCGTCTCCGGCACAATCTCGGATTCGACCACATGGCCGTGGGCGGGGGCGGCGTCTTTACCTCCGTCGCGGGTCCCGCGGCGCTGTTCGCTTCCGATCCCACCCACCCCGACAACATCATCTACGACGTCACGGCGAATCCCAACGGGGGCACGGGGATCAGCAAGAGCGGGTTCGGCCATCCGTCTTGCCTGAATAGTTCGGACCCAACCAAGCTGCCGGACGTGGTCCCGTAGGCGTTCGCGAGCGCCCGCTACGGAGTTCGGGGCGGCGGAATGGCATCGCCCAGATTGATGGACCCGCCGCCTTCGCTCACATAGTTGCGGTTCCAAGAAGGAATTTCGACGGTCACGTCGCCAGTGACCACGGCCTGGCATCCGAGCCTCGAATGCAGCGTGAGGCCGGGAGCCATGTCCAAGCGGTCGATCTCATCGTCATCCTGATCCGAAAGGTTGTCGTCGCCGGCCTTCACAATGACGTGGCAAGTGGTGCAGGCGCAAACTCCGCCGCAGGCATGATCGAGCTGAATGTGAGAATTCAGTGCGATGTCCAGAATCGATTCCGGCTTGCCGTGTTCGTGGTAGGGGAGCTTCCCGGATTCGAACTCCACGGTCTGGCCGGTGTTGACGAAGGTCACCTTGGGCACACTCCCATCTTAGCGTGTGGGTTCCAGGAGGCTGAACGATGTGTTCGAAGTGTGATCGGTCAATTTTGCGGGTTGACATTAGAGGCCAAGCGGAGTGGGGGAAACCATCGCCCGCGAACAACGGTTAGAATCAAGGACTGTGACTTGGCCGGACGAGCAACGCTTTGACTCATTGCAGGACTTGATCAACGGATTGGGAGAACTGATCATCGAGGCACAGAAGGCTGGCCATCGCTGGATCTACCGCGGCCAGCCGCGGGCAAGCTGGGAACTGGAGCCAACGATAGAGCGCCGACTCCCTAACGTTTCTACAAGTGACAGTGAGAGCCACTTGCTATGGGATTTTAAGAGGCTCGCCGCGTCGCTGTCTGACAGAGTCCCTGACTTCAGCGACAACCCGTCGTGGTTCGCACTCATGAGGCACCACGGTGCCCCTACGCGACTTCTGGACTGGACGGACTCATGCTATGTTGCCCTATTCTTCGCTTGCGACGAGGAAAAAAGGAGGGATGACGATAAGGACCAGAATTCCTCGGTTTGGGCGCTGAACGCCTCGATTCTATTCGACAAAATGAAAGAACAGATCGCCCGCATCATACCGGACTCGGCCTGGGAAAGTTTGGACCTATCCAGCACGCATCAGTTCGATGCGGTAGCCTTGCATGCATTCAACTACGATGCCTACAAAGACGAGGGGTTGATCGCGGAACTGCCGCCGAGGTCGTCCAACTCACGCATGGCGTTTCAGCAGGGCACCTTCCTAATCAATTGCAATCATAAGGTCACATTCGCTGAGTCTTTGAAGAAGATGATGAACAGCACATCGTCATTATCCAAACCGTGGGTCCGGAAGCTGGTCTTCCCTTGGACGCTGCGCGAGGAGATATGGGCTCATCTTTATGAACGGAACGTTCACCCTTTTACACTTTTCCCGGATCTCGACGGACTTGGGCGGCTCCTCAAGCTAAAGAATCATGTATATTGGTCGCGCCCCAAGCCAATACTTTAGGGAGCCGAATTTTACTGAGAGAGAAATGGCCGTAGCTCCGATCGTGGGGCATCCACTTGGCCGCGGGGGTCGCAAATCGGAGACACATTAGGTTTCTGAGGGCTACTGCGCTTCGCACGGCGACGGATCCCACTTCGATCCGTCCGCTTCCTTCTTGAAGTGCGTGCTGCGGAGGAACGGCGTGGTCAGATACTGCGGGTCCTCGACGATCGTAGTCACGATCAACCAGGAATCGCCGTTGTCTTCGACCGTGCGATGGAAGTACTCGGTCAGCACGGCGTTGCCGCTGTACGGTACGCCGTTTTTCTGCAGGTATCCGGGACGCATGTGGGTGGTGATCGATTTCAGGTCGCCTCCGGAAACCGCGGCTGCGCGCCGGCCTCCGGGTCCGGGCAGTTCCCATTGGGCCACCGATACGCCTTGCCACTGCGGCTCGCCAGTTTGCACCCCCGTGGAAGATGACACCGCGCCAAAATGCAGCAGCCGCGTCTGCGTGCCGGCGTCCGTATCGATGCGCAAGGTGTCGTCGTTCTCCCAAGTGATATGCAGCCGCCCCGGATTGCGCAGCAGGTTGGCCGCGCCATAGGATTTGCAAGCGTTCCCGGAGGCGGCGTCCTTGGCGGGGTCCCATGCGTCGGCGACTTTCCGGCCTTCCGCGTTGAGCGGGATGCTGGGGTAATCGCCCTTCTTGGGAGTCACCATGCGAAAACGCCAGTCTTCGGTGACGATCGACACCCAGTAACCGGTGAGGTCAACGGGCGCGGCAGCTTTGGGCGACGCCGGCTGTCCGGCCCGCCCGCCCCCGCGCCCCTGCGCGAGAAGCGACACCGGGAGCAGCAGGCACAAAACAGAGGCGCAGCGGATGATTGATTGTCCGGTCATTTCTTTTGCGTGAGGCTCTTATAAATCGCTTCGATGAACCGGTCGGTCGAACCAGGCACGGTCCCGTAGCGCGGATCGTAGTCCAGCGTCAGCTTCGCCGCCTTGATCTGCTCTAGCGTTTTGCCCTTCTTGATCTGATCCTGAACGCGATCGCGCACGATGGTCACCATGTCGCGGTAATAAGCCACGTCGGCGATATCGCACAGCCGCCCATGGCCGGGAACGATCATCGTTCCGCCTTCTAGACGAAAATCGGGGAAAGCGATATCCAGAATCTTGTTCAACCCGGCGATGACGCCGTTCACATTCCCGCCGCTTTCGAGGTCGATGAACGGGTATCCGTCGGGCGTGAAAATGTCGCCCGTGGCGATCACATCGGCGCGGCGGAAGTACACCAGGCTGTCGCCGTCTGTGTGCGCCGAAGGGATGTGAATCAACTGCACCGCTTCGCCGAAGTGAAAGGTAGGGCTGAGCCGCAGATCCTCGGTGTGATAGGTTTCCGTGGGCTGGGCGGCAACCGGCACGCCCGATTTCGCGGCGCTCATGCGATTGAGGACATTCTCATGGGCGAAGATCTCCGCGCCCTTGCCCACATCCGCCAGATCGCCGGCGACATTGCCTCCGGTCGGGAAGCTCCCGGTAGCACCGATTTTCTCGTTGCCGCCGGTGTGATCCGCATGGAAATGCGTGTTGACGATGTACATCACGGGCTTGTCGGAGAGCTTGCGGATCGCCGCCAGTACCTTGTCGGCATTGCGGGCCAATCCGGTGTCAACCAGCAACACTCCGTCGGCGCCCACCAGCGCCGTGATGTTGCCGCCCGCTCCCACCAGCATGTAGACGTTAGGGCGGACCTGCAGGGCGTGGACCTCGTCGTTCCCCGATTGCGCGAAAGCGGTCGCGGCGGCGACCACAACCAACCCGCACCGAGCCGCGATTGTGAAGGAGCGGAGCTTCATTGCTTCGCCGCCTCGGGGGAAGCTTTAGGCATGGTCTTGAGCTTCTTGCGGTATTCGGGATACATCGTTTCAGCCCCGCCCATCGCGGCTGCGGCCGGCAATCCGTGTTTCGCTGGAAACTCGTTCAAGAACGTATTCTCCCCCGGCAAAATGTGCGGCACGTCACCCTTGGGCCGCTCGACTTCCTGCACCATCTCGCAAGGATACGGCGGGATCTGCTGGTGCAGATCCAGTTGATAGTCCGTGCTCCGGATGAACGGCTCGGTCAGATACACCGGGTCGGTGACGATGGTGACCACCGTGAGAAACTCGCCATGCCGCATCCAGTGTTCGACCAGCGTAGCTTTATCGCTGCGCGCCATGCCGTTGCGCCGGATGTAGCCCTCCTTCAGATGCGTCGTGTAAATGGTTAGCATGTCGCCTTCCCACTTGGCGGTCGAAAACCCAGCCCAGGTGTGCGCGGCGTAATCGGGAGGATGCGGGCGCCCATCCAGATAAATCGGCCGGTCGATGGAGCGCAGCCATTCCGCATGAATCGCCGTGACCTGGCGCGTGAGTGGGTTGACCTCTTGCGAGATGCGTACCGGCGAGGGGCCGCGCCAGATGTAGTCGGCCGAGTGCGGACGGCACTGCCATTCCGGAAGCGTCATCATCGACGCGGACCAAGTATTGGCCCGCATGCGAGCCGCCTCGTTGATCGGCAACCCGAGGTAGTCGCCAAGTTCAGGCCCCGGAACGCGCTCGGGCTGATCCTCATGGAATCGCGGCGCCCATT
Source organism: Bryobacteraceae bacterium (assembly GCA_035604115.1). Classification (GTDB taxonomy): domain Bacteria; phylum Acidobacteriota; class Terriglobia; order Bryobacterales; family Bryobacteraceae; genus Palsa-187. The sequence goes on along the minus strand of DATNJC010000229.1, from coordinate 24,145 downwards.
CGCCGGAGAAATCTACCTGCGCAAGCGCGGCCTGAGCCGCCAATAACGAAACACTCACCGCCCAACGCCGAATGAGCCGCCGCATGATTTGTGATCCTTACTTCTTGAAACCTGTCTTGACCAGCCGATCCCCCTGGAACGCGCCGATGTACATGTCGTTGCCCACTTGCAGCGCGACCGATACTCCGGAAATCAACGCGCCCTTGCCTTCCGAATCGAAAACCGTTTTACCGGTCATTTTAGCCGGATCGATTTCCGCCACGCCGAAGGTCTGACCGCAGGGCGTCCCACTGTTGGGCGGGCACTCTCCGCGAGCGCCTTTTACACCGGCCGCGAGCATCTGACGATTGCCGGTCCAGGTAATATTATCCGGCATGAAGTCGAGCTTGACCATGCCGGTTTCCTTCGCCTGCTTGAGATCGTACTTGTGGACTTCCTTGGCGGTCCACGCGTTGAAGTACATGAAGCGGCCGTCGGCGCTCACCAGCACGCCATTGGGATAGCCCGCGCGAGTGCCCGGCAGCTCCTCTTCGCCTTTCGTCGCCGACCACCGCGCAACCCAGCCGCTGGGTTTTCCCGCGAACAAGTCGCTGGTATCGCCCGGCACGCGGAGCGCCGTCGGATGAGTGGCGATGAATCCGCCATCGGGCAGCGCGGCGACATCGTTGAACTCCTGCATTGTCACGACGCAACCGTGCCAGACCAAACTCCAACTTCCGCCCGCGGGCTTCAGCTCGAACATTTCGATCGACTGGCGTCCGCCATGATTCACGACGAAGAGCTGAATCGCACCTCCGGAGCGTTTCAACAGCGAGATGCCATGCGGCACCAGCGCGTCTCCAATCGGGCCGGGACACGCCGGATCGCCCCAGTCTTTACGCTGCTCCGCGCTGACCGAGATCTTGCTGTAGCTCTTCGCGGCAAGATCAAACAAGGTCAGCCCCTCGCCGGGCGGAGTGGACGCGCCGGGGCGCACGTTTACGAATTGCGGAACGATGAGGTATTTGCCATCCGGAGTCAACTCCAAATCCTCCGGCGAGCGCGTACCGCATAGGATTTCGATGGCGCCGTGCGCGCCGCAGCTCATCAGCGGCGGCGCGGGCGGGCCTTTCGGCTGCGCTCGCCCCAGAGCCGCCAGAACGGCCGCGGCCAACAACAGCAAAACAGTTTTCGACATAATCTTTAGAACGTAATCTTCGCCGCGAACTGCAACACCCTCGGGTTCACCGCTGATGTGATCTGGCCGAAGGTAGCGGTGCTGCTGACGCTGGTACCGGGATTCCCCCGGACGAAGAAATTGGGGAGGTTAAACGCCTCCGCACGAATCTCCAGCTTCATCCGTTCGCGGATCGGGAAGATTCGCGACAAGGCCGTATCGATTTCCAATTGGCCCGGACCGAAGACACTGTACGTTCCCATATTCCCCAGCGTTCCCAGCGCCGGCTCGGCGAAGGCCGCCGGGTTCAGGTAATTGAGAAACCCTCCGGCATACACACTGGGCAGCACTTGGTTGGCCCTTTGCGTGGCCGTGTTGTCATTGAGCGCGCGGTCCACGCCGGTGGTGATCGTCAGGGGCGCACCGGTGATGTACCGGAAGATCGGCGACACCCTCCAGCCCGTGATCGCGGCGCGGGCGATGCGGTTCTCCATGCGCGGCAGTTCATACGCCGCCGACAAATTGAAGTTTCCGCGACGATCGAACACGCAATTGCCGCGATCGTATCTGCGGTTGTTGGGCACTTGATAACCCGTCCCGGGATTGGGTGTCGTGAACTCCTGGCTATAATCGCCGATGCAGTGCGACCAGGTGTAATTCGCATTCACGCTCAACCCGCGGTTGAATCGATGCTGCACCGACAGCAACAAGCCGTTGTAACTCTGCGTGCCGCCCGGATCGAAGAAGTCCACATATCCCAGGTCCGCCGCCGCGGTGGGGTTGAGCAGGCTCAACAGGCGGCGCTGATTGTAGTTGGCCGTCGTGGAGCAGGTCGAATAAGGCGTGCCGTTGATCGTGCACGGGTTCAAACCCAAAAATACCGGCTGATTGGCCTGTGTGGAAGCCCACAAGTGCTCGGTCTCATTGCCGACATAACTCACGGACAAAAGCCAGTCGGGCGCCAGCTGCCTTTGGACGCTCAAATTCCAGGAATGCAATTCCGTCGTCGGCATATTGTAACTGCTTAAAGTAATATACGGCGCATAGGGAGTAAAAACATTATTCGAAAAAATCGGATAAGGATTCCCTCCCGGCTGGCCTTGCCACGGATTGCTGAAACCACCCGCGGGGAAATTCAGCTTGATTTCGTCGCCGAAGGGCGGCGCGACCGTTGTATTAAACCAGAATTGCCCATTGGCGAAATCGTAGAACAAGCCGTAGGAGGCGCGAATCGACGTTTTTCCGTCGCCCTTCGGGTCCCAGGCCAGCCCGACGCGCGGCTCAACATCTTTCCACTTCATATACTGACCCGACTTGCCCGGAAAGCCGGGATCGCCCGGGAAATACATTCCGGGAGGGCCGTTCGGATAAGTCTGGCTCACGATGCCCTGTTGAAACCGCTGCAGGCTGAAATTATAAATGGCGCCGTTGGTCAGGATCGCCGGAAACCACGGTTCCCAACGCAGCCCGATATTCACGGTCAGCCGTTTGGCCGCATGCCAGGTGTCTTGCGCGTACAGCCCCATGTACCACTGACGGGCGAATACGGTGTTGGGAGTCGCTTGGTCTAACAGCGCCAGCTTGCCGAGCATGAAATCGCCCAGTCCGGTGCCGGTCTGCGAACCATCGAACGAAAAGTTGGGCGAGGAACGCACGTTGGCGTAGGAGGCCGAGTTCCACATCGACCCGCTGCCGCCGAAGGAAAGCTGGTGCGCTCCTTTTACCATGCTGAGGTCGTCCCCAATCTGGTAGGTCGTGGTGTGGTACCGGGACTCGATTTCGATGCCGCTGCCGATGCTGAACCCGCTGGTGATCGACATGATGAAGTCTTTCGGCACATAGTCGAAGACGTTGACGCCCACGTCGTTGGGCCCGAAAAACGGCGCATTGGTGCGGTGAATGGCCGTGCGATTTACAGCGATGCGGGCCGAGTTGATCGTGGTGGGGCTGATCAGATAGGTGTCGCCCAGGGTAATGGTCTGCGCCAGGTTGTCCCGGCCGCCGGTGGTGGTGTTCAGCACGTTGGTCAACAACTCATAGGGCGGCTCCTGCACCAGCTTGGTCGCGATATAGCGGCCGAATAGCGTGTTCTTCGCGCTGAGCTGGTAGTCCACGCGGCCCACCAACTGCCATTCGTTTTGATGGATGGGCGAAATGTAGCTCACCTGGCCGCAAGGGTTGCTGGTGGAGGGAAGATAACTCAAAATCTTCACCGACGACGGATTGTACAGCGCGGGCGTAATCTTGTTGCCCACGAACGGAGCGCTCAGAGTGAGCGGCCGCACCTGGCACTGCGTGGACGCGAAGGTGGTCCAGTCGCCGCTCAGCATCTGCGCCGTCGGTTCAAAGCCAAAGGCCGAAGCCGGTTGCTGGCGCGTCAGCGTCTCCTGGTAGCCGCCGAAGAAGAACAGTTTATTCTTCATGATCGGCCCGCCGACGGTCCCACCGAACTGATTGCGCTTCAGGCCGTCCGTCAGCCGCTTGCCGTCCGAGCCTTTAGCCGTGCTGGGCGCGGGATTGGTTGCGTTAAACACGTTGTTCCGGATGAATTCGAACAAATCACCGTGAAATTCGTTAGTTCCCGACTTGGTCACCGCGCTCACGGTCGCGCCGCCGTGGATTCCATTTTGCGCAGTCAGCGCGCTGGTCTCGAGCTTGAACTCCTGCAGCGCGTCCGGAAACGGCAGCGGCAGATTCAAATTGTCGAACGGATTGGTGTGCAGCGCGCCATCGAGCAAGTACGCGATACCCGAAGTCTGCCCGCCGGCCACCGAGTATCCTTCGCCGCCCAGCACGCCTTGCATGCTGCGGCTGGACGCATTGAAGGCCGCGCCCGGCGCAACGGCGGCGCCCGAAAGCTGGATCAAATCCGCCGGATTGCGCCCGTTGAGCGGCAGATCCAGAATGCGCTGGTTCTCCATGATCTGCGCCACGCCGGAGTTCTGCGTCTCGACCATGGCGGCGTTGGCTTCCACCTGCACTTGCTCGGTCACCGCGCCGACCTTCAACGGAACGTCGACCGTGGGATTCGCGGCCACTTCGAGCGTGATGCCGGTCTGCACGTAGCGGCTGAAGCCTTCTTTGGAGACCTCAATCTGGTAGGGGCCTATCGCCAGATCGGTGAAGACGTAGCTGCCATCGGTGGAGCTGGTGACGGTTCGCGCGATGCCGGTGGCGGTCTGCGTGGCTTTGACTTCAGCGCCCGGTACGGCTCCTCCCGAGGCATCCCGCACCGTTCCATGAATCTGCGCCGTCGACTGCGCCCAGACAGCGGAACCACAGATCGCGGCGGCCGCGCACACCAAGGCAAAACGCCTGACTATATTCATGCAACCCCTCCTCATTGACCCACCCACTACCCCACTCGACTCGTTCGGGAAGCAATCCGAACTACTTGAGGATGCTATCGCTGTCGGTGGCCCAAGTCAACCCCGATTGGGGCCCAATGGAGGCCCGAAATAAAGGCCGCGCCACTGGCCGTCCCGCCGCGTCAGCCGGGGTCTCACTTGACCGCGGAAACCCCGGGGTGATACCCCGCGATCGTCACCGCCAGTTCCCCGGACTCGAAGGCAGAATGCAAGGTCCGGTTGTCGTTCCAGACCGAGTACACGCACTTGATGGCCAATCCAATCGTGGCGGCACTCGCGAAAAGCGATCGGCTCATCGAACTAGCCAGAGAGTGGGCTTGCGGGGTGGCCATACCATTTCGGGCGACCCTGTTCGAAAAATCGCGCAGAACAAATTGGTTAATACCTTTGGCAACTGTGACAAATCCGCGTGCCTGGTGTATCGGCGACACGTCGAACTGCCCGTCAGTCAGGCACTCCCAAGTCCGCTCCGGAAAAGCTCATGCCTTTTCGTCAGGTGAACAGTGTTAGGTCAACCCCCGGACTGCCCTTGATCCCCCAGAATCATATCATCGGTCCCGGCATCGGACATCGCCCTTGCGGCGGCGGCCCGGGCGGCAAAACAGGTGTGGGTCCGCTCGTGCAGCAGCAGGGCGCCGCGGGCCCGGTCCGCGCTCCGGCGAGCGTGCTCGGCCTGCCGCCAGGCGCCTTCCAGATCCGCATGGGATTCGCTGCGGAACCGGTCCACCGCGTCGCCGTAGGTATGCACCGCGGTGCGATACTGATCCACCAGGTCGAACCACTCTTGGCACGGCATATATGGTTCTCCTGGCAAGGATGCTACGCCTAAAGACCCTTCAAAGTCAATACGGTAGTAACACTTCCCAGGGCCGCCGGAGGCAACTTCGGCTCAGCCGCCGCGGGGGGTGGGGCATACCCGCAAAGGAGCACGGACCAACCCACCTCATAACCCTTGGTTTGAGAGGAATATGCGGTGATACTAAGACTCACCTCCCCATGTCAGCGAACAACTATCCTCATCTCTGCCGGGAAGTCGGCTTGAGTTGCAATGAGTGCACTGAAGTGGTCGCCGGGCAGACGGCACGGCTGTGCACCGGCCTGCGCGGCAAAGCTGTCGGCCAATTATTCGTGCAACTCTATCCGCACCCGGCCTGCGCGCCGATGCACGCGCATTTTGAAGCCGCGTACCAACAGGCTCAGCGCAAGGGGCCTGGAAGAAAAACGCTAGCCGTTACCGCGGCGGTCGCGTGAGAGAGCCAGGCCGGATCAGCCCAAGTCCGGCCGCGTACGAAGATTTCTCGAGCGGGTGTGGCGGCGGCACTATCCGAAGCAGAGCAGCTTCCGGCACCAATGGATTAGGCCTTGCCGTCAATTCCAGGCACGGCTTCGAAAGGCACTCCGGTAGCGAGCGGCAAGGCCTCGGCGACTTTGGAGCCTCGCGGCGGGGAGACCAAGAGAGGCACGATCAGCGCCGCGGTGAGCATTCCCGCGATCAAGTAAAGGGCGTCATTGTAACCACCCGTGGCCTGCCGCAGGTAGGCGAACAGCAGCGGACCCAAAGCCGCGGGAAACGCCCACGGAAGCAACATCAACCCAAAAATCGGCCCCACATGGCGAGCGCCAAAATAATCCGCAGCGAAGGCCGGCGTGATTCCGTACCCGCCTCCGTAACACACCAGTATCGTGAACATGACGACCACGAGAAGGGTGGGAGACGTGATGCTGTGAAACGTCCAGAACAGGACTGCCTGAACCAGATACATTGCGAAGAAGGCCGCTTTCCGGGTGGTTATGTCGGAAATCCAGGCCCAAAACACGCGTCCCAATCCATTGCCGAGACTGACGATGCCCACGAAGCTCGCGGCCGTCACGGCGCTGACCTTGCCCAGCTCTTGAAACATGGGCGCGGCTTGGGACACCACCGAGATGCCGGCGATGGTGTTGATGGACATCAGCGCGCAGAGGGCCCACCATTGCCAGGTTCGCAACGCTTCGCCCAGGCTATAGTCCCGATCCGAACGCTGCGACACTTGTGCGGCCGTCGGAGTCCAACCGGCGGGCTTCCATCTCTCGGGCGGGTTTCGCATGAACCAGGCCGAGCAGACCGCGACGACACCATAGGCCATGCCGAGATACGCGAAGGTCGGCATCAGGCCGACGCTTTGCATCAGGCGGCCGGCCAAGGGCGCTGCAATGAGCGATCCTGCTCCAAAACCGCCTACGGCGATACCGGTGATCAGTCCGCGACGCTCGGGAAACCACTTCACCAGAACGGCCACCGGAACGATGTAACCCATTCCGAGTCCGGTTCCGCCGATCACACCGTAGGTCAGATACAGCCACCACAACTTGTGGGCGGAAAAACTCGCCAGGAATACTCCGCCGCCCCACAGGAGACCGGCCACCATCCCCACCATTCTGGGGCCGCTTCGATTCAGCCACAGGCCGCCCAGAACGGCCGAAAAACCGAGGAATAACCAGCTAATGGTGAACGTGAGCGAGACTTCGGAGATGCTCCAGCCGAATTCCTTGACCAGCGGAATGCGAAACACGCTCCAGGCATACCCGGCTCCCAGAGCCATCTGCATGCAGACACCCGCGACTGCGATCCACCAACGATTCACTGAGGGCATAAATCTCTCCTCACTTCTAGGCGAAAGAACAATGCTGGCCTTCCATTCTGGCATCGCGATCCACGTCAGTCAACACGCTCGCGATTCTGCAGGATTACTGGGCGCGGGCGCCTGGGGCTCGGACAGTCAGTTCGTTCAGTTAGATTACCCAAGGGAGATTATGAGTCCGCTTCAGTAACCACTGTGCTGTCTATTCCTCGTCCTCGGCTCTGTTTCGCTCGGCACGGTCGCGCTCGTACTGCCGGATGACGCCCGTCGGGTCGGCCGGCCAAGGCCGCGGCTTCACCAGCCTGTAGAAGGACGAAACGCGGGTATCCGAAATCCGGCGATTGAAGGTCTCTATCTCCCAGCCGAGGTAGCGTAGCTCTCGAACGCGCTTCTTCCAGTCGTCCTGGTTGGCGACGAACTCCAATGTGGCGGCGTCCACTGGCTCGCTCTTAAACGCCTTCAGCGTTTCGCCCAGCCGGACGTGGACACTCTTGTGTGCCATTACGCCACGCATCCATTCCGCGTCAACCGATTTGAAGTAAGCCTTCTTGCCGGAGTTGCAGTCCTCGCAAATGGCCTCCAAGTTTTCGGGCACCGTCTCGCCACCCCACTCGCGGGGGATCCTGTGATCGACCACCAGCACGATTCCGTGTTTCTCGATGGACCGGCCACATCGACCGCAACGACCCCGTGCGGCGTGAAGCGCCTGAGCCCTGAGTCGCAGGTTGATCGGCTCCGTATCTTTTGGCTTCTTGCGCTCACCCTTGTAGACGTATAGCGTTCGCGCGCCCTCCCGTTTCTTCTCGATCAGGTAGAGGGCGTGCAGTTCGCGGCGGCGCCTGCCGAAGTTCGCTTGGTCGGCGGGCGGGATCTGGAGAATCTCGCGGATCTCGCCCTCAGTGATACCATCCGGGTGTTCCTTCATGACCCCAAGGATCTTGAGGCAGATCTCGTTCAGGTTGGCCACAGGACCCGATTGTCGCCAATCGCAAATTCGCAGTCAAAGGGTTCCAAGGCGATATAATCAAACGAAGCGCGATGCCGATAAGACGCACCATGAAATGTCTTGAACTTTGCGCGGGAGCTGGTGGGCAGGCGCTCGGCTTAGAGGGGGCCGGATTTGACCATACTGGCCTTGTCGAAATCAACAAGCACTGTTGCCAGACGCTCCGGACAAATCGCCCTCAGTGGAATGTGATTGAGCAGGACCTGCGGGAGTTCGATGGCGCGCCCTACAAAGGCGTGGATCTCGTCGCGGGCGGCCTCCCCTGTCCCCCGTTCTCGGTGGCAGGGAAGCAACTCGGCAAGCTGGACGAACGCAACTTGTTTCCTGAGGCGATCCGCCTTATCGAGCAGTGCCAGCCAAAGGCAGTCATGATCGAGAACGTGCGAGGTATCCTCGATGCTGTCTTTGACGACTACAGGAACCGCGTCGCGAAGCAGCTTGAGCGGCTAGGCTACACACCCGACTGGCGCATGTACAACGCCACGGACTTTGGCGTGCCGCAACTCCGGCCTCGCGTTCTTTTCGTTGCAGTAAGGCGGGATCTCCGAGACGGCTTCTCTTGGCCGATGCCTGGCTTCGCACTCCCGCCGACAGTGGGAACGGTGCTCGAAGACCTCATGGCGGCAAACGGCTGGAAGGGTGCGAGACAGTGGGCAAAAAGAGCCGATGCGATCGCTCCAACAGTGGTCGGCGGTTCACAGAAACACGGTGGTCCGGATCTTGGCCCAACGAGGGCGCGCAAGGCCTGGGCCTCGCTCGGCGTGGACGGCCTCGGCATCTGGAACGAAGCGCCCGGACCAGACTTTGTTGGTATGCCGCGGCTGACCGTCCGAATGGTCGCCCGCCTTCAGGGCTTCCCCGATGACTGGCAGTTCGCAGGCGGAAAGACAGCAGCCTACCGCCAAGTCGGAAACGCCTTCCCTCCGCCAGTAGCCTGTGCCGTGGCGGAACAGATCATGAAGTGCTTGCGGTCGCGGAAAGTCGTATCGATGGCCGGCTGACAAGAAGGCTCCTGATCTTCGCGACTACTCGGGCGGGGCTGCTCTCAATTTCATGTTCCCAGAATCGGGCCACGCGCCAGCCCTCCACACGGAGAAGCTTGCCTACTTCCCTGTCTCGCGTCTTGTTTCGTGCGAACTTTCCAGCCCAGTAGCCCGTGTTGGAGGTCGGAGCCCGGTAGCATTTCGGGCAGCCGTGCCAGTAGCATCCGTCGAGGAACACGGCCAGGCGGGCATCCTCAAAGACGAAATCGGGTTTCCCTGGCAGGCCGGCCGTGCAGAGCTTCCAGCCGCAAACACCGGCGCGGATCATGCGGAAGCGGATCGCCTTCTCCGTGGACTTATTCCCGCGGGAACGGATCGCGGACATGTTGCGGGACCGCTGCTCTGGGGTCAACCAGTCCATCAAAGTTGAGTATACGCCCGGCGTGTCCTCTTGGCGGGTTAACCCCTTCGATTGCGAGGACTCCCAACACCAAGCAGCAGCGAGGAAACTATCGCCCATAGGGCCGCGTCCAAGTATGCGATCCAAGATCCTCGATCAAGAATGCAGGGGCCGGGGTGATTCAGGCTGCGGCGAGTTCGGTTATTTCGGTGGCGACTTCCCTGGGGCCGAACGTTTGATTGGGCGTGGATTGGACTGGGGTCGGACTTAGATTTAACGCTAAGGCGAAGACCCGGTCGGTACTAAGCAAGACCGCTCCGGTTCTAGGTTCGTTTTTCACCCGGTACTGGGACGGAGGAATGATTGCCGTTAACCGATAACACAATTAGGCTGATAGAGGAGGGAAACGCAACGTGCTTCGGTGCATTATAGTCAGCCCCGATCGCGAGATGGGGGCGCATCTGGAAGGCGCGGTCTTGGCCCTGGGAGAGGTCACCGTTTGCCGCACGTTGCCTGCTTATCCCGGGGAAGTCGACCTGCTGCGGACCCTCCGGGCGCATGGTCCCCAAGTCGCCTTTCTAAGTTTTGAATCGGTCGAAAAGGCCATCGAGGTGGCCCGGCTGCTGGAAGCCCACAACACGGGCGTGCAGGTGATCGGAATCCATCACACCATGGATCCGATGGTTTTGCGGGAGAGCATGCGCGCGGGCGTGCGCGAGTTTGTGGCCTACCCGTTTGAGCACCGGCAACTGATCGAAGCCTTGCGCGGGGTCAAGGATCAGCTGGAGCGCGCGCCGGTAGCCAGCAAGGCTACCAGCGAGATTTTTTCGTTTCTGCCGTCCAAGCCGGGAGTGGGCACCACCACACTGGCGCTGAACGTCAGCGCGGCCCTGTCGCGCCGCCCCAATCAGCAGGTGGTGCTGTCGGATTTCGATTTGAGCTGCGGCATGTTGCGGTTCCTGCTCAAGCTGACCAACGACTATTCGGTCAGCGACGCCCTCGAGTACGCCACGCGCGTGGACGAAGATCTGTGGCCGCAGTTCGTCAATGAAGTCGGCAAGCTGCATGTGCTGCACGCGGGGCGCCTGAATCCCAATCTGCGGATCGACCCCGGGCACATCCGCAACCTGGTCGAGTTCATGCGCCGCAATTACGACGTGTTGTGCTTCGACCTGTCCGGAAACCTGGAGCGGTATTCCATCGAGCTGATGCAGGAGTCCAAGCGCATCCTGCTGGTGTGCACGCCGGAAATCGCATCGCTGCATCTGGCTCGCGAAAAGATGGCTTACCTGCGAGGGCTGGATCTGATCGAGCGCGTCTCGGTCGTGCTGAACCGGGTCAGCAAGAAGCCGCTGTTCACCCGCGAACAGGTGGAGGAAGTGCTGGGCGTGCCGGTGGTCCGCACCATCGCCAACGATTACCTGGCCGTCAACCGGGCCATGACCGCCGGAAAATGCCTGGACGCCAGCTCCGAGCTGGGCAAACAATGCGCGGAATTCGGGGACCAGTTGCTGGAATCGGTGAAGCCCGCGACGGCCGGTCAGAAGAAGGGCAAATTCCTGGAATTCTTCTCCGTGGGCGGGAACGTGCCGGCCCCGACCACCAAGTGACACGCCGCAGGGCACGGCCCTGCGCCACCTCCCTATAGCCGCCAGCTGGCGGGAACCGCTATCGTAGGCTCTATGGACGGGGTTTTTGCCTGGGTCGCCGCGCACGGATATGGCGCAATCTTTCTGCTGCTGATGCTGGGCGTGGTGGGGCTGCCCGTGCCGGATGAAACCCTGCTGGTATTCTGCGGATACCTGATCGGGCGGGGCGTCCTGCATCCGGTGGGAGCGTTCGGTTCGGCGCTGGCGGGGAGCTGGTGCGGGATCACGCTGAGCTATAGCATCGGGCGGTTCTTGGGCGCGGGCGCCGTGCACCGCTACGGCAAATACATCCACCTGACCGACGCGCGGCTGGAGACGGTGCATCGCTGGTTTGACCGTATCGGCCACTGGGCGCTGCTCGTGGGCTACTACATTGCCGGAGTGCGGCACTTGACCGCCATCGTCGCGGGGACTTCGGGGCTGGAATTCCGGAGCTTCGCGGCGTACGCTTGGCCGGGCGGGCTGCTGTGGGTGTCCACGTTTCTTACTGTCGGATACGTGATTGGGGATCGATGGAAGGAAGCTGCGGAGATGGCGCACAAATGGGCGGGGGGGGCGGCGTTGGTCGTGGCTGGGGCCGCGGCGGTGTATTTGTTGATCCGGTGGATGTCGATCAAGAGGGGAACTGCCGCGTCCTGACTTGGAGCACGCACTCGGGCGTGCCACAATGCGCAAACGGTCCCGTTGCTTACTTACATAAGCAATAGGCACTTACGACGTGACGGCGTTCTTTACTTTTATGATGGCTACGGTCATCTAAACCGTGGGCGGATTCGGCTAAGGTGGCCTAGCGTCGGCACGACTGCCGACGTGGCAAGCATGAGTGCGTGCTCAACATGGTGGAGTCTACTTTTTGGCGGTTAGGCTTTTGTAGACGGCCTCTACGAAGCTGTCCGCTGTTACGAAGGCGCCCTTTATGTTGTAGCGCGCGTCGTAATCCAATGTGAGATGCGCGGCCTTCATCTGATCTAGGGTCTGGCCCTTCTTGATGGCGGCTTGCACGCGGTCGCGGATAATCGTCACCATGTCGCGGTATTCCAGCACGTCGAACTCGTCGCAGATGCGTCCGTGGCCGGGGATCACGTAGGTCCCGCCTTCCTCATCGTGCTTGGGAACGGTCAGGTCCAGGATGTTGTTGAGCGCGTCGATCTCGCCCTGAATGCTTCCGCCGTTGGTCAGATCGATGAAGGGGAAGCTGGTGGTGTTCAGGATGTCGCCCGCCGCGATGACGTCGGAATGGCGGAAGACCACCAGGCTGTCGCCGTCGGTGTGGGCTTTCGGTTGCCACTTGATCTCGATGGGCTCGTCGTTGAAATACAGTTTCTTTTCACCCTCGACGTAGGTCTCGGTGGGCCATGCGCCGGTGGGCGTCGGAGCCTGCTTGCCGGTGGGTGCGCTCATGCGATTGAGAACGTTTTCGTGGGCGATGATTGCCGCGCCCTGCGAAGCGTCGGTCAGATTGCCCGCGACGTTGGCGCCGGTGATGGTGACTCCGGCTTTGCGGACAATCTCGTTTCCGCCGGTGTGATCGGGATGGAAGTGCGTATTGATGATGTACTGGAGCGGCTTGTCACTAAGCTTGCGGATGGCCTCCACCAGCTTCGGCGCGGATTGCGCCAGGCCGGTATCGACTACTACGACTCCCATGTCGCCGATCTGCACCGCGACATTGCCGCCCGCGCCTGAGAGCAGGTAGACGTTGCCTTGCACCTTCAGTGTTTGAATTTCTTGCGCGCAGAGGGCCGATGAGGCGGCCACAAGAATGAGCAGGATGCGGTTCATTTTTTGCCGGCGCCCAATATCTTGAGTTTCTGCTGGTATTCGGGATACATGGTTTCTGCGCCGCCCAGGGCCGCTTCCACCGGGATACTGTACTTGTCGGCGAACTCGTGCAGGAACGGATTCTGCCCGGGGAGATAGTTGGGAACCTCGCCACGGGGACGCCCCGCGATCTCCACCACCGGCTCGCACGGATACAACCAGTTCTGCCCCTCCGCCGTGATCTTCTGAAAATCCTGGGTCTTCACCAGGGGTTCGCTCAGGTACACCGGATCGGTTAGCACCACCATGTGCGTGAAGTAGTCTCCATGCCGGATGAAGTGCTCGACTAGCGTGGCTTGGTCGCTCTGCGGCAGGCCGTTGCGGCGAATCCAACCCTGCTTGATGTGGGTGGTGTAGACGGTGAGGATGTCGCCTTCCCACTTGCCGGTGGAAAATCCCATCCAGGTGTGGGGCGCGTTCTCGGGCGGATGCGGGCGGCCGTCCATCCAGACGATGCGGTTCTGCTCGTAGGTGCTGATGTACTGTTTGATCGCGATGAGCCGCTGCGATTGCGGATCTTTTTCTTCCCAGATGTGGACATTTAAGGGGCCGCGGTAGATGTAGCTGACTACGTGGACCTGGCATTGATGCTCGGGGACCGTCAGCCGGGACGCGTCCCAGCTCTCGCCCCACAGCCGCGCGCCGTCGGTGATCGGCAGGCCCAGATAGTCGATCAGGGCCGGACCGGCGCCGCGCTCAGGTTGATCTTCGTGCATCAGCGGCGCCCAGTTTCCGGAGAGGTCCAGCCCCGGCGCGGGGTTTAGGGAACCGGCGAACTGGGCCAGCGCGGGAACCGCGGCAAGCGCGGCGGCGCACGTAAGTGACAAGATGATCCGCACGTTATCGCCCTCCAAAGGCTACTTAATCCCATGCTAGGTGGAGCAGGCTTCAGACTGCAACGGGCGCTTCAGCACCCGCGCCCGAGCGGAGGCTAAAGCCTCCGTTGCAGGCTGAAGCCCGCTCCACCTGTGCGGTCTAGCGGTGGAAGCGGCCTTCGAGCGCGGCCTTCGCGATCACATGGCCGTCCATGGCCTTGAGCACGTCCGCGCGGACCGCGTCGGGACCCAGTGTCAACTTGGTGTCGAGCGCGTACAGCTCAAACGTGTAGTGATGATACGGCCCCGCCGCGCCCGCGCCGGGCCCCATGAAGCCCACGCGGTTGCCGCGATTCTTAGCCTGCACGGTGCCATCGGGCAGCGTTGCGTCGGCCGATTGGCCGCCGGCGAGTCCGGTCGACGTTCCTGGGATGTTGAACGCCATCCAGTGGAGCACGTCTTCGACGCTCTTGCCGGGTGCGCCGTCGGGATCGTGGAAGATGAGCGCGAAAGTGACCACGCCGGGCGGCACGTTGGTCCAGTCCAGCTTGGGCGAGACCGGCATGGGGTCGGCCTGGGTGAATTTGTTGGGGATGACGCCGCCGTCGGTGAAATCGGGCGAGGTCAAGGTGAGGCCGGGACCGGCGGGGCCTTTCTTGCCGCCCTTTTCTTGTCCGATCAGCCTGGGCGCGAGCATGGTGGCGGCGGCGATGGCGATCGCGATGGCGCCGGTTGCGAATAGCTTCTTGTGCATGAGGAACCTCCAGATGTGGATTTGAGTTTGCCGTTATTGAGTGTACACCCGCAGCATCGTCCGGAGAAAAGGGACTGCCGGTTTGAACGAAGCTTACTTCCCGGAGTTGCGGGTAAACGGCATTTCGATCTTATGCCCCGCGCGAGCTTCATGGGCGAATTTCCTCATGAGCGCCCGGTTGACCTCAAGAGCGTTCCGGAATCGGGCGCGGGGCATCAGCTCCCCTGCTCGAGCCGCATCCTCCTCCGTTCCGCCGATCATCTCATAGATTGCAAGCCGCGCGTCTCTGGTGGCTTCATCGGCGAGGATGAACGCCTCCACATACGCCTCCCCGAGTTCCTGGGCGATGGCGTCACAATCTTGACAACGTGCGTCGTTTTCCATCATCTCTCGAAGCTGACCCAACCGGAACCTTAAGCTGAGTCACAAAGACTTCATTGTGAGAGCGCCGGGAAATCTCGGTCGGAGAGGCCGTTTCAACAAACAGCGTAAGCGCTTCGACCAGATTGCTTCGGGCCTCTTCGATCGATGCGCCTTGGCTGGCGATGTCGAGCTCTGGGCACAACGCTACGAAGCCGTCATCCTCCCGTTCGATGATCGCGGTTAGACGCTGCGCTGCCTTCATGATCCGAGTCTACACCAGTCTGGATGGACTCCTTCGTTTAGCCCCGTTCGGTGCGCAGCGAGTTCAACGCCAGCCGCTCCTCGCGGTAGGGATCGTTGACCACTTTGCACTCGTTGTTGAACTCCATGGTGGCGCGGTCGCTGTTTTTGAACGCAGGCCAGTTCGGCAAACCCTTGTGGTTGGGGTTGCCGGTGCGGGCGAAGGCGGCCCATGCGGCGCTCATTTTGTCCTGCAGCGCGTAGCGGTCCTGGCCGGAGCCGGTCATCGTTTTGGCTTCGTCTACGTTCTCCAGCACGAAGGGGATTTCGAGCGTGTGGAATGCCTTCAGCTTGCCGTCGCGCACCGGCGACTGCCACCGGAAGTAATACATGTAGACCGGCGCGGACTGCTCGGACTTGCGCTCGGCTTCCGTGATCACGGGCGCGCGGAAGTTGTCGGAGGCGACCACCTGCGAAAGCTCGACGTTTGAATAGCCGGGCCGCCCCTTCTTGTAGACGCCGATCAGCTTGTCCACATCGGCGTCGCTGGCGCGCGTGGCCTGCTTGATCGCGGCGTGGAGGCCGGGGTCGTCAAGGGGATCGAACTTGGTGGCGGGGAAGAAATTGCTTTCGAATTCGGTCGAGCCGATCAGTACCGGCACCTGCGCGGAGATCGCCGGCGCGGTGGGATCGAAGGGGCCGCCCGGCAGCGTGCTGCCGTCGACAACCGGGCCCAGGCGGAGTCCCTGCGTGGTCAGCGTGGCCTGGACCAGATCGTCCATGGGGACCTTCTGCAACTCTTCGGCCGTCTTCACGTTGAGCTTCGCCATGAGCGTTTGAGCGGTCTTGGTGGCGTCGGCGGGGGTGATTCCACGGATGTTGGAGCCGCTCTGAATGATGGCGCGCGCGAATAAGCCCTTGGCCTTGGGCATCGCTAGAAGCGTGCTGACCTTGCCGGCGCCGCCGGACTGGCCGAAGATGGTGACGTTCGCCGGATCGCCGCCAAAATTCGAGATGTTGTCGCGCACCCATTCAAGCGCCTGAACGATATCGAGCATCCCGGCATTGCTGGCGTGCGCAAACTTGTCGCCACCCACGCCAGCCAGGTAGAGATACCCGAAGCTGTTGAGGCGGTGGTTGACCGACAGCGTGACCACGTCGCGCTTGCGGGCCAGGTTGGCGCCGTTGTACATCGTGTAGCTGCCGCTGCCGGAGGTGAATCCGCCGCCGTGCAGCCAGACCATCACCGGACGCTTGCCCTTCAGGCTGTTGGTCCAGACGTTCAGGTGCAGGCAATCTTCGCTGTGTCCCTGCTTAGGGATCGTGCCGGCGACTTCGGGAATCTCGGTGTGCGGGCCTTGCGGCGCTTCGAGCGCCCAATCCTGAGTGTCGAGAACGCCGGTCCACGGCCGGGGCTTAGAGGGCGGCATGAATCGATTCTCGCCGCCGGTGGGTGCGCCGTAGGGGATGCCTTGAAACGCGTTAACTTTGTTGACGACGCGTCCACGGATCTTGCCCGAGTTCGTTTCGGCTACCGGGCCGCTGGAGGTTCCGATGTCGGCGGCCCACGTATGCGCGGACGCAGCCAGCGCGCTCGCGCCCAGGGCGGAGCGGTTCAGGAAAGCACGACGATTCAGGGTCATGGTCAACTCCTTCAGTGTTCTATTGTTCCACGTTCAAGAAACTCGAGTCGGCACCTGCGGCGACTCGTGGTCCGCCGCTTCAGGTGAGCTGTGGTTTTCCAGCTGGTGATAACGCCCGGAGTGAAACACCAGCGGGCGGCCCTCGCGGGATTCGAACTGTTCCACGCGTCCGATGTACAGCGTGTGATCGCCGGCGCGGTGGGCGTCGGTCACCTTCACCACGAAGTGCGCCAGGGCGCCTTCGATCAACGGCACTCCGCCGCGATCGAGGAAGCGCACGTCGACGGTTTCCGGGCCACGTCCGGCGAAATGGGTGCTGAGGTCGTGCTGATCCTCCGCCAGAACGCTCACGCCGTAACGGCCGGCCAGCGGAAGCACCTGGTGCAGGTGGGCGCGATGATCCACCGAAACCAGCACCAGCGGCGGGTCGAGCGACACCGAGACGAACGAATTCGCGGTCATGCCGTAGGTCCGGCCTTCGTGCTGCGCGGTGACGACGGTTACACCGCTGGCGAAGCGTCCAAAGGCGTGGCGCAAGTCGCGGGCCCGGCTCACGCGTTATCCTTTGAGACCCTTCATGACCCCTTGATTCCCTTCATCACGATATTGATATCGTCCGGGTTGATCAAATCCGGTACGGTCCAGCCGTCCAGATCGTACTCGGCCATGCACTGCTCGGCGAAGCCCTTGTACTTGGCGGTCTGGCCCGTATGTTCGGCCACCATCAGGGTTTCGAATCGGACGCTTTCGTGGCTGCCGAAGTAATTGCGTTCGTACAGGGAATGGCGGCCGCCGAACTCGGTGCCCACGGTGTCCCACATTAGCTTCATCAGCTTCACGCGGTCCATGGCGTCGTAGCCGTTGGAGCCGCGGACGTACTGATCGAAGTACTTGCGCATCTCGGGATTCTTGAAGTCGGCGGCGTGCGATGGAAGATAAATCAGAGCGCTGGCCAGCACGTTTTCGATGGTCTCCCGCAGGCGCGTGTAACACATGTTGGACATCACGCGGTACGCCAGGCCGTAATCCAAATTGGGCAACACATAGCCCGGAGTCCACGGCACGACGGTGCGGGCCATGGCGTCTGTGAGGCCCCAAAACATGTTGCGGAACGCCAGAACTTCACCCACCTGCGCCTGCACGCCGCGAAAATCCTTGGTTCCCGTGGAATCGACGGCCTTGAGCAACAGGCCGGCGACGAAATCCAGCTTCACGGCCAGGCGGGTGCATCCGTGAAACATAAAGCGCGGCAGGAAGCCGGAGCGCGGGAAAAAGTTGTTCACCTTGTCGAGGTCGCCGTAGGCGAAGACGTTCTCCCAGGGCACGAAGACTTTGTCGAACACGATGATGGAGTCGTTTTCGTCCAGGCGGCTGGAGAGCGGATAGTCGAACGGGCTGCCCATGGCCGCCGCCGTCATTTCATACGACGGCCGGCAAAACAGCTTCAGCCCGGGCGAATCGTTGGCCACGATGCAGACGAAAGCGAAATCCTTGGTCTTGATGGGCAGCGCGCCGTTGTTGGCGATGAAGTTGTAATGCGTCAGCATCGACGTGGTGGCCACGACTTTGGCGCCGCTGACGATCAGGCCGCCGTCGGTTTCCTTCTCCACGTGCATGTAGACGTCGCGCACTTCTTCGAGCTGCTTGTTGCGGTCGACCGGAGGATTGACGATGGCGTGGTTGACGAAGGTGACCTCCTCCAGACATTTTTTGTACCAGCGGCGGGCGTTCTCGTCGTAGGGCGCGTAAAAGTCGGCATTCGCGCCGAGCGTGGCCAGGAAAGCCGCTTTGTAATCGGGACTGCGGCCCATCCAGCCATAGGTGACGCGGGCCCATTCGGCGATGGCGTCGCGCGAGCCCACCATCTCTTCGGCGTTGCGCGGAGCCTTGAAGAACTTGTGCGTGTAGCCGCCGTTGCCGGTCTCGGTGGGCGTGCAGAGCACGTCCTTGCGTTGGTCATGCAGAGCGTCGTAGAGCCGCGCCAGCATCCGCACGGTGTTGCGGAACGCGGGGTGCGTGGTGACATCCTTGACGCGCTCGCCGTAGATGTAGACCTCGCGCCCGTCGCGGAGGCTTTCCAGGTACTCCGCGGATGTGAAGGGCTTGCTGCGCGCCCCTGGTACAGTTGGGGTCGCGGCTGCTGCGGTGGGGGTGGTTTGGTTTGCCATGGAAAGTAATTTTGCGGCGGCGTTATTTGGCGGCGGTCAGGTGGGCCCACTCGCGCTCGAAGCGGAACACCTCTTTGGCGGGCGGCAAGGGCGCCTGGGTCTCGATCCAGCGTACCGGTTCCTGGCCCACATTCTCAAAAGTGTGGACGCAACCGACGCTGGTCCAGATGACGTCGCCCGGGCCGAGGTCGTAGGTTTGGCCGTCGGCGACGGCTTTCACGCGGCCGCCCACGATCAAATAGGATTCCTCGAAGGTGTGATCGTGCGGATCGATCTTAGCGCCGGGCATGTACTGGATCAGGAACAGCGATTGATGGATCGCGCCGAAGGAGCGGTCGACGAACATCTTGATCGCCACGCCGGAGATGGGATTGAAACCTTCCATTTGCGACGGGCCGCCGGCGCTTTGCGACGTGCCGCCCGGACGGGGCAGTTGGTTTTCGTCAAAGTGGCCGATAAGCGTGGCGTCGGGGGACGGCGGAGCAGCCTGCGGAGGCACTTCGCCGCCCACGAAAAAAGTATCGTGGCCATAATCGGCAGGACCGTCTTTAACCGGACGGGGCTGGGGGGCCTGCATTTCGAGCCAGCGCGCGGGAGCGGCTCCGGCGTTGCGGAATCCGTGCCGCGTGCCGGTCGAGATCAGTCCGTAGTGTCCGGGGCCAACGGTGAAGGTTCGGTCGCCGATCAGCACGATCACGCTGCCTTCGAGAATGAAGAAGCTCTCCTCGAAGGAGTGCACGTGGGGTTCGACCGAACCGCGCGCGTCGAGGAAGCAGACGCCTACGCCCATGTGGACTGATCCGGTGGCGCGGTCTACGTAGGTGGAGCGGCGGAATCCCGCGCTGTGATTCTCGTACCGGGGCGGCGTTTTCGCGGCGGATTCGGCGATTTTCGATACGTGATGCATGGCTTAGACCTCCCCACAGTGGAGCGCGCACTCGTGCGTGCCACATCGGCACTCGTGCCGATGCCCGGCCACGGTGTGCAAATTCCGCCAAGCGTCGCGATGAGTCGCGACGTGGCACGCATGAGTGCATGATCCACAGCGTTTCTCGAAAAACTCCTCTATTTTGCCGAACACGGTGTTGGGTCCCATCCCTTTGAATCGGCCTGCTTCTTGAAATGCGTGCTAGTGATGAACTGCTGATTCAAATAGGTCGGGTCGTCGACCACGGTCGTAATGACTAACCAGGAATCGCCGTTCGGCTCCATCGTGCGCGAATAGTACTCGGTCAAAACGGTATTCGCGCTGTACGGGACGCCGTTCTTGCGCAGGTAACCGGGGCGCAACTTGGTGGTCACTACTTTGAGAGATCCACCACGCGGTCCGGCATCGGGACCACGGCCGCCTCCGACGGTTTGCCACTCGGCGGTGGAATAACCTTGCCAGCCTTGATCCCCGCCCTCGGGAGCTTTCCCGCCGAAGTGAAACAGGCGGGTTTGCGTGCCGGCGTCGGTTTCGATCTTGAGAGTTTTGTCGTCGGCCCAGGTGATGTTCACGCGTCCGGGCACGCGCATCAGGCCGGCGGCGCCGTAGGACTTGCAGGCTTCGCCCGCGGCTTCGTCCTTGGCAGGGTCCCACGCATCGGCGACTTTGCGCGCATCGGCATTCAAGGGAACGCTGGCGTAATCGCCTTTCTTCGGAGTGATCATGCGGAAACGCCAGTCTTCGGTTACGATCGAAACCCAGTAGCCGGTGAGATCTTCCGGCGCGGCGTCCTTAGGGGATTGCGGCGGCTGCGCGCCGCGCCCGCCCCCGCGGCCTCCTTGTGCACAGACCAATGCGGGAGCCGCCAGTAACAGCGCTCCAGCCAATGCAAGCAGTCGGCGCGTCATGCGGCTATTTTCCTTTCGGCGCGAGGCTCTTGTACACCGCCTCGACAAACATATCGGTTGTCCAGAACCCGGTGGTGGCGCCGTACAGAGGATCGTAGTCCCGCGTGGGCTTGGAGGCCTTCACCTGTTCTAGCGTCATGCCCTTCTTGACCGAGTCTTGCACGCGGTCGCGAATGATGGTCAGCATGTCGCGGTATTCGACCACGTCGGCTTCGTCGCACAGGCGGCCGTGCCCGGGGATCACGTAGGTGCCGCCTTCCTGCTTGTCGGCGGGAACGGTGAGATCGATGATGCGGTTCAGGCCGGCCAACACGCCTTGCACGTTGCCGCCGTGCGCCAGATCGATGATCGGGTAGTTGCCGGGCGTGAAGATATCGCCCGCTACGATCACGTCCGAACGGCGGAAGAACACGACGCTGTCGCCGTCGGTGTGGGCGTTGGGGATGTGGAACAACTGCACCGCCTCGCCGTTGAAGAAGAGATCTTTGGAGTTTGTATAGTACGTATCGGTGGGCATCGCGGCGAACGGCAGAGCGGGCTTCTGCGCGCCCATGGCGTTTAGAACGTTCTCATGCGCGACGATGTTTGCGCCCGACGCGCCGCCCACTTGGCCCGCGAAATTTCCGCCCACAATGGCGCTGCCGGCCGCGGCTACCTTATCGTTACCGCCGGTGTGATCCGCATGGAAGTGTGTGTTGACGATGTAGCGGATGGTCCCTTTCGATAGTTGCTTTACCGTTGCCAGCACCTTGTCGGTCGACGCCGCGAGGCCGGTGTCCACCAGCAGCACGCCGTCCTTGCCCACCTGGACGGCGATGTTGCCGCCCGCGCCCACCAGCATGGAGACGTTGCCCTGGACGGGGAGCACGTGAATCTCGGCCGGTGCGGCCGGTTGAGCCAAGGCAATCATCGGGCCGATTACTAGGGCGCCGAATACTCTTGCGTTCATCATCAACTCCGTGTCGCAGTTACTTCGCGACTCATTTCGCAGCTACCGCGCCCGCGATCTTCTGCTTGTATTCGGGGTACATCGTTTCGGCGCCGCCGCGGGCGGCTTCCGGCGGAACTCCGTACTTGGCCGGAAATTCCTTCAAGAACTGGTTGGTGCCCGGCAGATGATGCGGCACCGCTCCGAGGGGACGCTCCACTTCGACCACTGCTTCGCAGGGGTACGGAGCGATCACCTGATCCGGATCGAGCATCCAGTCCGTGGTGCGGATGAAGGGCTCGGTCAGGTACACCGGGTCGGTGATGATGCTGACCAGCGTGAGGTTATTGTCGTGCCGGATCCAGTGTTCGGTGAGCGTGGCGCGGTCGCTGCGGGGGATTCCGTTGCGGCGAATCCAGCCGATTTTCAGATGCGTGGTGGTGACGGTGAGCATGTCGCCTTCCCACTTGCCGGTGGAGAATCCTTGCCAGGTGTGCGCGGCGTAGTCCGGCGGATGCGCGCGGCCGTCCATCCAGATGGTGCGCTCGGGCGCCTGCCAGGAAATGTGGGTGTGATAGGCGATGGTCTGCTGCGTTTCTTCGTTGATCTCTTTCCAGATGCGCAGATTCGCGGGGCCGCGCGGGCCGTAGTCGGCGGGATGCGGCTTGCACTGGTGCTCGGGCAGAGTCAGCAACGACGCGTCCCAGCTATCACCCCGTAGCCGGGCCGCGTCGTTGATGGGCAGCCCGAGATAGTCGCCGATCTCAGGGCCGGGAATCCGTTCCGGCTGGTCCTCATGAAAACGGGGCGCCCATTCCCCGGAGAGATCCCTTTGCGCAAATACGGGGGCGGCGACGGCGCTCAGCAACAAGGCCGTGGCGGCGAGGCTAGTTCGGTTGCGGTTTCTCATGGCAAACCTCCGCTATCCAGCATAAGCTATTAGATTTTGGGGGATGGGGGCTAGCAGAATCGGGGCGTCGGTGAACAGATTTGTGACTTGGCGATATGGGGGATGCTCGGATGGAGTTTGCGCCTCACTTCAACCTGTAGGGCCTCTCAAGAATCCACTTCCGGATACTAGAAAGTGGAGCCTGCCCGAACAGATGCCAACTAACGCAATGGGGTTCTCGCGTCGCATGGAATCCGCAGCCCTGGAAGTAATCGCCATCGGGCATCTTCACGTACATCGTGATCTGGTTGTCCTTAAGATTGAAATCGCGAACAACGATTTCCTTTGCGCCCGGAAAACGAGCTTCGATCTCGTGTCGGAGTTTGACTGCCACCTGTTTCTTCTTTTGATCCTCCGGAGACGGCCTCCAAAGAGGTATGGCGCGCAAATCTATAGTGGTCTTACAGGTTGTTATTGGGTCGCTTGCGTGTTCCGCACCCGCAAATTCCTCGATGCATTCCCGCCAATTCTTTACTACGGGACAAGTACCGCCGCCTTGTAGTCCGTCGTCGTCAAAAAGGTAGGTCATGCGAAGGGTGGGATTGTTAAACTCCCTTAGTTGCTCATGGATGTAGAAACCGGTAATGGGACCTCGGATCCAAACGTCCGTATGGATCAACGGCAAGCCCCGTAGAGGATCAGAGTTTTCGGTCCTCTCGTATGCGATCTGATGCTTGAAAAAACCCAAAGCCGTTTTATCAGGGCAGGTTTCGGCAAAGCTGGGAATTGTGAGCAGGGACATAACGTACACTGCACGCCGCCGATAGCGAGACGTTGGGTGAACACCAAAAGCGAGTGTCGTCATGCACGCGAGCGGCGGCGCGGGCGCTTTGCGTTGCGGGCGTCGCGTGCGGCAAAGAATTCCTCGATTGGGCGGGTCTTGCCCGCTAGAAATTCCTGGTAGCCTTGCTGGATCGCTGCGCGGATCTTCGGATCGCGGGTTTCCTGCTCATCCTGCAACTCGTCGGCGGATAGCTTCGGGATGATATTGATTACCCGGCCGGAGACCCTGAACTCGAACCGGTCTCCGGGCTTGATGCCGGCCTTGCGCCGGATGCTCTTCGGCACGGTGATTTCCGTTCTCGGTTTGAGGGTGACCGTCATGGTGATCGTTACAAACGCATCCGCACCTTCAAGAATAACAAGTCTGGACGGGCAGCCGGCGTACAAGTTCTGATCGCTGGGGCGGCGTGCGGGCCGGGGACACACGCTCCCTAGCAATCTTCAACTCTAGCACTTGGTGCTAATAGAATGAAACTAGCCCACTGATGCGGATCTTCAAATCCAGGTGGTTTCAACGCTTCGCCTAGACCATTTTCTGAGATAATATAGACCAGCTCTGGCGATCCGGCTGCAAGCAAGAGATGGCGAAGGCCTATTCTGACGATCTACGACGGAAGTTGTTGGAGGCGCATCAGCAGGGGGAAGAGAGCCTGGAAGAGTTA
>DATNJC010000228.1:0-4212 GCA_035604115.1 Bryobacteraceae bacterium | reverse complement strand
GGCTCTCGGCTGAATTCCGGCGGTTGACAAGAGGCTGAAGGGCGGGTCGGCGCGATTAGTTTAACCGAGATACTTCTCCGGGCCGAGGAAGGCGGTCAGATCCGCACAATTCCCCTCTAACGCCGACGCTCACTGGGTGGGACAGGAAAGGACAGGGCCCGCGTTAGCCCTGGCCCCGCCGCCATGGCTAGACGGCGCCCCACTACCCGGCGCCGCCTGGCCGCCAAGGGCGCCGCCACCGAAGATCATTGACAGTCTCGCCGGTCGTTTACGGCAGCGAGGGGCAAGGCGGCATAGCCGGTCTTTTCAGGGGAACACCGCCGATTACCAGGACAAAAGCCACGCGGCTTACTACTGTGTTTGTCAACTAGGTGCGGCCCCCTTTGATACTGTCATTTGGCCCACTTTGATGGTTTCATTTGGCCCCCCTGGTCTTCTGCCTCGTCTGCCCGCGCAGACACGCCTATGCTCTTTGCTTCCGAAGGGCCCAGTTTCTCCCTCCTCCCTAAATAGGGATCTCTTCATTTCTGGACAAGCCCGGCCGGAGCAGAGCCCTGCGGCGCCCGTCAGGGCGCCGCGATTAGGGCGAAGCGGAGGCCGGGCTTGTCCAGAAATTCGGCCCGACCCACGGCCCCCCATTACGACGGACGAGGGACCTTGTTAGCTGGCCCAAACTTGTGTTCAAAAGGAATCTTCTCTTCGGCCGGCCACTGCATCCAGTGCACCTCCAGTGGCTCCTCCTCCAACTCCCTGCCCATGCAGTCCAGCGTTACCACTTCCGCCAGTCGGGTCTCCACCCAGCGTGGCCGACGCCCACCTTCTTCCCCACCGCTCTGCCCGCCTTCCCCAATTTCTAAAGCACGCTGGAATGCCGCGTCGCGGTCCTCGCTGCGAAACAGATACAGGCCCTCTTCCCAGTGGCGAATCCCGCGCCCTTCCACCATCTCCGCCCAACGAATCCGGGCCCGGTACCATTGCCGTGTGTTCATGCATTTGCCCCTTTCCCGCGCTTCTTCTCCAACGTCCGCCGAAACCGGTACGAATCTTTTCCGGTCTCGATAATGTGGGCTTGATCGGTCAGCCGGTCCAGCATGGCTTTACACAATCGCGCGTTTGGGAACACCGTCGTCCACTCGGAAAACGGCAAGTTCGTCGTGACGATCACGGCCGCCTTTTCCGCCCTCCCGGCGATCACCTGAAACAGCATCTCGG
The DNA here is from genome assembly GCA_035604115.1 of Bryobacteraceae bacterium. Taxonomy (GTDB): domain Bacteria; phylum Acidobacteriota; class Terriglobia; order Bryobacterales; family Bryobacteraceae; genus Palsa-187. The sequence continues at coordinate 3,000 of DATNJC010000228.1, read as the reverse complement.
CGCCCGCCTCCGCCAACGCCACATATCCCATCTCGTCGATGACCAGCAGTTCGTATCGCGTCCAACGCGCTGTCACGCGGCTGAGTTCGTTCTTGTGCCTCGCTTCCACCAGTTCATTGACCATCTCCGCAGCGGTCGTGAAGCGGACTCGTCGCCGTTGTCGGCATGCTGCCACGCCCAATCCGGTGGCCAGATGAGTCTTCCCCGTGCCGGTTTCTCCGAGAAAAATGACCGGTTCGGTTTTGCCTATATACCCGCCTTCCGACAGTTGACGTATCAGCGTGGCTGGCAAATGCTGCGCGCTCTGGAAATCGAAGTCTTCCAAGGTCTTCACTTTGGGAAAGTGCGCGTCCTTGATGCGGCGTGCTGCCGCATTCTGCTCCCGCTCCTCCACCTCGGCTGACAACAAGGCTTCCAAAAAACTGAGGTGACTTTGTCTTTCTTTGGCGGCCTGCTCGGCCAGACGCACCGCCTGCGTGGCCACCGTCGGGAGTCGCAGTGGTTTGCACAGCTCGCGGATCGTGGCGGCTTGCATCGTGCTCGTGTCGGCGATCATTGAATCACCTCGCCCACGGCTGCCTGCGACAGAAGCTGATCATAGGCTTCCATGGTCGGTTGCGGCCGCTCATAGGAGATCAGAGAGCCTAACTCTACAGCTTCCGGTTTCTTTTTCTCCAGTTGCTCCGCGGTTAACAGATACCGGATCGCAGCGGCATCCGAGCAACCCAGTTTTAGTGCCTCCTCGATGACCTGCCGCAACCGCATCGGACCGTGCTGCTGACCCAGCAGCAGGATCTCGATCATGGCGCGGGTTCCCGCCTGCTTCCCCTGGCGTTGTTTGAGTACCTCCCAGTAGCGGTCGTAACTGGCGGGCCACCGCCCTTGTGCCCGCCATTGCTCCAAAGCCGTCGAACCCGCCAACGCACCCGGTTTCTTCTCCAGCACTTCCAGGTAGTGATCCAGATCGAGCACTTTCTGCTGCCGTCCGAAACAGCGCTCATGCCGCGCCAGGCACTTGCCCTGGTACCAGATCTCCACATAGGCAGCATGGATCTTGGCTTGGACGTCGGTCCCCACCGCTACCGGCACGGAATAGAAGTTCGTCAACACCTTCACGCATCCGCTGCTATTCACCACCGGAAAGCGCACCGCCGCCAGATCGAATCCCTCTTTCGCCAGCGGCAATAGATGTTCCCGCTCCGCGGCCATGGCTGCGCCCACGCTGACCGAGCGATCTCCCACAACGCGCTCTTCATCCTGCTTCGAGGCTTCCAGCAACAACTCGTTCAAGTGCGCGTAATCTCGCGCCACCGGAACGGGCACCAGATGATTCCGTCGAAAAAAGCCCCCTTCTCCTTCCACGCCACCCTTCTCGTTCCCCCGCGCCCGATTGCAAAACTCGGCTGCGTAGCCCCAGTGCGACCGGAAGGCGATGAATCGTGCCGTCTCCTCGCGCTGTGATCCGCGCAGGATTCTTTGCACCGCCGACTTGAGATTGTCGTAACGCAGCAGATGGAACGCCCCTCCGAAATAGTGGAATGCCCGTTCGTGGCCTTCCAAGAACGCCTGTTGACTGGCGTGCGGATAGGCCCGGTGAAAAGCCCCCGCACTGGCCATGCTGCGTAGGCAGAACATCTGCACTTTCTGAGTCTCGCCTCCCAACTCGGCGAACATCTCATACCAGTCCACTTGGCCCTCCTGCCCCCACCTGTAAGATTGCGGCACGAAGGTCTCGCGGTGGATCAGGCCGATCTTCAGCTTCTTCTCCCGCACGTACGCGCGCACCGTCGCTTCGGCCACCTCGATCTCCGGTTTCTCTGCCCGCAACCGGTCATAGATCCGGTGTGCCGTGTGCCGTTGCTTGCGGTGCACGCTCAGGTCATCTTCCAGAATCCTGTCGATAAACGCGATCGCCGGTTCCAGCTTCGGCCGGGATCTCTCGATCATCTTCCGTTCCTTCGGCACGGCGTCGGCCAGCGCCTCCCGTACCATGCGCCGGTGGATCCCCAACTTCCGCGCCACTCCTTTGATTGTTCCCACTCCGAACTGATACTCCCGTCGGATGGTTTCGAATAGCTCCACGTCTTTTCTCCTGTTCAAACCGTCACCTCCCAGGCATTCGCCCGAAACAGGATAGCCGGTTTATGGTTTACAGGGGGGCCAAATCAAACCATCAAAGTGGGCCAAATTACAGTATCGAAGTGGGCCAATTCAGAATAGCGAAATCAACTACGGTACGAGGCGTTTACAAACTGCGCGCAACGAACGGGGCGGACCGACATGCACGCCCACTTGCAGGTGGTCCAGCGGCGGGTCGGAGCCGCGTTCGTGCTGCTGATCGGAGGGGTGAATGTCGCCAACCTGGTGCTGGTGCGAACCACCCTGCGGCGTAAGGAGTTCGCCACCCGGCTGGCATTGGGCGCCGGCACGGGACGTCTGATGCGGCACTTGGTGACGGAGAGCGTTATCGTGGCTCTGTCCGGGGGTGCGGCCGGTGCCGTGCTGGGTACAGGATTGCTGCGTGCTCTGGTACACCGCGGGATCGATACACTTCCACGCGCCGGCGAAGTTCACGTGGATGGCATGGTGGTGCTGGCGATGCTGGTTAACCGCGGCCCTGGTAGGAATCGTCATCGGCTTGATCCCCTCGGTGCAGGTGATGCGGGCGCCGGTCAACGAAGTGCTCCGCGAAGAGAGCCGATTCGGGCACGGGCGGGCGGCGGGCTCGCCGTGTGCGCCAGATCCTGGTAGTGACGCAAGTCGGGTTGGCCTTCGTGCTGCTGGCCGGCGCGGGACTGGTGCTCGCGAGTTTCCGCCAGTTGCTCCGGGTCTACCCCGGATTCGATGTCCGGGGTGTCGTCACGGCTTCCACCAGCGTGCCCGAGTCGCTATATCCCAAGGACGCTGACGCGAGGGCGCTGAATGGATCGTGCACTCGAAGCTATCCGCACCGTTCCGGGTGTAACCGCGGCTGGGGCGACGACGACCATCCCGTGGGGC
>DATNJC010000227.1:0-18992 GCA_035604115.1 Bryobacteraceae bacterium | reverse complement strand
GCAGCCGGTACAGGTAGTCCCGACACGCTTGCTCGGTGTCGAACCGAGCCTCGAAATCGGCCAGACTCCGGGGATACTCCTCCACAGCCGGCCATGCTACAGGTTGGGGCCACCTGAGTCAAGTAAATACCCCCTTTGCGTGGATTCAAGGCGGCCATGGATGCTCCACCACCCATCATACTCTTCAAAGCTACTCTTCCGCGCCGTTCGCAACGGAGCGAACGGGTCAGCGTCACAGCCCGCCGGCTCTCCACGCTAGCGCAGCAGCAGCCGCCCGATCCCGTGCTGGCTGCACGATTCCAGAAGGCACGTGTGCGCGCCTTCCCGCCCCATCACACTCACGCGGCCACTCTGTTCGCTGATCCGGAAGGCGGCGCGGGCGCCTTGTTCGCGGGCCAACGACTCCAGCGGCCAATCCGATTCCGCGCACATGCGAATCGAGCCGTCGGGCGCGATCAGAATCGTCATTTCCGTGCACGCTTCGCCGCGTTCGGTCGCGGCCAGCGCGGCGTCCATCAGGGTGTTGGGCCTGTTGGGTAAGGCGGCTCACACCTGACTTATCGAACCGGCGCGCGCGAGTCTTATTGGCAATCCCAGAACGGGGCCACGCCCCGGGGTGGGCAACCCCAAAGCTGGGGCGAATCGGATAACCTAAACCTGTGGACCTGGAGGAAAGCACATGAGCACTCACGCTGATTTGGCTGCGAAACAGTGTGTACCTTGCCGTGCAGGAACCCCCCCTCTCACCGGCGCGGAGCTGGACCGGTTTGCCGCCCAATTGCCGGAGTGGAAGGTCATCGAATCGCATCATCTGGAGCGGGCCTTTAAGTTTCCCGACTTCGTGTCCGCGCTGGCGTTCGTCAACCAGATCGGCGCCGTGGCGGAGCGCGAGGGCCACCACCCCGATCTGACGCTCGGGTGGGGCCGGGTCCAAGTGGTAACCTACACGCACGCGATCAAGGGATTGTCGGAAAGCGACTTCATTCTGGCGGCCAAGATCGACCAGCTTTACCCCCAGCCGGTGGCTGGAGGCGCCGCGCCTAAATACTGAATCCACGTTTGAGGACATTCCGTGATGCTCCCCGCTGCGAAGGTTGTCGAGCGCGTCACCGAAGTTGTCCCGTTCCTGCGCGTGTCCGACATGGAGCGGTCGGTTCGCTACTATGTGGACGGCCTGGGCTTCACGATTACGAACAAGTGGGTGCCCGATGGAAAGCTGCGCTGGTGCTGGATGATCAAGGGCCGCGCGGCCCTGATGCTGCAAGAGTTCTGGAGAGACGGAAACCCCGGGGGACGGCCTGACGGGAGCTTGGGGCAAGGCGTGTCCCTCGTGTTCCAGTGCGAAGACGCCCTGGCGATCTACAGGGACGTCACGTCACGCAACATCGCGGCGACCGAGCCGTTTGTCGGGAACGCCTTGTGGACGTTCTCCCTCTGCGACCCGGACGGCTACCGGCTGGAGTTCGCCAGCCCGACGGACGTGCCCGAAGAGACGAAGCTTTCGGAGGTGGAGGGCCAAGGAACTTCGTAATGGATCTCAACCCATTACCGTTTCGCGCCAGCCTGGAGCAATACCGGAAACAGGCCGAGGAACTGCTCGAAGCCCACAAGGCGGGCGATTCCCAGGCCATCCGGGTCTTCCACGAAAGACACCCGCGCTTCTTGGACTCCAAAATCACGTGGCTGCCGAAGAATCTGTCGGACTCCGAAATTCAAAGCGCCGCGCTTGACCTCGCCGATGCTCAACTCACGATCGCGCGCTGGTACAGCTTCCAGGATTGGCCGGCGCTCGCGCAGTACGTCGCAGCCGTAACTCAGGACGGCTCTCCAGTCTTCCAATTTGAATCGGCCGTGGAGGCCGTCATTGCAGGCGACTTGGCGACGCTGGAATCGTTGCTGCGCGAGAATCCGGAATTGGTTCGCGCGCGTTCGACGCGCTTCCTCTGTAATGACCCGCCCGTGCATCGCGCCACGCTGCTGCACTACGTCGCCGCCAACGGCGTCGAGGGCTACCGCCAGAAGACGCCGAAGAACGCGGTTGAAATCGCTCGGGCGCTGCTTCAAGCCGGCGCGGAAGTCGATGCGTTGGCCGACATGTACGGCCGGCCTTGCACGACCATGAGCATGCTGGTATCGAGCTGCCACCCGGCCCAGGCGGGAGTGCAAGTCGCGCTGGTCGAAACGCTGCTGGACTTCGGCGCGGCGATCGACGGACGGGGCGGTCACTGGGGCGGGGGCGAACACGAGGGCGGTCAGAGTAGTGGATCGCCGCTGACGACGGCGCTCACGTTCGGATACCTCGACGCCGCCGAAGCGCTGGTCCGGCGCGGTGCGCGTGCCGATGACCTGCCCGCGGCGGCCGGGCTGGGACGGCTCGCCGAGGCCGCGCAACTGCTCCCGCTGGCCGATGCGGCGAGCCGGCATGCCGCGCTCGCGCTCTCCGCGCAACACGGGCACGCGGAGATCGTCCGGCTACTCCTCGACACGGGCGAAGACCCGAACCGATACAATCCTGAGGGACATCATACCCACTCAACCCCGTTGCACCAGGCCATTGCGGGTGATCATGACGCGGTGGTCCGGCTGTTGGTCGAACGAGGGGCGAGACTGGACATCAAAGACACGATCTATCAGGGCACACCGCTTGGCTGGGCGATGCACCTGGGGAAGGCCGAAATCGAGAAGTACCTTCGCGCCCATGGCGCTGCGTAGACTTGGCGGCGTCTTGATCCCGAGTCACGTGATCCCAAATCAGGGGATTTCACGCGAATCGAATAGCAGCGGACCGATGCTCAGGAGGTATTTATGGGATCAACCCGTTGTTTAACCCTACAGGGGCCATGCTTGCACCAGATTCCAGCGCCCGCCGGGGCGGACGACGACCACATATCGGTGCCCTTCGCGCTGGGAGCCTCCGTGGGAGCTGGAGGCGTCAATGCCCGTGACGATGCCAAGACGATCCAGAAGGCGTTAAACCGGCTCGACCCGGGGCTGGGCGGAGCAGACCCGAAACTCAAGGTGGATGGTCTGGCTTGGGACAAGACCATCGCCGCGATTCGCAAGTTCCAAACCGCGCAGTTCGGCTCGGGCGATGGACGAGTGGACCCGGGACGCGCGACCGAGGACCGGCTCAACGCGCTGCTGCTGGTCATTTGGGTGAACGTGAGTCCCCGAGTTGTCAAAAAGATTTACGAGGTTCTTTTGCCGAAGGTGCTGGAGTGCCTGATCGCCGCCGATGCCGCCTTGCTGGCGGCGCGAAGCTCCTTGCTCTCACGTCCGGCGATCGATCCCGGAGCCGCGGCGGCGCGGCTGGTGAACAAACATTTCTCGCTGAACCAAAATCCGAACCTGGAGCCGGATCTGGACATGATCCAGGGAATTTTTCGCAACATGCTCGCGCTGGTCCACCGCAACCTGAGCGGGGTGGAGACGACTTTCTCGGCCTTTCCCGGCCGGACCGATTGGGCCGACGAATTCCGCTCGGGCCACGTGGCTGTGGCGAATGCCATTCCGCACGGCGTGGCGATGAAAGGCCAGACCACCACGGTGCATGCCCGGGACGGCGCGAAATTGGTGCTGCGGGACGACCAGATTAACATCTTCCGGCCGTTCCAATTCGAAAGTCCCGACGGCCAGGTCTGCACGCTGGTCCACGAAATGTCGCACTATCTCGGCGGTCCGGAGGGAGCCGGGAATGCGGTCGACGACTGGCGCTACGGCTCGCCGGGCGACCTGAGCGGGTTAGATCCCAAGTTCAAGGCGCGCAACGCAGACTCGTACGGCAACTTCGCGTTTGAAGCCCATTTTCACAGGGAGCCGTTCTCAACTGTGGTCTAGCGGCGTTCGTAGGGTACCCTGGATATTAGGGGTTGCGTTCGTTCAATGCTCGAAGAATTATGAGAAAGTCCTGGCGGTGTTTTCCGTCCGTGTTCGCCTATTCAGATATAATTCGGTCGATATGGACGCATTGAAATTCGCCTTCGAAATTCTGATCGTCGGGGCGCTGGCATTGCCGTGGCTTGCCGTTCTAATTTTGATGTTTCCCGACCGTGTCTCCGGAAAACCGATAAGCTGTCTTGATTTTTCCTTGTCTGTCGTCCCAAAAGACGTCAAGCCTGCCGTCACCGCGGTGGTCATCGTGGCGCTTGGGTATCTGCTTGGATCGGCTGTCTCCCGCGTTTCCCGAGACTTCTTCGACGATGAACTGTGGGGCGTCTTTCCGACTGAAGACCAGATTCGCGACGGCGTCTATTATGACGAGTATTGCACCGAATATGTGCTCAGCGGCCTGGACTTGCCCTACCGAGGACACGCGCCATTGCCGGGCGATTTCTGTCCAACCTGGGACCCCTCGACGAGTTCCCTGTTACGTGAGCACAAAATGTTTTACGGTAAAACCTCGCTGAATGGTATGACGACGACTTTCGACGCGTTGGTGCAGGAAATGTTCCGCCTTCAGGAAGGTGAGCTTCTGTTAAACGGACAAGACAAGGTTGACAGGCTAAAGCAGTACTACGATCAGATTACGGTGCTGCGCGGCGCGGCTTTCAACGGATTCATGTTGTCTGCGTTGTGCGCGTTTGGATACTGCGGAAATTTGAGGGCCCGTTGGTTCGGAGCGCTGCGTCCTGGAAGTTCTCACGTTCCTGCCTGCTGCCGGCGTAGCGCTCTTGGGCGTCTTCTCGCTCGGGAGCCACTGGGGGGATCAGCTACAGCTCTACCGTGATCCACCAATGGCGGAACTTGTGCTCATTGTGCTGGGCGGGATCGGCGTTTGGGCAATTTCTGCAGCCAAACACGCAGCGCACTACGGTCCCACGTGCGTGGTGGCGGCAGTTCTGACTGTAGTTTCCTTTGGGGGATGGTGGTGGACCGAGGTCCTGTACGATCTTCACGTGATCCACTCTGTTCCGGTGCAGCACCTCCCGCAGGAGAACGTTAGAACCGAATAGCCGGCGCTCCGAGGGGACTAACTTCGCCGCCGGGTCCCGCCGCGTCCACGAACCCGCTGAGTCCGGACGAGCGGAACTTCCTATCGATGGCGGAGCCTTAGTCCAGACCGGCTTCGGCGGGGACGGTCTGTTCCACCGCAAGTTGAACTTCAGCGGGGTGCTGCACCGCGATTAGCCGATCCACTTCGGTGTGAATCCGCTCGAGGCGCATCCAAAATACGGAAGCCGCCGCCAGGCACAGAACCCCTCCGGCGGCGATGGTGAGAGGCGCTCCGATACGGCTGGCGACCGCCCCGGCTAACAGCTGTCCGAAGGGAGCCATGCCCAGAAACATCATAGTGTGCACGGCCATCACGCGTCCGCGCAGGTTGTCCGGAACCATGCTCTGGACCAGCGTATTGGTCGAAGCCATCGCCACCATCATCGATCCGCCCACCGGGATCAGCAGGACGAAAGATAGCCAGTAGATTCGCGAGGCCGAAAACGCCACCAGCGCCACGCCCGCTCCGGCACACGCCCAGGCCATCCAGCGCACCAATCCGTGGACTCTCTGGCGGCTGGCGAGCATCAAGGTTCCCGCCACTGCGCCCAGGCCGGACGCGCCCATCAGCGTTCCCAGCGTGCGCGGACCTCCGTGCAGGATGCCGTCGGCGAAGATCGGCATCATCACGCTGTAAGGCATTCCGCAGAAGCTCAACGTGCCCAACAAAGCTAGCGTGGCCAGAACAGCGGGGTGGCTGCGGATGAACAGAAATCCTTCGTTTAGAGGAGGATGGGGGCCGGTGCGGGCCGGTCCGGCGGATCGCGGCGGAAGCTGCATGCACAACAGGCCGGCGATCACCGCCAGGAAGCTGACGCCGTTGAGCAGGAAGCACCACGATTCGCCGATCAGCGCCACGGTCACGCCCGCTATGGCCGGGCCCAGCACGCGCGAGACGTTCATGATGGCCGCGTTCAAAGCGATGGCGTTCATCAGGTCGGTCTTGCCTACCATCTCCACCACGAAGGACTGCCGGGCCGGAATATCGAAGGCATTGACGGTCCCCAGCAGGGAGGCCATGACGAACACGTGCCAGATCCGCACAGTGCCCGTGAAGGTCAACGCCGCGAGCACGAAAGCCAGCGCCATGGAGATCGATTGCGTGGCCACGATGATGGGGTGCTTGCGGTAGCGGTCGGCCACGGTGCCGCCGACTGTGGCCAGCAGCAGGACCGGAATCTGGGAGCAGAACCCCACCGCGCCCAGCTCGACCGACGAGCCGGTCAGCCGGTACACCAGCCAGGATTGGGCCACCGATTGCATCCAGGTGCCGATCAGGGACACCATCTGACCGCCGAAAAACAGGCGGTAGTTGCGGTGATGGAGCGCCCGGAGCGTGGCGGGAAGTCGCATGTCGTGAGAAATTGGCGGTTACTTTACCTATTGTAGGGGAGCCACCCGGAAAACTCGGAAGTCTGGGCACTCACACGCGGCGGGCCCTGGCCGATATGAGCGGCAGAGAACCACCATGCCGCCTCCCACCACGCCGGAGCGGATCGCCGCGGAACCCGAAGTGCTGCGGCGGAGCTGCGCTGTGGCGATTCGCAGCATGGGAGAATACCCGCCGGAAATCGAACCGGGAGATGCCCACGGCTTTAGTGCGGAACTGCTGCGGCTGAGCCGGGCGCTTGGGGAAACGTTCGCCGCCGAAGAGGTCCGCCGCGTGGAGGCCGAAGTGCGGGCGGCGCTTCAGGCGTATCGGGAACAAGTCCAACCGCGGATCGAAGAAATGCACCAAAAGGTACTGACGGCGCAAACCGCCATGCACGAATTGGTCTCCGGTATTGCCGCCGGCGATGCCGCCCACCTGGGCGGAGTCCAGCAGGAATTGGAGACTCTTAAGAAGGAGGCCCAAGGCTCGGATCTGACGCGCATCCGCCAGGCTCTGGGCCACGCCTGCGCCGAAATCCGGTGCTGCCGTGCCGCGCTGTTGCGCGCCCAGCAAATGATCACGCTGCAACTGCGGGATGAAATCCGGATGCTGCGGTACACCATCGCGGCGCAGCAGCGCGCCGGCCGACGCGACGCCGATTCGCGCATCGTGAGACGCGAGTACTTGGAGGCCGAAATTCGCGCCCGGTTGTCCCGCAAAGAAGCCTTCTCCGTCCTGCTGTTGTCGATCCACAACCTGGAACGGCTCCAGGCCGAGCACCCGCCGGAGGCCATGATCGGCCTGTTGGAGGCGTTCTGCAAGCGCCTCGCCGCCGTCGCGGGCGGTGAACTCATGCTCGCCAAATGGAGTCCCAAGGCCTTGGCGCTTCTGCTGCCGGTAACGGGTCCGCGCGCCGAAGCGATCCGCGATCAGGTTTCCAGCCGCATGCCGGGAGCCTACACCTTCCAGGTGAGTGGAACATCCCGCACCTTGCGGCTGGACCTATCGGTGGCCATCCTCGACCCGGCGGTCGAGTTCTGCGCCAACCAGTAGGGCCACGGCTTAATCATTTGGGCGTAACAGCGGCGCGTGCCCGGAGTACACTCGATTTAACCTGGCGATTGAGCTTTCGGATGAGAAAAGCCGACGCTAATGTGGCCCCTTCCCGAGTCGGAAGGAGGCGGAAGTTATGATAACTTACCATAAGTGAAATCGACGCCAAGGATAACTCTGTCCCGGAAGATCGCGCAGGCAGCTTTACTTTTGACCATCAACGAACTCCCGCCGGAGGTCGTGGAAAAGGTCAAGATCGCGCTTCTCGATATGTTGTCTTGTGCGTTCGAGGCTCGGAATCTTCCGTGGAGCCGCCAGGCGATTGAGGTGGCCGGCCGCGCTCAGGGGAAAGCGACAGTGATCGGCACACCGGTTCGCGCTTCGGTTTCCGAAGCCGCGTTTGTGAACGCGATTATGGGTCATGGATTGGTCCGCGAAGATATGCATACGCGGTCGGTGAGTCACCTGGGAGTGGTGATCTTCCCCACCTTACTGGCGCTGGCGCAGAGCAAGCGCGTCATCGGGCGCGATTTTATCCTGGGCGCGGTGTGCGGATATGAAATGGGCGCGGCCGTCGGGCGCGCCGTCATGGATCAAGAGGTCGTGCGCATCTTTCGGCCGACCGGAATCACCGGCCCGATCGGCGGCGCGGTGGCGGGCGGGCGTTTGTTAGGCTTGAGCGAAGACGCGCTGGTGAGCGCGATCGGCCTCGCCGCCAACACTACCGTGGGACTGAACGAATGGCCCAAGGCTGGCGCAGATGAGATGTTTTTCCAAGTTGGATTTGCCGCCAGGAATGCGGTTACCGCGGTGGAGCTGGCTGAGCTCGGCGCATATATTTCCGAAACCGCTCTGGACGGAAGCGCGGGACTCTTCGCTGCTTTGCAGAAAACCGACCGGGTGTCCACAGTAAATCCTTTCGCTAAGGGCGAGTTCGAAATCATGTCGGTCTTCCACAAACCGGCGCCGGCTTGCAACTATGCGCAAACACCCTCTCAAGCCGCCTTGGCCGTGGCGCTGCAAGACGGCCTGAAGAGCAGCGACATCGTCAGGATCCACGTTAAATGCTCAGCAGCCGCCCTGAATTATCCCGGATGCGACAGTGCGGGTCCGTTCGAACGAATTCTGGCCGCGAAGATGAGCATCCGTTACTGCGTCGCCGCGACTCTGGCGAACCGCCGCATCGCGGAATCGAATTACCGCGCGCTCTCCGATCCGGAAGTAATGCGCCTGGTGTCGGTAACGACGCTGGAAGAAGATCCGGAATTCACCGATGCTTATCCGCAATTACAAGGCTCGGAGGTCATCGTAACCCTGGCCGACGGCCGGACACTCCGGCACAGGTTGCCTGATCTCATTCCCGCGAACTCCAGTGAGATCCGGTTACGATTTCGGGAAGCTGCCGGGGAGGTCCTGGGGCGGCCGGCCGCCAGCGCGATCGAGTCGGCCATCGATACACTCGAAAACCAGGACGACATGGAGATTCTCGGAAGCTTGTTGCAACAGAACGTGGCTGTTCCGGTGAGCGGCTAGAGATGGGGAAACATCGGGTGGCGGGCTCGGCACCAGCCGAAGAGATCATCATCGCGGAATGCGCGGATGTCGACGAGCAAACCGTCGCGTACATTCTCGCGACCAGAAAGCATTTTGAGGATCTGCGTCAGGTGGCCGCCCAACTGGCCGGTTTGCTGGTTCTGGCGGCAGCCGGTGGAAAGAGCGCGACTCCGGACCATCCCATGCTCGAAGCCGCCGAGCAGTTGTATCGATCCGCCGCGGACGGCGTGCGAAGCGCCCGACCCACGGAGCGGGCGCAACCTCACCACCATCACCTCCTGCGAGCGGCCGAGACGCTTGGAGGCGCGGTGTCTCGCGCCCGAACCGAAATCCAAGTCGACCCGATTCTAAAACCGCTCCAAGCTGCCTATGCCGAGCTTCAACTGGCATCGCGGGAGCTTCCGGGCTTCGAAATCATCTCGTTTGAGCACGGCTGCTGCGCAGGTGAACATGGCCGCCGCGCGGGAATCGCTCCATGAGCGCCTACTCGGTCTGGGTGATGGAGTTTGCGAATGTGCCCAACTACCCGTTGAGCGGCCTGGTGTATGGCGCTCACAATCAGGGCCATCGCAGATTGCCTTACTGCTACATCGTAATCAAGGGCCAGGGCCACATCGCCATGGTGGATGTGGGATACGATCACAAAGCCTACGGGGAGACTCTCGCGAATCTGTATGGCGTCCGGGATTGGCTACCGCCCGGCGTGGTTTTAGCGGAGTGCGGCATTACACCGGAAGATGTCTCGACGGTTTTTCTGACGCATTCCCATTTCGATCACATGGGAAACACGCAAGGTTTCCCTAACGCGACGTTCTACATTCAAGAGCGTGAGCTGTCGAAGTGGGTGTGGACCATGTCCCTGGAGCGCCGCTTCCGCTGGCTGATGCTGGGTATCGATCCGGCGGACATCCTGCGGGTCGTCGATCTGGCGCGGCAGGGGCGGCTGGTGTGCGTGGCTGGCGATCGCGAAAACGTGCTTCCGGGAATCGACCTGCATGCCGCGTTCGATACACACACCTGGGGATCGATGTACGTGAGACTGCGCAACGATCTGACGCCGAACTCGAAGGACACTTGGGTTTTCGCCGGCGATCTTGCCTATATGCACGAGAACTTGCGCGGCTCGGATCCGAGTGATCCCGAGTACGTGCCCATCGGATTCGCGATGGGGAGCCAGTTCAACCTGGTTATGGCCACGGAAGCCATGGTCAAGGGCGTCGACGGCGACATCAAGCGCGTGATCCCTCCGCATGAGGAGCGCCTCAAAGAACTTTTCCCGACACGGATCACGGCGACGGGCGTGCGAATTACCGAGCTGGCCCTTTCGGATGGAGAGTCGAGCCGAGTGCGATGAAGCTCCGGCGAATGCTTGGACAGCTGATGGCGAGGACCAAAGGCGGCAGGGACGTTCCTCGCGTTTCTTGCGTCACGCTTCGGCATATGAGAGATTAGGGAGCGTTATGAAACGAAATCTCGACGTTGCGATTTGTGTGATGGCGGTAGGCGCGGCAGCCGGCCTCGGTTGGGTGAGCGCCGTGCACGCGCAGGCGCCGGCCCCGCAGGCCAAGGGCAAAGCTGCTCCGCAGATGGGCATGGAAGACGGTCTCACCTATTTTCAGACGCGCTGCATGAGCTGCCATCGCGAGAACAATTCCGAAAAGGCGCCGAGCGCCCGCCGCATCCGCCAAATGACGCCCGAGCAGATCTACGCCGTGGTCTCCAAGCCCAGCCGTCCGGAACACGATCAGGGATTGACCGATGCGCAGAAGCGCCGCACGTCCGAATTCATGGGCGGCTACCGGCAGATCGGCAGCGTGGAAGCCGGCAATCCCAAAAACTTTCCGAACGCCTGTCCTTCGAATCCGCCGCTGAGCGATCCTTACGCGGGCGCCTTTTGGAGCGGGTGGGGCGTGGACATCCAGAACACGCGCTATCAAAGGACGGAAGCCGCGGGCATCACCAAGGCCGATGTGCCCAAACTCAAGCTCAAATGGGCCTTCGGATTTCCGCTGGGCATCAGCGCGTATAGTCCGCCCGCGATCGCTTCCGGACGCGTGTTCGCCGCTACCGATATTGGGTGGGTCTATTCGCTCGACGCCAAGACCGGATGTTATTACTGGGGCTACGAGACCGGCATCACGGTCCGCCCGGCGATCAGCATCGGGCCGGTAACCGGACGAGGAAACACCAAGTACGCGATTTTCTTCGGCGACGCCAAGGCCAACGTCTACTCGCTGGATGCACAGGACGGCAAGCTGCTGTGGAAGCGCAAGGTGGAGGATTTCTTTCTGGGTCGCATCACGGCGGCTCCGAAGCTTTATAACGGGCGCCTGTACGTGCCGGTGTCGTCATCGGAAGAATGGCAAAGCGGCAATCCGGACTATGAATGCTGCACTTCGCGCGGCAGCGTGGTCGCGCTCGACGCCAACAGCGGCGAGCAGGTCTGGAAAACCTACACCATGGCCGATCCCAAGCCGACGCAGAAGAACCCGAACGGCGTCCAGCTCTATGCTCCAGCAGGGGGTTCGGTGTGGAACTCGCCCACGGTCGATCCGGTGCGTCATGCCGTGTACTTCGGCACGGGCGACACGCAAACGGAACCCGCGCAGCCGCTGGGAGACGCCATCGTCGCGGTGGATATGGATTCGGGCAAGGTTCTGTGGTCCTACCAGGCTCAACCTAACGATGCTTTCATGGGCGGGTGCCGGGACCAGAACAAGAGCAAGGCTTGTCCGCAGGTGATGGGACCGGATGCCGACATCGGCAACTCGCCCATGCTGAGTACACTGCCCGACGGCCGGCGCGTGCTGATCGCCGGCACCAAGAATGGCGATGTGTTTGCGCTCGATCCGGACAATCGCGGCGCGCTGATCTGGCGCGTGGCTGCCAACTCCGGCGGCGGACGCGGCGGCATCGTTTGGGGCGGTGCGGCGGATCACGAAAACGTTTATTACGGCATGGGCAGCGGAGGCATGGTGGCGCTCAAAATGGCTACCGGCCAGCGCGTGTGGTTCCAGGCGATCAATGCTTCCGGTGGGACCGCCGGTGTGCGGGTGGGCAATAACGCCGCCGCGACCATGATTCCCGGGGTCGTGTTCGTCGGCGGCACGGACGGCAAACTGCACGCTCTGTCCGCGACCGACGGCAGCTCGCTGTGGGAATTCGATACGGCCAGGGAATTCGACACCGTCAACAAGGTCGCGGGGGCCCACGGCGGCGCGATTTCGTCGGTGGGTCCAGTGGTCGCTGGCGGGATGATGTACATCGGCTCGGGCTACGGCGTCGGGGGCGGGCCCTTCGGAAACGTGCTGCTGGCATTCGGGCCAGAGTAAACGGTTAGCGCGGTCGCGCTGCGGCCACTGTGCACATGCCTAAGGGCGGCGAGCGCGCTCACCAGACCCTTCAAAAGTCGGCCACTTCGAAGTCAGGAGAAAACTGCGGACTTTCATCTTCCGCCTCACTGGGACTGGAGAAGGCAGACGGGCTAAACTCAGCCGCCAGAAAGGCGAGCGCGGCGGAGCCGGCGAACGCCCATGACAGGGGGAAACCCTCGTGCTCGAATCCCCAGCCCAGATCCGTGTTGCCAGCGAGGATAAGGGCAAGAGACGCGAGGGTCATGGCTATGCCGACCCAATAACAGCCTGCAGCGCAATTCTGTTTAACAGAGGACATGGGACCTCCTCGAAGTAAGCCCGTGCCACCAGTTTACACGAAATGTTCATAGTACATAAAAAAGTTGTGAAAATAAGTTGCTTCGGGAGTCGGCCGCACGAGAGAGATAGGCCGCCGGTGGGCGGAGATCCCGGTCGTGGATAGAGCAACGGCCTTCATCATATTGATTAATCAACACTTATATTGTGATTCTGAAGCGAGTGCAGGTGTTTCTCCGACTACTCGTGGAAGATTAGGTTTCTCGCCAACAACGAAGAACTCAGGGCTGCAGGGCCTCCGCGATCGGGCCAAGCGCCAATGCGGGCAGGAAGGAAAGCGCCCCTACCAGCACGATCGTCCCTAGGACCAAGGCTCCGAAGGTCGCGGAATCGCTCGGAAGCGTCCCCGCGGTGGTTGGCCAGCGGCGCTGGGCGGCGAATCGGCCAGCCAGGGCCAACGCTAACGCGGCCAAGCCGAATCGTCCAGCCAGCATCGCGACGGCAGTGGTCACGTTGTAGAACACGCTGTTCGCGTTGAGGCCGGCCATGTTCTGTCCATTGTTGGCCATGGACGAGGCGTAGGCGAAGATCACTTCGGTGAAGCCTCGTGTCCCGCCGTTGGTGACCAATCCAGCCCGGCCGGCATTGGTAGCGAGTGCCACGCCGGTCAACACCAGCACCACAGCGGGCGTCAACAGGGCGTACAAGGCGATTAACTTGGTCTCCGCGGCCCTGATTTTCTTTCCGAGGTACTCCGGTGTGCGGCCGACCATCAGGCCGCCAAGAAACACGGCAACCAGCGCGGTCATGATGATGCTGTACAGGCCGGTTCCCAGACCTCCGAAGACGACCTCGCCGAGCAGCATGTTTACCAGGGGCACCAGCACGCCCAGAGGCTGGTAGGAGCCATGCATCGAGTTGTACGAGCCGGTGGCTCCGTTCGACGTGACCACCGCCGCGAGGACCGAGCCGCCGATACCGAAACGAACTTCCTTGCCCTCCATGTTGCCGCCCGAGAGATGAAGGCCGGCGAGTTGCGGCGGGGTCGCCGACTCCGCGAAATCGCACAGCGCCAGACCCCCAATGAACAACACGACCATCACCGCCAGCAAGACCCAGCCCGCGCGAGGCCGGCCGGTCATGTGGCCGAACGTGATTGTGAGCGATGCCGGCAGGACCGCAATAGCCAGCATCACGAGGAAATTAACGAGCGGCGTGGGGTTCTCATATGGGTGGGCGCCGTTAGCGTTGAAGAAGCCGCCGCCGTTGGTTCCCAGGTTCTTGATGAACTCGAGCGCGGCCACCGGACCTTGCGCGATGGTCTGAATTCCGCCCTCCAAAGTGTGGGCTTCCGTGTAAGGCGCCAGGTTGAGCGGCACGCCCTGCCAGATCAACACAAGGCTCCCCACCAGGGCCAGGGGCAAGAGAACCCATAGCAGAGCTCGGACGAGGTCCACCCAGAAGTTACCGATGGTTGCCGAACGTTCCCGGGCGAGCCCTCGGATGAAGGCGATCCCCAGGGCCAGGCCGGCCGCACCCGCGAGGAAGTTTTGCGAGACCAGACCGAGCAGTTGGGTCAGGTAGCGAAGCGTGGTCTCGCCCCCGTAGGCTTGCCAGGTTGTTGTTGTCGAGAAACTGATCGCGGTGTTTGCCGCCAGGTCCACGGTCATGGGCGTGGTCAGATAACGATCGCCGGGCCCGCCCGGGAGCCAGCGTTGGGCCAGCAGCAGTAGGAACAACCCGCCCGTGCTCACGGCGCTGAACAGTAGGAAACATAGCGTGTATATACCCGAGGACATCTCCCGGCTTCTGAGAACCCCCAACCATCGATACAGAAACGACTCGATCGGGCGAAGAACAGGATCAAGAAAAGTGGGCCTCCGCTCGAAGACCCGGGTCAAATACAGGCCCGCAGGCTGGGCCAGCCCGACGACGAACGCGAGGAAAACGATGTATTCCAGCCAGTACATAGAGTGTCAGCGAGGAGGGAGCGGGGCGGCCTGGTCGAGAGCGAGATTCAGATCGAGTACCGGAACCCGTGGATTACCCATAAAGCCCAGTTGCGGCCCTTGCGTGTTGGACGCCAGCAGACGGCGAACGGCATCCTCGCTGAGGCCGCGCGCTCGTGCCACGCGTGGGACCTGCAGAGCTGCGTCTGCGGGACCGATGTGCGGATCGAGTCCGCTGCTGGAGCGAGTCACCGCGTCGAGGGGGACGATGGCATCCGGCGGCAGTCCGTTGCTTCTGCGGTAATCCTCCGCCAACTGCCGGACGCCCTCGATGAGCTTGCGATTGGACGGGCCGAGATTTGTGCCACCCGAGGCAGTGCCGTCATAGCCGGCCCCGGCGGCCGACGGCCGCGGATGAAAATACTCGGGCCTGCTGAACTCCTGGCCGATCAGCCGCGAGCCGATCACGACCCCGTTGCGTGTCGCCAGACTACCGGCGGCTTGCCCAGGGTAGAGCAGCCACCCCAGAGCAAACAGCACCAAGGGGAAGACGCATCCGGTAAGCAACGTGAGCGCGATCACGCTAACCACCGCCAGCCGAAGATGCTCACGGAAATTCATAAGGATGGGCGCCGCAACTTGGCAGCACCGGCACTTCGAGGATACGCGAATCTGTCAAACATTATCGTCTCCCCATTCGAAAGCGAAACGAGTAGCCGATTCCGATGAAGTGATCCACGGCAGCCGCGGAAAGCCCGACTCCCACATGCAAATCGAGTTGCTGCTGCCGCGTAATCTTATAAGCGGTTCCGAAATGCAGGAGGTGGCGCGGTCCCCCAGCTTGCGGAAAATCGCCTGCGTATTCGGTGAAAGCATCCCAATCCTTGGTCAATTGCCGATCCACAAGAAAGGTGGTCTCGCCGACAACACTGTGCGAGCCGTTTTGCGTGGGTGCATAGACGGACAGCATTCCGGCCGCGGTCCAGTTGGAAGAGAGCGGGTGTGACCAGGGCAGTTGGAAGGAAGGATCATAGCCATGGCTGGAGATGGCAGCCGCTCCGGTTGGTAGGCTAAGCGACAAGACCGCCGCCACTTCGAAACCGAAGGGACTGGGGAGTTGCTGTTTGACGCCGAGCGCAAGATCGCCAAAGCCCGATCGCAGTCCCACGGGAGTCACGTAGTCCTGATAATAATCGGGGGCGGTGAAACGCAGTTCTGTGCTCGGTCCAATTCCTACCCGGATGAGCGTCTCGGGAAAATCGAGAGTGCGGCGCGCTTGATTGCCCGTGTCGAGCAGGCCGTTTTCGGCCTGGAACACCTTGTCGGGAACGACTGCGCTGGAGTCTGTGACGGCGGGCCGGTCGGTCGCGATCACGGCCGGTGCGCTATCGCTATCTAGAGCCTGCGCTGAGGCGACCTGAAAGACGCCTCCCGCTATGAGCCAAGCCGCACAAACCACCCTACCGAAACGGAGCAGTATGATTCGCGCTGCGGACGGCGAGAGTCTCAGAAAATCCATATTTAGCAGACCGGCCGTGGCGGCAAGGATCGCGAATCGCGGTGACCCAGCTTGGAGTGTTGCTCGCGCCCATTTGCGCGATCGCCCGTAATCGAAGGATTGTTCGGCATCAGCATACGCCGCTCCCTATCAGCAGACCACCCCCAGCTTGGCGAGGCAGACTCATTCAGAGGGTGAATTCCGGGGCGCGTACGACTACCCATACAGTCCCTCGGCCGTCGCAGTGATGGCAGCGCCCTCCCGAATAGGTCTTCCCGCTGGCATCGCATTGTTCGCAGCCGGTGACGAGTTTCATCAGTAGTTGTTCAGGTTTCGGCAGGTCCCCCAATTTTCCAATTACTTCCGCATTGTGATGACTGACCAGCCACCGACGCAGCTCGCTCTCGATTCTTTGGCGATCACCGACACGGAGTTCCGGACTTCGGTGCAACCACCATCGCGGAACACAGTCAAAGCAAACCAGCTCGCCGCAGTCGAATAAGGCGCCCGGATCAGCATGCCTGCGGAACTTGCCGCACCAGACGCAAGGCTTGACGCCAAGCAGCCCGAGGCCGTCTTTCAGCTGCTTCAGGCTGCGTTCGAGGCTACCCAGCCTCTCATCTAAGGTTTGCTCTGGGCTTTTCTCTGGGCCTTTCTCTGGCTCGCTGGACAATTAAATCCTCCCAGTGCATACATCGCACAACGGCAATTTGCTCGATCGATCGTTGCCGACGCACTATCGCCATCGGGGGCCTCTGCTGAGAAGGCGTGTCACTTCTTCTGATTGCAGACACGGGTCCTGGGCAGGCCATTCCGTCGCTTCTCAAAATATGCGATCTCAACCAGCGTAGGCCATAACTGGATCGACGCCTTGATTACTTGGACTACGTCATCGACAATCCGCAGCAGGTTTTGCTGGAAAAAGTCTGGCTCAAAGCTGTAAAATGCCTTCTCCAGGCTGGCGGCAAATAGCCGCAACGCTTCCGCCCGCTCCGGAGTCCGCGCTGTTTCCGCGGCTTCCAACGCGCGCTGGTACAGCGCCGCTATCTTGTCCAGGATTTCGCGCGCATCCTCGCCCGTCACCTCGCCTTCATAGTCGAAGCCGATGGTGAGCGCGTCCATGTGCGTCAGGGTGGACTTGATCTTGCGTTTTAGGAGGTTACACACCTCCTCATTGAAGATCTCCGCGGCTGGCGGGTTTCGCATGTAGTTACCTCTTCATGTGATGCTGCGCTGCATCCACGTGAGCCGCTACGATGCCGTCTTGCTGGACCCAAAGCCTGTAAATGTAATCCTCGAAGCGCAGCCTGGTGGGAAAGAACGGTGGGAGCCCGAATGTGTTGTCGTAGGCGGCGACGCCACAATCCATCCGCCAGTTCTTTCGCGTGACTGCCGGCCGAAAGTTGACCAGTACGTAGACGTCGTTCAGCGTGTCGAGACTAGTCTGCTTTTCATCCTCCAAGAACATCTCCAAAAAGTCGGTTTCGTCAATGTCGTTGGTGCCTGAGCGGAAGGTCTGTGCAATCTTCACGAGGGAGTTCTCGGGCACCGTTCCTCGCTCCAACATCAGAGCGTGCTCGCGCGTCAGCCCCTTGCTGGCATTGGTCTCAAGGTCCATGGCGGTATCGACCAGCACCTCTCCGCGTTCGTAGTTGTCGGGGACCTCGCCGACTCGCTTGCCCAGGACGTCCAGGAAAGCCGCTGTAATGTCGAACGATTTGCGGGTGTAGCCATTCTCGCCGGATTTGTGAAGCCGCCCGCGACACACCTCGTCGTCGCCGAGCGACTCCGGGCTATACTCCACCAGACAATAGGGCCGCATGTCGTCGTCCGAGCTGATCATCAGCCCGCCCAGAGTGTACATCAGTGTGTAGTTGCGATTTCCGCCATAGCTGGGGCGGAAGAGGCTCTTGACTAGCGACTCAAGCCGCTTGTCGCGCAACCTGCTGTTCAGATACGCGAGGAATTGTTCCTTCTCACGAGGACCGACGTAATACAGGTCGTGATGCGTTTTGGTTTTCTCCAGCCGCGGAAAGTACTTCTCCTGGTTCGCCGGGGTGGAGTCGTCGAATACGATGATCTGGGGCGAGTGCCCGTTACGCCAGAAATGTTCGTCGTATTGCTCTACCGTCTCGCCGACGTCACGCAGACGGTTGGTAGGGATTGCGAACGATAAATCATCTTCGTCTTGCATAAAGCGCGGTGCGCAACTGGGAGCACCGCTACTTCGAGGATATGGGCAAAGGCCTGAAGGAGTCATAGAGAAGCCGTAAAGAAGCCATGAAGATAGCGGGCCTTGTCCTGCCACGTGCCCATCGGCTTGAGTGGGCGCGACTTCAATCAATTCGCTTGATGAGCGATCTGGATGACCAATCGGATGCCGAAGGCGAGAAAGCCGGTGCCCAGAAGGCGTAGAACGAGTTTCTTGCCCCAGTCTCCTGGATTGACTTCCGGATAAAGCAGAAGACTCTCGTGGACGAGATTGCCAAAGCGAGCCGGCGCAATCAGCATGAATAGACCCACGCCGCTACACGCCAGCACCATCGCCACGTAAAACAAGACCACGCCAAGAAGACGGCTCATCGTGTCCTTTTCTGATCGACGGATTCGTCCTGCATACGCGCTGCAGCCAACGGTGACCACCGCTACATCGAGGATAAGTGGAAACGCCTGAAGGAGTCATCGAGAAGCCATGAAGAAGTCATCGCAAACTCATCTTGACATGCCCGGGAGTTGGGTCCACTTTCTATAGAATGCACGTCGAAGTGATGAGCAGGAATTCTGGGAAGTGGGGTATTTACTTCACTCAGGTGACCCCTACCGGTTGTGGTCGGCGTCTGAGCCGACGGCGGCACACCTGACCAGAGATTTGTATGGCACTGGATCGACGACAACCGCCTGCTGCACGAGGCGGTAGAAGAGTT
>DATNJC010000226.1:0-14231 GCA_035604115.1 Bryobacteraceae bacterium | reverse complement strand
TTGGGGTTGTTCTTGGCCAGCGTCTGCGTGATGGCCGCCGTCAAGGTCGTCTTGCCGTGATCGATGTGCCCGATCGTCCCTACGTTCACGTGCGGCTTGCTGCGATCGAATTTTTCCTTCGCCATGTCTGTTCCGTTCTCCCTGAAATGAACCTAATGTGTTACTTTCCCCTGCGCCCTGCTGGTGATCTCTTCCGCAATCGACTTCGGAATCTCCTCGTACTGCCCGAAATGCATGGTAAATGCGCCGCGACCCTGCGTTCGGCTGCGCAGCTCGGTAGCGTATCCGAACATTTCCGACAGCGGCACCATCGCCCGGATAATGTGCGTCGAACCCAAAATCTCGGTCCCTTCCAACCGTCCGCGCCGCGAGATCAGGTCGCCGTTCACCGAACCCATGTACTCGTCCGGCACCACGACTTCGACCCGCATGACAGGCTCCAGAAGCACGGCCTTGGCTTTCCTGGCGGCTTCCTTGAAACAAATCGAAGCGCAGATCTTGAACGCCATTTCCGACGAGTCCACGTCGTGATACGCGCCGTCGATTACGGTCACGCGCACATTGGACATCGGGTACCCCGCCAGGATGCCGTGCTCCAGCGATTCAGCCACGCCCTTTTCGATGGCCGGGATAAACTCCTTGGGAATCGAACCGCCGCGGATTTCATTGATGAACTCGAAATCCTCTTCCTTTGAGGGCTCCACGCGCAGCTTGCAGCGCGCATATTGGCCGCTGCCGCCGGTCTGCTTCTTGTGGGTGTAATCGTACTCGGCCGCCTGCCGGATGGTTTCGCGATACGCGACCTGCGGCTTTCCGACGTTGGCGCCGACGCTAAATTCACGCTGCATGCGGTCGACGATGATTTCCAGATGCAGTTCGCCCATGCCGGCCAGGATCGTCTGTCCGGTGTCCGGGTCGGTCGATACTTTGAGCGTCGGGTCTTCCTGCACCAGCTTGGCGATGGCCATGCCCAGCTTTTCCTGGTCGGCCTTGGTCTTGGGCTCGATGGCAAGCTGAATCACCGGAGCCGGGAAATCGATCGATTCGAGAATCGCGGGCGCCTTTTCGTCGCAGATCGTGTCGCCCGTCGAAACCGACTTGAGACCCACTACCGCGCAAATGTCGCCGGCCAGCACTTCGGTGATTTCCTCACGCTTGTTGGCGTGCATTTTCACCAGGCGGCCAATGCGCTCCCGGCGGCCCTTGGCGACGTTGTACACCGAATCGCCCGCGGAGAGGTGTCCCGAATACACGCGCACGAACGCCAACTGACCCACGAAGGAGTCGGTCATAATCTTGAACACCAGCGCCGCAAAGGGCTCATTGTCCGCCGCCTTGCGTTCGATCTCTTTGGTTGTGTCGTGAGCGTCCAGGCCCTTCACCGGCGGAATGTCCAACGGGGACGGCAGAAAATCGACCGCCGCGTCGAGCAGGTTCTGCACGCCCTTGTTCTTGAACGCCGAGCCGCAAATCACCGGGAAAATCTTTTGCGCGATGGTAGCTTTGCGAATCCCGGCTCGCAGTTCGGCCTCGGTGACCGGCTGTCCCTCGACGAACTTGGTGAACAGATGATCGTCGCTCTCCGCGACCGCTTCGACGAGTTTCTCGTGATATTCCTTCGCCTGCTCGACCAGGTCGGCGGGAATTTCGACCTCGTCGTATTTCGCGCCCAGCGTCTCGTCGTGCCAGATGCGCGCCTTCATCGAAACCAGATCCACGATTCCTTTGAACTGGTCCTCGGCGCCGATCGGCAACTGGATCGCCACGGGCCGGCATTTCAATCGGTCCACGATGGTGCCGATGGAGCGAAAGAAATCCGCGCCCACGCGGTCCATTTTGTTGATGAAGCAGATGCGCGGGACGTGGTACTTGTCGGCCTGACGCCACACCGTCTCCGATTGCGGCTGCACACCCGCCACCGCGTCGAACACGGCCACCGCGCCGTCCAGCACGCGCAGGCTGCGCTCGACTTCAGCGGTGAAATCCACGTGGCCCGGCGTGTCGATAATGTTGATGGTGCAATCCTGCCACTGGCAGGTGGTCGCGGCGGACGTAATGGTGATGCCGCGCTCCTGCTCCTGTTCCATCCAGTCCATGACGGCAGTGCCTTCGTGCACCTCGCCGATCTTGTAGGTGCGGCCCGTGTAATAGAGCACACGCTCGGTAGTGGTGGTTTTACCGGCATCGATGTGGGCCATGATGCCGATATTTCGCATCTTCTCGAGTGGTACTGTGCGAGCCATACTTAATCTTTACTGCATCAGCGGCGACCGGGCCGGCGAAACAATTCCTTTCTGTCCTAAAATCTCCACCGCGCGTTCATTACCAACGGTAATGCGCAAAGGCCTTATTGGCCTCCGCCATGCGGTGGACGTCATCCTTCTTCTTGATCGCCCCGCCCCGCAAATTCGCCGCATCGTTCAATTCGTTGGCCAGCTTTTCCGCCATGCTCTTTTCCGGACGGCTGCGCGAGTTGATCAAAATCCAGCGGATCGCCAGCGATGTCCGGCGGTTCTGCGGAACCTCCACCGGCACCTGGTAGTTAGCGCCGCCTACGCGCCGGGTCTTCACTTCGAGCAGCGGCTTGCAGTTCTCCACCGCCTTCTTGAACAGCTTGAGCGGATCGTCGCCCGAGCGGTCCTTGATCTTGTCCATGGCTTCGTAGAAAATTTTCTGCGAAATGGCCTTCTTGCCGTCCCACATCATGGAATTGACGAACTTCTCCGCCAGCGTCGAGTTATACACGGGATCCGGCAGGATCTCTCTGGCTTCGGGTCTGCGTCTGCGTGGCATAAGCGTTCTCGTAATCCTCTATTTAGCGGGTCCCTTGGGACGCTTGGCCCCGTACTTGGAGCGGCTCTGCTGGCGGCCCGAAACTCCGGCCGTATCGAGCGTGCCGCGCACCACGTGGTAGCGCACGCCCGGCAGGTCCTTCACGCGTCCGCCGCGGATCAGCACGATCGAGTGCTCCTGCAGGTTGTGTCCCACGCCGGGAATATAAGTGGTGACTTCGATTCCGTTGGTCAGGCGCACGCGCGCTACCTTACGCAAAGCCGAATTGGGCTTCTTGGGCGTCGTGGTGTAGACACGGGTGCACACGCCGCGACGCTGCGGGCAAGCCTGCAACGCCGGACTGGCCGTCTTGTAGCGCGTGGGGCGGCGCCCCTTGCGCACGAGCTGGTTGAACGTCGGCACGAAACTTCCTCTCCACCTGCCCCTGCCTGCGCGCGAACGCGCACAGGGGCGCGAATACCGTAGTTGTTGAAATCCACCCGGAAACCGGCCGCGGTCCATCGTGCGCTCAGCGGAACAGCAACGCCGAAGCACGTACCGCAACTTCGATTCCCAAAACCTTACCTTAAGTCGCGCACAACGGAGTAAAGCCTGTGCGCTCCTTGCGAGGGTGTTAGAAACTTCGGACTAGCCCATACTCGGAACGGCGTAGATCCGTTCAAGCCTCGGGGCCGGCTCCCGGCCGGACTCCCCATCGGGAGAGTGGTAGCTCAGGAGCAGAAGATCAACTCGCGAAAACCTCTATGAGAATACCACAACCCTCCCGCGAGTTGTCAAATCCCAGTCTTGTCTGGTAGTGGCTCAGAGGGTAGTGGCTCAATTTGAACGGGGCTAGTGGGTCCGTTTGAGCAGTTACACGTTGGCGTGTGCCCGATCTGCAAAGCGGCCCCTTAATAGCGCGAAGCCGCCCGGAAACTTCGTTTTCAGCCTCTCGGAGGAAGAAGGCTGACAACTGGCTTCACAGGGCGGCTCGCGTTTTGGTCGTAACGAGAGTGTAACGGGTTCGGGCCGTGGCTGCAATCTGTAGTTTTTCGGAGAAGCCGCGGGGTGCGCGTCCAGGCCTCACGGGTTGCCGCACTCTTGCGATCCTACTGCGGCGGCCACATGGAACCCGGTGGGCGTCAGCTCCACAACCCGCGCGCGGCCCTCCGGCCCGAGCGGACCCAGAGGTTTTCCGTCCAGAGCCATATCCACCGCGCCGGCATTCCCGACCAGAACCTGGGCTTGACGGGAAAACTCGATTTCGAGCGCGCTTCCGGCGGGCAGCATTCTGCCGGCCAAGGCCTTGCCATCCGCGCAGGCCCAAAGCCAACTCGCCGCCGACGCCCGGACTGAGCTCGAATGCGCGCGCGAGCCGGTCGCGGCCACCGGTGGACCTTTCACGGGTGTGGGGACCGGTGCGGGTGTCTGTGTTGGTGTGGGTTTTGGCGTGGACGGGGGTGTCTGTGCCGGCGTAGCTACAGGATTTGGCGTTGGGGATGTCGCAACCGGCGCCGACGCCACTGGTGAGGCTGCAGTCCCCGCCGGCGTTTCTTTCGAGTCCCCGTCGGCGGGCTTTGGCGGGGCCGTTTCCGCCTGAATCACCGGAACCGCCGGAGTACCGGGTGTAATCTTGATGCTCTTTTCACTGGCCGAAGCGAAGGGCAAAAGCAGCATGGCGCGATTGCGAATGGGTCCGAATAACAATGCCCCCAGCGCTACTGCCGCAATCACGGCCGCCGCTAAGGCCAGCACGGTTCGCGAGTGCTTGCGCGGCTCCCCTTCGACTGCCCCGGCGAGTTCGTGCTGGATCGCGATGCTCCGCAGAGGATCGGACTCCGCCCGGGTGTCGCCCCCGGCGGGCGGGCCACTCGATGGCGCCATCCAAATCGGTTGGACCGGCGACGGTGAGTCGTGTGCCGCCTGATCGGCGGGCGCTGGCTCCGCGAAAGCTTGGCCTGGGAGAGGTTGTTTTGGTTGAGTCTGGCCAGGTAGAAGTTCGTCGACTAAAGCCTGACCTGTCAGAGAATTGGCGGATTCAGCCTCCGGCGCGGGGAGTTCCAAGGTACCCACCGGGTTCTTTTCTTCCGCGCCGGTCTCCAGACGCATTTCCGTCGCGATCTTCTGTTCCCGGCCTTCCGGTAACATGATCTGGAGTTGCATTAAATCCAGTTCCACCGGCGTACTTACAGCTGCTGGTGGCGGTGTTGCCGGCGCTGGGTCCGTTCGCATCGGGGGAGCCATACGAGGGTCCTCGCTCGGTACTGGCGTCGGGGTTACGGGTACGGATTCCAACGGAACTCCTACGGGCGTCGTAGTTGCCTCTGGACCAGATGTTGCCGCCGGAATATCCGGAGGAACTTCCGGAGGAATTTCCGGCGCGGCATGTTCCGCCGCTGGTCCTTGATCTCGATCCGCAGCGACGGGCACCGGCGGTTGCGTGGCCTGGGTTTCGTCGGCGGGGTCGGTGCTGCTAGCCTGTGGCGCTGGGACTTGCGCCTCGGCGACTGGTGCGGGTGTCGCGCCTTTCTCCGGATGCTGCTCTTGCTGTGGGGCCGGGCCGGGCTCCTGGCTTGGCGCTTCGCTCTGCTCCTGGCTTTGCTCGGGAGCTTGCTCCCGGACGCGCTCCGCTTCGAGCGCGAATTGAATCCGCAGATGATAGTCGTCCACTAGCGCCTGAATCCTGTCCGGCCCGCTCATCGAGTCCGGTAACGTTAGTAGGTTGAGCGTGTGGATTTTCTCCGCCCCAATCACGAAACGGTTCCCGCGCGGAACCGAGTGCCGCACCTCGGCTAAGACCAGGTGCTGCCCCACTTCCACACAGATCATCTGATCTTCGGGCAACTCCTGCGACGCCACCAGCCGCATCCCGCCCCCGGAAATATCGGTCAGCAAAGCTTCGATTTGACTTTCCGGCGTATCCAGGGGTATCAGTTTAGCCCGGTAATAGACGTCGAACCGGGGCTCACTGCGTCGATTCATAGCCCTGAGATCGGCAAATACTTAGATTTCCATTACAGTGATTTACCCGATACCGCCCCTACACCAGGGGCCCCGATATGTATGCCAGATGTATGCCAGTATGAATGATGGCGTCGAGCCAAGCCCCTTTTCCCTTCACGCCCGGCCGGTGCAGTTTAAGCCATGTTAGATCAGCCCTTTCGACCTGAGACGCGCAGCGTCCGCCGCCGCGACGCACCCGCCGCCCGCGAGCATCGGACCGACCTGTGCATCGTAGGCGCAGGCATCTCGGGAGTCTCCGCGGCGATTGAGGCCGCACGCCTGGGGCGTCGAGTACTCCTGGTCGACGGCCTGCCCGCGCTGGGGGGACAAGCCGTGAACTCCATCATCGGGATGATCGTCGGCGCGTTCGCCAATGGCCCCCGCGGCCGCCAAGTCACCCACGGCATCATCGACGACATCCTCCGCGATCTCGGCTCCCAGGGCCAGGCCGAAGTGCGCATGGGGGGCGTCTCGCCGAATATCCTGTACGACGAGGTGGCTCTCGGCCGCTGGGTTGAGCGTAAAATCCTGGAGTTGAAGATTACGCCCCTGCTGGGCGCGGTCCTCCGCCGGGTGCGCATGGACGGAGCCCGTGTCACTGCCCTCGAGTTCGCCACCCGTTACGGCGACGTGGTGGCGCGCGCCGACGGGTTTGTCGATGCTACGGGCGACGCAGCCGTGGTCTGGCAGGCGGGGCTCGAATGCCAGGAGCCCGCCGAGGGTGGGATCTACGGTTCGCAGATGCTGGTGATCGAAGACTTCGACCCGGCCCGCGCTCCGGCCCGCAACGAAATGGCCGAGCGCATCCATGCCCGCGGCCGGGACTACGGCCTGACCCGCCGCGACGGCTTCGCCATGACCTTACCCGGAGGCCGCACCGCCATCGTCAACCTGACCCACATCGAGACGCCGCTCGATCCCTTCGAAGCGGCTCACGCGGGCCTGGACGGAAAAGATCAGGCCGACCGGGCCCTCGAGTTTCTGCGCGGTGAATTTCCCGCGGCCTTCGGACACGCCCGCATTCGCGCCTACGGATTGCCCGGCATCCGCCAAACCCGCTGGATCGTCGGGCGGCACCATCTGACCATCGACGAAGTCCGCCAGGGCGTCCGGTTCGAAGACCGCATCGCGCGCACCGCCTGGCCTCTCGAGCAGCATCACCACATCGAAGGCTACGTGTGGGAGCCGTTTGCCGAGGATCACGTCCACTACGTTCCGCTCGGCAGTTTGACGCCGCCCGGCGCGGTCAACCTGGTCGCCGCCGGCCGCTGCATCGACGGCGACGCTGCCGCGCTGTCGAGCGTGCGCGTGATGGGACCCTGCATCGCCATGGGAGCCGCCGCCGCGCACGCCCTGGACTTGGCGGGCAGCGGAAGCGTTCACGAAATCGATATCGTCGCCCTGCGCCGGCGCCTGGCCGCCAATCTCGAAGACTAAGTGGAGCGGGCTCAGCCCGCCAAGAGTGATCCCATTTCGATTTGTCTATCGCACGGCGGAAATCGGAAGAGAAACCTCGCAAGCTATTGATAACGGGCTGGTTCGTGGAGCAAGAAGCCCCCGTCTCAGCGGGTCAAACAAATATGGCCCCTCTCTTTACATGTCGGTCTTGTCAATACACGCTTGCTTACTGGAGGTGACAGTCGAGAGCCGATGAGTAAACGTGCGACTTGGTTTGCGAAATGGACCCTCTAGCTGTACAGGAGTTTCTCCACACACTTCGCTACGATCGAATTGAGGTTTCACGCTGTGACTAAACCATGCCCAGAGCCCGCGCAAACCTTCGCGCCGCGCTGCTTTCGATTATCGGCGCCCCCTGCCCTGCCACTGGCGCCTAACATGCGGATTTCCACCATCGGGTTCATGGCAGTGCTCGCGATGACGACCGGCACGCTCCACGCGGCCATCGCGGCCGATTCCGCGCGGGGGGCTGAACTATTCCACACTCTGCAATGCATCCAGTGCCACAGCATCAACGGCGAGGGCGGAAACCTGGGACCGGATCTCGGCCGGCGGCTGAATCGGGACTTCACGCCGGCTTCGCTCGCCGCCACCATGTGGAATCATGCGCCCACGATGTGGGCCGCCATGCGGGTCCGCGGCATTCAGGCGGGCGAGTTGAACGAACAGGCCGCCGCGGATCTGTTTGCCTACTTCTATTCTGCAGGCTTCTTTGAAATGCCGGGAGATGCCGGGCGCGGAAAGCAACTCTTTTCCGCCAGACACTGTGCGGAGTGCCACGGCTTGAAGGAAGCGAAGATTCCGGAAGCGAAACCCGCATCCCAGTGGCAGTCGGTCAGCCAACCCATGATGTTGGTGGACGAGATGTGGAATCATGCCGCGAACATGCGGCAGGAGTTCGCCAAGCGCAAGCTGAAGTGGCCGGACCTGGAGACTCAGGACCTGACCGATATCCTCGTGTACCTCAGAAACGTGACCCCCGCCCGCATCGAAATCACGTCGGGAGCCAATGGAGAAGTTCTGTTCAAGTCCAAAGGCTGCGAGTCCTGCCATTCCAGCATGGCTGCGCTCTCCACGCGCCTTAAGGGCCAGACGCTGACCGGAATCGCGGTCGCGATGTGGAATCACGCGCCGAAAATGCCATCATCTCCGCCCCAACTTGACGTTGATGAGATGCGGGAGATCGCCAGCAGCCTGTGGGCGGAACAATTCTTCCGCGACGCCGGCAGCGTGAAGCCGGGTCAGCACGTTTACGCCGCCAAGCACTGTGCCACCTGTCACGACGATCCGGCGAGTGGCGCTCCGAAGCTGACCGAACGTGTCTTCAGCGGCGCCGTACTCGTGTCGGCGTTGTGGCATCACGGTCCGCGGATGCTGGATCAGATGCGGGCCAAGAAACTGACCTGGCCCCGTTTTGAAGGACCGGAAATGGCCAACCTGATCGCGTACCTGAACAGTTTGCACGGCGGGAAGTGATCGGTCTGGCCGCATCCGACGGCCGGCTCGCGGGGCGCTAGAACTGACCTCCGAGCGGGACACCGGTTTCCCGTGCCCGTGAATTCCACATTGCAATCTATGCTGTTGTGCTGTTGCTGTCTCCGCTTGACAGTGAGAGAATCTGGTGATGAGATAGCGTCCGGCCTTCTAGACGCTGGTCCATTTACTGGAGGTATGTCGAGTGAACCGAAAGTTGGGCATTCTGCTGGTCTGTGCCGTACCGGTGCTGGCGCACCACTCTTTTTCCGCCGAGTATGACGCGACCAAACCGGTGGAGGTGAAGGGCGTCGTCGCGAAGGTCGAGTGGGTGAATCCCCACGCCTACATCTACGTCGACATGAAAGATGCGAACGGCAAAGTGCTTCGATACGCCTTCGAAACTAGCAGCCCCAATGCCCTGCTGCGGCGCGGGTGGAAACGAACCTCGCTTAAGGAAGGGGAAACGGTCACCGTGGAGGGTTATCTGGCCAAAGACCCCCGCCCGCTAACGGATGGCTCCATTCATGGGAATGCCAGGCTCGTGACCATGGCCGATGGAAAGTCCGTATTTGCCGGGACGTCTTCCGACGACGGGGGCCCGGCCAAATAGCCCCGGGTCCCGAGATGCACCCCAAGGAGCGAGCATGAGCCTACGCTATCTCAGTTCGATCGCGGCCGCGGCGGCTATCGCCGCGGTTGTGACGTTTGCACCCTCGCCGAGCGCGGGACAATCCAGTGATACAAAGGCTGGGGACACAAAAGGCGGAAAAGGAAAGGGCAAGGATTTTGGCGGTCCGGGTGGCGTCATCGCCGTGAACGGCGTGCGGGACGAGAACCTGCCGCCGCCCCCTGTCGGGCCGACGCCGCGCACCGCCGACGGCAGGCCCGATCTTTCCGGAGTCTGGCTGTCGGGGAATTACAGCTTCGGCAGTACCGGCGGCCCGCTCCCGCTGCAGCCGTGGGCTCAGAAGCTCGCCGATGAGCGCCGCGGGAAGCAGGGTAAAGACGATCCCGAGGCCAAGTGTCTGCCCGGTGGCGTGCCGCGCATCACCCCGTACCCGTTCCAACTGGTCCAGACGCCGAATCTGGTGGTGATGCTTTTCGAGGGCAACGTTCACAGCTACCGGCTGATGTATCTGGGCGGCCGTCAGCATCCGCCGGATCTGGATCCGAGTTGGATGGGCGATTCCATTGCCAAGTGGGAAGGCGACACGCTGGTGGTGGACACCCTGAACTTCAACGACAAGACTTGGCTGACGGGGGGAGGCGCGCCCCACACGGACAAGTTGCATGTGATCGAGCGCTTCCAGCGTCCGGACCTGGGGCACCTTACCGTGGACATCACCATGGAGGACCCGGGTGCGTTTACCAAGCCGCATTCCTTCAAGAGAACTCACGTTCTCAGCGCGACCTGGGAAATTCACGAGTACGTGTGCAACGAATTTAACGTGGATGTAGACCGTTTAGTGGGCAAGTAGCCAGGTTTCCGTGTGGGGCAGGTTGGCAAACCTGCGGCGGGTTGGTAACCCGCCTGTTCGAGTGCAAACGCGCGTCCAGCGCCGGTTGCCAACCGGCGCGCAGGATGCCATCCTGCCCCACATCCGGAAACTGGTTGGCAGTTCGCCGTCCGTCCGCCAAGGGCACGCGGCAGGTGCGTCCGCTTCGTTCGGGTCTCGAGGGAGTGTCATGAAAACACTGAATGTGGCAGTCTGTCTATTGGTATTGAGCGTAACCGCGCTCGCTCAAAGCGATCGCGCGAGCATCACCGGCGTCGTGGCCGATCCGGCGGGAGCCGTGGTCGCCAACGCGTCCATCGAAGCCAAGAACGCGGAGACCGGCGCGCTTTATCAGGTGGCCACAACGACCACCGGCAACTACACCATCGGCGAACTGGCGCCCGGAACGTATGAATTGTCCATCAGCGTGCCGGGGTTCAAGAAGTACGTGCGGCAGAACCTCGCGCTACAGGTGGGGCAGACGCTCCGTATCGACGTCAACCTTGAGGTGGGCGCGGCCAGCGAGTCCGTCACCGTCAACGAAGCCCCTCCGTTATTGAACACGGAGAGCGGTGAACTGAGCCACAACGTAACCGGCGATCGCATGAACGATGTCCCGATTCTGACGGTGAGCACCAACATCCGGAATCCGCTCACCGTAACGGAGTTGCTGCCGGGCACGGCTTTCATCGTCAACCCCACCTTGTCGACGCTGATCACCGTCCGCATCAACGGCACTCCGACTAATTCCGAACGCCTGCGCGTCGAGGGTCAGGACGCCACCAACGCTCTGGGTCAAGGCGCAGGATCGCAGACGCAGGCGAGCGTGGACGCCATCCAGGAGTTCGCCGTCCAAACCAGCAACTTCGCCGCCGAGTTCGGCCTAGCCGGCGGCGCGGTGTACAACATCACTATGAAATCGGGCACGAACCAGTTTCATGGCGGCGCGTACGAGTACTTTGCGAACGAAGCGCTCAATGCCGGCGTGCCCTTCACCAATAACGGCAAGGGCGGGCTGCTTCGGCCGGTGGTGCGAAGGAACGACTATGGATTCACCGTGGGCGGTCCGGTCTGGTTTCCGAAACTGTATAACGGCCATGACAAGACGTTTTTCTATTTCAGCTTGGAGCGCTACCCCGTTTCCCAGACCCTGACGAATGTCTTCAACACGGTTCCCACGGCGGCGTATCGCGCGGGAAATTTCGCGCCGGCGCTGACCGGGCGCACTTTGGGTACCGATCCGCTAGGCCGTCCGATTCTGGAGAATGGGATTTACGATCCCAATACGCAACAGGTGGTGAACGGACAACTGGTCCGCACTGCGTTTCCCAGCAATACGATTCCGTTGACACGCCTGGATCCGGTAGCGCTGAAAATCCAGGCGTTGATTCCGCTCCCGAATCAACCCGGCTTGTTGGTGAACAATGGCGTCTATCCGTTTTCCACCGCGATTACGACCACCGTCCCTTCGGTCAAGATTGACCACTTGCTGAATGCCCGGCAGCGCTTGAGTTTTTATTGGCAGTGGGACCGCTATTACGGGTCCAGCGCAGGCACGGGGTTAGCTGAAGGCTTTCCGCAGCCCATTTCGCAAGCCACCCTCACGCAGTACGACTCGCACACTTACCGCCTGAGCTACGACAATTCTCTAACGCCGACGCTGTTGTTGCATATGGGCGTCGGTTACATGGATAACTTTAACCGCAGCCCCACGGCCACAACGGATTTCAACCCGACCACGCAGCTCGGCCTGCAGGGTCCCTTCACACCGTATTCGTTCCCGAGTATCTCCGGACTGACTTCCGCCCAAGGCGGTTCGAATATCCTGGGCCCCATCGGCGGAGTTCAGAATATCGAGCAAAAGGGCACCGCCGTGGCGAGTCTGGCTTGGGTCAAGAGTAATCACACGTTCAAGTTCGGCGCGGAGTTCATCAACGACGGATTCCCGGTGCGGCTCGATCAAGCCACCGATGGCGCTTTCGCGTTCAGTTCCGCCGAGACGGGACAGCCGTACCTCAACAACACCACGCTGGGCGGCGGAAACGTCGGGTTTCCTTACGCGAGTTTCCTGCTCGGTCTGGTGGATGGTGGAAATATCAAGGTTCCCACCGACGGGCACTTGGGCAAGCAGGAATGGGGATTGTATGCCCAGGACAGTTGGAAGGTGACACGGAAATTCACGCTGGATTACGGCCTGCGCTACGATTACTCCACCGCCGAACGGGAAGAGTATGGGCGTCTCCCCAGCTTCTCGACGACCCTCGCAAATCCCAGCGCCGGTGGTCATCCCGGAGCGGTGATCTACGAGGCCTCCTGCAAATGCAGCTTCGCTCACAATTATCCGTTGGCCTTTGGGCCGCGGCTCGGGTTCGCCTATCAGGTGACGCCCAAGACGGTAATCCGCGGGGGAGCGGGCGTCATCTACAACGGGACGGACAACGACAACAAAGCTTCGAGTAACGCCGCATCTTCCAACCCCTTGGTCTCATCCGCCTTCGGCCAGCCGGCCATGACCTTCGCGCAGGGCGTGCCGTTCACCGCGGCGCAGATTGCGTGGCCCAACACAAGTCCGGGTGAGTACCCGGTTCAGGGTACGCTCTCGGGTCCGCCGCTGGTGGTCGATCCGAACGCCGGACGCCCCGCTCGAACGTATCAATGGAGCATCGGAGTGCAGCGCGAAGTGATCCGGAATTTGGTCGCGGAGGCCACATATGTAGGGAATCGCGGGATCTGGTGGCAGGCGCCGACGCAAGTCAATTACAACGCCATCCAGCCGCAGACACTGGCAGCCTTGGGAATCAACATCAATAGCGCGGCGGGCCAGCAGCTACTGATCTCTCCCCTCAGTTCGCCGCTGGCGATTTCGAGCGGCTTCGGCAAACCGCCTTACCCCGGTTTCCCGCTCTCGGCCACCGTAGCACAGTCGCTACGGCCGTTCCCGCAGTTCGCCGCCGGCGGAGGCACTACTGCCGCCATCGGGACTAGCGCCAACCCACTCACCCCGCTGTGGGCGCCGTTGGGCGACACCTGGTACAACGCGCTACAGGTGAAGGTGACCAAACGGCTTTCCCATGGTCTGGATTTCACGTATGTCTTCACTTGGCAGAAGACGCTGGACATCGGCGCCGAAAGCGACAGTCCGGCGGGCAGTACGGGACAGGTGAACGACGTGTTCAACCGGAAAGTGAACAAGTATCTTTCGGTGTACGATCAGCCTTTGGTCAGCGCTCTCGCCGTGAATTACACGACGCCGAAACTGAACACAAATCGCATCTTGTCGTGGGTAGCGCGCGACTGGCAGCCCAGCGCCTTTTTGCAATACGCCAGCGGCATGCCGATTCTGGCCCCGGCTTCGACCAACAACCTCAGCAACATGTTGTTCCAGAGCACCTTCGACGACCGTGTGCCGGGAGTTCCTCTGTTCACTCAGAATTTGAATTGCCACTGTTTCGATCCCAACAAGACTTTCGTGCTGAATCCGGCGGCGTGGGTGAATCCGCCCGCGGGCCAGTTCGGCACAGCGGCGGCGTACTACGGCGATTATCGCTACCAGCGCAGGCCATCCGAGAACATAGGCTTGGGCCGCATGTTTCGCATCCGGGAAAGTATGACCCTGACGATTCGCGCGGAGTTCACCAATATCTTCAACCGCACCGAGATGGCGAACCCGACATCGACGAACGTGCTGGCGACCCAAACCCATAACGCCGCCGGCCAGAACACCGCCGGATTCGGTTGGATCAACACCAGCAGCGTCGCCTTCCAGCCGCGGCAAGGCGACCTGATCGCGAGATTCCGCTTCTAAACGGCCACGTGGAGCGGGCTTCAGCCTGCAACGGAGGCTTCAGCCTCCGCCTCCACACTGGCGCTGAAGCACCCGTCGCAGGCTAGACCATTTTCTGAGTATTTATAGACCATAGCCGCAGTGGCGAAAATGGGCTGTTGCGTGTTCTGAATTCACCGCAGTAAGGGCCGCGGCCACGGCATGCTCCAGCAATTCCAGTTGGCGGATCTTCCAAGCTCGCA
>DATNJC010000225.1:0-10247 GCA_035604115.1 Bryobacteraceae bacterium | reverse complement strand
TAACTCTTCCAGGCTCTCTTCCCCCTGCTGATGCGCCTCCAACAACTTCCGTCGTAGATCGTCAGAATAGGCCTTCGCCATCTCTTGCTTGCAGCCGGATCGCCAGAGCTGGTCTATATTATCTCAGAAAATGGTCTAAGGGTTAACTGGCTGTCTCAAAATCGGGGTCCACTCCAGCACGCGAGCGAATTTACCGTCCTCGACGGTGGAGTCTCTCGCTCTGCTTGGTCGTCGATGAGCGGAAATGGTGGTTTGCCGATGGGACGATCGTGACTGTTCCGATCGCTTAACGTCATGGGTCCAGACTCGAACGACGTAAGCTTCGACGCGCCGGACGGGAGCTCCGCGCAATATGACGTGCATGGATGCGGCGGAATGCCGAGGCGTTGCAGTGTTCCGGCGAGCCGGTGATGGTCCTCATTTGGTCCCGAACGGTTCGGTTTTTTGGAGAGTTGAGGTGGGGAATCGAGGCTTGCGCGGCCTTCGGCCGGGGTCTGCCGCCAATCCTGCGGCGGAACTGTTTGGGCTGTCATGGGCCTTCGACAACTGCTTCGACCCAAAAAATTGACAATGCCTAACCGCACGTTGATACTCTGGTAGTGGATTTGGCGCTTGTCACTTGTCGGACGAGGCGGAGCGGCTTGGTTTGTCGGACCGTCGCATGGCTCTTCCGGTTGTTGGCCAACTTAGCTCCAGTCACCACAGCGGAGGGGAATACAGGATGGTTACGTTTCCGAAGCGAATTGTGTTCGTCGGATTTGGCGCGGTGGCGCGTTGCACGCTGCCCATTTTGATCAAGCACCTCAGCATCGATCCCAAGCGCACCACGATCATAGAATTCGAGCCCAACGACGACGCTTTGAAGCCCTGGGTCGAGCGGGGCATGACATTCATCAAGGATCGTGTGACTCCCGAGAACCTGGGGAGTCTGCTGGGACAGCACCTCTCGGACGGAGACCTCCTCATCGACCTGGCGTGGAATATCGATTGTTGCGAAATCGTGCAGTGGTGCCACGATCGGGGCGTCCTCTATGTAAACACGTCGGTGGAGGTCTGGGATCCCTACGCTGGAGCCGACAGCAAGCACCCGACCGAGCGAACCCTCTACTGGCGCCACATGAATCTGCGGCGCATGATCTCCACCTGGAGTGAGCCCGGGCCGACGGCGGTGATCGAACACGGCGCGAACCCCGGCCTCATCAGCCATTTCACCAAGCACGCGCTCCTGGACATCGCGCAGCGAGCACTCGCCGAAACCAAATTCGGCGGGGCTCAGGCGGAGATGATCGCGCACCATGCCAAGGCGCAGAACTTTAACCATCTGGCCCAGCAACTCGGCGTCAAAGTCATTCACTGCAGCGAGCGCGACACGCAGATTACAGATCAGCCCAAAGAGGTGAACGAGTTCGTCAATACCTGGAGCGTTGAAGGCTTCCGCGAAGAGGGGACGACCACCGCCGAGATGGGCTGGGGCACCCATGAAAAAGAGCTGCCCGGCTACGCCTTCGAACATCCGGTCGGGCCCAAGAGCCAGATCTGTCTGGCGCGGATGGGCATCAACACATTCGTAGCGACCTGGGTGCCACCGGATCACAACATCCTCGGCATGATCGTGCGCCACGGCGAGGCGTTCACCATTACCGAGAAGCTCACGGTTTGGGAAGACGGCAAGGCGATCTACCGCCCCACGGTCCACTACGCTTATTGTCCCTGCGACGCCGCCATTGCCTCGCTCCACGAACTGCGCGGCTACGACTACCGGTTGCAATCGCGTATCCGCATCATGACCGACGAAATCACCGGCGGAGAAGATATTCTGGGCGCGCTGGTGATGGGACATCCTTACCAATCGTGGTGGTGCGGCACCGATCTCGATATCGAGGAGTCGCGCCGCTTGGTACCGCACCAGAACGCTACCACGATGCAAGTAGCCATCTCGGTCGTCGCCGCCTGCATGTGGATGGTCGAGAATCCGCGCCGCGGGCTATGCGTGCCGGACGACTTGCCCCATGAATATGTTCTGGGCGTCAGCAAGCCCTATCTGGGAAAATTCATTTCCGTGGCCTCGGATTGGAACCCGCTGAAGCATTACTCCAACGCCTTCAGTGGATATAACAAGCCGCAGGTCGACATGTCCGACCCGTGGCAGTTCAAGAATTTTCTAATCACGGAAGGCGACGGCATATGAACTCCAGCGCGGCGCGACGGGAATTTACGGGACTCGCGCTGACGCATCTCGCGCGCCTCTGGATCGCGATTCACGCAAACATGTAAGCTACGGACAGTATGCCATGGATCAAAAGACACTGCTTCAGCTGGCCAAAAAGCATGGCACACCACTGGTCGTCGTGGACCATAAGGTGCTGCGAGAAAACTACCAGCAATTCCGAAAGTACCTGCCGCTCGTGCAGGTCTACTATGCGGTCAAGGCGAACAGCGACCCTGCGATCGTGCAGACGTTCTACGATGCCGGAGCCAGTTTCGACGTCGCCAGCGTGGCCGAGTTCTTGAACGTTCACGAAAAGATCAAGCATCTTCCGGCGAAGCAGCGGCAGGATTTCATCTGGGATCGGATCATTTACGCGAACCCGATCAAAGCGGTTGAAACGCTGCAGCGGCTGGATCCATACAAGCCGTTGGTGACCTACGATAACCACGAAGAGGTGATCAAGATCGCCCGCTATGCCCCGCACTCAGGCCTGGTGCTGCGGTTGCGCGTCCCCAACACCGGATCGATGGTGGAGCTGTCAAGCAAGTTCGGCGCCTTGCCTGGCGAGGCCGTGGACCTGATCGCCTTCGCTCACAATAATAAGCTCGAAGTTGAAGGGCTGAGCTTCCACGTCGGCAGCCAGTGCACGAACCCGAAGAACTACAGCCAAGCGTTGCATCTGGCCGCGGGAATCTTCTCCGAGGCCAAGGCGCGTGGCTTCGATCTCAAGCTCCTCGACATCGGCGGTGGTTTTCCCGCCCACTACGACGACGCGGTTCCCCCCTTCAGAAGACTCGCCAAAATGATTAACGCCGAGTTGGACCGTCTGTTCCCCGAACCGATCGAAATCCTGGCTGAGCCGGGGCGTTTCCTGGTCGCCTCTGCCGCCGCTGCCATCGCCCAGATCATCGGCAAGGCCGTCCGCGGCGGCAAACTTTGTTACTACCTCAATGACGGCGTCTATCACACTTATAGCGGCATGATCTTCGACCACGCCCAGTACCGCCTGAGAAGCTTCAAGAAGGGTCCTACTCAAATCTGCTCCGTCTTCGGCCCTACGTGCGACGCCCTCGATACCATCAACCTGGCCGAGCAGCTCCCGGACATGGAGATGGGCGACTTCGTCTACTCCGAAAACATAGGCGCCTATGCCGCCGCCAGCAGCACGTCCTTCAACGGCTTCCCGCCGGCCAAGGTCGTGCATGTCAACCAGTGACGAGGTTGGGGGATCCGTTTTCCCTATGCGGATACCTTCAGCTTCTTCAAAAGAACTTTCGAGTTCCGTCCGCTGTGGTCGTATTTCTCCCGGCGGGTCGGCGGAAGGTCGTCGGGTGTGCCTTCGGCAAAGCCACCTTTCGACTGGAAGTAAGTAAACGTCTGCGTCGATAGCGCGATCAATTCAGCCAGGCCCATTTCGCGAGCTTTATTTTCGACGAATTGAATCAGCTTTCGGCCGATCCCCTGATTTTCGTGGGATGGATCGACATAAAGACTAGCCAGTTCGCCCTGTTCCCGCGCGGGATAAACGTGCAGCGCCACGCACGCGACCGGGTTCTTGTCGATTTCGAAGATATAGTAATCCGCCAGGTTCTTCTCAATCTCTCCGCGCGTCCGTCGCACCAGCTCTTCAACTTCCACCGCCTTCTTGGTTAACAACTGGATAGCCCGGATATCTTTCTTCTTGGCCGGCCGGATCTGTTCGTATTCGTTGGCGTAGATAAGCGTGCCGATGCCCTCGTTGGAGAACACTTCGGACAGCAGCCCTTCGTCCTCGCGGCCATTGATGATGTGGACGCGATGCACGCCCGCGGCGCAGGCGGCTGCCGCGTGGCGAGCCTTGGAAACCATTTCCGCCTCAAATCCGCCGCTCTCGGACTGTACCAGTTTCTGCAAATCCTCCACCAGCATCTGGCGAATGAGTTGCCCGTTGTGCCGCAACCCATCCTGAGACGTCATGAAAATCAGCTTGGTTGCCTTCAAGGCCTCAGCCGCCGCGAGTGCAATGCTATCGGAGTTGACGCGGTACGTCTTGCCGTCGCGGTCAAAGCCGAGTGGCGGCACCACGGGAACGATACCCTGGTTCAACAACATATGAATGAGTTCGGTGTCGACACGCTCGACCTTCCCGGTAAACAGGTGGTCGACTCCCTGGAGGATCCCCACCGGATGCGCAACGATGGCATTAGAGCAGGCGGCGCGGAGGTCGTTGGCCGCAAGGCCTTGCAGGATCTCATGCGCGAGACGGTTCGCCGCGTCTATGGCCAGCTGCAAGGTCGGGGCATCGGTCACGCCAGTGCCATCGAAATTGGACGCATGGACACCCTGCTTCTCGGCGAGAGCCTGAACTTGCTCCGCAGCGCCGTGCACGAGCGCCACACGGATGTTCAAGGAGCGCAGCACGGCCACATCCAGGAGGATGTTGGCGAAGTTCTCCTCCGTGACGATGGCTGCATCCACTGCAAGAATAAATGTCTTTTCCCTGAATTGCGGGATGTATTGAAGAATCCCGCGCAGGTCGGTTAGCTTCACATTAGCACCTAGGGTCGGTTGTCTGGTGGCCTGCTGCCAGCTTCCAAATTGGGGATGCTTCCGCTTTACACCGAAACGGAGCTCCCGCCGCCTGGTCTTGGACGGCTCGAAGCACAGCCGAATCAAGCCTGCGGATCTCTGCGTCGATTTCACAACAGTGTAACGCACGCGGCATTAGAATAAGCTGACGACAGTCGTTTGCGTTCGCCGAAGGCTGAATTGTTATGGTAGCCCAGGCAATTCAACTAACCGAAAGTCAGAAGCGTCCGTGCCGAACCACGGCCCACTCACGAGCAGATAAGCTTCCCTCGCCTATTCTCCGTGGCAAGAGAGAGGCTGTCCCGAGGGCTCGCCAGCGGTCGGACGGGTAGAGTGCCGCGGTCGCTGGGAGCCTCAGGATTGTGCCCGGATGAATGTGGGCGGAAGGACCAAAACGTCGCGGAGTGCAAATGAAATTACGGTACCCACAGTCGGGATTAGCCATGCAGGCGACCTCTCGGAGCGCCCTGCGTCCCAGGCGCTTCCCAATCTCACCGAGAGTGGCCCGCTCGGGGTCGGACAACCGCAATCGCGATGGCAGCTTCGACCGCAGAATACGGTTCTCCGCGGCCCGATACTCATTCTGCGGCAGAGTCTCCTGGTTCACAGAGCCAGTCACGTACGCCGGCAGTCGCACCGACTTCTTGTTTCTCATGCCGACTGCCTGTCTTACCCGGGCCAAAGGTGCGTTCAGTTTTCTTGACCACTCGAGATGGACAATCGAGAACTTTCGAAGGCAAGATGCATCCTTCAATCCGCGCGCAGCCCTGTGACGGAACTACAGGATGCTGAGGAAGTTGGCGAGGTCCTGTTTCTCTTTGTCTGTGAGCCCAATCTTGAAGCGGCGATTGTAGAAGTCCACCAGGGCGGTCAGATCGCCGGCGGAACCGTTGGCGAAGTAGGGCGCGCGGGCGGCGAGTCCGCGGAACTGCTGCATCAGGATGGAGCCGACATCCGCACATTTTCCGGTGATGAGTGCACGGCCCGGGTCCTGAGTCAAAATGATCCGGCCCAGTTGCGGGTGAGGCGGGGCCGAGGCGTTGCAGGTGATGCGGAACAGCGGCAGCTCGGGCGATTCCCCCTTCGTGAGCAGAGCCGTGGGCAGATTGGTGGTGCCGATGTCGATGGAGCGCCCGGTGTTGAACAAACGGTCGGCGCCGGACCGGTGGCAGCTGGCGCAGGTGACCTGCGTGCCGTCCGCCAAGCGGAACTGACGCGAGGCGAAGAGGTCGACACCACGCAGGGCGGATTCACGAAAGGCACGTTGACGGATGGCGACATCGGGCGCGGAGAGATTGCGCCAAGGATCGAACGATGCCGCGAGGTTACCGGACGCGGGCACCGCGCCGGCGCCGGCGACACCGCTGGCAAGGTTATCGGCGCCGAGCAGCGGAGGTCCGCCGGGTTCGCCGAGAAGGCCGCCGAAGTTATCCCAGTGTTGCGCCATAAAGAGCTGGCGTTCGAAATCCTCAATCTGTTTGAGCTGCGCGGGGGTGGGGACGGCCGAGGCCTGCTCGTGAGTGAGCGCGGCAGAGATGGCCTGGGACTGGAGACTGGGCTCGCGGCCGTCGGCCATTAGAGTGACGCCACTGGGCAGGGCGACGTACTTCAAATTAGCCGCGACGCGCGGGCGGCGGTACACGGAGATGGAAGCGGGGTTCTTGTTGCAACCGGTTGGGTCGCGGACGACTTGGATGCGGAAATCCGGCTCGATGCGCTGGCCGGAGGCGGCGAGCGGAGGCCAGGGGAGGGCGATGCGGAACAGGCCGCGTTCGAGCAGGAGCGAATGCGACGCTTCTTTGTCCTGCGGGAGGCCGGGGCAGTTGGAGCCGTCGATGGCGGCGAACAGAGGGTCTTTGCCCTCGGTTTGGGCCCAGCGCAGGCGGATGAGATCGAGAGAAAGGCTCATGGCGCTGGTGGGCTGGTGACAGGTGACACAGGAGCGTCCGTTGGAGCCGAGCGGGGTGAAGAAAGGGTGATCCTTGGTCTGGACTTCGCCGGACTGATTCAGGAGGCGGAGCTTGCCGGAGGGGTCGTCGTAGTCCTTCGATGCCGGGAGCGGCGTGCCCCGGGCCGCATCCCACCAGGGCGTGACGACCTCGTAGCGGGCTTCCAAGAGGTGCACCGGGTCGATTGCGGCGTGCGGCTGCGGCGGCTGCTGCGCGTGCAAGCGCTGTGCATACAGCAAAGCCGCGCCCAATGCCAGCACGGCCCCCGAAGAAACGATCGCGAACGTGCGGGACGCGGACATTCGAATTACAGGATAGCGATAAATACGGCAAGCAAAAGCGCCTGCGCCACGGAACCGGTCAACGGTACCGGTCCGTGGCACACGCGCAAGGGTCGGACGGCTCAGACGTTCTGCGCCGATTTCGCCGCGAAGAAGTTGGGCGGAGTCAACGGGATCTGCCGCATGCGGACACCGGTTGCATCGAAGACGGCATTGCCGATGGCGGCTCCGATGATGGTGATGATGGTCTCCCCAGCGCCGGTAGGCGACGCTTTGAGGTTATTGATCAGGACCGTGTCGATTACGGGAAGCGGGTTGCCGAAACTCAGAACAGGGTAAGTGCTCCAGTCGCCGGAAGTGATGAACCCGCCGGTTGGCTGGTTGCGGAACTTAACCTCCTCGACCAGCGTGCGGCTGATGCCCTGGATCACCTGACCCTCCATCTGGTTGCGGAGACCATTGGGATTTACGACCGGGCCCGTGTCGATGCCCGCGGTGACATTCGTCACAGTGATGATGCCCGACTGCTGATCGACGCTGACTTCGGCGACCAGGGCGCAATAGCCGTTGCCGCCTTCGTACAGAACGCACGCGAAGCCCCGGCCGGTGACGACGCCGGTACGGGCATTGCCGGGTTTGGGCGAAAAACGGGTATCCCAGTTCGCTCTTTGTGTGACGGTGTTGATGACGTTGATCAGGCGCGGGTCCGCCAGATGGCGCGTGCGGTACTGGACGGGGTCCAGCTGCAGGCTGGCGGCGACTTCATCCATGACGCTCTCATGGGCCCAGGTGTTCTGGAGGCGATCGGGAGATCGTAGCCAGGCGGTCCAAAAAGGAGAAAGCACGACCCGGGTCAGCACGCGGTGGCTGGCGATGGTGCCGGTACCGTAGCTTACCCCGTTGAAACTAGACGTGACGTACGGGGGGATGAAGTTGCTGCCGTTCGTGGCTGTGCTCGCCGTCGCATTGGCGGGCGTGGTTGTGGGAACAAACTTAGTGGTGGGGAATCCGGCGAGGTAGCCCGGTATTCCGTTGCCGGGCGTGCCGAATATAGCGCCCTCACCGCGCTGCGCCCGAAAGGCTACGTAGTCCCACGCGATAATGCTGCCGTTGGCGTCGAGGCCGACCGTTTCATTGCTGACCGTGGCGTGGCCGTAGTGCTCGGCGCCAGTCATTTCATCGCGGCGGGTGTACTGCATGCGGACGGGCTTGCCGACAGCCTGCGAGAGGAGCGCGGCATCGTAAGCCGCCGGGTCGGCGCCGTTATGGCCGTAACCGCCGGAGCCCTCGACAAACGTGACCAGAATGTTCGGCGCGGGAATTCCCAGCAGGGTGGACAGGACAGCTCGCGTGGTGGCATAGACGCCCTGAGTTGCGGACCAGATTTTGACGGTCGCCGTCTTGCCGGTGCCTCCGCGGACGTCCGCAACGGCGCAGGAACTGGCGAGCGCGCCGTGCATCTGGAACGGGTAAAGGTACTGGGCCGTGATGGTCTTGCCGGCTGTGCCCAGAACCTTGTCGACGTCTCCAGTGTTGACTTGGAAGGCGTCCGCCGAAGGCTGCGCCGTCATGTACGTGTAGAGGTCGGTTTGAGCGGGCAGGGTACTGCCGGCCGACCAGGTGACCGCGGCAGCCAGCGCCTGGG
Organism: Bryobacteraceae bacterium; assembly: GCA_035604115.1. Classification (GTDB taxonomy): domain Bacteria; phylum Acidobacteriota; class Terriglobia; order Bryobacterales; family Bryobacteraceae; genus Palsa-187. Next base: position 1,595 of record DATNJC010000225.1, on the reverse strand, counting down.
CGGCGTTGAGGGCATGCCATTCCGTGTCGGCGACGACACCGACAAAGTCATTGACCTGCACCACCTGCGGGTTGCCGGGCATGCCGCTGACGGAGGTTTTGTCAATAGTCATGACGTGGGCGTCGAGGACGGGCGGCCGCACGACTTTGCCGTGAAGCATGCCGGGGACACGAACCTTCTGCGCGTACTGGAAGCTCCCTTTGGCCTTGGCTGGAACCTCGACGCGCGGGACCGATGTTCCGATCACCTTCCACGTGGACGGATCGTTCGGCACGGCCTTTGAATTCACCGTAAGATTAAACCGTTGTCCCTGGACCAACTGGCCGTAGCTCACCGTGTAGGTCGGATCTCCCCCTTTGACCGAGAACACACCGTTGGTGACGGCGAGCTGGCTAACGGGAACATCGAGGTATTGAGACGCCAACTGGAACAACGCGTCGCGCGCGGTATCGAGAGCGACGCGCAGGCCGGCGGTGCCGAACTGCGTCATGGTAGACAAGCTGCCCACAGTGAGGAACTGATCGGGAGTGACGCCGCTAATACCAATCACCAGCGTGATGCGGCTCGGGGCCACGGACAGTTCTTCGGCGGCGATCTGAAGCTGGGCGGTGCGCATACCCTGGCCGTGTTCGTGTTTACCCGCGAAAACCGTGATGCTCTCGTCGGCGCCGATGGCGAGCCAGTTGTCCACCTGAGTGGCATCGATAAGGCCCGTAGGGTTGATGGGGCTCTGCGCGTTGGCTTCCGTTGCGGTGACCCCAGCCGCGGAGAAGCCGACCATCATGACGCCGGCGGTCTTCAGGAAGTTGCGGCGGGAAGGCTCGAAGAAGTTCAGAGCCTCGATTGCTTTTGGGGAGAGCGGTAGCGCTCCGTCGAGTTTGAGAGGATTTTTCGGTTTCATCAGAAAGCCTCCTGGGCATAGTTCTCAATTGCGTCGATCATGCGGGTGTGCGCGCAACACCGGCATATGAGACCGCTGAGAGCTTGTTCGATATCGGCGCGGCTGGCGTTCGGGTTGCCCTTGATAAACGCATAGCCGTACAGGATGGGGCCGGCTGTGCAGTAGCCGCACTGCATGGCCTGCTGGTCGACAAACGACTGCTGGATGGGATGCAGACCATCCGGGGTTGAACGGCCATCGAGGGCGCTGAGACCTTCCAGGGAAGTGACGCTGTGCCCGTCGGCGGCGGAGATGGCAGTCTGGCAGGAACGGATGGGATTTCCGTCCAGCAGCACGGTGCATGCTCCGCACTGGCTGAGTCCGCAGCCGAATCTCGCGCCGTTGATTTCGAAGTTCTCCTGCAAAACGTACAGCAGGGGAGTATTTGGGTCGTCAACGGTTACACTGGAACTCTGCCCGTTGACTTGCAGTTGGTATGTGGCCATAGCGGTGTCCGCCCTCCTTGTAGTTAGGTCTTGAGGATTATACTTGGCGGGACACGCAGTGTCAATTCCTAGTCTTGTCTCATGCAAGATGAGCCTGAAGCGGGGGTTCGTTTCTCACACAAGATGAGCCTGAAGGGCATGCTGGGGATTGATCATCCGCATGAAGTCCTCAGAGAAGTTGAGCCTGGAGCAGATCCGGGCGTTCCTAG
>DATNJC010000224.1:0-30985 GCA_035604115.1 Bryobacteraceae bacterium | reverse complement strand
CTAGGAACGCCCGGATCTGCTCCAGGCTCAACTTCTCTGAGGACTTCATGCGGATGATCAATCCCCAGCATGCCCTTCAGGCTCATCTTGTGTGAGAAACGAACCCCCGCTTCAGGCTCATCTTGCATGAGACAAGACTCTGCCTTGCATCAACGGTCAAACGTCGCTATGATGCAAGATGCCCTGTCTCGCCGCCAAGAGCACGTCCGCGCTGAAGGATCACGAAACTGTATGGCCATCTTAGAGTTCTGCCAGTGGCTCCAGGAAACCCAGGTGGGGACTTCCATCCGCGAATCGACACTCACGTTCCCCATCCTGGAGGGTTCTCATCTACTGGGACTGGGGGTTTCCGCTGGCACGATCGCCATTTCGGATTTGCGGATGATGGGCTTGATCTTTAAGAAGGAGAAGGCCACCGATGTCATGGGCGGCCTGCTGCCGTTCACCATTGCGGGCTTCATCTTCATGACCATCACAGGTCTCCTACTGTTTTGGTCGGAGCCGATCAAGTGCTATGAGAGCCTGTGGTTCCGCTTGAAGGTTCTGTTCCTGTTCATGGCGGCGGTGAACGCTGGCATTTTCCACCTGACCATTTGGCGCACTATGGACCGGTGGGCGGATCAACTTCCACCACCCACGGGGGCACGCTGGGCCGGGTTCATGTCGCTGCTCCTGTGGGGCCTGGTCATCGCCGCCGGCCGCACCACCGCCTACAATATATAATCGGCCCCAACCCCGAAGGAGAGACAAAGGAAAAGAAGAGGAGCAAGCAAGCTGTCATGGTGCCATTCCTGTTGCCATTTTTCGAGTGGTCCGACAATTCGTTTCTCGGAGCGTGGATCCGCAGCAAGACCTGGGTATTCCCAGTGATCGAAACGGTTCACATCCTGGCTCTGACGGTGTTGCTGGCCGGCATCATCGTGATCGACCTGCGGTTGATGGGGCTGATGATGCGCCGCATGACCGTTTCCGGATTAACCCGCGAACTGAAGCCCTTCATCAACTGGAGCATCGCGATCATTTTGACCACCGGCGCCGCGCTGTACTCGTCGGAAGCTCTGAAGTGCTTCGACAATCCTGCCTTCTGGTTCAAGATGACGTTTCTGTTCCTGGCGCTGATCTTCCAGTTCACGCTCTACCGGAGCACGACCAAGACCGAACAGACCACGCCCGGTAAAGGTTGGACCGTGGGGATCCTGTCGCTGATTCTGTGGTTCGCGGTGGGCTGGGGCGGACGCGGTATCGGATTTATTTAAGGATGCATGTGGAGCACGCAGTCTGTTGCGTGCCACGTCGCGACTCCTCGCGACGCGCGGCGGGGCGCAGGCAAGGCCAAGCATCGGCACGAGTGCCGATGTGGCACGCAAAAGTGCGTGCTCCACACCAACCCTAAATGCAACTCACCTTCGCCGACTGGACCGTCCTCGCCCTCTACTTCCTGTTCAACCTCGGAGTCGGATTCTATTACAAGTCGCGCGCCGGATCGAGCGTAGACGAGTATTTTCTCTCCGGACGCAACGCGCCCTGGTGGCTGGCCGGAACGTCCATGGTTGCGACAACCTTCGCGGCCGACACTCCCTTGGCAGTCACGGGCATGGTGGCGATGGGCGGCATCGCCGGGAACTGGCTGTGGTGGTGCTTCGTCGCCAGCGGGATGCTTACGGTGTTCTTTTACGCCCGCCTGTGGCGCCGCAGCGGGGTCATGACGGACATCGAGTTTTCCGAGATCCGCTACTCCGGCCCCCCGGCGGCGTTCTTGCGAGGCTTTCGCGCGCTGTACCTGGCGGTGCCCATCAACTGCATCATCTTGGGATGGGTCAACAAGGCCATGGTGGATATCCTGACCTTGGTGCTCGGCGTGACAGAGCTTCAAGCTCTGGGGATCGTGATCGTCATGATCGGGCTGACCTCGTTTATTTCGACGCTCTCCGGGCTGTGGGGCGTGCTGGTCACGGACGTGTTCCAGTTCGTCATCAAGATGGGCATGGTGATCACGCTTGCCGTGTTCGCCGTGCGCGCTGTGGGCGGGATCGAGGCCATGAAGCAGAAGCTGGTGCTGATCGACGCGGCGCGTGTGGGGGCGGGTGGTCATGGCTCAGTGCTCGACTTTGTGCCCGACCTGCACTCCGCGTGGATGCCGCTGATCGCGTTTCTGGTCTACATCTCGCTCAACTGGTGGGCCACCTGGTACCCGGGAGCCGAACCCGGAGGCGGGGGCTACATCGCGCAACGCATGCTCTCGGCGCGGGATGAGAAGCATTCGCTGCTGGCTACGCTGTGGTTCAACGTCGCGCATTACGCGGTGCGCCCGTGGCCGTGGATTCTGGTGGCGCTGACGAGCCTGATTCTATTCCCCGGGCTGGCGAAACCCGAGACCGGCTATATCCGCGTGATGATCCTTACGCTGCCGCCGTCGTTACGCGGCCTGATGGTGGCGGCGTTCGCGGCGGCGTTCATGTCGACGATTGCGACGCAGCTCAACTGGGGCGCCAGCTACCTGGTGAACGATTTCTACCGCCGCTTCGCCCGGCCGCGCGAAAGCCAACGCCACTATGTCGCCGCATCGCGGATCGCCACCGTGATTCTGACGCTGATCTCCGCCGTGGTCACGCTGTATCTGGACTCCATCGCTGGAGCGTGGAAGCTGCTGCTGGTGACCGGCGCGGGCACGGGCGGCGTGCTGCTGCTGCGCTGGTATTGGTGGCGGATCAACGCCTGGAGCGAAGTTTCGGCGATGGTGGCGGCCTTTGCCGTGTCGCTCACCTTGCAACTGGGCTTCAAGATGGACAACGATAAGCCAGTGGATTTCGCGTGGCTCATGATTATTACGGTGTCGATCACGACCGTGGTCTGGCTGGCCGTAACCTTCCTGACCAGGCCGGAACGCGAGGATGTGTTGGTGGCCTTCTACCGGCGTACGCAGCCGTCGCGCGCGGGTTGGAGGCCGATGGCGAAGCTGGCGCCGGAGGTCCGGCCGGCGGGCGATGGACTCTCGAATCTGGCGTGCTGGGCGGCAGGCTGTATGCTGATCTATGGCGTGTTGTTCGGCGTTGGAAAGCTGTTGTTGGGCGAGACGGGCCCGGCGCTGGCCCTGCTCGCCATGGGCGGAATCGGAATGCTGGTGATCTATCTCAATCTTTCGAGGAGAGGGTGGAATGTCGTGGTGGAGTAGCGTGCCGCTCCTTTACAGTAGCGGTTCGGAAGGGGCTGTTGGACAAGGCGCCGCTGGTCGAATGCGCCCGGCGCCGAGCCGCGACTGTCAAGGAGCGGTGCTCAGGCTCCTGCCGCTACTCCTGGCAACCACGGCGTTCGCTGCCTCCGGCCCCGTCGAATTCGGCTTGTCCGAATTCCAGGCCGCCAACGCAACGCGCAGGTGGCCGGTCAAAGTCAAAACCGAACTCAGCCTGGATCAGCCGGAAACCTTTCGCATCGAGCCCTACACCGCGGGCGGCGGGCGGGTCACGGGGGGCGATCTGCGGGGTCTCATGTACGGATTGATCGAGGCCGCCGGACAACTGCGCTCCCTCGGCCGGCTGAAACCCACGCGCGGAGTTCCCTCCACGGCGCTACGCGCCGTGCGATTCAAGGTGGCTACCGCGGACATGGAGCAGCCTTGGTTTTCATCGGAGACCTTCTGGCGCGGATATTTTCAAACCCTTGCGCGAAGCCGCTTTAACCGCTTTAACCTGGCCGCGCCCAACCTTCTGGAGTCGGCCTCCCGGCTGTGCATGCTCTCGCAGCTGGCGGCGTCCTATGGAATCGACTTCACGCTGGGGTTGCCCGAGCCGGCTGGAGATCCGGTAACGCTACGCTCGCGCCTCGCATCCATTCTGGCCGCCTGCCCATCGATCCGGGGAATCGAAATGGACGGCGGAACCGCCCCGCTGGAGTGGTATCGGGAAGGCGTGCTGCGGACCGTCGAGACGGCCGGGCGGCGCGTGACACTCGACTTACACACCCCGGGGGACTTGCACAACCCGGCGGGCCGAACCGATTGGAACTCGGGTCTGAGCCAAGCCGCGCTGGAGGCCAACCTGCCGTTTCGCGTGTCTTCGCCGTCCGGCTGCAAGGAGAGTACCGGACTGCCGGGAGGCTCCTGCTATTGGGCGCTCCGCGAACCTGTGGGGAGCGACGCGGAATCGATCCGCACTCGTGTGCCGGATCTGACCGCTGACGGGTCCTCCGGTTTTGAGCTGGACGCGCCGCGCGACGAAGGCGATGTTCCATCCTTCCACGGAGCGCAGGAGTTGTTCTACTGGGCCTGGGGCCGGATGAGCTACGATCCCAAGACGCCTCCCGCGCCGCCGGTGGAACCCCCGAGTCCGCCCAAGGCGCCCGCTCCGGCTAAGCCCGCCATTCCCCCTGGGCAAGGAACGTCTAAGGCGCCGAACAAGCAACCGTAGCGGCGCCGAGTCCCCTCAATGGTCCGGTTCCGCGAGAGCCGCCTGAACCGCCGCGAGGTATGTACGGGCCCTCGGATACTTACTCGCCGCGACCGCCAAGTGCGCCGCCACTTCCGGGGTGATCTTTTCCTGCATCACCAGGGACATGCCAAGGATGAAGTGGGCCGGGATCGATCCCGAGTCGAGTTGCAAGGCCCGACGCGCAGCTTGCTCGGCTTCTTCGGGACGATTCAATATCACTAGGGCTGAGGCCCGATTGCTGTGAAACAGCGAAGAATTGGGCTCCAGAACCGCGGCGCGAGTGAAGCAGTCCAAAGCCAGCTCCGGCTGGCCGGTTTTGGCGTAGATGGCGCCGAGTTCGGCTAACGCTTCGACGAAGTTGGAATCCAGCCGGACGGCTTCCGCCAGGTGCTGCACGGCTGGGCCGCTTTGGCCGCTTCGCCAGGCCTGAACGCCGCGATCGAACTCTTTGACGGCGGCTCTGGAGGGTTTGTGAGCCAAGGCGCGGGCCGAAATCATGCCGGTGACCGCGGGGCGCGGCGGGGTTTCCGGATCGCATTGGTTCTGATCCCCAAGCGGCTGCGAATGCTCGGCCCTGAACGATGGAACCACGCCGCAATTCGAATCCCGATCTTGCGCCCGGAGCGGCACGCAAAGCAAGCCAGCGGCAAAACAGACTCGGGCCGTCCACCTGTTCATAGCAACCCTCCTCACTGAGTAGCGCGTATTGGAGGGAAAAACCGCCTCAGGATAGCCGGGGACTGCGTGACAAGGACCTCAACTCGGATCAACGTTTTCTCAAAGGTTCCCCAAATCCAATGAGTTAACACTTGAGATCCGCCGGCCTGAACTAGAGCGTCCTGCAACCATCCCCGCGCAGCGAATTCCCTAGCAGCGAACGGGCGACAATAGGCGGTATGAAAGCTGTCGCCGTTTTCCCGGCCGAACGCCGCATTGGCGTGGTGGATCATCCTGAGCCGCGCCTTACCACGCCCACGCAAGTGAAGCTGCGGATGCTGGACGTGGGCATTTGCGGAACCGACAAGGAAATCGCCGCCTTCGACTACGGCACGCCGCCCGCGGATTCGCCGTACTTGATCATCGGGCACGAGTCGCTGGGCGAGGTCGTCGAAACCGGCGCGCAAGTCACCCGCGTCAAGCGCGGCGACCTGGCGGTTCCCACGGTTCGGCGTCCCTGTGGACTGCCCGAATGCGTGGCCTGCAGCGCGGGCCGTCAAGACTTCTGCTACACCGGTCGATTCACTGAGCGCGGGATCAACCAGCGCCACGGCTTCATGTCCGAATTCGTGGTGGAAGAGGAGCGCTACATCAACCCCGTGCCCCTGGCGTTGCGGGACGTGGCGGTGTTAGTGGAGCCGCTCACCATCGCCGAAAAGGGCGTGACGCAATTATGGCAAGTGCAAAAGCGTCTGCCCTGGGTTGAACCAAACAAGCAGACGCCGGGACAGCTGCACCGTGCCGTGGTACTGGGAGGCGGCCCCGTGGGTCTGCTCGGCGCGATGAAGCTAGTGCTCGAAGGCTTCGATACCACCGTGTATTCGCGGACGCCGGCGGCCAGCGATCTGCAAGACCTGGTATCCGCGTTCGGCGCGAAGTTCGTGCACGCCGAAACCGCGACGCTGGCGGAGCTGGCCGCGCAGATCGGCAACATCGACGTGGTCTACGAAGCGGTGGGCGCGTCCTCGCTCGCGTTCGAGGTGATCCCGCATCTGGGAACCAACGGCGTGTTCATTTTCACCGGCGTGCCCGGCCGCAAAGGCCCGGTTTCGGTGGATACGGACGCCATCATGCGCGACTGCGTGCTGAAGAACCAGGTGATCTTCGGCACCGTCAATGCCAGCCTCGACAGCTTCGCCCAAGCCATCGCGGATCTGGGAGCGTTCGTCGAACGCTGGCCCGCCGCGGTGCGGAGTTTGATTTCGCGGCGCTTTTCCATGGATCAGGCGTCCGAGCTGCTGGCCGGGAAAGCGGGCGGCATCAAGAACGTGATCGCCGTGGGCGAGTAACCGGCGATTTATTCTCGCTTCATTTATTTTCCCTTCACGGCTCAACGAATCCACCGGGCCGAACGTATTCATAGTGTAGTGACACACGTGATCCCCGGAGAGTTGGTCCTGCCATTCCGAGAAGACGCCCGCAGGCGGGAGGCCTTCGAGCAATGCGTGGCCGCGCACCGGCAGCGCGTGCTGCGTACTGCGTATCGTCTCTTGGGCGACCTGACGGATGCGCAGGACGCCGCCCAGGAAGTCTTTCTCCGGCTGTTCAAGCAGCTGGACCGGATCGAAGGCGACCCGCAAGCGTGGCTGTACCGGGTGACGGTCAACGTGTCGCATGACCATTTGCGGCGGCGGAGGCCCGCTCGAGAAGCGACGCCCGAAGCCGCCGGCGACTGGCCCGATCCGGCGCCGGGGCCCTTCCGCATCCTCGAGCTGGAGGAACGTAAGCGGTTGCTGATGGAGGCGCTGGCGAAACTCACCGAGCGCGAGCGAGCCGCGGTGGTGTTGCGCGATATCGAAGGGCTAGCCACGCGGGAGGTGCCCCAGATCATGGATGTGGAGGAAGTGACGGTGCGCAGCCAGATCTCGATCGCGCGCCTGAAACTGGCGAAGTATGTGAGGGCAAGAATGTGAATTGCGAAGAATGTGAGCTTTTGCTGGCGCAAGAGAAGGTAACGCCGGATGTGGAAGCGCATCTCGAACAGTGCGCGGAGTGCTGGGCGCTGGCCGCGGAGATTGCGGCTAATGCGGAAGCCCTGTGCGAGTTCCGGGATGAAGCACTTGCGACGCCGCCCCAGACGGTCGGTGCGCGACGCCGTCCCTCGCGATGGGCCATGGCCGCCGCTGCCGCGGTTGTGTTGGGAGCTATTTTGTTCGGCTGGCGTACCGCGGACCACGGCAAGCAGACAGCAGTACCGCCGGCCATTCTCAAGATCAAGATGCTGACGCCCGATCCGGACGTCGTGATTTATTGGCTGGTGGATGCGAACGAAAGGGGGACCGAACGGTGAGACAAGTGTTAGGGATTCTCGCGGCCGCAACGTTGGTAGCGGCCCCATCTATACAAGCACAAGACAAGCAATCCAGTCCCAATGTCGAGTTGACCGTGTATCTGCTCTCCGGAGCGACGCAGGGGACGGGCACGGACGATGTGCCTCAGGATCTCTCCTCTGCGGTGAAGCAACTGCATGGTGTGTTTAGCTACAAGAGCTACAAGCTGTCCGAGTCGTTCGTGCTACGCGGCCGCAGCTCCGGGCCGCAGGAGTTTGCACACGCCAATACGCAGGGCATCCTGCCGGGAACGGGATTGCACTATAGCTTCAACTACAATCGCGTGCGGATCTCGCCGGAAAAGCCGCGCACGATTCACATTGACGGGCTGCAGATCAATCTCCACACGGTCACGGGATCGCCCAGCAACCGGCATAACGAAACTGTGGCGTCCATCGCGACGGACCTGGATCTCGGCGAAGGGCAGAAGACGGTGGTGGGAAAATCCAGCATCAATAATGCCGGCGACGCGTTGATCCTGGTGATTGTGCCGAAAGTGATCGAATGACTAATGAACGATTCCGAACTGGCTCTCCTGCGGCGTGAACTTGCCGCGGTGCGCATCACCCAGCGAAGGCAGCGATTGCTGTGGTCCGTCACATCGATGGCCCTGGCGGGCCTGATTCTAGCCGGTTTTGCGCGTCCCAACCGGCTTCCTCTAACCGACAAAGACGGCATCCTCCACGTGCGCGGCGTGGTGGTCGAAGATCTGAATGGAGTCGAGCGCGTTCGACTGGGAGCTCCGCTGCCGGACCCGCTGATTGACGGCGTTCGTCACCAGCGCAGCGGCGTGGTCTCGGGACTGTTGATCTCCGACGCCAAAGGCAATGAACGGGGAGGGTACGTGACCGCCGACAAATCCGGTGAAGCGTTCCTCTCGCTGGACTCAGAGGATACGCAGCAATCCCTGTTCCTGGTTAACCCCGGCGGCGGAATTCATTTCGACCTCGGCGACCAGCAGGGGAACTCTGCGTCGCTCAGCGTTTTTCCGAACGGTCCGAGGCTCACGCCGAAGAGGCGAAAGAGACGGTTGTGGAACTGCCGGCGTCGGTGCGGTAAACACGGCCGTGCGTCGGCACGAGTGCCGACGTGGCACGCACGAGTGCGTGCTCTACATTGCTACTTAGAGACGGGCTGGAGCGTTTCCCGGCTGCTGATGACGCGGTCGATGAGGCCGTAGTCCAGCGCCTGCTCCGGGTCCAGAATGTAGTCGCGGTCCACGTCGCGAGCGATTTTTTCCGCGGTTTGCCCGGTGGCGTCCGCCAGGATCTGGTTCAGAGATTCGCGCATGCGCAGGATTTCCCGGGCGTAGATATCGATGTCGGTGGCTTGCCCGCCCAGGCCGCTCATGGAAGGCTGGTGAATCAGGATGCGGGAATGGGGCAGGCTGTAGCGCTTGCCTTTCGTTCCGCAGGCCAACAATACCGCGGCCATCGAAGCCGCTTGCCCCACGCAGTAGGTGACCATGTCGGGCTCCACCAGGCGCATGGTGTCCAGGATCGCCAGCCCCGCGGTGATCGAACCACCGGGCGAATTGATGTACAGCGAAATATCTTTCTCCGGATCCTCGGCGGCCAGGAACAAGATTTGCGCGATTACCAGGTTGGCGACGTTATCATCGATCGGCGTCCCCAGAAAGATGATGTTTTCCTTAAGCAGGCGTGAGTAGATATCGAAGGCCCGCTCGCCGCGCGAGGTCTGCTCCACCACCATGGGCACGAGTACGGAATTCTGCATGGATCGCCTCTCTTCTTCTGGTCTTCTTCCAGTTCAGCGCACACCGTTACGGACGGGCCGCGCGCATCCAACCACCTCGGGTCAGCGCCCCTGATCCCTATGATAGCGGGAATGCGCCCGCGTGCGTATACTGGATGAAAATGCGGCGTTCCGTGTTGGATGCGATGGTCGCGGTGCTGGCGATCGGACTGGGAGTCCTGTCGTTCCTGCGCGGACAAATCTGGCTCGGCGTCTGCTTCGCCGCCATTGGAGTGCTCCGGATTTTGTTGAAGCTCCCACGCTGGATCACGCCCAAGCCGCCGGAGGAGATCCGGTTAAACCTGGACGCCGATCCCGACCGCGATCACCCGGCCCGTTAGCGCAGTCGGTGGGGTGGGCTATCGCGCCCGCAGCCGGCCTTTCGGTCGGCCTTGGCGTTTGATACATCCGCTGGAACCATCTCTTGAAAGACCCGCAAGAAAGCGGGTCCGCAGGCTGAAAACCTGCCCCACAAGCGGTAGAATAGAAGCCATGGGAACCATGAGTACGGCGGGATCTCTCAGCCATGTTCCGGAGATGCCGTCCTGGAAAAATATCGGCAGCCACGTGGCGGCCTTCGCAATCGCGTTCTTGTTTATCGTCGCTGGAGTCTGGAAGGCTACCCACCCCTTCCAATTCGCGCAGATGGCCGAGGAATTACTCGTTCCCTCGCAGCTAAGCATGGCCCTCACTTTGGCCTTGGCCCCCACTGAAATACTGGCGGGGATCCTAATCCTGGTGCCCAGGTTCCGCAAGTGGGGCGCGGTTCTGGCAGCGCTGCTGCTGGTCTCCTTCATGGCCTACATGGGCGCGCGTTACTCTGTGCTGGCCGGCAAGGATTGCTCGTGCTTTCCGTGGCTCAAGCGCACGGTAAGTCCGGGATTTTTCGCCGGAGACATAGCGATGCTCGCCGTCGCTCTGATTGCCGGCTGGTGGTCGAAACCCTCCTTCCACATCGGCCGCGCGGCGATGGTGGCAGCGTTGGTCGTGGTGTTCACCGGAGGCAGCTACGGCTACGCGGTGTCGCGCCAGACCGGAGCGAAGGCTCCCGACTCGATCACCGTGGACGGCAAACCGTTCAGCCTGGCGCACGGAAAATACTTCATCTTCTTCTTCGACCCGGAGTGCAGCCACTGCAACGCGGCCGCCAAGACCATGTCCAAGTACACGTGGAAGAGCGACGTCCAGATCGTCGGCGTCCCCACGCGCGTGAAGCAGTGGGCCGAGGCGTTCATGAAAGATAACGCCCTCAAGGGCGTCATCACGCCCGATTTGGACCAGCTCAAGGCCGCCTTCCCGTTCGGCGATGCGCCCTTTGGCGTGTTCATTGAAAACGGCCGCGAGCAAGGCAGCGTCCCGCGCTACGAAGAAGGCAATGAGCCGGCCGAATCCCTGCGCAAATTGGGCCTAATCGAGTAAGGTGCCGGATTAACGTGTTTCAAGATCCGGACACCCGTGCGCCTTTGGGCACACAGTACCGGACGTTTCACAGCGCCACAGTTGGCAGGCCCACGAGCTATCTTCTCTATCTGCCGCCGGACTACTTTGACCAAGGCGAGCAATCCAGCGCGCGCTATCCTGTCGTCTATTGGCTGCATGGGTTGAACGGCACCCAGCGCGACGGCGCCGCCAGCTTCGTTCCGCATCTGGACGCCAACATTCGCTCGGGGCTAGCGCCACCCATGATCGCGGTGCTGGTGAACGGGCTGGGCGACAGCCGCTACTACGATTCCTTCGACGGCAAGCGGCCCGTCGAGAGCGTGATCGTCCGCGATCTGATCCCCCACGTCGATTCCTCATACCGGACGCTCCGCACCCGCGAATGCCGCGCTATCGAAGGATTCTCCATGGGTGGATTCGGAGCCGCGCACCTGGGCTTCAAGTATCCGGACCTGTTCGGCGCGGTCTCGATCATGGCCGGAGCGCTTTTGGACGACGAGAGCGCGGCCGGGGCGCCGGATTTGATCACGACGCCGCAACTCTTCAAGAAGTGCTTCGGCACGCGGGAATATTTCCACGCGGGCAGTCCGTGGGTGGTGGTGCGCGACCACGCCGAGCAGATCCGCGCTCAGACCAGGATCCGGATGGCGGTCGGCGAGAACGATGCGCTGTGCGGGCGCAACCGGCGCTATCACCAGTTGCTGAATGAGCTGAACATTGCGCACGAGTTCACGGCGCTGCCCCATGTCGGGCACGACGCGGAAGCAATCTACGCGGCCCTGGGAACCGGCGGTTTCAGCTTCTACCGGACGGCGTTCTCATGCGCTTCCCTCTGACGGTCTTCCTCAGCGCGTTCCTGCTGTTCCAGGTCCAGCCCATGATGGGCCGCTTCGTGCTGCCGTGGTTCGGGGGAGGCCCGGCGGTTTGGACCAACTGCATGCTCTTCTTCCAAGCCGCCCTGCTCCTGGGGTACCTGTACGCGCATTGGCTGGGATCGAAGCTCACGCCGCGAAGGAAAACTGCGGTGCACATGATCCTGCTGGCGGCCTCGCTGGCATTTCTGCCGCTCGCCGCCCACATCGAGTCCTGGGCGCCCGATTCCGCTTCGAATCCCTCGCTGCGAATTCTGATCCTGCTGGCGGCCACCACCGGCGTGCCCTATTTCATGCTGGCCTCGACGGCGCCATTGGTGCAACGCTGGTTGCACCTCAGCCAGACGGATCGGTCTCCCTGGCGCCTCTACGCGCTGTCGAATGTGGCATCGTTCGCGGCGCTACTCACGTACCCGTTTCTGGTCGAGCCGTTTCTGCGCTTGCGCACACAAGCCCGGATCTGGTCGCTGCTGTACGTCGCGTTCGCCGTGTCCTCGGCTTGGACCGCGTGGAGGGCCCGCACCAACTCGGCAGAGCCGGAGGGACCCGCGAGCGAATCCTTGCAGCCTGGCACGGTTGCGCTGTGGCTAGCGCTTTCCGCCGCGGCATCCGTGATGTTGCTCGCCACCACCAGCCAGATTTCCCAGGAAGTCGCGGTGGTCCCGTTCCTGTGGGTCGCGCCGCTGTCGATCTATTTGCTGACGTTCGCGGTGGCGTTCGCCGACTGGTATCGACGAAAACCGTTCGCCGTGGCCGCGGGTTTGCTCGCCGCCGGAGCCTGCGCCGTGCTCGCCGCGACCGTGGCCGTACCGGTCTGGGCGCAGATCGCGGTGGATCTTGCGGCGCTGTTCGCAGCTTCGATGGTCTGCCAAGGCGAGCTCTTCCACGCGCGGCCCGCGCCGGATCGCCTGACGGCGTTCTATCTCATCATCGCGGCCGGGGGTGTTTTAGGCGGCGTCTTCACCGCGTTGTTGGCTCCGCGCGTCTTCACCGAATTCACCGAGTACCCCTTGGGACTGGCCGCGGCGTGCCTGCTCGGAATCGCCGCCTGGGTGCGCGAAGGAGTGCTGAAGCAGTGGACCAGTCTCAACTTCGGCGTGCGCATCCCGATGATGGCGCTGCTGCTGGGAGGCTTGACGTCGGCCGCGACCGCGGTCGCCAACCGGCAACCTGCCCTGGCGGCGGTCCGCAATTTCTACGGCATCCTGCGCGTTACCGAAACGCACGATCCGCTGGGCCGCGCTGTGCGCCAGTTGACGCACGGCCGCATCAAGCACGGATCGCAATTCCTCGAGGGCGCACTGCGCCGCCAGCCCACCACCTATTACGGTCCGCACAGCGGTGTGGCGCTGGCGCTGCAGGCGTTGGATCGCAACAACGCCGGCCAGTCGCGCCGCATCGCGGTGATCGGCCTGGGCGCGGGCACGCTCGCCGCGTGGGGCCATGCCGGCGATGTGTTCCGCTTTTACGAGATCAATCCCGCCGTGGTGGACATCGCATCGCAATGGTTCTCCTATCTGCACGATTCACCGGCGCACTGCGAGATCGCGCTCGGCGACGCCCGCGTGACGCTGGAGCGCGAACTGGCGGGCGGCGCGCGCTACGATTTCGACGCCATCGCGGTCGACGCCTTCTCCAGCGATTCCATTCCCATGCACCTGCTCACCGCCGAGGCGGGACGCATTTATAAACAGCGCTTGGCACCGGGCGGTGTCTTGCTGCTGCACATCTCCAACCGGTCTTTGGATCTCGAGCCGGTGGCGCGGGGCTTGGCCGCCAGCATCGGCGAGCCCGCCACAGTACTGGTCTCGAACGACGACAGCGAAACCGGCGAGGACAGCGCCAGTTGGGTGCTGATCACGGCGAATCGCGCCCTTCCCGATGCGCGAGCCGCGGCCCCGCGCACTTCCCACGCGCCAGCACGCCCGCCCCTGGAGTGGACCGACGACTTCGCCAGCCTATGGCACGTGCTGAAGTAGGCCGACCTCTTGATAAGCTGGAGATGGATGCAACCGAGCGAAAGCGGACTCCAGATCCCGCCCGCACCCTTCCCCGCGCCAACGGAACTCCCCGACGCCCCGTGGGAAGCCCCTGAGCCTCGCGCTGTCCAGACCCTGAAGCGGTTGCTGAGCGGGCTGGAAGCGGGGGTGATCGGCGGCGTCGCGATGCTGTTGCTGCTCATCGCCGGCGCTCTGTGGCGTGGCGAAGTATGGTGGGCTCCCGCCAATCTGCTGGGCACGACCTTTTACGGACGCCGCGCCTTCCATACCGGTCCCGGAATGGCCACGCTCGCCGGCATTGCGTTCCACATTGTGATCACCGGCACCGTGGGAGCGCTGTTCGGGCTGGCCTGCGGTGGCGTCCGCGAACGGCGCCGACTGGTGCTCTTGGGAGCCCTGGCGGGCGTCTTCTGGTATTACCTGGCCGACGCCATGTTTTGGCGCTGGGTCAACATTCTGGTCCCGGCCTACGCGCCGCAACCCGCCACCTTAATCGCCCACGCCGTATTTGGGGCCTGCCTCGGGTTCATGGGGCAGAACCTGCCCCGGCAGAGCTACAAATTTGAGTTGCCTCCGCCGCTCCCAGTCGCCGTCGAACCGCCCCCTCTGCCCCCGGCCTCGGACCAACGTCTTGAAGATCCGGATCGCGGTTTTGAAGATCCGGACCGCGTTGAGATTCGCTGAGGGGGCTCTCGGGTTCGTTTGGCGGTTTGTGGAACTGCGGAAGAATCAGATATTTACGCTGGGAATTTGGGGGGCCGGAGGGTCGCGCGGGGCGGCGCGCGTATGGCTATATGGATCGTCCATATGGCATTGCCATACGATACGGAATTTTCGTCCGGGATCCGCTTACCGCGTTGAGAACCTCGGCGCGCGCGGGTTCACTTAGCTGAACCACTTCTACGCCGCTTTCGGTCGGCGATCAACTCGTCGCCGATGTGGCGACGCTGTTCACGGTGTCCGAGCAACTCAGTTTGAAAATGGAATCGCAGAGGGGCCCGGTGGACGTGCACGTCACCGATCACATCGAGAAGCCGAGGGAGAGTTAAGGCGGTCGGCGAGGATCAAAGAACTTAAACCTGGTCAGAGCAGTGGCCGATGCTCCGGCGGCCACCGCCCGCTAAAATGCGCGGTTCAAAGATGGTAGACTAAGGGATTCGCGGCCGCCTCGGGCAGGCTTCGGGGGCCCCCTGAAACGATGCAGCAGCAGTCACTTACCGCCTGCATGGATTCTGCCTGGAGGGATCGGTGGGGGGCAGTTGCCTGAAACCCCGTGGGCCGGCTGCACGTCTGGAGTAAAGCGCAGAGTGGAAAGGATTCCGGTTTAGATGACCTGTCACAGGCCGTGGGGCCTGCGCGCGCTTGCCTTCTGCCTCTGCGCGATTCCCCTCCTAGCCCAACAGAATCCGCCTCCCCAGGCGCCGCCCGCTGCCCCGGCGCAACCTGAAGCTCAGCCGCCCAAGCCACAGGCGCCTAAGCCCGCGAGCCCTTTCGAAACCGTTCCGCAATCCACTCCGCCCCCAGCGCAGGCCCCCAAACCTGAAGCCCAGCCGGCCAAGCCTGAAGCCCAGCCTGCTCAACCCCAGCCCGCACAACCCCAGCCTGCACAACCAAAGTTAGAGCCGATCTCGCCCGAGCCCGCGAAACCCGAACCCGCCAAGCCCACGCCAGCGGCGCCCAACCTTAACCCGAACGCACCCCCGGAAGACACCGTCGAATCTATCGAGTTCCGAGGAGCTCGCCGGGTCCCGCAAGACACTTTGCGCGCCATGATCTTCACCAAGGTGCGCGACAAGTACGACGAAGACTCCTTACGCCGCGACTTCATGACGCTGTGGAACACCTCCCGCTTCGACGACATCAAGATGGAGCGTGAAGCGGGGCGCACCGGCTGGATCATCCGCTTCGTGCTGGTCGAGCGCCGCGTGGTGCGTTCCATCAAGTACGACGGTCTCAAGTCCATTCAGGTGTCCGAGGTCCTGGACCGCTTCAAGGAGCGCAAGGTCGGCCTCACCGTCGAATCGACCTACGATCCCAACAAACTCCAGCGCGCCCGGGTGGTACTGCAGGAATTTCTATCCGAGCGCGGCCGCCAGTTCGCGACCGTCGAGCCGGACCTGCATCAGGTGCCGCCTTCGTCTCTCGAAATCGTCTTCAAGGTCGACGAAGGCCCCAAGGTCAAGGTGGGCGAAATCAAGTTCGAGGGCAACAAAGTCTTCAACGCCCTGGTCATCCGCCGCGCTATGCACAACTTGCGGCCGATTGGCATCCCACACTCCCTGCTGCTGGAGAATATGTTCGCCAAGACTTACGACGCCACCAAGCTCGAGGAAGACGAACAGCGCATTCAGCAGTTCTATCAGGAGAACGGTTATTTCACGGCCCACACCACCGACCAGTCGGTGAAGATCATGGACGTCGGCGGCGGCCACTTCCGCTTGCCGCTGATCCGTTCCAACCGCCAGGGCAAGGCGGCCGACATCGATATCACGATCGAAGAGGGCCGCCTCTATCACCTCAATCAGATCAACTTCGTGGGTGTGAAGCTGTTTCGCACGCCGGAAACCCTGATGCGGCCCATTTTCGGCATGCAGACGGGGGATGTATTCTCCACCGGCAAACTTCGCAAGGGCTTCGAGGAATTGCGCAAGCTCTACGGACAGTTCGGATTTATCGACTTCGTGGCGGAGCCCGATTTCGAACCGCTGCCCAACTCCGACAAGATCAACCTGACCCTGAATTTCGACGAAGGCAAGCAGTTCTTCGTGCGCCGCATCGACTTTTCCGGAAACAACACCACCCGCGATCGAGTCATCCGCCGGGAACTGCTGGTGGACGAAGGCGACATCTTCAACACCCGCTTGTGGGAACTCAGCCTCCTGCGCCTGAACCAGCTGGGGTATTTCGAAGTGCTCAAGGAAGACCAGGCGGCCGACGTCAAGCGCGACACCCGCACGGACACCGTGGACATCACGCTCAAGGTCAAGGAGCGCGGCAAGAACACCATTCAGTTGAGCGGCGGCGTCAGCGGCATCTCCGGCAGTTTCGTCGGCGCGTCCTATTCCACCAACAACTTCCTGGGCTTGGGCGAAACCTTGAGCCTGTCCGCACAGCTGGGCACCATCATGCAGAACGCCACGTTCGGCTTCACCGAGCCCTACCTGTTCAACCGCCCGCTGCAAGCTGGCTTTACAATATACACCTCCCGCTATGATTTCAATCAGGCCCGGCAAGCGTCGATTTTCGCGGGCACGAACCTGATTCCTCTCTATAACTCCTACGGCGCCCAGAACCTGCTCAACTACATCACGGATTCACACGGCTTCACCACCTTCCTCAGCTACCCCTTGAAGCGCAGCTTCGCGCGCGTCGGGATCAGCTACGGCTACGATATCCAGAACGTGAAGACTCTCACGGCCGCGGCTTCCAATTATTACGACTATCTGAATTTCCTGCATATCAACGGGCCCAACGTGCTGAACGGCATCACCACGTCCTCCATCACGCCGAGCTACAGCTACAACTCCGTCAACCACCCCATTACGCCCACGGGCGGCAAGAGCTTGAGCGTTTCGGTGAAGTTCGCCGGGACCTTTATGGGCGGTAATGTGAACGAGATCATGCCCCAGGTGGATGGCCGTTATTTCCGCAAGGGTTTCAAACCCGGCCATGTGATCGGCATGCATTTTCTGGGCCGTTTCTTAACCGGCTACGGGGGGAAGGTGGCGCCGCCGTTCAACCGCTTCTACATGGGCGGTGAAAACGACATTCGCGGTTTTCAGTTCTTCGAAGTGGGCCCGATCGGTTGGGTGCCCACGTCCGGCCCCATCAACGTCCTCAATCAAGACGGCAGCCCGCGCCAGCAAAAGACCATCGATCCTTCCACCGGCGCCTCGACTCTTACGAATGTCACCCAGACCATCCCCACCTACCAAATGGTGTTCCCCGGTGGCGACACGGCGCTGGTGACCAATTTCGAATACCGCATTCCGATTTTTGGCCCTGTGACCCTCGCATTTTTCGCCGACGCGGGCGTGAACCGCCTGAGCAACACGTCTCAATTGGACCTGAACCCATCGCGGGTATTGCAGTTGGGCGGATTATTTCCCGAAGCCGCCTTTGGAAATAAGGCCCTCATCGCGCCCGGCACCCAGGCGATTCGCGCGTCCACGGGTCTCGAACTGCAGGTCTTGATGCCCGTAGTGAACGCTCCGTTCCGGGTCTATTTCGCCTACAACCCGCTCCGCGTGGCCGAGTACCTGCAGCCGCCCATCGTGGCCGACCGGAGCTACTTCCCCAACGCCGCGACGTTCGCGGGTTCGCTCGCCACGTTCGGACAAGCCGTACCGTTTGACGAAAAGCGGACCTTGTTCCGCTTCACCGTCGGAAGGACGTTCTAGAAGGTTGAAGATCGGGTCGTATGTGGCGCGGGCAGCCAGAGCGCCCGTCCGGACCGCATGTTAGGATTGTTAGAAAATCTGAAAAGAACGAGGAGTTTCGCTGTGAAACATTTCTTTGCCGTCAGTCTGGCTCTCAGCGCCGCCGCGATCGCCGCCGCGCAGGCCCCGCCCCCCGCCGCTGCGCCCACCAAGGTCGCCGTGATCAACATCCAGGCGGCCATCGCCACTACCAAGGACGGACAGGGCGCCGCCGCCGATCTGGACAAGCGCTTCTCCCCCAAGAAGGATGAGCTGGCCAAGCGGCAGCAGGAAATCAAGGATCTGCAGGACAAGCTCCAGCGCAACGGCAACACCCTGTCGCAAACCGCCAAGGACGACATGCAGCGCCAGATCGACCAGAAGACCCGGGGCTTCAACTACGACATGCAGGACGCCCAGTCCGAGTACGAAACCGAACAGCGCAAGCTGGTCGACGACATCGGCGGGAAGCTGCTACAGGTCATCGACAAATACGCCCAGACCAACGGTTACGCCGTGGTGCTGGACGTGAGCAATCAGAACTCCGGGGTGCTGTACGCCTCCAACGGCATCGACATCACTAAGGAGATCATCGATCTCTACGATAAGACCGCGGCGTCTCTGCCCGCTTTGCCCAGGGCGCCGGCGACGGCCGCCCCCAAGCAGGTAGCCCCGCCGAAACCGGCCGCGCCCAAACCCGCTGCTCCGGCCAAGCCCTAAGGTCCAAGCCCTATAGCCCAAGCCTGAGCCCTAGACCCGCAGTGGGGCGGGCAATCCTGCCCGCAGCCGGCTTTCAAGCCGCCTTCCCGAGGTTGTAGCACTGCGGGATGAGAGCCGCCTGCGAGGCGGCTGCAGCCAAGACTGACTGCCCCGCAGAGCAGCATATCGGCAACCAGACCAGGCGGATTAACAATCCGCCGCAGGCTGCCAGCCTGCCCCATATTGAAATCGTCGCTAAGACAGTGAGTTCTAGGTCTTGTAGGACTGTTCGTTCCCTCACCCACGCCGCACGATGCACCGGCGTCATGATATGCTGATCTGACGCCGAAATGCCGCCAGGCACCTCGTTTCCCACAATCTGCATCGCGCTTGGGTTTCCCGACGTGGAAACTCTCCTAGCACACGCTCGCGACGAATACAACGCCGGGGAGCGCTTCTTCGAATTCCGGCTGGACTATCTGCCCGACCCCGAACGGGGGGTCGCGGTCCTGCGCCGCTTCCTGGCGCGCCACACCGAGTGCGTCCTGCTGGCCACCTGCCGCCGCCGGCAGAATCAGGGCCGTTTCACCGGAAGCGTGGAGGAGCAAATCCGCATCCTGATGGCCGCCCGCGAAGCGGGAGCCCGCGCCGTGGATGTCGAAATCGAGAGCGCCGAGAACTGCACCGAGAAGCTACCCGCCTTGCGCACGGGCGGCCAGTTGCTGTTGAGCTACCACAACTATGGCGGGACTCCGCCGCGCCTGGAATCCGTGTTGAGCCGCATGACCCGCATTCCCGCCGACGGTTACAAGATCGTCACCACGGCGCGCAAGCCGTCCGACAACGCCCGCGTATTGAGCCTGGCCCGGTCCCATCCGAAGGTCCCCATGATTCTGCTGGCCATGGGCGAGGCGGGCTTTCCGACCCGCGTGCTCTCTACCGCGCAAGGCGGCCTGTACACCTACGCGGCCCCCAATACGGCCGAAGGCACCGCGCAGGGACAGATCAGCGCGCGGCAACTGCGCTCGCTCTATCGCGTGGGCAAGTTCTCGCGCGACGCGCGCATGTACGGAGTCATCGGCGATCCGGTGGCCCACTCCATTTCCCCGCACGTTCACAATCGCGCCTTCCAGGCCCGCCGCTTGGACGCGGTGTACATGCCGTTCCTGGTGAACGCCGGACGGCTCAAGGATTTCTTCGCGCTGGCGGCCAAGCTGCCGCTGGCCGGGTTCAGCGTGACCATTCCGCACAAGCAGAAGATCATGCGCTATCTGGATCAGGTGGATCCGGTAGCGCGGCGGATCGGCGCGGTGAACACGGTATGGCGCAAGGCCGGCAAGTGGCGCGGCACCAACACCGACGCGCCCGGCGTCACCGTCCCGCTGGAGAAACACCTGCGCTTGGCTAAGTCGACCGTGCTGGTGGTCGGTAATGGTGGTGCGGCCCGCAGTGCGGCGTTTGCGCTGGCGGCGGCCGGCGCCAAACTGGCGATCACCGGGCGGAATCCGGATCGCGTACGCGCGTTAGCGGCCGCCTGCGGCGGGGACCCGCTGTCGCGCGAGCAGGCCGAAGCCGGGACGTTCGATGCGCTGGTGCACGCCACGCCGCTCGGCATGACGCCCCAAGCCGACCGGTGTTTCTTCAACGACCGCATCCCGGCCCGCTTGGTTCTCGACATGGTGTACACCCCCATGGAAACGGTGCTGCTGCGCAAGGCCAAGGAGCAGCGAGCCGAAGTGATCTTTGGCCTGGAGATGTTTCTCGAACAGGCGGCCCGTCAGTTCGAGATCTGGACCGGCGAATCGGCCCCCCGCGCGGTAATGGAACGCGCTGCCACCGAGGCTCTGTCCACCCGCCGCGCCGCGCACGGCTGAGCCATCTGGAGCACGTACTTGTACGTGCCACGCCGGCACTCATGCCGACGCCTGGCGGAGTCCCGCAGTATATCTTAAGAAGATCAGCCGACCTGATCTTAAAAGAGTCCCGCCTGCCAAAAAATATTCTCGAGAATCGCAGGCGAGACCCCGCGGCGTTGAAACCGCTCCCCCAAGCGCCGGCACGAGTGCCGGCGTGGCACGTACGAGTACGTGCTCCACAAGCGCCGTTATAATGGCCCCAGGAGTTGCCTACCGTGCAGAATCGTGTCAGCCTCGACAGACGCGCCTTCGCTAAGACTCTAGCCACGACAGCCGCCGGGCTCACGGTCACCGACGCCCCGGCTCAGACACCCCCCGCCGACGCGGAATTGCGCGCCGCACGCCAGGCCCGCCAACAGGATTCCCGCGAAATCGCCCAAGTCCCGTTACCCCGCTCCGTCGAGCCCGCATTTCGATTCAAGGCCTGATGACAACGTGGCGGACATCCCCAGCGACGTCTTCTTTAACACCATTGGCGAACTAAGCGCGCGCCTGCGCGCCAAGGAATTCTCGTGCGTCGAATTAACGCGCGCGTTCTGCGACCGCCTGGAACGAACCGGACCGCGCTACAACGCTCTCGCGCTCTCGCTCCGCGAAGAAGCCCTGCGCCAGGCGCGCGACGTCGACGGCGACTTGAAACGCGGACGCACCCGCGGCCTGCTCCAGGGCATCCCCTTCGGCGTCAAAGATCTGCTCGCCGTGAAGAAACAGCCCACCACCTGGGGCGCCCGCCCGTTCGCCGGACAAGTCTTCGACCGCGACGCCCACGTGGTCGAAAAGCTGACCGGCACGGGAGCCATCCTGATCGGCAAGCTCTCCATGATCGAACTGGCGGGCGGAGGCGAATACCGCTCGGCCGCGGCGTCGCTCACCGGTCCGGGCCTGAATCCCTGGGACCGCACGCGCTGGAGCGGAGGCTCATCCAGCGGTTCCGGCGCCGCAGTGGCCGCGGGCCTGGTCGCGTTCGCGCTGGGATCGGAAACCTCGGGATCGATCCTGACGCCCGCGGCCTTCTGCGGCATCACCGGCCTGCGCCCGACTTATGGACTGGTGAGCAGGAGAGGGGCGATGGCGCTGTCCTGGACCCTCGATAAGATCGGCCCCATGTGCCGCTCCGCCGAGGATTGCGCGCTGGTTCTCGAAAGCATCGCCGGCGCGGATTCCGAAGATCCCGGCTCGGCCGGCCGAGGCTTCAACTACGCTCCGCAAGTTGCCCGCAAGCCCTCCGATCTCACCATCGGCTACGCGCCCGTCGATTTTGAAGCTTGGCCCGCCGCCGAAATGCGCTCTGGCTTGCAGGCCGCGCTAGGCTCGATCAAGTCGCTGGGCGTTCGCCTAAAGGAGATTGAGCTGCCCCGTTTCCCCTACGGCGCGCTGGTCGGCACCATCATCGCGGGCGAAGCTGGATCCATTTTCGAGGATTTCATTCGCAGCGAAAAGGTCGAGCAACTGGCCGACAAGACGCAGATCGCAGGCTTGAAGGCCATGTTGGACGTGCCCGCCACCGATTATCTCCGAGCCATGCGCGTGCGCACGCTAGTGCAGCAAGCCTTCCGGGATCTTTTCCTGGATTGCGACATGCTGTTAACGCCCGCCCGCATGGAAGTAGCGCCGAAAGTGAACGAGCCGCTGGACGGCGGCGGCACGCCCGTGTTTTCAGCCCCGCGTTCCCAAGGCCTGCGCGAATTGATCCCAGCAGGCAACCTAGCCGGGCTTCCCGCGCTATCGCTGCCCTGCGGCTTCGCCAACCAGCTCCCCATCGGCATTTCACTGGTGGGCCGCCCATTCTACGAAAACCAGTTGGTGGGCTTGGGCAAGGCGTTCCAGTCCCAAACCGATTGGCACAAGCGCCATCCGCCCGAAGGGTGAACCGTGGAGTGGGCTTTAGCCTGAAACGGAGGCTTCAGCCTCCGAGTGGATCAAGTGGCACGTCAAGCCGGGGACTGAAGTCCCCGTTGCGAGCTGAAGCTCGCTCCACAGTGCTACGGCACAAACTGCGCCCGCTTGATGTAATCCAACCGAGGAAACCGCGGGACCAGATACTCGTTAGCCTCTTCTTCAACCCGCCCCGCATCGATGTCCTTCCCAATCGGCCGCATCTCTCCATAGCCCGAGTACAACCGGTCCGCGACCTCCAACCCCTCGACAATCCGGGCAAACGGCACAAACCCCTGTTGATCGAGCACCGCATTGTCCGCCAAGTTGATAAACACCTCCGTAGCCCGAGTATTCGGGTCCGACTTAGCAAACGCCAGCGTACCTCGCAAGTTCTTCCGCTGCGGAGGATCGTCCAGGATGAACAGCTTGCGCCAGACGTCCTGCACTTTAAAGTCGCGATGCACGCCGAACTGTGCGATGAAGCCTTTGAGTACGCGATAAAAGCGGCTCTCATCGTAAAAGCGCATGCGGATCAGCTCATGAAACCGGTCGGCCCCATGCGGCGACCAAGCCCGCGTAACTTCGACGACAAAATCGCCCTGCGTAGTCTCAAACTTGACGCGAAACACCTCCGGGACCACGACTTTGGGCTGTTCCTTGTGGCAAGCCGCCAACAAAGCGAACCCCAGCACAAAGCAAGTGAGCACGCAGCTGTGGAGCACGCACTTATGCGTGCCACGCCGGCACTCGTGCCGGCGCAAGGCGGTGACCCTCAGCATCACCCTTGTGGAAACAGCATCGGCGCAACCTCAGCCAAGTACCGCCGCCAGTTGAGCCACGTATGCGCGCCATCGCTCTCGCGCCAACCGTGGCGCACGCCCGCTGCGGTCAACATCGCCTCGAACTGCTTCACGGATTGAAACAAAGTGTCATCAGTCCCGCATCCCACCCACAGCACTTTGTATTGATCGTTGACTCTTTTCGAATCCGCCACCAGTTTCTTGAAATCCAGCCCGCCGGCCTGCTCCTGCGTAACTGCCCCCAGCGCCGGACTGAATCCCGCCACCCGGCTGAACAATTCCGGATGGCTCAAACCCGTCCCCAGCGCCTGCGCTCCGCCCAGCGAGAGTCCGGCGATGGCGCGGTGATCGCGATCCGCATAGACCCGGAAGTGAGACTCGACCAGCGGGAACACATCCTGGATCAGATCGCGCTCAAAACCGGCCCTCTGCCGCTTCATCGCGTCCGCGCCCGCCGCCAGCGGATGCGTGGGCGGATACGCGTAGCCGTACGGCATCACGACAACCAAAGGCTTCAGTTTGCCGTCGGCGATCAAATTATCAAGGATCAGATTCACCCTTCCGCCTTCGCTCCAAGCGCTCTCATCGTTGCCCGCGCCGTGCAGCAGGTACAGCACCGGATAGCGCGTAGTCTCGCGCTCATAGCTCGGCGGAGTGTAAACGAACACGCGGCGCTGCGTGTCGAGCGCCGTCGATTGATACCAGCGCTCCACTAACGTGCCATGCGTCACCGGGCGCAGATCGTAGATCGCGGCCCCATCGCCCGGGACCGTGAACATGGTAGCCGGCCGCGCCTGATTGCTAGGATCCACCACCGTCACGCCGTCAACCGAAAACCGGTAGCTGTACAGATCCGGCCGCAGCGGCCCGATGGTGAGCGTCCACACGCCCTTGTCGTCCTTGCGCAAGTCCTGAGCCTCTTTGACCACATCACCGGTCAGCCGGACTTGCGAAGCCTTCGGCGCCGACAACCGGAACGTGACGGTGCGGTCGGCGTGAGCTTCGGGAGAAGCGAACGCGGGCGGACGGGGCTGGGCCACGCACCCCACGGCCACCGCCAAATTCAAACTCAGCAAGCGAATTCCACTCATAGAACCTCCGCCGGTGCATTCTGACCTCTGACTTCTGACTCCTGACTTCTTTCGGCAATCGCCTCCAGCACGTCCTCATAAGTTTTCGGAAACTCGCCCCCGAACTGCGACCGCAGATCCAGCTTAGCCGCCCAATCCATCCGCCGCGCCGTAGCCTCCGCCATCATCGGCTCGATGCCCAACTCGCGCAGCGTAGCGGCAACTTCTTCCATCTCCCGAGCCCGCCGCTCGCCGTGCACCACTACTCGCCCGACCATGTAATCGGCAAGCTTCTTAAAATCCACGCCGGGGAAGTCCTTCTTCAGCGACGCAAACACGCGCGCCTCGGCGCCATAGTGACTAGCGCCGAGCACGCATTCGAAGATCAGCGCCTCCAGGCCTTTATAGATGACGCTGCGGAACATCTTCACCGCCACGGCCCGTCCGATCTGCGAAGTGGAGACCACTTCCATGCGCATCCCCAACGGCGCGAACAGAGCTTCAAACTCGGGCGCCGCCGCGCCCCCGATCAGCATTGGGACTTTATGCAAGTAAGGCGGCACCGCCGCCATCACCGCAACTTCGACGAAGCGCGCCCCCGCCGCCGTGACCGCGCGCCCCACCGCCTGTTTCGCCGACGGCGAGACAGAATTGATATCCGCATACAGATGCCGCGCGGTGAGATACGGAGCCGTCTGCTGTGCCGCCGTCAGCGCCTGGTCCGCGGTCACCGCCGCGATGATGACATCGGCTGCCTCGGCCAGCGCGGCCGATGACGGCATCAACTGCGTCGAGGTGTCCGCCGCGCGCGACTGAATGGGCTCGCCCTTGCCGGGAGTGTGCGTGTGGATGTCGTAAGCGAACGTGTGCGCGACACCCGCCTCGCGCAACCCCTTGGCGAGGTGAAAGGCAGCCTCACCAAATCCGACAAATCCCAACCTCTCCACCACAGCCATACACTCCCCACAGAGCAATTCTGTCTTCTGTATTCTGTCTTCTGTATTCTCGCTTAGAAACACTTCTCCAACAGGTCGAGAGTCCGCATAGCCGTCACGCACTGCTTCAAACTGGCATTGGGCTCGCGCTTTTCCTGGATCGCGGAAAAGAACTCGCGGTCCTGCAGTTCGATCCCGTTCATCGACACCGCCACGCCCGACAAATCGATCTTCTTCTGATCGCCATCCACCAGATCGTCGTAGTACGCCACGTAGGTGCCGTTGTCGCAAATGTACCGGAAGAAAGTCCCCTGCGGGCCCTTGTTGTTGAACGAAAGCGACAGCGTGCATACCGCGCCCGAGGGCACTCTCATGCTGATGCTCATGTCCATGGCGATCTTCAGTTCCGGATGATGCGGACCTTCGACAGCGTACGCCTTCGAAGCCACTTCGCCGGTTTGATACTGGAACAGATCCACCGTGTGGCAGGCATGGTGCCACAGCAAATGATCCACCCAACTCCGCGGCTGACCCGCCGCATTCATGTTGGTCCGCCGGAAGAAGTACGTCTGCACGTTCATCTGCAGGACTTTCAACTCCCCGGCTTTAATCTTCTTATGGACCCACTGATGGCTGGGATTGAAGCGCCGCGTATGACCCGCCATGGCGACCACGCCGGTCTCCTCCTGAATCTTCACCAACTTTTCGGAATCAGCCAGGGTATCTGCCATGGGAATCTCGACCATGACGTGTTTGCCCGCGCGCATCGACTGTTCGGCGTGCTTGAAATGCAACTGCGTGGGCGTAGTCAAGATCACGGCCTCCACGCCCGGCTGCTTCAGGCTCTCGCCCAGGTCCGAGGTCCAATGCGGAATCTTGAACTTCTTGGCGACTTCTTCGGTCCCCTTGGGATTCCCGCCCGTTAGCGTGACGACTTCAATACCGGGAATCGCGGCGATCGCTTCCAAGTGCTTCTGCCCGAACGCGCCCTGCCCGGCAACACAGACTTTCATACGGCTGTTCCTCGCTTCTAATGGGTGGATACGGAATCAATGGATACGGAATCAAAACGGCGCACCATCCGGCGGCGTGATCTTAGACCGCGCCGCAGGCTGCAAATGTATAGGTTATCCGATTCGAGCGGCCCGCTGCATGGCTATCAACGCATCGCACGTTGAGACCACCCCGCGCAGCCGCCACATTGCAGCAATCTATCGAATGGGCAGTTTCACGGATGGGCTGGCATTGCCGCCTCCTGGGCACGCTGAGATTTGGCCCGGCGGGCATCCCGTGTCAAAAAAGAGCGGCCAGTCGCCTGGCTGCTGGTTGGCGGGAACCACGAAGTTGATCTGCTCGACACCCACCAATCCGGGTGCGAGACCCTGAAAAAGGATGGTTAGGGGAGGTGTGTTCGGCGGAACGATCCCCTGGGCGGGCGTCACAGCCTGACCTGGGTACTCCTGCAGGTACAGATTGCCGGGACTGGGGATGTACGTCCCGAAAGGACTACCGTCCGTGAACTGAAATAGTGGCTGCTGGGGCACTGGAAACCCTATCGGCGTGGGCGGCCAAACGGGGTACAGATCATTTGCATAGGCGATGATCGTCTCGCCTGCATGGGCAGGGTTTTGCACCGTAACCGTACTGTACTCTGAAGCATGTTGCGCGATTGCGTAGCCGTTCCCGTCCGAAAAGAAGCCTCCGGTGAAAGGAGGATCTTCCAGTGGGGCTCGTATCACTGTTCCGCCGCCCTGCGGTTGCATTACCGTGAGATAGCCCGGGAAGCCATTTGGTGCGTGAGACCGTATGGAGGCGTTCCGTTCCAAGGGTACCTGGAAGTTAATCTGCGCGACAGCGGACTGACCTCCCGGGGGGATTACGACAGCGAGAATCGGAGCAAGCGTGTAGTTCACTTCCACTCCCACCCCGGCGAGCACGAATGGCAACGGTGCGGACGATGGTGCGACATATGTTCCCGGTGGACCCGTTAGACCGGAAACAAAGATAGTCGCGAGGCCACCTCCATAGGGCAGCCCGCCTTGAAACGTCGCAGCATTGACGACGGCCTGGATCGTGGGTTGGCACCAACTCAGCGGCGAGGCCGCGACCAAGCCAAGGAAAGCCAGGAACTGATTCATGAATGAGTCCTCTTGAGCCATCATCCCAACTTAAGAACACACCGATCGGTCGACCACGCCCATTACTTCAAGGTGAGGTCCTGCGGATCGACGGCCGTGATGCCGCCGTACCGAAGAAAATCGGCTCGATTCAAGGTCAGCAGGTTCGAGAGCCCATGGACGCGCATCGCGGCGACGAGGCGGGTATCGTGGACTTGCCGCCCATGTACTCCGTAATCGTTGACCATGCGGCGCCATAGCGGATGAATCTGTGCGTTATCCGGCAGAAGGGTAAAGGCGCGCTCGACCAGCTGCACCTCCTCCTCGGTCTCGCGGATGGATAAACCGAAGCTGTTCCTATAGCGGGCCGCGTCAGAACGCTCCAGAGCTCGACGACATTTTGGGCGCAATAAAACAGGCCGGCGTCTTCGTGAAGCAGTTGCCGAATCGCGCGCTGGATGAGTGCTTGAGTGGAATCGTCCCGGCGGGTGAGGCGCAGGAGGATGTTGGTATCGAGCAGATACCCGGCCGCCACGTCAATCGTGGTCCTGGTAAATCATCTCGCGCGAGAAGGTCTCCCCGGGCATGGGCGGGATCTGGCTTGAGAACTGCGTAAACTCAGCCAGCCAGGAATCAAATTCCTCGGGTGAGAGCTTTTTCGGTTGCGGCATCGCCGGCAGCTCACTTGCTGCCTCCCGTTCGATGCGTTCCGCTAAAGCTTGCTCAACAACCTCCGTGGGCGACCGCCCAGGATGGCGCGCCAACACGGCCCGAAGCAACCCTTCGCCGTTTGGAGTGAGAGGAACCTCCATAGCCGTAGTATAAATAAACACAAGCACGCGACGCACATGTCCCAAAAGCAGCGCCACGCGCTAGACATTCGCGAGCGATCACGGCCGGAGCCAACCTCGATTTCCCTCCCTCTCAATCACTTGCGTCTCGACTCCGCCCCCGTCCGCACAAGCCGGGTGTATGTTTAAGCCGAGGAGATCGAGCGCTCGCCATCTGAGAGCCGATTCCACCGCGCACGCATCCATGGCTCCGCGTGCAACGTCCAAGCAGGATGGCCGTCGATAGCTCGACGCTAAACCAGTGCTTCTGCCGGTGAAGGCAAAACCTCGGCATACGGGAGCTCCCGAATTGTTTGTTCTTTGAACTTTCAAGTACTACGCCGCCTCACTCGTAGTGTCTCCACAACTCCGCGCAACTCCAGCCCCAACATGGACCACGTCGCCATGGCCCTGGCCTCGTCCAATTCCGCCAGCATCGACCTCGCCGCCGTCATGCTGGCCTCATGGGCTTCCAGGATCTCGGCGACGTTGGCCGGATCGGGTTCCGGTTTGAAGTTTTCGACCGGGTAGGAGTCCGGGATCGAACTGCTGGCGATGGAGCCCGGCGTCTGCGCCACATGTTGCGCGAGTTTCCGCAGCGACATCGATTTCTCATGCGGCTTCCAAGCCAGCTTGTCCGCCGGCACGCGTTCGAGCACGCGCCGCGTAGTCTTGGCCTCGTTTTCCAGTTCGCGAAGCAGGGACTCGGCAATCGTCATGGGCGCCTCCAATCAAAGGCAAGTCTACACCACGATGCGCGGTGCGGGATTGGAAAAATGGAACCTCCCTTAAGTGCCGGACCGTGCACCGCAAAACAGCATCTGGTATAAGTGGAAAACGATGCCCCGAATCGCCGCGCGATACCGCGAGTACGCGCCCTGTGAGGCGTTGCGAGGCGCGGTCCGCGCCTTCTTCTCGTTCTCCCCGGCCGATGCGAACGCCGCACCCGGCCGCCGCATCACTCGCGAGATTCTTTTCGGCGAAGGCGATTCCTTCTGCTCCCCCATGTTCGCCGACGGCCACGTCTCCATCGTCTTCAGCTTCCCCCGGATCTGCCGAACGGGCGGCCTCTGGCATCCGTCTCCCGCCGGCTCGCACGCGGACGTACTCGGCGCCATGACCGTCGCCGGACCCACGTCCTCCGATGGGCGCGATGAAATCTGGGGAGCGTATCTCCGCCCGGCTGGAGCTCCAAGATGCACGGGTGTTCCCGCCGCCGATCTGACGGACCGCATCGTGGCCCTCGACGAGCTGTGGGGGCCCGCCGCGTCCGAACTGATCGCCGAGCTGAGCGAGCAGAACGAAGCAGCCGAGCGCATCGACCGAATCGAATCGGCCTTGCTCCGCAGAACGTCCCAAGCGCGAACCGCCGCGACGGCCCTGAATGTCCCCGGCCTGGCCGCGTGGGTGATGCGCCGGCAGGGCGGGGTGACGGTCGAACGCATGGGCGCCGCCGCCGGAGTTTCGCGCCAGCATCTCACTCGCGTCTTCCGCGAAAGCGTCGGCGTGACTCCCAAACTGTATTGCCGCCTGGCCCGCTTTCAGTCGGGACTCGTCCACGCCGGGAGTGGTAGCAAGGTCGACTGGGCCCGCGAAGCCGTGCAAATGGGTTACGCCGACCAGTCCCACATGATCGCGGAGTTCCGTCGCTTCAGCAGCCTGACGCCTGGACAACTCGCCTCGCAGAATTGGTTCCACCCCTTCATTGAGCGCGCCCGGGCCGCAAGCCAAACTCACCCGCGCTAAGGGTTGATCGCGCGGTGCAAATCGAGCGATGGAGGCGCAACGGGAGTCTGGCTCAACATCACGTGAACCTGTCCGCGATGGTGCGTCTGGTGGTTGAAAAATGGCCCACCGCGACGGTTGCCTGCTCCACGTACTCGCGGCCCTGGTTGTTGATGTAACGAAACGTCCGTGAAAAGAAGTCCGCGTTCAAATGCGCAAAAAAGGCCTCGATCCGAGCATCTTCCTCAGTGCGGGCGGCCCGTAACCCAGCGAAGTCCTCAAACAGAACGGTATTCAGGGCAGGCGTCAGCCGCCCCTCGCCTTCGAACCGCGCCATCCAGATCCGGTCTCCCAGCAGGATGTGATTCAACAGGCCATGGATGCTGCCCAATGAGCCCCGCCGCTCCTTGCGGTACTCGGCCTCGTCCAACAGCGAGCACCGCTCGAAGACTCTCTCGTTGGCAATCCGGTTGTACCGTGCAAGCATTCGGAAGTAATCGGGCAGGTCCACGTTACCGAGTTTATCTTTGCCTAGACTTATTGCGCTAGACTTGTTTCACACGCCGATGCCCGGCCCCATCCTCAAACCCGGCGATACCGTCGATGTCTGGCCCACCACGGAACCGTTCATCGCCCAGGACCACTTCGTCCTGAACATCGAATCGCGAGACCAAATCCTGATCTCCCTGATCGGCGGCGATTTCCTCAGGTGGTTTCACGAGAAGCGGGAGATCCCGGCCGGCCCGGCCACGCTACGCAGCTATGAATTGCAGGACAACGCCGGCGACGCCACTATCGTCGCCGAGTTGGGAGGCGAGCAGAAAGCCGAGACCACGCTCGCCCAGGTGTTCTGGCTGCTCGAACGTCAGAAGCGCGGCGAGCGCGGAGCTCTGGCCAACAACGGCTGGGGCAACCTTTGGGATTTATATACATAAGTCCCTTTTCCGCTTGCTTTCCGTGCGGGACTCAAGTACAATGGATTCATGAGCAAGTCCACCATCAGCACCTTCAAGCTGTTTGAACTCTTCCCGAACGAAGAAACGGCGAGGGAATACCTGG
>DATNJC010000223.1:0-4910 GCA_035604115.1 Bryobacteraceae bacterium | reverse complement strand
CCTCGTTCACCCGCAAGGTGAAACCTCCTGCTCCTGCTTCACCAAAACGGGCTTGACTCAACCGCCCACTTGAAGCCGTTCGCCACACATCTCTCGCGCACTGCGCACTCCAGCACCGCCGGTTACGGACGGATCACGGTCCGACGAATGGGAGTATAATCTGCCTACGCTCACGTTTCTTGCGCCCTGGGTTTGGCGCAAGAGAGCCTCTGTTGGGGTTGCGGGACTACAAAGGCTAGTGCGCAGGAGGCGCTTATGGGGAACCTTCGTTCCATCTTCCGAGGGTTAATGTTTGTTGTAGTGGCGGCAGCACCGCTGGCGGCGCAAAACGCGGCCCTGGTAGTAACCGTCAAGGATCCGCAGGGTGCGCTTGTTCCGGGGGCTGCGGTCACGCTGACCAACACCGAATCGGGCGTGGCCCAAAACGCGGCCACGGATTCGGCCGGCCTGTACGAATTCTCGTTCCTGCGGCCGGGCACTTATTCCATCAAAATACAAAAGAGCGGGTTCCAGACCTACGAACAAACTCGCCTCGCCCTGGAGGTGGCACAGCGTGCGAGCGTGGATGCCGTCCTGGAGGTCGGTGAAACCAGCACGCTGTTGACGGTGGAGGCAACCACCACCGGCGTGCAGACCGAAACATCCAGCCTGGGCAATGTGGTCACGGGCGAGAAAATCGCGGAAATGCCGCTCAACGGGCGGTTTTTCCTGGATCTGGCGCTGCTGCAAGTGGGCACTGTGTCGCCCAGCACGAATAATCGCACCTTCCTGGCTGTGCCGAGCGGTATCGGAATCTCCGGCATCAACGCCAGTGGTACACGCGAGGACTCCACCAACTATCTGTTCGACGGAATCAACATCAGCGACATGGTGCAAAACCAGATTACGTTTCAGCCCAACGTCGACATGATCCAGGAGTTTAAGGTGCAGACCAACGCCTTCTCGGCGGAGTACGGCCGTAACGCCGGGATCATCGTCAACGGCGTTTCCAAATCCGGCACCAACGGTGTCCACGGGACGGCGTTCGAGTTCGTGCGCAACAACATTTTCGACGCCAAGAATTATTTCGACTTGGGCTCCGCGCCCATTCTACCTTTCAAGCGCAACGTGTATGGCTATTCGGTGGGCGGCCCCATCCGGAAGAATCACACCTTCTTTTTCACCTCGTACGAAGGCCGCCAAGGCCGCGAGTTCGCGTCGATCAACACCCTGGTTTTGACCGCCGCCCAGCGCGCCCAGATCACCAACCCGGTGATGGTGAAGTTGCTGGGGCTGATTCCGCAAGCCAACGATCCCACGGGGTCCCGCTTCGTGGCGGGAGCATCGAAGAACCGGACGCTGAACCAGTTCACCGGGCGCATCGACCACAATTTCGGAACCCGCGATTCGCTGTTTGGAACCTTCATTTCCAATCACGACGAGCGCACCGAGCCCACCCTGCAGGGCAACAATCTAGCCGGGTTTGGCGACAGCCGTCCCGCCAAGCGCTATCTGCTCGCGGCCGGCGAAACGCATGTGTTTTCGCCCACGCTCACCAACGAATTCCACGCCGGTCTGAATCGCGTCCATATCTTGTTCCAGCAGGACTTCTTGCAGACGCCGGCTGATTTCGGGATGACCTCGCCTTCGAGCGTGTTCCCGCAGATCACGGTGCCGGGAGCGTTCACCTTCGGCGGCATCAGCGGCTTCCCGCAGGGACGCGGCGACACCACCTTTCAGTACACCGATAACGTTTCCTGGATTCACGGCCGCCACTCGGTGAAGTTCGGCGGGGAGTTTCGCCGCTTCGACAACAACAATATCAACGGAGGCACCGGCGGCCTGCTCACATTTGGAACAGTGGCGGCATTTATCGCGGGCACGCCCACCAACGCCGCGGAGACCGCGCTTCCTGCCACGCCCGCGTTGCGCGCCAGCGCCGCGGGTTTCTTCGCCCAGGACGACATCAAGATCAACGCGCGCCTGACCGTGAACTTGGGCCTGCGCTGGGAGTACAACGGCCCGCCCAGTGAGATCCACAATCGCCTGTCCGTCTTCGACTTCACCACGTACAAGCTGAACCAGATCGGGACCAACGGCGTCAACCAGGTTTACTCGCGGGATCTGCACGACTTTGGGCCGCGCATCGGTTTCGCTTTCGATCCCCTTGGCGACGGCAAGACGGTGATCCGCGCCGGTGCAGGCTTCTACTACGATCAACCCGTCACCAACCTGGTGTCGAACCTGGGTTCGAACCCTCCGTTCTCCACCTCGGTGAATAACACCAGCAATATCAGCGTGACCAATCCGTTCGCCGCGCCTCCCGGCGTCGGCAGCGCGCTTCAGGCGGTCGATCCAAACTTCAAGAGCGGGCGCGTGCTCAGCTACAACTTCAACGTGCAGCGGCAGGTGTGGGGAACCGTGATTCAAGCCGCTTACGTCGGCAGCCAGGGCCGCCATCTGCGCATCACTGGCGACTACAACCAGGGCATCAACGGCTTTCGGCCCATCCCGGCATTCAGCAGCATCACCATCAACGAATCGGCCGCCAGTTCGAGTTACAACGGATTGTGGCTTTCGGCCGAAAAGCGCCTGGCGAAGGGACTGACGTTCTCCACGAACTACACCTTCTCGAAATCCATCGACACCAATTCGGTGGGCAGTTCCAATCCGCAAATCCAGGATTTTCGAAATTGGAAGCTGGAGCGCGCACTCTCCGATTTCGACGCGCGCCACCGTTTCGTCTTCAGCGGCCTGTACCAGTTCCCCTTCAAGGCCGACAGCAACCTTTTAAAGCGCGTGGTCGAAGGCTGGAGCATGTCGCCGATTCTGACCGCGCAGACCGGGAGTCCTTTCAGTCCGATCATCGCTACCACCGATACGAAAGGAAGCCTGGAAGCGTTCGACCGGCCCAACCTGGTCCCCGGCCAGCCGTTGTACGTCGCCAACCCGACGCCCACGCAGTACCTGAACAAAGCTGCGTTCTCGATACAGACCACCGGATTCGGCGACGCCGGCCGCAATATCCTGACCGCGCCGGGACTGCTCAACCTGGACCTTTCCGCGGCCAAGAACACCAAGATCACGGAACGGATCGGCTTGCAGTTCCGTGCGGAAGTGTTCAACATCATGAATCACCCGAATTTTACGCAACCGATCAATCAGGTCACCTCCCCGCAATTCGGGCAGATCACGGCCACCCGTGCAGTGCGGGGCGATGTAAGCAGTTCGCGGCAGATCCAACTCGGGATGAAACTGATCTTCTAGGTGTGCCATGAAACGACGCTCCTTTCTGGCAGTATGTTCGTGGGCCTTAGCGCTTCCCTGCCTGGGGCAGTACAAAGCTGTCAACCCCAAAGTGTCCAAGATCGTTAGGGAGATTTCGGAGGCGCATGTCACCGAGACTCTCCAGAAACTCGAGGGGTTCGGCACGCGCTACCTGTACTCCCAGCAAGAGGATCGGGAACGCGGCATCGGCGCGGCCCGCCGCTGGATTTACGATCAATTCCGCGCGTTTAGCCCCCGTTTGGAGGTCACTTACGACCAATATCGCGTCAAAAAGGGCGAGGAACGCAATTCGCGCCTCGTCCGGGACGTGGACCTGTACAACATTGTCGCGGTACTGCCGGGCACCGTGCATCCCGAACAGCGGATTATCGTCAGCGCGCACTACGATTCGATCGTTTTGGCCGGACCGACGGGTGGCACCGGTGGCGGAGACACCGCGCGGGCGGCGCCGGATCCCGAAGCCAATTCCCCAGGCGTCACCGACGATGGAAGCGGCATCGCCTGCGTGATGGAGCTGGCGCGCGTGCTCAGCCAGTATGAATTCGACAAGACTCTAGTTTTCGTCGCCTTTGCGGGCGAAGAAGAGGGCCTGGTCGGGAGCACGTTATACGCCGCCAAAGCCAAGCGCGATGCCGTCCAGATCGAAGCCGTACTGAATAACGACATCATCGGCAGCGAGGCTTCGGGAAGTGGGCGCATCGAGAACCGCGCGGTGAACGTGTTTAGCGACGATCCGCCGGATTCGCCCTCGCGCACGCTGGCGCGATATGTTAAGGAAATCGGCGAGCGCTATGTGCCCTCCATGCGTGCCGGCCTGGTGTTCCGCCAGGACCGGGTGGGGCGCGGCGGCGATCACACGCCGTTTGCTCTCGAAGGCTTCGCGGCGGTGCGCTTCTCCTCGCCGCAGGAGAACCTGGCCAATGAGCACACGGCCACGGATACCTTCGATAACACCTCGCCCTCCTATGCCGCCCGCGTGACCCGGGTGAACGCCGCCGTGGCCGCGTCGCTGGCGTGGGCGCCCAAGGCTCCGGAAGTCACCGAGCGGATCGAACGCAATGGACAACAAACCGCCAATCTGCTGCTGACACGCGGAACCGGACGCTCCGACGCGGTCCTGCGCTGGAAACAGGAGCGGCCGGAGGCAGATCTGGCAGGGTACGCAGTGGTAATGCGCGCGACCACCGCGCCGTACTGGGAGCGCGACGTCTTCGTCGGCAACGTGGCCGAGTACACGTTTCCGGACCTGTCCATCGACGAGTACATCTTCGGCGTCAAGGCCATTGACCAGGAAGGCAACGAAAGTTTGGTGAGCCCTTACGTGCCGGCGCCGCGAGCCAAGCGCATCATTGAAACTTACTGAGGTTGGTTTCAGCCCTCACCCAGGGACGGATCGAAGGTCGCATTTAATCCGCGCCGAACCAGCTCAATAGGCTCCGATAATGCTACTTGTCAGGTAGTGGTCAGTGGTCCTGGTGGGCGTAAGGCCCCGGCTCTCCGATTAGACCATTTTCTGAGTATTTATAGACCATAGCCGCAGTGGCGAAAATGGGCTGTTGCGTGTTCTGAATTCACCGCAGTAAGGGCCGCGGCCACGGCATGCTCCAGCAATTCCAGTTGGCGGATCTTCCAAGCTCGCAACC
>DATNJC010000222.1:0-19800 GCA_035604115.1 Bryobacteraceae bacterium | reverse complement strand
CCGCTACCACGTCACCGACCACGGCAGGCTCATTCTGAACGCCTTGCTCTCGGCGCAACGCACCACCGCTCAGCAGCTTACAACTTTGGCCGCATGAAATCTTCGCGCGCTACAAAGAAACCAGGGTCTAGTAGTACAATCACCGTGTGTATACTGGACCGATGAGCTCATCCGCCGTGCCGGTGAACATCAACCAGGTCATCGACCGTTCGAAGCTGAACGGCTTCCAGATGATGACGTTCGTGTTGTGCTCACTGTGCCTGATGCTGGACGGCTTCGATGCGCAGGCCATGGGCTACGTGGGGCCGGTGCTGATCCCGCTGTGGAAGATTCCATCGTCGTCGTGGGGCCAGATTGCGTCCGCCACGCCGCTGGGCGTGATGTTCGGGTCACTGCTGTTCAGCGTGCTGGCGGACAAGATCGGGCGGCGGCGCGTGCTGATCGGCGTCACCTTTTATTACGCCGTGCTCACGCTGGCGACGGGCATGGCCAACTCGCCGGAGCAGCTGCTTTGGATTCGCCTCATCGCGGGGTTTGGGTTGGGAGGCATCATGCCCAACACCGTGGCGCTCTCGGGCGAGTACAGTCCGGCGCGCTCGCGGGTGACGGTGATGATGGTGGTGGCCAACTCCTTTTCGGCGGGAGCTGCGCTGGGCGGATTTGCCGCGGCTTGGCTCATCGCGCATTTCGGATGGCGCTCGGTGTTTTTCTTCGGCGGAACTACGCCGCTGCTGATCACGCTGGCGATGCTGGTCTGGCTGCCGGAGTCGCTGCAATATTGCACGCTGCATGGGAAGATCGCGGAGCTTCGCAAGTGGCTCGGCAAGCTGGATCCGGCGCAGGCGGCCGCGGCGGGCGAGGGCGCGCAGTTCGTAGTGAAAGAGAAAAAGCAGAAGGGCGTGCCGTGGGTGCACCTGTTCTACGATGGCCGCACGATGGGGACGCTGTTCATCTGGGCCATCAACTTCATGAACCTGCTGAACCTGTATTTCCTCTCCAACTGGCTGCCTACCGTGATGCGCAGCGCGGGCTTCTCGACGCAGACCTCGGTGCTGATCGGTGCTACGCTGCAGTTGGCGGGAACTGTCGGGGCGTTTGCGCTGGGGTGGGCGGTGCATCGCATCGGATTCGTACCGGTGCTGGCAACCGGGTTCCTGGTGGCTTGCGTGAACGTTGCACTGATCGGACAGCCTGGATTGACCGTGTTGCCGATGTTCATCGTGGTGGCGCTGGCGGGTTGGGGCATCGTGGGCGGCCAGGCGGGGGTCAACGCTATGTCGGCGACGTTCTATCCGACGGACTTGCGCTCCACGGGAGTCGGCGCGGGGCTGGGGATGGGACGCATGGGAGCGATCATCGGGCCGTGGGTCGCGGGACAACTGCTGTCGCTGCACTGGTCGTCGCAACAGCTCTTTCTGGCGGCGGCGGTGCCGGCGCTGTTGTCGAGCGTGTTCATGTTGGGGATGCGCTTCGTCATCCGGCCGGGGCAGACTCAGCCTACGGGCGATCCGGTGATGGCGCATTGAAGAAGAATACAGAAGACAGAATACAGAAGTCAGAAGGCCGACCCGGACATCAGGTTTACGAACAACTTGGTGAACTTCGTTGCATCCAGGTCCACCTGTGCGTGGACTTGGCGCACTCCCGTGGCGGGTTTGGTTTTTTCGTTCCAGGTTAGCGTGTCGCCGTAGCTGGGGCCGTGGCTCAGGTCCACGTCCATGTAGAGCAGGCGCTCCTTGGTGATTATGGACGGGTCCAGCCAGGAACACGCCGTGAGTTCGTCCCACAGATAGTAGGCTGCCTTAGAGTATTTGGCGATGTACTGCGCTGCCGGGTTCTTCGACTGCGCGATTTCGTCGATGATTTTTTGCGTAAACGGGGCCTTGATGGAGACATCTACTGTGGTTACGTCGATGCGCGGCCAGGCGGCGTGCAGCACCATGTGGGCGGCCTCGGGATCGAACCAGAAGTTGAATTCGTGGCGCGGGCTGGTGGCGAATTCGGGATCTTCGGTCGACGGGTTGACGCTGCCGCCCATGATTACGATGCCGCGCGTCAGTTCGGCGAAGTGGGGTTCGATGGCTAGCGCTAGGGCGATGTTGGTGAGAGGACCGGCAGCGTAGATCGTTACTTCGCCGGGGTGCTGGCGGACTTGGCGGATCAGGAAATGGGCTGCGTCTTCATCGAGGGGCTTTAGGCGCGGGGCGCCTTCGGGCAGGGGCGGGACCTCCCAGGGGCCGTGCGGCGGTTTGGAGCCGTCGCCACCCCACGCGCCTAGCCATGCTGCACCGCCTGTCAGTGCGGCGGCGGTTTTGGTCCCCTCTTGCGTGCGCACCAGGGGGAACGCTGCGCCGGGGACGACCGGTATGTTGACGTGGCCGGTGAGTTCTAGCATTCGCAGCGTGTGTTGGACTTCTTCGTCGCGCCAGGCGTCGCCTGTGACTATCGTGATACCGAGCACCTCCGCTTGCGGGGACTGGAGGAGGGCCAGCATCGCCATCTGGCCGGTCCCGCCGGGGCCGGAGCCGTCTTCGTCGATCAGGACTTTGCGGCCGTCCGGCGGCTGGGCCTGGAGCGCGGAGAGAAATATCAGGATGATCGCTAGATGTTTCGGCTTGCGCATGGATGCCGCGACTCCGGACGTGTCGAGACGAGTCTCGACATGGCACGCACGAGTGCGTGCTCAACGGGGTGAGCCAATTTACTTGGCGGCTTTTAGTTCGGCGTAGAGCTGGCCGACGAAGCGATCCGCTGTCATGCCCGCCCCGCCGGGGACCTTGGGATCGAATTCGGCGGTGAGTTTGGCGGCGACCACGTCCTGCTGGGATTTGCCCTGATCCACCATGGCGGAGACTTTGTCGCGCACGGCCATCATCATGTCGCGGTGGAACTGGACGGCGTCGCGGTTCACCATGTCGCCGTGGCCGGGGACTATGCGGGTTTTGGGTCCGCAAAGGGCGACGATGCGCGCGAGACCGGCCAGCATGCCGTTCATGCTGCCGCCGTTGGCGCGGTCGATGTTGGGATAGCCTAGCGAGCGGTAGAAATCGCCGGTCATCAGGATGTCGTTCTTGGCGAAGTAGACCATGGTGTCGCCATCGGTGTGGGCGCGCGGAATCGGGATCAGGTGAATTTCGTCGCCGTCCATATTGAAGACGATCTCGTTGTTATAGGTGATGACGGGAAGACCCACGGCGGGCATGGGAGTGCCGGGCTGGCCGTTGGCGCCGGGCGCGGGATGCGCCAGGCGGTCGCGCAGCTCGGGACGCGCCAGAATGGTGACGCCCATCTTGCCGAAGTTTTCATCGCCGCCGGTGTGGTCGCCGTGCACGTGGGTGTTGACCATGTACCAATGCGTCGTGTTGGGCGCGATTTTCTTGATGGCTGCCGCGATTTTGTCGCTGAGCGGGGCGAACTGGCTGTCGACCTGGAACACGCCGTCGGGGCCGACCAGGACGCCGATGGTCCCGCCCTGGCCGTCGAGCGTGTAGAAGTTGCTGGAGAGCTTGTTGGTCTTGATTTCGACCTTGCTGAAATCCTGGCCTTGGGCGAAGGCTGTCGTCGCGGCCGCCAACGCTATAACTGTGATCGCCAAACTTTTTGTGCTCATTCGTAGTCTCCTTAATTGGGCCTCGCGGTCCATCATACAGCATCCTATACAGGGTGGGGCCTGTTGGTCCGATAGACTTGACGAGGAGAGGAATATTTCATGGTGCGCTTTCTTGCTCTTGGTCTGCTGATCGTCCTGGTTCCGTTTGCCCCGGGGGATGCTAAGACGATCAAGCAGGCTTGCAAAGACCAGTGTGTGAGCTCGTATCACTTCTGCCTCAATCGGTCCTTAACCTCTAAGGCCCGCAAGGATTGTAAGACCGTGCAGAAGACGTGCAAGGGCGGCTGCAAGTAAGCCGGCGCAGCAAGCGTGGCGCACGCTCTCCAGCGTGCCGTGTCGGCGCTCATGCCGACACTTCCGTCCCGGCCAACACACCAGGCGTCCCCGGGAGTGGGGACGCGGCACGCACGAGTGCGTGCGCCACGGTCATCAACTGATCAGGCGGGCGATTCCGTACGCTGCGGCCGCGGCTAGGCCGCCGATTACCGCTGTGCGGACGGCGCTCAACAGCGGGGGGGCGCCGGTGAACTTTCCTTTGATGTAGCCGAACGCCGCCAGCGCTACGATGGTCGCGGCCACTGAGTATTGGAGCGCCATCGACGCTTTGGTCATTAGCATGTACGGCGCCAGTGGGATCAAGCCGCCGGCGATGTACGAAGCGGAGATCGTGGCTGCGCTGGTGACGGCGCGTCCGGGGTCGGGTTCTTCCAGGCCTAGTTCGAAGCGCATCATCCAGTCCACCCACACCTTGGGACGGCGCTCGAAGGCGGCCAGGATGGGCAGACTTTCGTCGCGCGTCAGGCCGTAGGATTCCAGGATCTCCAGGACTTCGCCGCGCTCGATGTCCGCCTTCTCGACGATTTCGATTTCTTCGCGCTTGCGTTCGCTGGCGTAATGCTCGGCGTCGCCGCGCGCGGCGAGATATCCGCCCAGGCCCATGGCGATGGATCCGGCGGCAATTTCGGCCAGGCCGGCGATGACCACGATGTGCGAGGCGTCGACGGCGCCGGTGAGTCCGGCGGCCAACGCGAACGGGACGGTCAAGCCGTCGGCCATTCCGATCACCACATCGCGAACGGTATGGGAGGATTGAAAGTGCTGCTCGGCGTGTTCGTGATGCGTCATGAAGTTTGGGCTGACGGTTTCTTATTCGCGCACGACGGACTTACGCCTGTGCGCGCAGGTACCTGCCAGTATATGATTCCTTGACCGTCGCGATGTGTTCGGGAGTGCCCTCGGCCACGATGTATCCGCCCGCGTCGCCGCCTTCCGGTCCCAGGTCGATCACCCAATCGGCACGGCGGATCACTTCCAGGTTGTGTTCGATGATGACGATGCTCGCGCCGGCGCGCAGCAGACGCTCGAAGGCGTCGAGAAGCTTGGCGATGTCGTCGAAGTGCAGGCCGGTGGTGGGCTCGTCGAAGATGTAGAGAGTGCCTTCGCTGGTGGCTTGCGCCAGGTGCGCGGCCAGCTTCACGCGCTGGGCTTCGCCGCCGGAGAGCGTGGTGGCGGATTGGCCCAGGCGCAGGTATCCCAGGCCCACGTCGGCTAACACGCGCAGTTTGTCGGCCAGGCGCGGCGTGCTGGAGAAGAACGAAATCGCTTCCTGGACGGCGAGCTGCAGCACCTCGTGAATGTTGAGGGTCTTGTACTGGACCTCGAGCACGCTGGGTTTGTAGCGCGTGCCCTTGCAGTCTTCGCACACCAGCTCCACGTCGGCCAGGAACTGCATTTCGACGGTCACCGTGCCGTCGCCCTGGCAGGTTTCGCAGCGCCCGCCGGGAATATTAAATGAGAAGTGTCCGGCGGTGTAGCCGCGGCGCTTGGCGTCGGGGGTGGAGGCGAACAATTCGCGGATCAGATCGAAGGCTTTAATGTAGGTGACCGGGTTGGAGCGCGGCGTGCGGCCGATGGGAGATTGATCGACCAGAACGACCGAGGTCAACAGATCGGCTTTTTCGACCTTGGTGCAGACCAGCTTCTCCGGGCCGGCGTCCCAACCGGAGACATCGGCGTCGGCGGCCGTTGGCAGGGTGGGACTCTGCAGGCGCTTGGCCAGCGACTGATAGATGACATCGTGGACCAGCGTGGATTTGCCGGATCCCGAAACGCCGGTCACGGCGACCATCATGTGCAGCGGAATCGCGACGTCGATGCCTTTGAGGTTGTGCGCCTGCGCGCCGAAGAAACGCAGGGTTTGCTTGGCGTGCGCCTTGCGGCGATGGGTCAGGTGCGAGGTTTTGAGTTCGCCGCGCAGGTACTTGGCGGTGAGCGAGGTCCCGTCGCGTTCTAGCTGCTCGAACGAGCCTTGGAACACCACGCGCCCGCCGTGTTCGCCTGCGCCGGGGCCCAGATCCAGAATATGGTCGGAGGAGCGCATCACATCGGGGTCATGCTCGACTACCAGAATCGTGTTGCCGAGGTCGCGCAGGTCTTTGAGG
Source organism: Bryobacteraceae bacterium (assembly GCA_035604115.1). Lineage (GTDB taxonomy): Bacteria > Acidobacteriota > Terriglobia > Bryobacterales > Bryobacteraceae > Palsa-187. The sequence goes on along the minus strand of DATNJC010000222.1, from coordinate 13,749 downwards.
ATACCGATGAGGCGGGCGGTGTCGCGGCTATGCAGTCCGATGGAGGGCTCGTCCAAGACGTAGCAAGCGCCCACGAGGCGCGATCCGAGGCAGGTGGCTAGCTGGATGCGCTGGGCTTCGCCGCCTGAGAGTGTCGCGGACAGGCGGTCCAGCGTGAGGTATTCGAGGCCGACGTCGTTCAGGAACTTGAGGCGTTGGCGGATCTCGACCAGGACTTTGTCGGCGATCTGTGATTCCTCCGGCGTCAACTTGAGTGAATTAAAAAACTCCGCGGCTTGGGCGATGTTCATGCGCGACACGTCGCCCAGGTTCTTGTCGCCCACGCGAATCCACAAGGCTTCGGCGCGCAGGCGCGATCCTCCGCAATCCGGACACAGCGTGTAACCGCGGTAGCGGCTCATGAACACGCGCACGTGGACTTTGTATTTCTTGGCTTCAACCTCTTTGAAGTAGGCCCGAATGTGGCTGAACAGGATGTCGCGTTCGCGCTGCGTCAGGGTCATCACGGGGACGTTCAGGCGCACCTGGTTCTTGGCGGCCTTACGGAATTCCTCCAGATACCAGGAGTGTTGCGGCTTGGTCCAGGGATCGACGGCGCCCTGCTGGATGGAGAGCGCGCGATTGGGGATCACCAGGTCCATGTCGTAGTCGATGGTGTTGCCGAAACCCTGGCAGCGCTTGCATGCGCCGACGGGGCTGTTGAAGCTGAACAAGCCCGGCTCGGGTTCGGCGAACTCCTTGCCGCAGGTTTTACAAGCGAACTTTTCGTTGAAGCGGATCGCCGGGCCGCCGCCCGCGGGTTCGAAGTACACTTCGCCGGATTCCTTGTAGCAGATCTCTACGGTGTCCACCAGGCGCTGGCGCGAGCCCGGCGAAATCGCGAGGCGGTCGGCCAGGATGAAGACGGGTTTGTTGAAGTCGACGTCCAACAGCGACTCGGGCGTGGAGAACTCGAACACTTGACCGGATTGATACAGCCGGTTGAAGCCGCGCTTGCGGAGATCGAACAAGCGGTCGCGGAGTTTTTCGGTATCGGGCTCTTTCGGCAAGGGGAACAACGCGTACCAGCGCGATCCTTCCGGCTGCTGGAGCATCTTGGCCGCGACCTGGTCTACCGATTCGCGCTCGACGTGAGTGCCGCAATTGGGGCAGTAGGTGCGGCCCGCGCGGGCCCATAGGAGGCGCAGAAAATCGTAGAGTTCGGTGGATGTCGCGACGGTTGAGCGCGGATTGCGGGTGGTGTTTTTCTGGCGGATGGCCACCGGCGGTGCGATGCCGTCGATTTCGTCAACGTCCGGTTTCTCCATGCGTTCCAGGAACTGGCGCGCGTAGGCGGAGAGCGATTCGACGTAGCGGCGCTGTCCTTCGGCATAAACGGTATCGAAGGCCAGCGACGATTTGCCCGATCCGGAGACGCCGGTGACCACGATCAACTGGTCGTGCGGGAGGTCCACCGAGATATTCTTCAGGTTATGGACGCGCGCGCCGCGGATGCGGATGCTATCGCCGGGAGCGGACGGGCGGGAGTCCGTAGCGCTCGAACGAAGATGGTTGGGCTGGGTCAACGAAGGGCTAATCCAACGGTGCGTGCGCCGCAGCGCGTGGCGTGAACTTTGGTTTGCCGTACCGGCGCTTAGCCAGCCGGTTCACCCCGCAACATCGAGAGACACTCTACTAGTATAGGAAATTGGACCCGGCGGCCATCCGACGAAAGCTGACGCGCTGGTATAAGCGTCATGCCCGCGACCTGCCCTGGCGGCGCACTCGCGATCCGTACGCCATCTGGATCTCCGAGGTGATGTTGCAGCAGACACGGGTGGCGGCGGCGATCCCTTACTACCACCGCTTCCTGGAGCGGTTCCCGAATGCGGCGGCCCTGGCAGGGGCTTCCGAGACGGAAGTGCTGGCGCTGTGGAGCGGGCTAGGTTATTATTCACGCGCGCGCAAGCTGCGGGAAGCCGCGCAGGGGATCGTGGGGGCCGGAGGTGAGTTTCCGCGCGACTACGGGGAGATCCGCGCCCTTCCCGGCATCGGCGAGTACACGGCGGCCGCCGTCTCCAGCATCGCGTTCGGGCTGCCCCACGCCGCAATTGACGGAAACGTGCGACGGGTGGTGATGCGTCTGACCAACAATGGCGGCGCGGACGTCGGGCGGGTGGCGGAACAACTACTGGACCGCCGTGACCCGGGGCGGTCGAATCAGGCGTTGATGGAATTCGGGGCGGTTGTGTGTCTGCCCCGAGCGCCGCTGTGCCGGGCCTGCCCGGTGGCGGACCACTGCGGGGCGCTGCGGCACGGCACGGTGGACCAGCTTCCGCCCGCGCGGGTGAAACCGGAGGCGGTGAGGCGGGAGCGCACTCTGCTGGTGATCCGGCGGGGCGAACAAATTCTGTTGGAGCCGAGTTCACGGGTAAAGGGATTTTGGGACTTGCCCGATCCATTTCCTGGAGCGCGATTGGGAGCGGTGGTGGGCATGTTCCGGCATTCCATCACCCGCAGTCGATACATATGTGAGGTGCGGGAGGCAACCGCGGGGCGCGGACCACGGGGGGCGCGCTGGTTTCCATCCGGCCGATTACATGAAATTGCATTAAGCACCACAGCAAAAAAGGCGCTGCGGTGTTTAACAGATTAGCTGCCAAACCGGCCGGTGACGAGGTATCATTTACTGAACTATGACGAAAGCAACCAAAATCAGTGTAAGCGTGGCCTTGGGAATGATTCCGATGCTGCTTCTGGCGCATGAGTACGGGCCGCCCCAGCGCAGTACCACGGCGCCAGGAGATGCTCCTCCCATGTCGTGTGCGCAGGCTTCCTGTCATACGAGTCCAGGGAAGAGCGGGCCAGTGCTGGCGAGTACGGCGGGGGGCAGCGGCGTGTTCGCGACGTTTTCGAGCGGGACAACCTACACTCCTGGCGTTCCGGTGACCATCACCGTTACCGTAAGCGACCCAGTGAACACGCACTACGGATTCCAAATGACGGCGCGCCTGGAGAGCAATCTGGCTGCGGCGCAAGCGGGCGACTTCGCCACGGGGAGCACGCCGGGATGCCCGGCAGCGAACGAGTCGCCCTCGTGCCAGCTAATCTTGTGCGACAACGGAGACGTCAAGTCCTCGAAGGGATGCCCGGCCAGTACGCCTGTGGAGTTCATCGAGCACGACTACACGCCGGGAACGCACGTGGGTACGGGTCCGTACACCTTTACCTGGACGCCGCCGTCCCCCGCGGCGGGCCCGGTTCATTTCTATGTCGCCGGCAACGCGGTCAACAACAATCTGCTGGCGGATGAGGGCGATCACGTCTACGCCAACAGCTATGTGCTGACACCCGCGGCTGCCTGCTCGCTGAGCCCACCCACCATCACCGCCGTGCAGTCGGCCGGAGCTTTCGGAGCGCTGTCCACGTTTGCCTCCGGGTCCTGGTTGGAGGTGTACGGCTCGAACCTGGCCTCGGATTCACGAAGCTGGTTGGGCTCGGACTTCAACGGCAACAACGCGCCTACGTCACTGGATGGGAGCAGCGTTTCGGTGAACGGCAATCCGGGTTTCGTGGATTATATCAGTCCCGGCCAAATCAATGTACAAGCTCCTACAGACACCGCCACGGGGCAGGTGCCCATTACGGTGAAGAATTGCGCCGGAACCAGCGCTCCCGTGATGCTGTCCAGGGCCGCGTTCGCGCCGGGTGTGCTCGCGCCGCCGCAATTCAACGTCGGGGGAAAGCAGTACCTGGCGGCGCTGTTTCCGGATGGCGTCACATTCGTGGGAAATACCGGTCTCATTTCCGGAGTTCCGTTCAAACCGGCCGCGCCCGGCAACGTGATCGTGACTTACGGAGTCGGCTTCGGCGGCGTAACTCCGTCGCTTGCGCCTGGAATCATCGAGACCGCGCAAAACAGCATCGCCGGACCGTTTTCGATGACTATCGGCGGGGTTTCCGTCACGCCCTCCTATTTCGGCCTAGCCCCAAATTTCGTGGGATTGTACCAGTTCAATTTCACCGTGCCCAACGTGCCCAACGGCGATCAACCGGTGACGTTCAGCGTGGGCGGGGTGCAGGCGCAGAGCGGGATGTTTTTAACGGTGCACAACTGATTCGGGGGCCGGCTGCGGCACCCGAGCGGAGGCTGAGGCCGGCTCTACCAACTAGACGCCGCGCTGGTTGCCGTACAGCTCGATGTGCAAGCGCGGCGAATAGCGGAACTTTTCTTCCTTGCAGATGTCCACCAGCCATTTCGCGCGCTCGTAGAGCGCGTCGATGGTGGCGCCCTCCGGCATAAGCAGCACGCGGCTGCGGTCGGCCTTCGTCGCCTCAATGATGGACTTGATCTCGGTCAGGTCGTCGGGCGTTGCGACTACGAATTTGAGCTGGTAGTCGTACTCCTTCATCAACTGCTTGAGCACGTCGGGCTGAAAGCGCAGCCGGTCGTGCTGCGCGGCCCAGCGGCCGCCTTCGCGGCGCAGCGGCGTCGAGTTGGCCAGCTTGGGACTGATGCTCATCAGGTCGCAGGCCACCGGCTGGTAGACCGTGCCGGCGGTTTCGATGGTGACGTGCATGCCGAAGTCCTTCAAGCGCTGGGTGAGCAGATCCATCCCCTCGACGATCATCGGCTCGCCGCCGGTTACCACCACGTGGGTGGGCCAGTTGCGGCGGACGGCGGCCAGGATTCCGCCGATCATCATGGGCTCGCCCTCGGGCTGCCAGGACGTGTAGGGCGTATCGCACCAGACGCAGCGCAGGTTGCAGCCGCTGGTGCGGACGAACACACTGGGGGTTCCCGCCAGTATTCCTTCGCCTTGAATGGAATAGAAAATCTCGGCGATCTTCATCGGCGGCGGAGTCTTCTCTACTTCAGCAGCGGGTCCAGTATCCCCGCTTGCTCGAACCCTTTTTTTCTTAACAGGCACGAGTCGCATTCGTGGCATGGACGACCTCCCTCTTGAGGATCATAACAACTGTGGGTGAGTCCGAAGTCGAGCCCGGTTTCGGCGCCTAGGCGCACGATTCCGGCTTTATCCAAGGCGGCCAACGGCGTGTGGATGCGCAGATGGGTGCGGCCTTCCACCGCGGCCTTGGTCGCCAGGTTGGCCATGCGCTCAAACGCCTCAATGAATTCCGGACGGCAATCCGGGTAACCTGAATAATCGATGGCATTGACGCCGATGAACACGTCGGAGCATTCGAGCACTTCGGCCCAGGCCATTGCGTAGGCTAAGAAAATTGTGTTGCGCGCGGGTACGTAGGTGACGGGAATGCCCGTGGCCATCTCCGCGGCGGAGCGATGTTTCGGCACGCCGATGTCGGCGGTCAGGGCGCTGGCTCCGAAGGCTCTTAGATCGATGCGCACCACCCGATGCTCCCGCACATTAAAATGATCCGCCACCCGCGCGGCCGATTCCAGCTCCACGCGGTGGCGTTGCCCGTAGTCGAACGACAGGGCGTAGCAGTCGAAGCCCTGGCGGCGGGCGACGCCCAAGCAGGTGGACGAATCGAGGCCGCCGCTGAGCAGGCAGATGGCGGGGTTGGGCGGATTCAGGGTAACCTCCGCGGCCGACGATTATCGAGCGTGAGCGCCGGAGCGGGCGAGATTGTGAGGCAGACATCTCCCATGAAGGCCATCAACCGCAAGAGCGAACTATCCAGTTTATATTGTGGTGTATGACCGACGGTGGGGCCAAAACCGATCTCGACGAACTGCTTAGCCACATGGAGGCAGAACTGCATCCTGACGAATATGTTTATTGCACGGTCTCCCAAAAGCAGCGCGGGCTTCCCATCGACGCGATTTGCAGGTTTCAAGAAGCCGAGGGCGAGACACTCATTGTTCGCCGCACGGAAGCTGAGAGAAACCACCTGCCCTTCAGCTTCCTATGCAAGAGGATCACTTTGGGCGTTAATTCAAGTTTGGAAGCCGTCGGGTTCCTTGCGAGGATCGCGACGGAACTCGCTGAGCACGGGATCAGCGCCAACTGTGTGTCCGCCTACTACCATGACCATCTGTTCGTTCCGGCAGCTCAAGGCGAGCGAGCCGCTCTGGTTCTAGAGGATCTTCAGCGGCGCTCGCGGCGGCCGGGAGGCTAGATGTGAGCTCATCTGACTCTCCGCGGCCGGAAGCTCTTCACGGCTAGCCCGCGGATCGGCGCGAAGTGGCGGGTGTTCGCGGTTGCCAGTACTTCTCCGGCTTCGATTGCCGTCGCGGCGATCAGCGCGTCTTCAATCCTTAATCCGCTGGAGTGGGCGTGTTCCTCGATTAGAGCGGCGGCAGAATGGCCAATGGACTCGCTGAGCGGAAGTATTCGGAACCGGAGGTCGTTCAGGGATTCCTTGATGATCCGCATGTCCTGCCGGGACCTGGCGCCTTGCAGAACTTCGATGAAAGCGACAATCGACATCGACCGGTCCGGCGTCGTATTGATCCACGCGATGGCCTCGGGTTCGCCGCGCGTGAACCAGATCAGCACGTCCGAGTCGAACGTCATTTTAGCTTTGCAAGGTACTCGTACTTGGCGTTCCGCATCTTCCGAACGTAGGCGACGGGATCTGCCATGTCCTTGCGATCTTTCCACATGCCGCACATCGGTGTGTCCTCCGCCCGAACGGTCTTCTTCTTCGCCGCGAGCGGCACCAGGCGAGCCTTTTCCTTGCCTCTGTAGAGCACCGTGACCGTTTCGCCCCGGTCGATGGCGCGGAGGACATCCTTCATGTGGTAACGCAAATCGACAATGCTGGCTTTCACAATGAACTGCCTACTTCACAGTATACAGTTTGGAAATCAACGTCATGGCCGCGCTGGGTCGCGGCTTTGCTATGATCAGGCGTCAGACCCACACCGCCATGACTCCAACCGCCCCGCATCGCCCTTTTGTACCGGAAAACGTGCAGATGAAGGAGTTCACGCTGCGCGCCGTCCTGCTGGGACTGGTGATGACGGTGGTCCTGGGCGCCGCCAACGCGTATTTGGGCCTGCACGCCGGCCAGACCATCGCGGCCACCTATCCGGCCGCGGTCATCGGCATGGCCTTCTTGCGCGCCCTTAAGGGATCCGTGCTCGAAGAGAATATCGCGCGCACGGCGGGTTCCATCGGAGAGTCCGTGGCCGCCGGCGCCATTTTCACGTTGCCGGCTTTTCTCATGTCCGGCTCGTGGACGTCCTTCGAGCCGGCACAGGCCTATTGGAAATCCACAGCGCTGATCATGGTGGGCAGCATCCTCGGAGTGCTGTTCGTATCGCTGGTGCGGCGCGCGCTGGTGGAGGACGCGACGCTGCCTTTCCCCGAATCCGTGGCCGCCGCCGCGATCCACAAAGCCGGACAACAGGGCGCCGACGCGGCCCGCTATCTGTTTTGGAGCATCGGGCTCGGCACCTTGGTCCAGGCCCTGGGCGAGATGCAACTCTACGCCGTGGATAAAACGTTCATCGTGCGAATCGGAGAACTCGGAAAAAGTTTCGTGCGGCTCGGAACTCCGGACACGCGGAACGTGCTCCAAACCGGCGCTGTGTCGACTGCCGCGGCGCCATCGGTCAGCCCGGCCCTGGTGGGTGTCGGCTATGTGATCGGTCCCGAACTGGCGTCGATGAACTTCGCCGGCAGCGTGCTGGCGTGGGGCGTCCTGGTGCCGCTGATGATGTACTTCCTGGGTCCCGATCTGCAGAAGTTCTTGCCCGCGGGATCGGGCGATGCGGGGTGGGAGGGGATGGCGGCGGCCGTGTGGCGCTACATCATCCGGCCGGTCGCGGTCGGCACCATGATGGTCGGCGCGGCCTACACGCTGTTCCGCATGGGCAAAAGCCTGACTTCCAGCCTGGGTCGCGCGCTGACCGAGGTGCGACACGGCGCGCCCTCGCTCGAATCGGTGGCACGCACCGAACGGTACATGGGCGCCAAGACCGTCTTTGCTTTGATCGGCGTGGTCTTCTTGGCCATGTTGGCGCTATACGTTTACATCTCGGGGCAGTTTGTGGCGGGCGCCGTAGCGGCGGTGGTTCTGTTGATCGTGGGATTCTTCTTTGCCACTGTGTCCGGCAACCTGTGCGGCGTGATCGGCTCGTCGAACAATCCGGTCTCCGGCCTCACGCTTTCCACGCTGATTATCGCCGCTCTGCTGATGGTGGCGCTGGGGATTAACGGGCCGGGCGCCGTCGCCGTCGTGCTGGGCGTCGCCGCAGTGGTGTGTGTTTCCTCCGCCGTGGCCGGCGAGTTGATGCAGGACTTTAAGGTTGGCTACATCCTCGGTGGCACGCCGCGCTACATCCAAATTGTCGAACTGATCGCGGTGGTGGTGGCGAGCGCCGTCATGTACTACCCGCTGCACATCCTCCAAGTGGGCAATATCAAGAGCGGCGGGACCGGCTTCGGCGATCCCAAGCTGGCGGCTCCCCAGGCGGGACTGATGGCCGCGCTGGCGCAAGGGATTGTGGGCGGAGAGATGGCCTGGCCGCTGGTGGCCGCCGGAGCGCTGCTCGGGCTGGCGCTGATCATGATCAAGGTGCGCAGTCCGATGCTGGTGGCCATCGGCATGTATCTGCCGTTCCAGACGACGTTCGCGATCTTCGTGGGCGGCATGCTGCGATGGCTGACGGACTGGCGCAGCCGCGCGGCGGGCAACAACGATGCGCAGCGCACGCGGGTGGAAAACGTCGGCGTGTTGGTAGCTAGCGGCCTGATCGCCGGCGAAGCTCTGACGGGACTGCTGTTCGCCTATTTTAAGTTCAAGGACATTCCGATACTGGCCTTCTTCCAGGACCCCTCGTACTTATTTGGGTTCGCGGTGCTTGTAGTCTTGGGGCTGGTGATGGTCCTGCTGCCTCTGTCCAAAGCCGGACGCCCGGAAGATCCTCCTCCGCCCGCGGCGATGATGTAAAGATGATGAAAATCTGATGATGTAAATCTCTCGCGGGCCGCTTGCTAAAGTAGTAATTTGCCGCTGGTCCGATCCTCCTCTCCAAAGAGTCCCACTCAGGACGCCAACGGCGTCCAGTGGACCCAGCTGTATCTCGGGTTGGGATTTACCACGCTCGGAACGCTGATCCTGGAGCTGGCGCTCACGCGCATCTTTTCGGTCGTCTTCTTTTATCACTTTGCGTTCCTGGCGATTTCGCTGGCCCTGTTCGGATTGGGCGCCGGAGGCGTGTTTTCGTACGTGGTTCGCCAGCGCTTCAGGAATCCGTATCGTGCGCTGGGCTGGCTCGCGATCGCCGATAGCGTGGCCGTGGTCGCGGCGCTATGGTTCCTGCTGTCGCGTTCCGGCGAACTGAAGCTGGGTGTGCTCACGGCGGTGTATCTGGCCAGCGCGGTCCCATTTTTCTTTGCAGGCACGGTGGTGTCGATCGCCATCAATGAAGCCATCGAGCGTGTAGATCGCGCCTATTTCTTCGACCTGGCCGGCGCCGCAGCGGGCTGCCTGTTGCTGAAAGTGTTCTTGGACGCATTTGGGGGACCCAATACCGTGATCGCAGCCGCCGTGTTTTACGCCGCCGCCGCCGCCATGTGGCATCATCAGGCGGGCGCGACGAAGAGCCGCGCCATCGCGGTCCTAGTGGCGCTGCTGCTGGTCGCGCTGATGGTGGTGAACGGCAAGAGCCACTTCTTGGACATCCGCTACGCCAAGGGGCATCCGCTGCCGCCCGAACGTTTCTCGGCCTGGAACAGCTTCTCCCGCATCGGCGTCACGCGCGGCGACGTGAGCTGGGAACAAAGCGCGCCCTGGATGATCATCATCGACGCCGACGCGGGTACCGGCATTGCGCCCTTCGATTGGGACCGCGGCCTTCCGGAAGCCGACCGCTTCAAACTGTTGCACGAGGGAATGGGACTCCCGTACGCGCTGCGTCCTGGCGCGAAGGCGCTGATCATCGGACCGGGCGGCGGCTACGACGTCGCGCGCGCGTTGGCCTCCGGCAGCCGCGATATCACCGCCGTCGAGATCAACCCCATCATCGCCGAGACAGTGATGAAAAACGTGATGGTGCGCGAAAATCACGGCATCTATCTCCGCCCGGAGGTGCACCTGCACGTGGAGGACGGGCGCTCCTTCGTGCGCGGCAGCACGGACAAATATCAGGTCTTGCAGGCCACTCTGGTGGACACCTGGGCATCCACGGCGGCCGGCGCCTTCGCGCTTTCCGAGAACAACCTTTACACGTCCGACGCCTTTTACGACTATCTTTCCCACCTTACCGAAGACGGGGTGCTGGCGTTCACGCGGTGGGGCTTCGATCCGCCGCGCGAATCGCTGCGGGTGGTTTCGCTGGGGATGGAGGCGCTCAAGCGGCTGGGCGAGACCGACCCGGCGAGTCACGTGATGGCGGTGCGCGAGGACTCGACGCAATTGAGCGGGTGGGGCGCACTGGATACGATTCTGATTTCACGCAAGCCGTTCTCAGCGCCCGACCTTGCCAACGCGCGCCGCGTGATTGCCGAAGCTGGTTCTATGGATGCCAAGATGGAGGCTGTCTACCTTCCCGGAGATCCACCCAGGAACCCGTTCGGCCAGTTGCTGGACAGCCGCGATCCCGAAGCGTTCTGGAGCAGCTACCGGTACGACGTGCGCCCGGTGAACGACGACCGCCCGTTCTTCTTCTACACCGTGCAGCCGCGCGATCTGATCGAGTTTGTCCGGCACACCAACGAGGCCGCCGCGGACTATAAAGTGAACCGCGCGGTGCCGCTGCTGTTCGGCTTGATCGCGATCAGCCTGGGCGCCACCGCCTTGATCATGCTGTTGCCGCGCTTCCTGCTGGGCGCGCGCTTGCCGAAACAAAAGGGTATCGTTACGTTTTTGTGGTACTTTCTGTGTCTCGGCGCGGGCTACATTCTGATTCAGGTGGCGCTGATCCAGAAATTTGTCCTGCTGCTGGGACACCCCACCTACGCGCTCACAGTGATCGTGTTTTCCATGCTGGTGGCGAGCGGCGCGGGCAGCTATTACAGCCGCAAGGTGGTCGCAGGAGACGACGCCCGGTTGATGCGCGTACTGGTGGGCATCGCAGGGTTGGTGGCCGCGCTGGCTTTTGGCGCTACTCCGCTGGCGACAGCCGCCGCAGCCTGGCCGCTCGCGGTTAAGGTGGTTCTGACTGCGCTCGCGATCGCACCGCCGGCGTTTCTGATGGGGATGCCTTTCCCTACGGGTCTCGCCCGGCTGGAACGGCTCCACGCGCCTTCCGTAAGGTGGGCGTGGTCGTTGAACGCGGCGGCGAGCGTGCTTGGATCGTCAGGCGCTATTTTTCTGGCGATCTACCTGGGCCTCCGCATGACGCTGCTGATCGGCGGGGCGCTATATCTGTGCGCGCTACTGGTCATCGCGGCAACGCGTGGAGCGGGCTTCAGCCTGCAACGGAGGCTTTAGCCTTCGCGGCGGCGCGGGTGCTGAAGCACCCGTTGCAGGCTGAAGCCCGCTCCACAAAAGCTACAGTTTGAAGACGCGCTCGGCTGTCGACTGATACAGCTTCTTCTTGGCGCCGTCCGGGATCGGCAGCTCGTCGGTGACTCGGACCTCCTCCGGTACGAACTGGTACGGGTAATCCATCGCGTACATCACGCGGTCGATTCCCAGCACGGAAATCGCGTACAGGATCGGCGGCTCCCAGGCCATGCCGCTGGTCGTCACGTAGACGTTTTCTCTCAGGTAATCGCTGGGCCTCCGCTGGAGCTTCTTCACGCCTTCGTAGCGGTTGGCGGCCACCGCGCGAGCGTGCATGAAATCCACGCGAAACAGCCAGTACGGCAGGCCTTCGCCCAAATGTCCGATAACAATTTGCAGCTTCGGAAAGCGGTCGAACACGCCCGCGACGACGATCCGCAATACGTGCAGCGCGGTATCGACCGCGAACCCGAAGATCGCACTATCCAGGCCGCGGGAGAGAAACGGCTGAATCATCGAAGCCGGAGGCGTGGTGGGATGAATATAAATGGGCACATGCAGATGTTCGGCGGCTTCGAAGATCGGCCAGAACTTGGGATCGTCGAGATACTCGCCGCGGGTGTGCGAGTTCACCACGGCTCCCTTCAATCCAAGTGTCTGGACGCCACGCTCCAGTTCTTTAGCCGCCGCAGCCGGGTCCTGGGGCGCGACTGCGGCGAGTCCCGCGAACCGGCTGGGATATTTGCGGATGGCCTCGGCCAACTCGTCGTTGCTCGAACGCGCCAGCACCTCAGCTCGATCGGCGTCGAAGACCTGCACGCCGGGCGCAGTCAACAGCAGAAGCTGCTTGGCGATGCCGGTCTGATCCATGTCGCGCAAGCGCCGCTCGCCCAAGTCGAGCAGCCGCTCAGAGACAGCCGTAATGCGCGGAGTCGGATTGCGAAGATAGAATCCGATCAGGCTCTCAAAGCCCGGGTCGGTCGACCCCTCGATGGACCCTTTGTCGAGCAGCTTACGATACTCGGCAAAGATCTCCGCGGTGCCGAAGGCTTCTTCAGCGGCGATGCGCTGATAGTTCATCAGCCCTTGCCGGCGGTCATGGCTTTCGCCGAAGGGTTCGCATGGCCGAGCACGCGATGCGGACGGTAAGGTTTCTCAAGCGCCGCCACTTCCTCCGCCGTCAGTTTCAGATCCACGGCCTTGACGATGTCCTTCAAGTGTTCGGGCTTGGTGGCGCCGATGATGGGCGCGGTGACGCCGGGCGCTTGCAGCGCCCAGGCGCAGGCCACTTGCGCCGGCGAGACGCCGCGTTCACTCGCAATTCCGGCCACTGTATCGGCGATCACAAAATCGTCTTCCGCGTAATACAGATCCTTGGCGAATGTGTCCGCCTGGGAGCGCGTGGTCGACCCGCCGTCGCGGCGGCGCGTCCCGGTCAGGAATCCGCGCGCCAAGGGGCTCCATGGAATGACACCCAATCCCTGATCGATGCACAGCGGAATCATCTCGCGCTCCTCTTCGCGATACACCAGGTTGTAGTGATTCTGCATCGTCACGAAGCGCTGCCAGCCATGTTCCTTGGCCGTGTAGAGCGCCTTGGAGAGCTGCCACGCGGCCATGCTGCTGGCGCCCACGTAGCGGACTTTGCCCGCGCGCACCAGCGAATCGAGCGCCTCCAGAGTCTCCTCGATGGGCGTGTTGGGGTCCCAGCGGTGGATCTGGTACAGATCGACGTAATCCATACCCAGGCGGCGTAGCGAGCTTTCGCATCCGGAGATGATGTGCTTGCGGCTGAGGCCGCGCATGTTGGGTCCGGGGCCCATCACGCCGTGCACCTTGGTCGCGACCACGATGTCGTCCCGTGAGGCCATTTCACGCAGCCAGAAGCCGGTGATCTCTTCGCTCTGGCCGATGCAGTACACGTCGGCGGTATCGAAGAAGGTGATTCCCGCCTCGATGGCGATCTTAAAATGCTCGCGCGCGTCTTCCTTGCCGACGTGCCAGCCCTTGGTGCCGGTGGCCCAATCGGGAAGGTCGGCGGTGCCGTAGCTCATGCAGCCCAGGCAGAGCCTGGACACGGTGACGCCGGTGGTTCCTAGTCTTGTGTATTTCATAGGGGATGAGGCAGAAAGACCAGTTTACCTCGCGTGGGGCAGCAAATCGGCTGCAGTCGTCTTTCAAGGCGGCTCGTGGCTGTGGACGGCTCAAAGCCGGCCAGCGGGCAGAATTGCCCGCCCCACGATCTTGAATTGGGATAGGGGTGAGCCTCACGGCTCCTCCCCTCCCACACCACCGGACATGCGGGTCCGCATCCGGCGGTTCGGCGGGTTAAGCGATAGGCTTCACAGTCAATCGCGGAATCCCGAGCGAGTCGAAGTAGGCATT
>DATNJC010000221.1:0-9330 GCA_035604115.1 Bryobacteraceae bacterium | reverse complement strand
AACTCTTCTACCGCCTCGTGCAGCAGGCGGTTGTCGTCGATCCAGTGCCATACAAATCTCTGGTCAGGTGTGCCGCCGTCGGCTCAGACGCCGACCACAACCGGTAGGGGTCACCTGAGTGAAGTAAATACCCCACTTCCCGGATATCCGGGTACGTCCGCTCGCCAGACACGGAATCCAGGAAACAGTGGTGCATAATTGATCCTTGGGTGGCCAGGTTTCCTCTTGGAGGCATAGTCATTACAAGACAACTCAACCTTCTCAGTTAATTCTTTTGCGTGATCCATGGATCGCCTTTCTTCTTTTTCAAGGTAACACAGAATCAGTGATTTACTTCTTCTCAGGAATAAAGTCGCTCCGCGCTAGAAATCCCGTGTCGATTTTCCCAGCCACGAAATCCGGTTCGCCAGAATCCGTCGGTGCAGCGGAATCGAAGTGTAGATTGTTTCCGCGACGAACATTATCCGGAAGGGTGCCTCAGGGATTCGACTTCGCTTCGCACATCGGCAATGACTTCCGAGATCAGCTTGTCAAGCTCCGTCAACTGAGGAGGGCGGTCATTTGGCCCCAGTTCTTTTGTGCGCACGTCGACGAATGTCCCCTCAACTGTTTGAAGCTTCACCCAGAGCTTATCGGAAAGGGCGAATCCTGCGGAGCCGGAGAGGGCAGCAAGTTCTTCCAGCTTGGCCTCCAATTCTTGTCGAGCTTTTCGTGCCTCTTCGTCTGCTGCATTTATCTCCGCCAGCGCAGCGCGGACTTCCCTTAATTGCACGGCTCTCCTGCCCCTCTCCTCGTGTACTTCGAGGGCGTGTCTAGTCTGAACGAGGAGCTGACCGATGCGGCTCAGGACTTCCAGCTGCTTATCCGCGCGCCATTTCATCATTTCGCGCTGGTGCTGCAGCCGACTGTTCTTCCGGCTAAATAGATTCGTGAGGAACACGCCAAGTAGGGCGGCAGCAGCGCCAATGGCCGGCGCAGCTGGCTGAAGGAGCGACAGCCATGGAGGCGTTGGCGATGCCTCCACTCTGACGGAGACCGGTGTCGCCACCTCGACACGAATGGGATTGACCTGGGCCCAGCATGCACTAGCCAACACGCAAGCAGACAAGCCTAGCCGTCGCATCGTTCGTGCACTCCCTTCTGGCAGCCCTTGTCCCCCTGCCAATTCGCAACTCTCGCTCTACGCCTGCGCCAGTACGCTACCCTTAATGCGGTGGTCGCGGGCTCGACTCCCCGGTTCACCACAACTCCCCAGTTCCAAACATCTGATGATCGCCAACCAAGCCACCGCGGTCTACTTCTTCTCAAGAATGAACCCGCTCCGCGCCAGGAATCCCGTGTCGATTTTGCCCGCCACGAAATCCGGGTGCGCCAGAATCCGCCGGTGCAGCGGGATCGAAGTGTAAATTCCCTCCACCACGAACATATCCAGCGCCCGGCGCATGCGCGCGATCGCCTCGGCTCGCGTCGATCCGTGCGCGATCAGTTTGGCCACCAGCGAATCGTAGTACGGCGGAATCACGCCGTCGTGATAGGCGGCCGTGTCGACGCGGATTCCCACGCCACCCGGCAAGTTCAATCCGGTGATGCGGCCCGGCGAGGGCGTGAAGGTCTCCGGATGTTCGGCGTTGATGCGGCACTCGATGGCGTGGCCTCGCGGCTCGATCGACTCGGGAAGAATCTCGTCCAGGCGCAGGCCCGCGGCCACCAGGATTTGCGCCTTCACCAGGTCCGCGCCGGTCACCATCTCGGTCACCGGATGCTCCACCTGAATGCGCGCATTCACCTCGATGAAATTCAAGTTGCCTTGCGCGTCCATCAGGAATTCGACCGTGCCCGCGTTGGTATATCCGATAGCCTTCAGCGCCACCCGCAAGCTCTCCGCAATCCGTTTCCGCAGCTCCGGACTCACCGCGGTCGAAGGCGCTTCTTCAATCAACTTCTGGTGCCGCCGCTGGATGGAGCATTCGCGCTCGCCCAGCACCTCCACATTGCCGTGCGTATCGGCCAGCACTTGGAATTCGATATGGCGCGGATTCTCCACCAGTTTTTCCAGGTACAGATCGCCGCAGGAAAACGCCGCCGCCGCTTCGGCTTGGGCTTGCGCCATCAACGCTTGCAGCTCTTCCGGTTTGCGCACGATGCGCATGCCGCGCCCGCCACCGCCGGCCGACGCCTTCAGCATCACCGGATAACCGATCTCCGCCGCAATCTCCTGAGCCTCCTCCAGGCTGTTCAAGATTCCCTTGGACCCCGGCAGAATGGGCACGCCGGCCTCCGCCATGCAGGCGCGTGCCACCTGCTTCAAGCCCATGCGCCGGATCACCTCGGGTTTGGGTCCGATGAAGCTCAGCCCGCTGGTCTCGCACACTTCCGCAAAATCCGCGTTTTCCGAAAGGAAACCGTAGCCCGGATGGACCGCGTCGGCATTGGTGATTTCCGCCGCGCTGATCACGGCGGGAATGTCCAGATAACTGCGCGCGCTTTTCGCGGGTCCGATGCAAATCGCTTCGTCGGCGAAGCGGGCGTGCAGGCTGTAACGGTCGGCTTCCGAGTACACCGCGACGGTGCGGAGACCCAAGTCCCGGCAAGCGCAGATGATGCGGACGGCAATCTCGCCCCGGTTGGCGATCAGGATTTTCTCAAACATGGTTGTTGTTATGTGGGGCAGGCCGGCAGCCTGCGGCGGGTTGCAAACCCGCCCACCGGAACCTACCGCGGCCGCACCGCCAGCAGCGCTTCGCCGTACTCCACCGGCCGGCCGTTCTCGACCAGTTTCGCCGCCACGACCCCGGCCACCTCCGCCTCGATTTCGTTCATCAATTTCATGCTTTCGATAATGCACAGCACCTGACCGGGCTCAACCGCATCGCCGACCTTCACGAAGGGAGCCGCGCCAGGTGATGGAGCGTCGTAGTAAGTTCCCACGATCGGCGATTTCACCAGAATATGACTGCCTTCCGGTTCCGCCGTCCGCGCCGCGACGGCCGCCGCACCGCCGCCCGCTGAAACAGAGGACGCGGAGACCGGCACCGTCGCCGGACTTCCGGCAGCACCCTGCACCGCCGCCGGCGGCATTCCCGCACCGGCGCCAGCCGCGGGCGTAACCACGTACTCGCGGTCCATGCCGCAGCGCCGGATCCGCAGCCGGTTCTCGCCGCGCTGCAGTTCCAACTCGCCCACACCGCTTTCGTTGAACAACAGCAGCAGCTCTTTGATCTCGTCTATCGTCATATTAGGGGGTCATTACAGATTGACGAACTCCTTGGAAGTCGGCGTCAGCACTTCGCACCCCTGGGCCGTCACCAGCACCGTGTCCTCGATGCGGACTCCAGCGAACCCTTCGATGTACGCGCCCGGTTCGATGGTGATCACCATCCCCGCCTTCAGTTTGGTCTTGTCCTTCTTGGCCACGCGAGGCCCCTCATGGATCTCCAGGCCGAGCCCGTGTCCCGTGGAATGGACAAACTCCTTCTCCAAGCCGTGGCGCTGCAACACCGAACGCGCCGCCTCATCCACCTGAACCGTGGTCGCTCCCGGGCGCACGGCGTCCACCGCGGCCCGTTGCGCCTCGGCCACCGCCCGGTACAACCGGACCACGCGCCGCGGCGGCACTCCTGCGAAACACACCCGCGTCATGTCGCTCATGTACCCGTCCAGGCACGCGCCCATATCGATTAATAATAGTTCATTCACCGCCAACCGGTGCGCCGTCGGATGGGCATGCGGCAGCGCCGACCGCGCCCCAGCCGCCACGATGGTGTCGAACGCCGTTTTCTCCGCCCCCAGCCGGTGCATCTGAAAGTCGAGTTCGGCGGCGATCTCGCGCTCCCGCACTCCCGGGTGGACCCCCCGCATGGTCCGGGCGTAAGCCTCGGAATTGAGCAAAACACTGCGCCGGATGCGTTCGATCTCCTCGGGCGACTTGACCAGGCGCAGTTCTTCAACCAGCCCGCCGGTGGGCTCGAGCGACACCCCGCCGGGCAGATGCTCCTCCAGCCGCTTGAACTCCTCAAAGCGCATCCAAGCCGGCTCGAACCCTATCTTTTTGAGCTTCTTGCGCTTGATGACCCCGGCCGCTTCGTCGAGCAAGGGCCGCTTGGCGACTTGGACCTTACAGGTGATGCTCCGGGTGGCATCCAGCCCATAGCGCGGATCGGTGAAAAAGTGGGCTTCGGCTTCGGTCAGTAGTACCAGTCCGTTCGAACCCGAGTACCCGGTAAGGTAGCGCACGCTGGCCGGGGAACTGACCAGCAGCGCCCGGACTTTGCGAGCCGCCAGCCCACCCGCCGCCGCCTTCCTGCGCTGTTCAAATTCAGTCAAACTAATAGTTTAGCGTGTTCCGAGCCAGTGACAAAACGAACCCGAGCCGGTCCTCTCACTGGTAAGCTGTCTCGGTCAATTCGTTAGCACTCCACGGGGTTCACGGGGTTATAGCCCCGCTCGGTGAGGGCGGGAATTCAGCCATCGGAACGCTGATAACAATATCGCCGGGACCCTCGCACCGGCTCGCCCGGTCCTTTGCCAAGTCTTCTACGTGGGTTTGTTTGGTTAAAAGCCGAGCGTTGCAGCCGTGGACGGCCCGCCGCTATGATTGAGGCAAGCGTTCCCTTACCTTCCCGCAGGGGGCGGTTAGCTCAGCTGGTTAGAGCGTCTGGTTTACACCCAGAAGGTCGCAGGTTCGAATCCTGCACCGCCCACCACGAAACCGCTGTCCGGCCCGGAGACATAGGTAACAGAACGTTCCGGAAACAGGGGTTACACTTTTTGAGACAGCAGCGATCAGTGCGATGCTTTGTACCTCGTCTCTTTCCCACATCACAGGGGCAAGACTTTCGCGCCGCTTGGCCTGACGATTCGAAGACCCGGGGAGAGATGCTATTCATCATGTCTCGTGTTGCTGGAGGAAGCGTTCTGCATCGACTTTGCCCATATACCGTTCCAATTGCCGCCGTTTGGCCTTCGCGAGATCCACCAACACCAGACCATCGATGCAATTGGAAAACTTCCTGTCGACGTTAAAATCCAGGACCTGGCCGCCCAGGTTCAGATAGTGCTGAAGCAGAATCGGCAAACCCTTGTGATCCGGCTCCAGGTCCGCAACCACTTCAGAAAGCTCGTCCAGATTCTCCAGGAGGGCGCTGAAATTGTCGGGATGGCAGCCGGTCAGATTGCGAATCCGGAACTGTTTCCGAGGCTGGACGTAACCCGCCAGATGTTCATTGCGATGGCGGGCCTTCAAAAACGACACCATCAGAGTGCGCGAAGCCGGACTGTACGTATCGCTGATGCTCGCGGGCCCGAACAGAATCCGGTACTGCGGGTTCCTGGCTACGTATTGCCCCAGTCCCTTCCACAGCAGCAGTAGCGGAAGGTAGCTTTTCTGGTACTCGGGCCGAACGAAGGACCGGCCTAGCTCCAGAGCCGGGTGGATGGACTCATAGAAACCCGGTTCGAGGCGGAACAGCGTGCTGGTGTAAAGGCCGTGAAGTCCGTGACGGGCCAGAATCTCATCGATTTTGGCGAGACGGTAGGCGCCCGCGACTTCGCGCTTTTCCTCATTCCACAGGAACAAGTGTTCGTAGTGCGGATCGCAGGCGTCCAGGTCCGCCGGACGTCCCGTCCCTTCCCCGGCTCGGCGAAACGTGATTTCCCGGAGGCGCCCGATTTCGAGCAACGTGTGGGGAATCTGTTGCGCTGGAGCCACGCACACGGCATATTCGCCGGCGCGTACCAGGCACTGGGCTGGCATTAGGCCAGATACTTCCTGTTCCATCAGCGCCGACTCCTGGGGAACGGCGATCATCGCGGGAGCCGGGCGGGGAGCCAGGTTCCCCAGATTCCAGCCTGCCGCCGCCGAATTCTCGCGCGATTCGAGCAGCACGGTGCGGGACCTGAGATACTCCGTGGCAGCACCGATATCCCCGATTTGCGCGAGCCGCTCCGGCCGGATGATGCCGCCTATCGATATGCGGATGCTCTGGTCTTGCTTGTTTAGGAATTCGCGCGGCAGCAGGACGGTTCGTAATCTTTCGTGAACCAGGCCCGCGACGTGAAACGCCGCGCTGTTGGCTCCGTGGAAAAACACCGGCAGTACGGAGGCATTGGTCTTGCGCGCGAGCCGCGCCACCGTGCCGGTCCACTCCCGGTCGTGAATTCCCAAGCGGGCAAATTGAAACGTGGCGACGTCGCCGGCTGGGAATGCGACCAAAAGTTCTCCGGTCTGGAGGCATTCGATGGCGCGCCGTAATGACGTCCGATTCTCACGGACCGCTTCCGGCCCCCCGTACGGGTTGAGCGGGATCAAGTAGTCGCGAAGCTGCGGCACGGCCAGCAGGAGGGAGTTGGCCATAAACCGGAAGTCGGGCCGAATCTCGTCCAGCAGAGCGCCGAGGAGCACGCCTTCCGCAAATCCGAACGGATGGTTCGCCGTCAAGATCACCGGTCCAGTGCGCGGAATCCGCTGAACGTCCTCGGCATCGCAGTCGTACCGCATATGAAGGTTTTCGAGCAGGCGATGAAAAAACCGCTCGCCGGGCGGCGGTATGCTGCGGCCCAGTCTCGCGAAATCCTCCTCGAACCACCGTTCCAGGACTTGGGCAAATGGGCGCAGGGCTGACTTGGAGAGGACGCCAAAGGTAGCATCCAGGCCCACTTGCTTGAATTCTTGCCCGCTAGGACTTTGAGCGACAGGGAGTTCCGGCACACGAACCTCCGGCGTCAGAATAAGCACGCCATGTTACTGGCGGATGCCACAATGAACAACGTTGAATAACGTTTTGTGTACCTTCACTTAGGCCGCACCGGCCGGCTGCGGGGATCGTGCTCGGCGCGCCCGGTGTCACAGAAACGTTGCACTGCTGTCACATTCGGATAACGCCGCCATGCCAACCTAGCCCATGCTCTCTAAAGCCCGCTTCGGATTTACATTTCTGTTCGTTGGTTCCCTGGCCTGCGCGCAGTTTGAAACGTCGGAGGTGTTGGGTACGGTTCGGGATCCCTCCCAAAACCCGGTTTCGAAGGCCACCGTCACCTTGATCAACCAGGGTACGGGAGTCGAGGCCAAGACCACTACCGACGAAGCCGGCAATTACGATTTTTTCAACGTCAAAGTGGGCCAATACACGGTGAGCGTGGAATTGACCGGATTTTCCAAATTCACCAGCAAGGATATTCGGGTAGATGTCGAAGCGCGCCAGCGCGTCGACGCCACCTTGCAGGTCGGGGAGGTGACCACCGAGATTACGGTTAACGCTGCCGCCGCGGTGTTAGAGACCGATACGAGCGATCACAGCCAGGTCATCAACACCCAGCAGATCGTGGAATTGCCGTTGAATGGCCGCGATTACGCGACGCTCGCCTTGCTGGCTACTAACGTCCACATCTCGCCCCAGGCGCTCGCCTTCGGGCCCACTTCAACTCCGCGCGAGGGCGCGTTCAACGTGAACGGCATGCGCAGCACCTATAACAATTTCCTAATGGATGGTCTGGACAACAACTCCTACGGAACCAGCAACCAGAATTATTCCAGCCAGGTAGTCCAGGCTTCCCCGGACGCCCTCGCCGAGTTCAAAGTGATCACTAGCAACTTCAGCGCCGAATACGGCCGTGTGGGTGGTGGCGTGATCAACGCTGCGCTACGGTCGGGTACCAATGAGTTGCATGGCACAGCTTACGAATTCCTGCGCAACACCGACTTGAACGCTATCGGCTACATTTTCGGCGCCCGTCCGGCGACCTTCCAAAAGCCGACCTTGCACCGCAATCAGTTCGGCGCCACCGTTGGCGGGCCGATTATCAAGGACAAGTTGTTCTTCTTCGTCGATTACGAAGGCTACCGGCAGTTGCAGGGTTATCTCAACTTCTACAGTCTTCCGAGCGCAACCGATCGCCAGGGAATCCTTCCGACGACGTTGGTCAATCCGCTGACCGGCGCAGTTTATCCGGCCAACACTCAGATCCCCCTTACTGCAATCAGCCCGTTCGCCCTCGCGGGCCTGGCCGGTTTGGCCCCTCCCACGGCGGCTGGCCGCTCGAACAACCTCGAAGAAACCATCCCTATCAAGGACTATAGCGATAAGTATGATGCGAAACTCGACTACGTGATCAATGCCAAGATGACGTCGTTTCTCCGCTTCAGCCAGAGGAAGGACCTTCAATTCTTCGGGCCCGCCGATCCGGGGCCTTCGGGCGGAGACGGAAACGGTCACATCCACGCGATTCAGCAGCAAGCGGCCGCCGGTTATACCTGGACGGTGACGCCATCCTCGCTTCTTGAATTCCGCTTCGGATTCAATCACGTGCTGGGCGGCAAGCAGCCGCCGAACCTGGGCGGGCCAAGCCTGCAATCCCTCTTCGGAATTCAAGGGCTGCCCACCAGCCCTAACCTCGCCGGCGGCTTTAACAGCCAGGTGATCGGCAGTTTCAATAGTCCCACGATCGGCCGGCAATCGACGAATCCGCAGTTCCAGAATCCAACGTCCTTCAACCCGAAGCTGAACTATTCAATCGTGAGGGGCCGCCATTCCATCAAAGTGGGCTACGAGTTTCTGGCGGTCCGAACGGAAGTGCTGGATATCAATCCTTTGTACGGCCAGCTCACCTACAGCGGGCAATACAGCAAGCCCACGGCGGCCCAGTGCGGCTGCACCCCCGGAACCGATTCGACCAGCGTGAACAGTTACGATCTAGCCGACTTCTATTTCGGTCTGCCCAGCACCATCCAGCTAGGCAATGCCTTGGTGACCAACCTGCGGCAGCACGTCAACTCGCTGTACGCTCAGGACGACTGGCGCGTGACTCCGAAGCTCACCGTGAACGTCGGACTCCGGTGGGAATTCTCCACTCCGGTCTGGGATCGAGACAACTATTGGTCCAATTTCGATCCGGCCACCAACTCCCTGGTGCGGGCCACTGGCGGCAGCTTGTTCAACCGGGCTCTGGTGAATCCCGACTACAAGGATTTCGGCCCACGCATCGGTCTGGCCTACAATGTCGCGGAAAAGACCGTAATTCGCGCCGGTTACGGCATCAGCTATTCGTTTTTTAACCGGACCGGAAGCGCGGGGGAGGGGATCAACGGTCCTCTGGCCATCTTCGGTACGATCAGTCAAGGGGCTCCGGGAAGCCCCGGGTTTCTGACCGCGCAAAACGCTTTTACCACCGGCATCGCCAGCAACTTTAATCCGGTTAAAGGGGGTATTTACTTGACTCAGGTGGCCCCAACCTGTAGCATGGCCGGCTGTGGAGGAGTATCCCCGGAGTCTGGCCGATTTCGAGGCTCGGTTCGACACCGAGCAAGCGTGTCGGGACTACCTGTACCGGCTGCGA
>DATNJC010000220.1:0-13609 GCA_035604115.1 Bryobacteraceae bacterium | reverse complement strand
TAACTCTTCCAGGCTCTCTTCCCCCTGCTGATGCGCCTCCAACAACTTCCGTCGTAGATCGTCAGAATAGGCCTTCGCCATCTCTTGCTTGCAGCCGGATCGCCAGAGCTGGTCTATATTATCTCAGAAAATGGTCTAATTGAACGGAACAGAAATGCCGCTTCCCGCGCCGAAAAGGATCAGGCCAAGGTCCATGCCGGGGGCTTGGAATTGCTGGACGGTCTGGTTGACGACGAACAGATAACCGTTGCCAGCGGGCGGAAGTCCTCCCCCAAGCACCGTTCCGGATGGCATCAGGCTCTCCAGCACTGCGGCTGGGATGGTGAACTGTCCGGCCGAAATCGGAGCGCTGCAGGTGAGGTACGTGTACACGTCAGACCCGTTTGCGGCGGGGCTGTATTCGTGAGCGAACGTGTATCCGTAAATGGAAACGTAACTTCCGGGGATGCCACCAGTCCATGTGATTTGTTGGCCGCTCGCGCGGTTGATCGCCGTGATAGCGGAACCGTTCGTCCACACCAAGGGGTTAGCGAGGTTCACGGTCAAGCTTGCTGTGAAGGGGCCAACATCCGGCCCGCCCGAGCCGTTATCGAACGTGAAAGTGCCGCCGGTAGGGGGGATGATTGGCGGCGACGTATCAGGCGGCTCGGGATAGATCTGCGCATAGCGGACCAACGCGAGGAGGCCATCTGGCCCGCTCACATTGATCTGCGGACCGGCGTTCAGTTCCACAGGTGCGGTGAAGTACGGAGGAGGCCCGCCCTCGATATAAGTAATGCAACTCCCGATCGATGTCTGGGGCAGGAAGCCGGCGGACGTGGCCTGCTGGCTGGTGTAGCTTTGAAAGACCGCGTTGGCGGAATCGCTGGTCGTGGAACCCGCCGCCGCGTTGGCGGTTGTAAGCTTGACCAGCGAGATAAACCCTGTGTTTACATTGTCGAGGCTCAACAGCCCTTGGTACTCGTCCGGTGTCAGCGGGATCAGTTCAGGGTCCGAGCAGATTCGTCCGCTGGACGGCACCGGAACCGTGGCAACGTTACTGGGCACCCCGCCTGCCACGACAACCAGGGACGCAGAACACCCCGAGATCCCGGAAGGAACAATCACGTTTATCTGATCCAGCCCCGGGTAGATCGACCGCCCGTGATAGGTGACCGTCGCGGGGACGCCGCCGATGTCTACCTCGATCGGTCCAGTCAGATTGCCCGGAGTTTGATACTGCGTTTCATCCCCCGAAACCGGACCCAGCCCGGATCCCCAAAGAGTAAGAAACTCGCCGGGATTGGCCGCGTTGGACAGGCTCAATAGTTTGCCGCCCTGACTGGCGTCCTGTACCTGGGCGACGTTCAAGACGTTCAAATTGGGGAGCGTCAGCAGCCCGAAGGCGCTTTGAACGACATGAATTGGACCGGAAGCCGTCTGCTTACCGCCGGAAGTTACTGTGACGGTGCCGTCCCCGACCGGCGTTTTGGAGGGAAGAATGGCAGTTATCTGTTGCGGCGAAACGTAGTACGGGATGGCGTTTGTGGTGGTGCCGTTGACCGTTACAGCGATTTCTGTTCCTCCTAAGTCGGTTTGAAGTGGTACCCCCTGCGACGCCCTAGACGCCGCCAGGCTGGTTCCCTGAAGCGCGAAGATCGACCCTTGGGCGATGCCGTAATTCGGCAGGCCCGGCTGGATGAAGTTGTAATTGTTGGCGATCTGGTATGTGAGGATCGCCTGTGCACCCGCGGAGACCGCAAACGAGAGGAGCAGCAGGAGCCGACTATGTAAGAGGATGCCCATCAAGACCTAGCATCGCATGGGCAGGGCCTGCTACAGGCTCGCTCATTCCCCGAGTCCGCCATCGCGTACCTCTCTATTGCTGGACAACCGGGCCCGTCGGGTACGCAAACACGCCGTAGTACCCGCCGTTTGGGTTGGGTGGGTAGTAAACCCCGACCGAAAGCTCAGTCCCCCATTTCAAACTCGAGCAGTTGCTGATCGGGTTCCAGGGCGGACAAGTCATGTACGCGACGCTAATTGTGCTCTCAGAGCCATAACCTATACTCCACGCGCCAGTGGAGTTAGTGCCATAGTCAGCAGCCAACCACACTTCCGTCCCACTTGGTCCTGCGTGGCCACTGTAGTTTGCCAGATCGGTAGTGACGTTGTTCCACGACGGGCGCTCCACGATCCATTCAGCGTTGGCGCCTTGGTACAGAGTGGTGGAATTGATGGGAGCTGCCTCATTAAACTGGACTGGTGGATAATATTTCCCAGTGGTCTGGTTGGAGATGAAAGCGTAGCCATTGTAACCATTGTTGCCATTGTTGCTACCGGAGGTATAATAGGCAACTCGGATATACACCCAATCTCCTGGGTTAACCGTAAGACTTACGTTCTGCATGGAGCAGGGGGGCAGGTTGCCGAAATTGTAGCACTGCGAGTTCCACCACTCGTACCACGCCTGATACTGCACCTGAGAGGTCGGATTACACGTGCTTATGGTGACGCCGGCCTGCAGAACATCATTGGCGCCGGGGAATTGATACCAGCCGTCCATCCCGCCCCATACCGAAGTCATGTAAGGCCCATATTGGCAATATGGATCGGTCTTCGGTGGGATAAGCGTGGGCACCTGGAACGATACATCGACAAAACTACCATTCTGTAAGAAATACCCTCCCACACCGTTCGCAAGGACCCCGCTCCAGTTATAACTGCTACCGCCTGCGCCTGAACCGGCCTAGGGCTTCATAGCGCCGGTGTTTTGTATGTTGGTCGTCTGCACGACTGGATTGGCAACTCGCGTTTTCACGTTCGCCATCCTACTTGCCCAGGTATTGTACGCTGTTGATCCTAGAGGTGGCCTCGCCGGGAACCCGTAGATTGCCAACTCCGAGTCCGACGCTTCCACCACGTTGAAGCCATCTGGCGGCGCCGGATAGACGGACGGTTGAGCCTGAGGAGTTTGTGCGGACGCCACTTGGGCAACGACAAGCCCATCAATCCAACTAGCAAGCGACAACGGCCCGGAGCCAAAGCAGATTTCCTGTCCTGCCCCGGCAAACTTTTTGACTCTATTTTCGTCATGTTTTCACCTCATACGAGAAGATCTGAAATTCATGGACACACCACCAGCAATCCGTTCGTCGGCGAGCGCCGAACGGCCACACCGCCTTCGTCAGCAGCTTATGGTATTCGATTTGTTCTTCCTTACGGCCATAAATCGCCGCTTCGTACACGGGCGATAGTGCCATTCGTTTTTGATAATTGCGATGTTTATACTTAAACTCATTGATAAGGAGGTGGAATATGCTGTTGACAGGATCTACGGCGGCAGCCTCCCTTTCGTAGGCGCCTTAAATATCAACGCAGTGGAATAGGTGGGCCTCCGAAGCCACAGAAGTAAACGTGGTGGAGATTCTGGGAGCGGTGGAGCTGGCACAGTCTGAAAGAGATCGTGAACTCCAGCGTCAAATACGACCTGAAGGCGGTGGCGGACGCGAGGTAGATTGCTCCCGAGGGATTACGCGAGGTTGAGGATTTTCGCCACCACGTTGGTGTCCTGCTCGATTTTTTTCTGCAGCAGGGTGATGGCGTAAATCAACTGCTCGGGGCGCGGCGGGCAGCCGGGAACGTAGACGTCCACCGGGATCACTTGATTCACCGGCACCAGAGCGTAGTTGGAGAACACTCCCGTGGATGTAGCGCAGGCGCCCATGGAGATGACCCACTTCGGTTCGGGCATCTGCTCGTACAAGCGGCGGATGACGGGCGCCATCTTATTAGACACGCGTCCAGCGATGATCATCAGGTCGCTTTGGCGCGGGGAACCGCGCATCACTTCAGCCCCAAACCGGGAAATATCAAAACGCGAGGCGATCATGGACATCATTTCGATGGCGCAGCAGGCCAAGCCGAAGCTCATGGGCCAGATGGAATTCTTGCGGGCCCAGTTGATGGCTTTGTCGAGCGTAGTGGTGAGCACGGACTCGCCGTAGGGGTCGGCCTCCGGCTCCGTATCGACGCGCGCGAATAACTCCGGGGGTTGGCTCAATTCGAATTTGACGTCTTCCACGAGCACCATTATTGCACGCGCGTAGGTCCGGCACGGGGACGGCTTAACGTAGATACACTAAGAAATGGCCCCGGATCAAGCCCACACCGAAGCGCTGCCTCCCAGCCGTCAAACTCTGGAGCGTGCCGCCGCGGCGTGCGGAATCGAACTGGAGTACGAAGACACCTGGGGCCGCCGGCATCCCGCCGCGGACCAGACCTTGCGCGAAACGCTGGAGGTGCTGGGCCTGCCCTCGTCGAGCGACGAGGCCCTCGAAACGGCGCTGACTTGGCGGGGGCTGGCGCGCTGGTCGCGGCCGCTGGAGCCTTGCCTCGTGGTGCGCGAAGCCGTGCGCGAAGCGGGGACGGGGGACCAGCCCAACTGGATCCGCGTGCACGTTCCACAAGAGCGCGCCGGGGAAACGATCAAGTTGGAATTGCAGTGGGAGAACGGCGATCTCGAGCACCACTGGTTCTGGTTGCCGGAGCTGCACGAGCTGGAACGTTTCGATGGGCCGGAAGGAGCGACGTTCCTCGCCAAGCGCTTGCCGTTGCCGGCGGGGTTAAGGCTCGGCTATCACCAGATGCGGTTGTACTTTGTGTGCGAGCCCGAGCTGGAACTGTTCGGCGAAGCGCGGTTCATCGTGTGTCCGCGGCGGGCGCGGTCGATCGAGGGAAGAATCGCGGGCGTGGCGCTGAGTTTGTACGGTCTGCGTTCGGCGCGCAATTGGGGCTGTGGAGATTTCACGGATTTGCACGCGGTGGTGGAGTTGTTCGCGCGCGCCGGGGCGGCCTTTGTGGCGCTGAATCCGCTGCACGCGATCGCCAACCGACAACCCTACAACACCAGTCCGTACTTGCCGCAGTGCTCGCTGTATCGTAATTTCCTGTATCTCGACGTCGAGCGCGTGCCGGGGTTCGAAGGCGGTGAAAAGCCGGAAGAGGAGTTGGCCGCGTTGCGCGCGACCGAGTTCGTCGAGTACGAACGCGTCGCGGCGGCGAAGCTGGCGGCTCTGCGGCGGGCATTCGAGCGGTTTCACGAAGCCGGGCACGTTGGCGGCTTCGAGGAGTACGTTCGCGAGGAAGGCGAGTTGCTTCACAACTACGCCGTGTACTGCGCGCTCGACGAGACTATCCGCCGCAATCATCCGGGCGTGTGGGTGTGGCCGGATTGGCCGGTGGAGTATCACGATCCGCGGGCGCCCGCGGTGGAAGAATTCGCGGCGCAACATTCGAGCGACGTTCTGTTTTACAAGTTTTTGCAGTGGCAGATCGACCGCCAGCTCGCCGAAGCGCAGTCGCACGCGCTGGCCGCGGGCATGCAGATCGGCTTGTATCACGATCTGGCGCTGGCTACCGATCGTTTCGGCGCGGACCTGTGGGCCTTGCGGACGTTCTATGCGACGGGCGCGCGTGTGGGAGCGCCTCCGGATGCGCTGGCGCCCAGCGGGCAGGACTGGGGTTTTCCACCTCCGGACCGCGAGGCGCACCGGGAAAACGGCTACGATCTGTTCGCACAATCGATTCGCAGGAACGCGCGGCATGGCGGGGCGCTGCGAATCGATCACGTGATGCGCTTCTTCCGCTTGTTCTGGATTCCGGATGCTCTTACCGCGGCCGATGGCGTTTATGTACAGGATTACGAAGGCGACCTGTTGGGCGTGCTGGCGCTCGAAAGCGTGCGAGGCAACTTCATCGTCATCGGCGAGGATCTGGGAACGGTAACGGGCGAGGTGCGGCGACAACTCGAAGAGACGGGAATTCTCGGTTACCGGTTGTTGTGGTTCGAGAGAGATTTCGACGGCCGTTTTCGCGGTCCGGGAGAGTATCCGCGGCATGCGGCGGTTTCCACCAGCACGCACGATTTGCCGACGGCCGCTGGGTTTTTCGAAGGGCATGACATTGAGGCGCGCAAGGCGGCCGGGCTGATCGGCGAGTCGGAGTATCAGGAGCAATGGGCCGCGCGGCGCCACGAAATCGCGCGGTTGAGCGAAGCCCTGGAGGCGGCCGGGTTCAGTGGCGATCCATTGGGGTTGGTACTCGCGACGCCGTGCGCGTTGGCGATCGTGAATCAGGAGGACCTGACGGGCGAGACGGGGCAGCAGAATCTTCCCGCGAGCACCTGGCAGCATCCGAACTGGCGGCGTAAGATGCGCGTGGCGGTGGAAGATCTCGGGCCCATCGCCGAGGCACTCAAGCACAAGATTGAGCGCTCCGGGCGGCGCTGACATAGGTGTTGAGCACGCACTTATGCGTGCCACGTCGCGACTCAACGCGACGCATGGCGGTTTGCCAGAATCCTGCCAGGCGACGGCAAGAGTGCCGACGTGGCACGCATAAGTGCGTGCTCCACATTACATCATGCGCTGGCCGGCGACCTTGGTTTCGTATCCGCCGAGACCTTCGAGTTCGCGGCGGAAGCCCACGCGGCCGAGCACGTCGAGCAGGGTCTCGATGGCGGGAAGCTCCAGGTGCGGGCGGCGAATCACCAGGTCGTAACGTTCACTGGACAGTGGAAGGAATCCAAGACCGAAGCGGCGCGCGGCGGCCCGGGTGGCGATACAGGCGTCGACGGATCCGGAATACACCTGCCACGCCGCCGCCAGATGGCCTTCCGCAGCCGTGTCGTATCCGCGGACGGCGGCGGCGGGAATCCGCAGGCGTTTCAATTGCGTGTCCAGCAAGAGCCGGCTGCCGGCGCCTTTTTCCCGGTTGACGATGGCGACCTCGGCACGCGCGAAATCCGCGGCGGAGTGGATCTGTTTGGGATTCCCTCGGGCTGTCACGATGCCTTCTTCCCACACCGCGAACGACACCACGGCGACCGAGTTCTTCGGAAAGCGGCGGCCCACTTCGGGCAGATTGGACTCGCCGCTGGATTCATCGCGCAGGTGCGTGCCCGCGACGTGCACTGCTCCGTCCAGTAGCAGCGCCAGGGCTCGCGAACTGTTCCTATGCGCCAGCACCAACTCGATTCCAGCGGCCTGTACGTGCCGCGCCAGCACGGAAATGCCCGGGTCGCAGCCGGCGATGAGAATCCGATTGCGAAATTCCGCGTCGGGCTGAAATACCTGCACCGTGGCTTTCGCGGACTTCCTCGAGGCGCGCGCCGGCTTCGCCGCCAGAACGGCGTCGCTGGCGGGAAGATACCAGGGGAGGGGCGAAGGCGGCGACGCCATCATGTGCTTGTCGACGCGGCAGAGCTGGAGAGGCTGCCCGGGCTGAAGTGCGTCGGCTCCAGGAAGAAGTTGTGCCTGGAGCGTGCGCAGTTCCGGTTGCGGAAGATCTTCGGACAGAGCGAACAGTTCTTCGACAGTGACGTCGAGGGCCCGGGCCAGCTTCAGCGCCACGGTCGTGTTGGGCACGTAGCTGCCGGCTTCGATGGCGTAAATCGTCTGGCGCGTAACGCCGGTCACGTGGGCCAGGTGCGCCGCGGAGATGCCTCGGGCTTGCCGCCGCTTGGCCAAGTTGTTCTCAATGGAGACGGCTGTCTGTTTCATCGTGGTATCGTCGTAGATAAACGACGCCTGTGATTTCCACACTAACACGTCTGAATTGGGTCCGGTTCGCGATTCTTTCGCTAGGCGCCATGTTGACTCAGGCGTGCGGCAACCCCGGACACCCCGGGGCTCCGGAACGGAACGAGCTTGCCGTCGCCGCCGCGGCGAACTTGACGCAAGTCGCGGGAGTATTGGGCCAGAAGTTCGAGGCGGCCACCGGAATCCACCCGGTGTACAGCTTCGCGTCGACGGCCCAACTTACCCAACAGATCGAAAATGGGGCGCCCTTCGATGTGTTCTTGTCGGCGGACGCCGCGCATGTCAAGGAATTGGAAGACAAGGGGCTGTTGGCTTCGGGCGGGCGGGCGGCCTATGCGGTGGGTGTCTTGTCCTTGTGGGTTCCTCCAGGAAGTCGGGCCAAGATAACGCGAATCGAGGATCTGACTCGGCCCGAGGTGCGCGTCATCGCCGTGGCCAAGCCGGAACTGGCTCCCTATGGTCAGGCGGCTGTGGAAGCCCTTGAACGTAGCGGCGTGTGGGAGCAGGTGCAGAGCAAGATTGTGTATGCCGAGAACATCAACATGGCTCGCCAGTACGGCACATCGGGCAACGCGGATGCCGTGTTCACAGCAAAATCACTGATCCTTGGGGATGGCGGCCGGTCGATCGAAGTCGGTGAGGCGTTGCACGCGCCGGTCGTGCAGGAACTGGGCATCTTGGCCAATGCGGGGCACGCCGCGGCTGCGCGGAGGTTTGCCACGTTCCTTCGAGAAGGCGCGGGCCGTGACGTGCTTGCGGCGTCCGGCTACCGGGTTCCCTAGGACTAAAAGGAGTATGTCAATGACACTTATGCAAGTCAGATTGCGGGCTTCAAGGTTCGCGCGGGCAGCGGTTTGTTTGGGCTTTTGTTTGCGCATGGCGTACGGCCAGACGGCGGAGCAAGCCACTCCGGGGACTCTGGCGGTGAGCGGCGATGTCCCCAAGCCGCTGCTATGGAAAGCCGACGATCTCGCCAAATTGCCTCGTGAAACAGTTTCTGTGACCGACTCGGACGGGACGACGGCGAAGTACGAGGGCGTGTTGCTGCGCGATGTCCTGCAGCGCGCCGGAGCTCCACTGGGCGGAGACTTGCGGGGCAAGGCTCTTACGACCTACGTAATCGCCAAGGCGCACGACGGCTATCAGGTGGTGTTTGCGATCGGCGAGATCGCCGCGGAGTTCGGGAACGAATCGATCCTGGTCGCCGATAAGCGGGATGGCAAGCCCCTGACTGGTTCTCAAGGTCCGTTCCGGCTCGTATGCCCCAACGACAAAGCCGGAGCGCGCTCCGTGCGAATGCTGGAAACCTTGGAAGTTGTGCGGCTCCAGAAGTAAACTCGGGCGGGGGCCACCCATCGCCCTTGCATCCGTGTCAGTCAATGCTGTATAAGATAAAAGACAATGACATGGAAACAGGACTACCTACTGTTGATTCTGGCCACGGCCGTACCGAGCCTGGGACAGGCTGGGCGGGCGGAGTTGTTCGGAATGATTCTGGATCCTTCCGGGCTGGCTGTATCGAAAGCGCGGGTGCAGGCCGAGGATCAGGCCACACGAGCTCGCTTCGAGGCCGGCACCGACGACCGGGGTGAATATCACCTTCTGGGACTGCCCGCGGGCGAGTACGTGTTGACCGTCGAATGCGCTGGATTCCGTAAGTACCAGCAATCCGGAATCATGCTGCGGCTGGCCGAGCAGGTGGCGCTGGACGTGAAGCTGCAAGTGGGCGAGACGAGTAACACGATGGAGGTGGTTTCGGCCGCGCCTTTGCTGCAGACGGCGGAGGGGGCCGTGAGTTTCTCCGTGGACCAGAACAAGGTGGAAACCTTGCCTCTCGATGGGCGCAACTTTATTCCGCTGGTGGCCTTGTCGCCCGGTGTCGCGCTGCCGGGCGGAGGTTCCCTGCTGCCGCGCATCGACGGCAGCCGCCCGAGAACCAATGAGTATCTCTACGACGGAATCAGCGTGCTCCAGCCCGAACCGGGGCAGGTGGCGTTCTATCCGGTGATCGACGGAATCGCGGAGTTTAAGGTCAATTTGAACGCGTATTCGCCGGAGTACGGCCGATCCAACGGCGGCACGGTCATGGTGATCGGTAAATCGGGCGGCAACGCGCTGCACGGCACGATCTTTGAGTTCCTGCGCAACGAGGCGCTGAACGCGCGCAATTATTTCGCGCCCGCGGGGCCGAAGCCGGAGTTCCGCCGCAATCAATACGGCTTCGCGGTGGGTGGTCCGATACGGAAAAACAAAACGTTCTACTTCGTGGACTGGCAGGGCACGCGGTTGCGCACCGGCACCACGCGGTTCAGCACGGTGCCGCTGGCGTCGCAGCGGCAGGGCGTGTTCTCACAGGCGATTTACGATCCTGCGACGACTCCGCGTCAGGTGTTTCCAAACAACACCATTCCACTGGCGCGCTTTGATTCTGTCGGGCAGCAGGTGCTGGCGCATTACCCGCTGGCGAACCTGCCGGGGACGGCCAACAATTACGTTCGGACGGCGGTGGAGCCCGACAACCAGGACCAGTTCGACGGCCGCGTGGATCACTATTTTGCCGAACGCAACCGGTTCTTCGCGCGCTATTCTTACTTGCGCGACGACGACACGCCGGTGACGCCGCTGCCGGATGGGAGCGGGAGCCTCACTACCGGCGTCATCGGACATGCGATCACGCGCGGAGATGGCGTGGTGGCGGAAGACGACTGGACCATCTCGACGTCGATGTTGAATCAGGCTCGCTTTGGCTACACGCGCCGCGATCTGGTGCAAACATCGCTGCAAAACGGAGGTCTAACGGTTCCGGGAATTCCGGCGAACTCGTTTGCCGCGGTGCTGCCGATCTTTGCCGTCGCGGGGTATCAGCAGATCGGACCGACGACCGCCGCCAATTCGAATTTCACCACTTCTGTGACGGAATACCTGGACACCGCGTCGCTGGTGCGCGGCCGCCATACCATCAAGGCCGGGATGGATCTGCGGCGCGAGGCGTTGGATGTGTTGAATCCTCCGAACCCCACGGGATCGTTCACCATTAACACGACCGGCACCAACAGTTCCACCGCGGCCGGCGGCAACGCGATGGCGTCGCTGCTGCTGGGGCAGGTGAATGCGTTCAGTATCGACATTCAGAAGAACGTGATTCAGGAACGCGCCCACATTGCGGAGTTCTTCGTGGGCGACGAGTGGCGCGCGTCGAACCGGCTTACGGTGAAGCTGGGCACGCGCTACACGCTGAATTTCCCGTCGACGGAAGTGCACAATCAAGGCGCCGTGTTTAACTTGAATACGCAGGTCCTGGACTTCCCGCACACCTCGCGCAACCTGGAATGCTGCGACTTCGGTCCACGCGCGGGCCTGGCGTATCGAGTGAGCGATTCGCTGGTGCTCCGGTCAGGTTATGGGCTGATGTATTTCGAGCAGAGCGGCATCACGACTCCGTTCACGCTGCCGCAGTTTCCGTTTGTTCAGACGGTGGGGCAACAATCGCAGGACAACATTAACGCGGCCTTCCCGTTGAGTGCCGGCCCCACGGTGCAGGTGAGCGCGCCGAACCCCAATTCGGGGCTGGGGCAGGGCGTGTTTGGCGTGCAGCGCGACAACGGGTCCGGCTATTCGCAGCAATGGAATTTCACGGTGCAGAAGACCCTTGGCAAGAACCTGAACTTCGAAGCCGGATACCTGGGCTCGAAGAACACGCGGCTGGGGATTCCGGATGCGAACATCAACCAACTGCCATCGCAAGATCTGGCGCTGGGCGCGGCTTTGCTGACCAAGGTTGCAAATCCGTACTACGGTCAGATTCCGGCGTCGTCGTCTCTCGGAGGGACGACGCTCGCCGAGCAGCAGTTGCTGCGGGCGTACCCGCGGTTTACCAGCGTGGTGATGTTTCGCGACAACGTGGGGAACTCGAAGTACAACGCGTTCCAGACCAAGCTGGAAAAGCGCTTGTCCGGCGGGCTCACGTTCACCTTTGCCTATACGTTCTCGAAGCTCCTCGACGATGCATCGAGCGTCTTCTCGCAGACCATCTTTACCGGCCCGATCCTCAATAGCACCGGCGCTTCGGACGCGTTCAACCGGCATCTGGAAAAAGACGTATCGAGCGGCGACATCCCGCAGGTCTTGGCGGCGGGGTGGACGTATGCGATTCCGCGGTGGTGGAAGATCTCGGGTTGGGAGATTGCGGGTCTGGTGCGGATTCAATCCGGCGACGCCGTACCGGTCACGCAGGCTACGAACTTGAACTCGAGCCTGGGGTTCGCTACGCAGCGGCCGAATCTGATCGCCGATCCTAACAACTTCGCGGGCCGGTCGGTGGCGGAGTGGTTTAACGTGGCCGCGTTCACCGCGGCGCCGCAATTCAAGATTGGAACCGCGTCGCGCAACCCCGTGCGCGGGCCCGGGTTGCAGAACGCGGACGTGATGATTGGGAAAACGTTTCGCCTGACGGAGCGGATGAAGCTGGAGTTCCGCGCCGAGGCGTTCAACGTCAGCAATACGCCGCCGCTTAACGATCCCAACGGGTCGTTCGGATCGGCGGCGTTTGGAACGATCACTACGGCGGGGAATCCTCGGGACTTTGAGTTCGCGGGGAAGTTGCGATTTTAGCTTATTTCAAAGTCGAACCTTTTTGCTGGTCACCGCCTTGCGTCCCCACGAGTGGGGACGTGGCACGCACGAGTGCGTGCTCCACGGTTCAGCTAAGGGCTTTGGTTAAGGGCTTCATTGAGGGCTTCAGTAAGGGCTTTAGTGACGGGCTTTAGCGCGCTGCGGACAGCGACTTTACTGGGAACAGCTTTAGCGCGTTTTGGCGGAAGATCTTGTCCTTGTCCTCGGCGCTGAGGCCTAGGCCTTCGATGACCTTGATGGTTTCGCGGATGTAGAGGCCGGGCGCGGGCTCGAAGGGGACGTCGGAGGCGAACAGGCAGTGGTCGACGCCGAAGAAGGCTAGTCCGCATACCGTGGCGGGGCCGCCGCCGAATAGGGCTGTGTCGGCGTAGAAGTTCTTGAAGTAATCCACTGGACGCATCTTCATCGACTTGCGCAGGGACACGTAGTCGACATCGGAGGTGCGCGTTCCTAGCACATCCCAACCGTAGCCTACTCGGCCTTCAAAGTACGGAATCATACCGCCCATGTGGTGCGTGATCACTTTGAGTTTGGGATAGCGGTCGAAGAAGCCGGAGAAGACCATGCGCGCCATGGCTACGCTGGTTTCGTACGGCCAGCCGAAGGTCCACCAGATTTCGTAGAGCGAGCGGGGCTCGCTGGCGTAATCGCTGAAGTCTGCGCCGCGCGCGGGGTGCATCCACACGGTGATGTCGCGCTTGGCGACCTCGTCCCACAGGGGCTTGAATTGCGGCGCGTCGAGTGCGATGCCGGCCGCGTTGGTGTACACTTGCACGCCGCACGCGTCGAGTTCGTCCATGGCGCGGATGGCTTCCTTCACCGCTTCCTCGGGGTTGTTCATGGCGAGCGAGGCCACGAAGCCGGGGAAGCGCGCGGGGTGTTTATCGACCAACTCGGCCATGCCGTCGTTGGCCATGCGCGCGAGCGCGGGCGATTTGTCGGGGTTGGCCAAGGTCTCCAGCGGCGGCAGGGGCAGGGAAATGATCTGGCAGTAGTCGGCGAACTCGTCCATGACCTTGAAGCGCGCGTCGAGGTCCACGATGGTGGGCATGTTGCGGACGCGCTTGCCGATGTCCTTGGGGCAGTTAGGGACGTCGATGAGTTCCTGGAAGAAGCGTTTGGGGAAGATGTGATTGAAGGCGTCGATTTTTAACATTGCGATTCCTTTGATTTGGGAGCGGGCGTCTGGGCGCGCGGGCCGTGGGGCGGACGCGCAACTTTCTATTGTCGGACATTTTGGACGGGATTGCCGGTCACAGTCTTGTCTCATGCAAGATGAGCCTGAAGCGGGGGTTCGTTTCTCACACAAGATGAGCCTGAAGGGCATGCTGGGGATTGATCATCCGCATGAAGTCCTCAGAGAAGTTGAGCCTGGAGCAGATCCGGGCGTTCCTAGA
>DATNJC010000219.1:0-37795 GCA_035604115.1 Bryobacteraceae bacterium | reverse complement strand
TCGCAGCCGGTACAGGTAGTCCCGACACGCTTGCTCGGTGTCGAACCGAGCCTCGAAATCGGCCAGACTCCGGGGATACTCCTCCACAGCCGGCCATGCTACAGGTTGGGGCCACCTGAGTCAAGTAAATACCCCCTTTCTCGCCATTCTGGCTGGCGTTGCCGACGCGGAGCAGAGTGATATCATCCTGGATTTCATCGCGCGATACTCACTGGACATCTGGCCCCTACGGAGCCTGACCCCGGTAGTGCGGCCTGGCGACCCTGACTGGCGTGATTACTATGGGTCGCTGAACGCTCCGCACCACTATCACAATGGCGGTGTGTGGCCGTTTCTCGGCGGATTCTACGTCGCTGCATTGGTGAAAGGCGGCCGTGGGGAGGCTGCTGCTGTGGCTCTGCGCAGCCTCGCTCAGTTGAACCAATGTGGGCAGTTCAACGAGTGGCACCATGGTGAAACCGGCACCCCGATGGGCGCACAGGATCAAGCCTGGTCTGCGGGGATGTACCTGTTCGCTTGGGAGTGCGTCAGGCAGGGCCAGGTGGCCCTGCCATGATCTGGACGGACGCTCGGCACGGTCCGGATTAAGTCGACTCGGCATCCGCGATCAGTTCCCCGATCAAAAGATCCAGGGTTCTTCGACTCCCGCGATCGGCAATACTCTCGGCCGCCAGGCGTGCGAACTCGAGTTCCTGTACATACTCGAGAAACATACCGCTAGACCGGAACTGGCAAGCGTTTCTTAAGTGTTCGTGAACCGCCCGATCCGGTTCGTCCTCGGGACATTGGGCGACAAATTCAAGAACATCGCCCAGTTTCGTGACTTCGGAGTCCATCTGTTTGGGCACGGTTCTCACCTCCCTATCTGATCGACGGAGAACAGATTGACCCGATCGTTGGGTTGAGAGGTGGCTCTCAGTGCCGCCATCGATAATTAACAACCTGCCACCATAAGCCGACGGTTTCTTAACAACCAGACGCAGACAGCGATCAGTCCGACGACGTTGAGAATTCCCTTGATGCTCTCCGCCATCGGAATGTACGTATCGATGAGCCACAGAGTCATCCCGACGATGATGAGGGTCAGCACGATGTAGATCAACGCATATCCGCTCACGCTCCTTTCACATCAGGCTGGTGCGCGGCGTGCGGCGCTTCCCGCGCACCAGCTTGGTCGATGGACGCCTCGGAAGACGGGCCGACCTTATGCGCCAGTTAGTACGGCGGATAAGGTTGCCAATAGCCCCATCGGTCATAGTAGCCATAGGCACCGTACGATGGACCATATCCGAAGTAAACGCCGAACCGGCCATGTTGGTGGCGTCTATGTTCCCGGCCATGGCGTTCTGCCAGAGCCGTTGTGGGGACCAGCAGTGCTAACGCCGTGGCAAGAAGCAGCGCAGGGAGTCTAAGTTTCTTTGACATATTCGCCTCCTTCTGCCACTCATCTGGTTAGATGCATCGGACGGGCGGGCGTTGCGCTCCGCGCAAATAGTCACGCGACAAGATGTTACGAGCGACCGTGGGCCGCGTCGCCGAGATCACGCCGTCAATCGTAACTTCTACGCCTCTGGTGCAAACGCGTGGGTGGCGGGCGATGATGAAGAGATGCAATGGTTCGTCCCGATCGAAGATCTGTTCAAAGGACGGCACTTCGACCGACAGATCATCGTTTTGTGCGTGAGCTGGTACACGAGCTTCAAGCTGAGCTTGCGGGATCTGGTGATGATGATGGCAGATCGAGGGATCTCGGTGACCCATACCACGATCCTGCGGTGGGTTCAGCGCTACCTTCCAGAATTCGAAAAGCGCTGGCGGCGCTACGCTCGTTGCGTCGGCGGCTCGTGGAGGATGGACGAGACCTATATAAAGGTTCACGGACACTGGGTGTACCTGTACCGTGCCGTCGACAAAGCGGGCCAGACGGTGGATTCTTTCTCAGCCGAAACCGGGACGTAAACGCTGCCAAATCGTTTCTCCGCAGCGCGATGAAGAACACTCGCGTGCCCACGAGGATCACGTTGGACGCCTATGCGGCTTCGCATCGCGCGGTGCGGGAAATGAAGCAGACCGGCGAGCTTCCACGGCGGGTGAAGGTCCGCTCCAGCCAGTACTTGAACAACCTGGTGGAGCAGGACCATCGCCGAGTGAAGCAACGAATCCGGCCCATGCTGGGGTTCAAGCGATTCGACAATGCGGTGGTTACAATTTCCGGCGTCGAGTTAGCGGAGAAGATCAAAAAAAGGACAATTCAAGACCGGCAAGTTGGGCGGCCGAAAGGCGACGATGTCGGAGTTGTGGAACGCGGCACTCGCTGCTTGAGCCCATCGCAGGTCACTCAGCCAGGCGGAACCCAACCGAATCCCCGTTGGCCTGAGTTTGCACCAGAGCCATATTTCCATCCGTCGAGATCTTTCGGACCACATTGTTGCCAGCGTCCGTGAAATAAAGATTGCCCGAACCGTCGAGGACCAGGATCCTCGTACAAGCGCCTGAGTGAAACCGGAAGCTCGCATCCAGCAAGGCTTCCAGAGTCTCAATCGAGACGGTCATCATGTCCGCCGGACACTGCGGGCGTCCAGCCCGCGATTCTGACGTGGCCAAAATGACGCAACGACCGTGGGAGGGCGATGAAAGTTGCCAGCAATACGGCTACGATGGCGAAACTCCAAAGTTTTCTGGCGGAGAAGAACGGAATCACAACCAGGCATTCCACCGCCGCCCAGCAGAAAAACAAGCGCTCAAAGTACCGTTGGAACGCGGCTGTCAGTTCCGTTCGCAAGTCTTCAGGGATTCTTCGCACGGCGGCCCTGGACTCGGATTGTACAACCTTGTGGTTAGCTGGGACAGCTAACTCGCTCTTCGACCGGACTGCGGGAAGGCCATGGGGCAGATCGGCGCGAAGGGCGGCAAGACAGCAGCGGAGAACATGACGCCCGCTGAGCGCAAAGCCCGTGCTAAAGAAGCCGTCACTGGCTGCCGCGAAGAAACGCACGGCGGACCGTCTGGCGCGAGAGCGGAAGGGGCGCTAAGCGGCTCCCCACCACGCCTCCCGCCAATTCAGGCCGACTGGCCACTGGATGCTGCTAGAGTGTGCGAGACACACTCCGCTGTAAACATACGCAAAGAGTTCGAAAAGTGGAAACCGAGACGACGACGGCGTTAACCGCGCGTGGGCGTTCTCCAGAGAGATGGAGAAGTC
The DNA here is from genome assembly GCA_035604115.1 of Bryobacteraceae bacterium. Taxonomy (GTDB): domain Bacteria; phylum Acidobacteriota; class Terriglobia; order Bryobacterales; family Bryobacteraceae; genus Palsa-187. Next base: position 34,593 of record DATNJC010000219.1, on the reverse strand, counting down.
GGGCGCAGGTGCGCCGCAGGCGACTCACTCGGCTAACGACAACGGTTCTCCGAGGCCGGAACGAGAGAACAGGAGCGTCTGGGAATGTATGGCGGAATTGGGGATATCTGGCGGGACTACGACAGAGGTGGGCAGGCCGATGGCGTTAACGAATCGGCAGGCTGGGTTCGGAGAGAAATAGTTTGGCTCCCCGCGATGAGTTCGAACTCTTGTTAACGACTCCAATAAGCGATCCGGCTGCATTTGAATCGTCGACTGCGGCAGGCCGGCTGCAGCGACTGCGGCGGTGAGCGTCGTCGAGGTGATCGACTGCCCGTGCGCCCAGCCCGCGCCGCCATAACCCCGCCCGGTTCCCACTCGCCGCTCTCGCACGGCGCCAGCGTGCTGGGGTCCATTCCGAATTTCCGTTCGAACGTTGACCTTTCCCCTGTAAGTAAAGGACTAGCAAACAATGGAGGGCACAACCCTGGCGCCAGAGACCCGACAAACCCGACAATGATTGAGCACGGCTCTTATGGTTAGTGCCGTTCCGTCGGCTGGAACGGCAACGTCGGAGAGGCTCTTGAATTCACCTGCACTAGAGCACGGGCTTTCAGATGAAGCACCTGTCTCGGGCTGCCCTCCAAGGTGCGACGTACCTGTACCATCTGGCGGCCTGCGTCAATGCTGGCCAGAAGGCCGCGCTCGCGCAGCCGGTGGCGTAGCGCCTGCTCGCCCACCAAGCGATTAGCCCCGGCCAGTTCCTGGGCCACTTGATAGCTGGCCGCCGGCTCCAAAAATAGGTCGGCCCCGGCCACCCAACCGATTTGGGTACCCCGCGGCACCCACCGGCGGCCAGTAGGTTTGCGCTGCCAGCCCCACACCGCCGCCTCGTCTGGTACCCTACCCCGGCGGTCCGCCACATGGGCACGTCCGCAGGCCAGCGCAGCTGGTAACAGGGCCACAAAATGCAACGCGGGATCACCGGCCTGCTGGTAGGTGGCTTGGAGTGCGCACAGCTTTGCGAACGCTCTCTGGCTCCGCTCTGCGAGTTCCTCCTGTTCCGCCCTGCCGATCGCGCCAACTTCGACCGCGAACTCCAGGAATAGCTCCCACCCGCTTTGCAGCTCCGCCAAAGCCGCCGGCAGGCGGGCATGAATCGCACGTCCAGAGCCCCGGCTGCGGATTTCCAGCATCCGCGCCCGCAGGCGCTGCTGCCGTTCCTCGTAACGTCCCGCGATCCAACTCAGGAATGCGCCCATCGATTCCGCCAATCGTCCTTGCTGCCCCGCGCACTGACACTCGCTTAGCGTGGCCCGGTTCACCTCTCCCGGTCCCAGCTCGACCACCAGCAGGCGGGCACGAATGCTGTGCACTGGCGGCACTTTTTCTCCCGTTGCCAGCACCAGCGCGCGCGGCGGCCGGGGCGCGCTCAGCCGTCCGTTGCCGCCCAGGCGGCTCCGCCCCTGCTGGTTGCCCGTGGCGCGAAAGAGCCGTTCGGCGACGCCGTGCAACTCGGCATCCCCGTGCCTGCCGGTCGGGGCAAAGTCATCCACTACCAACAGCGCGTCCTTGGCGTGGAAGGCCAGCCCCTCTAACGCGTTCTCCGTCGAGGCGAAGTTGGCAGGCAGACTACCGGCATCCATCCCCGCTCCGAAGTGCTGCTGGCACAGTGCCGCCAAGGCAGTCTTGAACACGCCCGTTGTGCCGGTGAGAAACACGCTGAAATCCACCCTGCCGAACGGAGCCCGGTAGACGGCTGCCAGCAACGGGAAGCTGATTCGGTCGGGCGCCACAGACAGGCAATGCAAACTCGCGCGGACCGCTCGCACCAGATCTTCGGGATCTTTCGGGTATCGCACTTGATACGACTGCAAAGCGGCCGGCACTTGGACCTGCACGCCGGACAGCATCCCGCCGGCACCCAGGGCGCCCCCGGCATGCAGGTACAGCCAATGCTCGCCGTGCTTCCTCCACCCCAGGTGGGCAAAGATGTGTTCTTGCCGAATCTCGCCGGACAACCACTGGATCGCGGCGCGCGCATGCTGTTGCTGACCCGGATAGACGATCGCCTGCGGTCCCAGCTTGTTGAGCACCCAGCTCATCCGGCTGAACTCCGCCGCGCACACAGCGAAGGCAACCCTTTGTCCGCCCAGCGCGGCTTCCAGGCCGAAAAGGCGCCTTTGTTCCTGGCCATCGTCCAGGATGACATCGCGCACAATCCGGGCGTGGAAGTTCGCTACCGCCGTGGTTTTCAAACGGCCATTTTCCCGCTGTTCCACGCGGATGATGTCCGCCCCCCTCTGCTCGTACCGCAGCACTCGGCACTGGCTAGGGGGCACTCTGGCGGCACGTGCCTGCGGGCGGCGGGGCCCGTCTGGGTCGTCGTCCGGCCCCAGCAGAACAAATTTAAATTTCATACCTGCCGGCTGTGAGCACTCGCGGCGGGCCCCATTCCCTGGACGGTCCCGGTCTGCGCTCCCAGACATTCATGGCTCGTCAGGGACGGAGCAGTCAACTCTGGCCTACGCGGGAGAGTAAGTAAGCCACGGCGGCTTTTTTGCGGGTGGTCCGAGGGCAGCTGCGACCGGGAACCGGGCCCCTCGGAACTGCGGAAGCGATTGCCGTGAGGTTCCGTTGGGTGGTTCGTTTGCGCGGGGCCCGTTTGCCTCGCCCAGCGCATTTCTGGCGCGGCTATACCCGATGCGCATGGAGTGATCTACACCGCGGTATTGCGGACGCAATCGCAACCCGTGAAGGCCTGCGCCGGAGAAGCTGGCGCGTGAGCACGCGTGAGAAAGGTGCTTGGTCAAGCAACGAAAAACGCCGCCGGGGATAAATTCCGGCGGCGCGTAAGGAACCGAACCGAGGGAATTCAGGCTTTGACGGAGTAGCGGCGCTCCCCGTCCTCTCCTTTGGTCGAGGTAACGGTCAACCCCATCTTCTTGCCCACCGTGCCAGACAGGAACCCGCGCACGGAATGCGGCTGCCAGCCCGTGACTTTAATCAGTTCCTTAGCGGTCGCGCCGCCCGCCCGCTGCAGCAGGTTTAGGACCTTGGCGGTCTTGCTGCCGTCGCGGGCGGACTGGGCCCGTTTCGCGCCCTTTGGCGTTTTCTTTACGGGGCTGGCCTTCTTGGCCGCCCTGGCTTTCGTGGGCGCGACGTGGCGCGCACGTTTCGCCCGGCTGGCCTTTTTGGTGCCTTTCGCCGGCGCTGCCGTGGCAGGGACGGCGCTGGTTGGTTCTGTAATCGAGGTCATGGTTTCTCCTTTGGCGGTAATTCCCGCGGTCACGACATGGATCACTCGGGTGCGCCTGAAATGCAAGTCCAATCTGCACCGAAGCGGAAAGGGCGATGGAATGGCGATGGAGCCGAGACGGGCCCGATCCGATCTCGAAGCGGCATCAGCGGGTGATCTTGAGCCTCGGGCGGCAGAGGCTGGCCTTTGACTTCTACAGCCAGGTCACCGCGTTGAACCCGGAACCGGCCCCGGTGGTGCCGTTTGCTCAAGGCAAGCGCGGAAAGCGCCCACGATCGCGAGTAGCCGCTCGCGACGGTGCCGCCGGTTAGGACCCGGCACCACTTTGCTCGCGAGGTTCTGTGCGAGCGTCGCGCGTCAGGAGTGCTCCGTTTCGTGCTCACAACTCCGCGAACAGTTTCACCTGCCGCCGCCAGTCCATCTCTTCGGCGATGCGGCGTAGCGCAGATTCCTGTATCCGATCGGCTTCCTCGGTCAAAAACAGGAGTTGCTCCTGGATGGCGGGGGCCAGGCTGCGCAGCTTCATGATTTGGCTGATGCGTGTGGTCGAGACCCCCTCGCGCCGGGCCAAGTCCGCGTAATTCTGAACCGTACCTGCTTTGAGTAAGCCTTCCAAGCGGATCGCCAACGCCATCAGCCGCGTGGCGCGGGGCAGGTGCTCCACAGCACCCGCAGTGCGGGGAAGAAGAGCGCGCCGATCAAACGGGGATTTTCGAACGCGGACGGCGAACTCCACGCCCTCGGAGCCTCCGTCTTTGAGGCGCACGCAAGCTTGCTCGACCCGATGATCGTAGCTGATCCGCTCAATCAGATTCTCCCAGAGCCGACGCTGATCAGCCGGCTCCAGTGGGTCCCCTTGCGCTGGGTCTACGGGGAACCCGCCTTCGACTACCGGGCCGCCGGGTTGGCCCACCAGTTGGTACAGCTTGGACTCGACGGCGTTTTCGATTCGCCGTGCCGAGATCATTTGGCCTGGGCAGGCCTTCGCTCCGCCCTTGCGCGCCGTCTGGCACAGGTAATACCGGTACCGGCGCCCGCGTTTGGTCGTGTAGCCCGGCCCCATGGATCTCCCGCAGATGGCGCATTGGAGCAGACCCTCCAAGATGGCCCCCTGCCGCTTCCGCCGACGAAGGTGCCTGCCACGCTTCCGGTGCTTCAGCAGCTCGTTGGCTTTCGTCCAAATCGCGTGGTCCACAATGGCTTCCTGCTCGCCCGGATACCCCTGCCCATGGTGGCTGACCTCGCCGACGTAGAGCACGTTGGTCAGCACGCGCACCAGCGCCGGGCGATCGAATCGTACGCCAGTACGGCGCTCGTTCTTGCGCGTGGTCCAGGTCTTGGTCCGCCAGCCGCGGCGCTCGATCTCTTCGAGTGTGTCGGCCAGCGACTCGCAGCGCACGAACACGGCAAAGATGCTCCGCACCTGTTCGGCTTCCGCTCGGTTCAGCGTCAGCTTCCGCGTCACCGGATCGGGGTCGTAGCCCAACGGCGGGTATCCGCCCATCCACTTGCCCTTACGCCGTGCCGCCGAGATCTTATCGCGCGTGCGTTCGCTGATGATTTCCCGCTCGAACTGCGCAAAGGAGAGAAGCACGTTCAGGGTCAGCCGTCCCATCGGGCTGCGGGTATTCAGCTGCTGGGTGACGGAAATGAAACTGACCCCGCGCTTGTCGAACACCTCCATGATGCGGGCGAAGTCCAGCAGCGAGCGGCTGAGCCGGTCCACCTTGTACACCACCACACAGTCAACAGCTTCGGCTTCGACGTCTGCTAGGAGTTGGCGCAGGGCGGGGCGTTCGAGGTTGGCTCCGCTCAAGCCGCCGTCGTCGTAGCGCCGGGTCAGGGTCGTCCAGTGTTCGTGGCGCTGGCTGAGGATGTAGGCTTCGGCGCACTCACGCTGCGCGTCGAGCGAGTTGAAATCCTGCTCCAGGCCTTCCTCGGTCGACTTACGGGTATAGATGGCACAACGGACTGGCCGGGTTGTCCCAGCGCCGCTAGGCTGCACGGCTGGCCTTTCGGTTCACGGCGGTCGTTCCGCGCTTGCGCGGGGCAGGTTCTCCTCGTTTCGCCACCCCGAAGAACACCAGCCCGTTCCAACGCGTGCCGGTCGCCTCTCGGGCCACCGCGCTGAGCGAACGATAGCGCCGGCCTTCGTACTCAAAACCCTGTGCCAATACCCTCACCACGATGGTCTGGTCGCGGTATACGCGGCTCAGCTCCGTGCCGGGCGCAGGCAGCCTCCTGTCGCGCCGATTCGGCCGGCGTTTTCCGGAGGCGCGAGGGAGTCTTCCCGAAACCAAGGGAACCTGATCTCGAAGCTCGGCATCCTTGGCAATCTGGCGTGCCCGGTCCACCGCTCGCTGGGGGAGATCCCCCTCCGCCAGCGCTTGCAGCCGCCAGGCGATGCGCCGCATCAAGTGCTGCTGGTTTGTGGCGGCGCTTTCTTCACCCCAAACCTCGCGGTATCGCTCCCGTAGTTCGCCTGGCTGCATTCGCCGCAGTTGCTCAATTTGCGCGTACACGTCCATGTCTTGCCCTCCGGTCTCTGGGCGTTCACTCCACAGTTCCATGCACGCTCTCTGCGGCTTCAAAAGCAAGTCGGAACGTGGGCTGTCCTTGCGCCAGAGAACGTCCGGCGGGCCGACCGCCTTAGGGCCATTGTCACTGAAGCAAACCGCGCATTTCCCCGTACTTCCCCCGCATCCCAAACTCTTGGGCGATCATATACCCCAGTGCGTCGCTGACATGGCTGCGCTGGGGGTCGGACTTATCGATGTCGGCCAGGGTGTTACCGTTCAGGTCGCACTTCCAGTGCACGCGCTCAAAATCCAGGATGAGTTGTTTCGCGCCCGAGTCAATCCGCAAGCGGCGCTCGCCCGCCTGATTGTGCAGCATCGCATTCACGCAGTTGACCCGGTCCTTCACCGGTGGATTCGAGGACGCCAGGTGAAAGCTGACGCGGTAGGGGTAGCGCTTAAAGAAATCCCGCACGATCTGCCAGTCGGTACGGGAGGCCGCCGTGTGCCGCCCCTGGCCGGTCGCATCACCATAGACTTGGATGTGGGTGGTATACGGCGAGAGCGAGCTCCAGCGTCCAATGCGTCCTAAGAATGCCTCGCACGCCGCCCATGTATTTGAATCGGGCAGCGCCAGTTCATCCAGAACATACACGTTGTCTCCCTCCCGCTGCCCGATGACCGAGCACATCGGGTTGACGTTGAAATCCAGCGACCAGAACAATGGCGATCGGGGATTGTAGCGCAAGGGCTCTACGTTCCTGGTCCGGTCGAAAGCGTAGTACACCAGACCGGCGGTGAGGTTCTCGAAACTGGCCTGAAACTCCTGCCGGTATGTGCGCTCGTCCAGTTCATGCGTGGCGCTTTTCAGTTCGTCGCCCGAGACGTTGCCGCCCTCTTCGGTAGTGAACTGGAAGGTGGCCCAATGCGCCTGGCTTTGCGCCTTCTGGTACAGGTCGTAGAAATGGTCGTAGCCGCGCGGAGTGCCGATAAACAAGGCGCGACCCTGCTTATCCGCCAACGCCGGTCGCAGTACCTCGGGCCAGGCCTGCCGGGCGATCGAAGCGTACTCGTCCAGAACCAGGAAGTCCAGGCCATCCCCGCGGAGCGAGTCGTAATTATCGGCACCGCGCAGGCCGATGGTACCGCCGGTGATCAACTCAATCCGCAGATCGGTTTCGTTAGGCTGCCGGGCCCAGTAGGGCCGGGTCATCTCCTTGAGCGGCTTCCAGGCAATGCGTTTGGCCTGCTTGTAAGTCGGGCCTACATACCAGACCAGGCGGCCTGGTTTCCAGGCCGCCTGGCACAATTCCGTGAGTGCCAGATAGGTTTTCCCGAAGCGCCGGCCGGCCACCAGAATCCGGAAGCGGGCGTCCGAACGGAAGACCGTCCATTGAGGAGCTTTGAGACGGATCATGGCTGCTGCACTCCGTTCTCCTGAGCCACCACAAACGGTGGTGGTGCAGTAGCGGCAGGCTCAAACGCCGGCCGCTCCCGCCAGCCACTGCGAGCCTTCAACCAGAACATCTGGGCAATAACATTTCCGGCTCTGGCGTTCTGATACAGAGCCTGCGCCACGTTGTAGTTGGCATCCGTGGCGCCTTCGTCCAGTTCGGACCGAAAGTGTTTCCGAAGGGTCTTGGGAGAGCGGATTCCAACCTTCCGGGCAATCTCCTCGTGGCGGACGCCCACGGCCGCCATGGACTTGACCATCTTCCGTTGTTCGTCGGTAGGATTGAATCGGGGGCGCGGCATGGCTATACCTCCACCCCAGCCGGGACACGCCCGGCTGCGACCTGATCGAACCGGCGGCCATCGGATAGAAGCACCGCCTCCTTGCCCGTGAGCTTCTGCCAGCGCAGAACCGTGACATCGACATACCGGGGGTCAATGTCCAGTCCGTAGCAGACCCGCTGGGTGGACTCGGCAGCGATCAGCGTCGTACCGGAGCCCAAGAAGGGATCGTAGATCACGTCGCCGCTCACGCTATGGTTGAGAATCGGCCGGCGCATCAACTCTAGGGGCTTCTGGGTGCCGTGTCCGGTGGCCGCTTCCTCCCGGCACCCTCCAAACGGATTCAGGTTGGCGACCTGCCACAGCGTCGATTGGGTGCGGTCTCCGCACCAGTGCGAGGTCTTGCCTTCCCGCACCGCGTACCAGCAGGGTTCATGCTGCCAGTGATAATCGCCGCGGCCCAGCGCGAAGTGCTGCTTGGCCCAGATGATTTGAGCGCGAATCCGCAGGCCCGCCGCCTCCAGGCCTGCGGCTACTTCCCCGGCATGAACGCCCGCGTGCCAGACGTAGGCAACATCCCCGGAAAAGAGCTGATACGCTTCGGTCCAGTCCACCCGGTTGTCATTGGCAACCGTGCCCGTTTGCCGCTGCTGGCCCAATCCGGCGCGCTCGCGCCATATCGGATCGTACTCCACCCCGTAGGGCGGGTCGGTCACCATCAGCGCGGGCGTGGCCGAGTCAAACAGGCACCGCGCCGCCGCCGTAGAGGTTGCGTCCCCGCACAGAACTCTGTGCTGGCCGCACACCCAAAGATCGCCGAGTTGGGTGACCGCCTCTGGGGGCGGCTCCGGAGCGGCATCGTCCTGCCCCTCGTCGGGGTCGCGGAACAGAAAGTCATCGATCTCCGGCGCATCGAAGCCCGTGAGGTTTAAATCGAAATCCAGAGCTTTCAGTTCTTCGATCTCTAGCGCCACCAACTCCAGGTCCCACTCGGCCCAATTGACCGACCGGTTGACCAATAGCCGGAACGCCTTGACCTGCGCCTCGGACCACTCGTCGCACAGGATGACGGGCACTTGCGTTAGGCCCAGTTTGTGCGCAGCCTTGAGGCGTAGGTGGCCATCGACCACCTCACCGCTGCTGCGGGCTAGGATCGGGATCTTGAACCCGAACTCGTGGATAGAAGCCGCCATCCGCTCGACTGCGTGATCGTTCTTGCGCGGACTGCGGCCATAGGGAACGAACTTACTGACGGGCCACATTTCCATGTGCATGGCCGTCCTCCTCATCTGGTACTGCCGTTAGACTGCTCACCCAGGGAACCGGATGCTGCGCTTTTTGAGTGGTGCAGATCACTTTCGGTTGCCGCGCCAGGGTCCGTCCCTCCAGGACCCTCGGCAGGGCAGCTGAACTACCGTGAAAGCTTAAAACACAATCTTGGAAGTGAAGTGCTTGTGAACCAGGGGTGGCTCACTTGAGTGGAGCCCGACGGCGTGGTTTTTCGGGCATGGTCCGTGGGCCAAATTGCAATCGATGCAGCGCCTCATACGCTGGAACGACACGCTTTCGGATATCTTCTGGGAGGAGTCTTTGGGACATGACCACCAGGTTCACTCCGGCTAGCTTCTGGCACAGGCCGAGAAACTTGCGGCGACTAAATCTACCTTTCGGGCGACGTTGGCCCTTGATCCGCTCTCGCCACCGGCCGATGGTTCTATGATCGACGCCCAGCCGGCGGCCCAATGCGCGGTCGCTTTCCCGCTTCCGCAGCGGGCGGTCGAGTTCCTTGAGGATGGCGCGAGCAATCTGCGCGTTGCGGCCCTCGCGTGCGAAGGCCCACTCACGAAGCTCGGCCTTGCGCTTCTCTTGAGTGGGGCACTTCCCCAGCTGTTTGGCTTTCTTACCAGAAGGCTTGGGAGTCGGCAGTTGCTTAGAATGTTGTGGTTCCATACGCCTTCAGTGTCGCTCGACCGTCAACGGGGGGTTGTTTTTCGGCGGCGTTTGGCGGCGTTCTGGTTGCCCTTCGGGGCGCCGCCGCGGTTGCGCGGCTCCGGAGGCACGGGGTCTAGGTCGGGACTCAGTCCCAGGAGGCCGTTGATGTGAGCTTGCAGCAAGGCGTCCATCTGCTGAGCCTTTCTCGGGTCGCGTAGCTTTTCGGCCGCGCTCATTTCGTTCCCGGCCTTCACCATTCGCTTAAACCAGTAGAGCTGCTCCTGGTTCGTGCGCATGCGAACGTAGCTCTCCTCACTGATACCCGCTTTCGCGGCTTCCTTGGCGATGGCTGCGGGGTCGTCATGCTCTCTTTTGAGTAGTTCGTCTTCTGGCGAGTGGGATTCTCCGCCGCTCTGCCTCCAGGTACCGTCCTTGCCTTTGAACGAGTGGCCCATGTTATTCCCCCGATACCGGTTACTGAGGATTTTCGCTCTTCTCGATGGCAAAATCCAGGCCCTGAACCCTTTACCCTTCCGGGCATGAGCCTCCCAATCGCAGTTGCCGGCGCCGGCTCGAATTCGGAGGCGGGCGGCTTGCGACCCCAGCACTGGTGTGACTGTCGGCGTCGCGTAACTCCAATCCGGTACCGTGTCCTTCGGGAAACGTGAGCTACCGTCGGCGAATCGCCACGGCTCCGCCCCGCTCGCTTGGGAACATTTGGCGGGGATGGCGTTCTCGTAGCGGCTGGCTCGAACATAGTCGCCAGTCCTAGTCCCGACAGGTTCAGCGTACTTTGGTGCGCCCCACAGTTCCTTTGAGTATCCTTGGGGTCTCCCTGGGTGCTCCTTTGCTTCCGTTTACGCAGGCGTGTTTGGGCGGTTGGGGCTCCGTGGCGCGCGGCCAGGGTACGCTCTCTGAACCCCCATGGCGGCTGGGACTTAGAGTAACGCCAAGGGCGGAGGAGCAGCCCCGGAAGGGGCAATTTGGGGCGGAGTTTTTACCGTTTCCTTCCTTATTATATAGGCGGTAAAAACTCGGAGACGGGTTCCGACCAACGCAGTTTCTGCCGAGCCAAAACTTCAGCTTCGAACTCCGATCCCCGTTTTGTTGACAGCATCGGACTGTCTCCAAACTACGCCTGTATCCGAAACATTTTGAATGTGTTGCGGTTTTCGCAGCCTTCCGGAGAGTGAACAGCTGGCTGTCGGCGACGCGCGCCGGCCGCCTCCCGAGGGCCACTTCCGCGCCGCGTTCTCCGTTTTCTCCAGTTGACAGGTCCCGTTTGTTGACAGCCTCGTTCGGCCTGGGGTCCCAGAACTGCGCGAAACCGAACCGAGAAACGCCGCGGCCATCATGTAGACCGACAATGATTCCGACCATCAAAAGAACTTCGGCAAAGAAACGTCCTTTCGCTGGTCGGCCTGCCAGCTGGCGTACGCTCTGAACGCGCGCTCCGCACGCATTCTTCGCCGGCGAACGAGAACACGTGATTGATGCTGATGACTCCTGGCCGCTACATATCTCCCGTGGTATGTTTTTGGAATGGACGATCGACCAGGTCCTGAGTCACCGACTAACGTAACCCCACCTCCTGGTCGCAAGAACACCAAGTCCGCCAGTAACCGGGAGAAGCCAACGCCGAATAGTGACCCAAGTTACCCCAACGCATCATTGAGCCAGCCGCTACCGACCTTGCCGCGAGAAGCGCTAACGCGAATCGAGCAATCAGAGAAAAACGCGCGCGAGACGTATGACATCGACAAGGTGCCCTGCGAACGGAGAATTCCGCCCTTTTTGGCACTTCAGAGGCGAGAGTCCCCGACAGCGGTCAGAACGGAGACGCCCTGGGACCCGCATATTTGGCCCTTCTGGGCAGTTTCGCGTGAAACAACGGGGAGAGAGAGTTCGAGCCAGGACAAGTGGCTCCCCGGCATGGATTCGAACCACGATTCACGGCTCCAAAGGCCGCTGTCCTACCATTAGACGACCGGGGAATTTAAACTAGCGCTCCCCCAGTTTAGCAGGGACGCCCGCCCTGGCACGCCATTCGTCTCGTGCCAGTGCCATCGTCCGCAAATCCTGTTTTTCCCAGTGGACCCAGGGAGCGAACGCGGCAACGGATCCCGTCCCTTAGACGCTAGCCCGAATGACGTCCACACCCATGAACGGCCGCAGCGCTTCCGGCACCACCACGCTTCCATCCGCCTGCTGGTAGTTCTCGATGATCGCCAGCCAAGTCCGCCCCACCGCCAGGCCGCTGCCGTTCAACGTGTGAACGTAATCGCCCTTACCCTTGCCCGACTTCATGCGACCCCAATTCAAACGAATGCCGGCCCGCCGCGCCTGGAACGCCTCGAAGTTCGAGCACGAAGAAATCTCCTTGTACTCGTTCTGCCCCGGCAGCCAAACTTCCAGATCGTAAGTCTTGGCCGAGCTGAACCCGATATCGCCGGTGCACAGCACCACGCGCCGATACGGCAACCCGAGCCGCTCCAAAATCTCCTCGGCATCCCGCGTCAGCCCCTCCAGTTCTTCGTAGCTCGACTCGGGCCGCGAGAACTTCACCAGCTCGACCTTCTGAAACTGATGCTGCCGGATGATCCCCCGCACATCGCGCCCGTAAGAACCCGCCTCGCTGCGGAAACACGGCGTGTACGCGCAATACTTGATCGGCAACTTCTCGGCGTCCAGCACCTCATCGCGATGCAGATTCGTCACCGGCACTTCCGCCGTCGGTACCAGGTAGTAATCGGTGTCGCGCAGTTTGAAGAGGTCTTGTTCAAACTTAGGCAACTGCCCAGTCCCGTAATAACTGGCCGAATTCGCCATGAACGGAGGCAGCACTTCGGTATACCCGTGCTCGTTCGTGTGCACGTCCAGCATGAAGTTGATCAGCGCCCGCTCCAGCTTCGCTCCGAGCCCCATGTAGACCACGAACCGCGCCCCGGTGATCTTAGCCGCCCGCTCGAAATCCAGAATCCCCAGTGCGGGCCCCAGATCCCAGTGCGCCTTGGGCGTAAACGAAAACTCCCTTGGGCGTCCCCACCGCTTGATCTCGACATTATCCGCCGCGCTCTTGCCGGTAGGCACCGATTCGCTCGGAGTGTTCGGCACCCCGGCCAGCATTTGCCGATACGATTCATCGAGCGCGCCGGCCTTCTCGTCCCGCGCGGCGATCTGCGCGTCCAATTCCCGGATCTGAACTTGCTGAGCAGTCGTATCCTGCCCAGCGCGTTTGAGCTTGCCGACCTCCTGCGAAGCCGCGTTCTTCTGCGCCTTCAGCTGCTCCGCTTCCGAAAGCGCGGCCCGCCGCTCGGCGTCGAGCTTCCGGTAAGCCTCGACATCCAGCTCAAACCCACGATCCGCCAGCCGTTTGGCGATCGCCTCCAGATTGTTACGGAAATAGCTAAGCTCGTACATTGATTCTTAGATTGTGGAGCAGGCTTCAGCCTGCAACGGGTGCTTCAGCGCCCGTCCTGCCTACCGCTGAGCCATCGGAACCCAAGGCTGCCCCACTTCAGCGCCCTTGTAGTCCGCCCGCGGCCGGATGAGCCGGTTGTTGTGATACTGTTCCAAGACGTGCGCCGTCCAGCCCGACATCCTGCTCACCGCGAAGATCGGTGTGAACAAATCGATCGGAATCCCCAGCGAGTAGTACGTCGAAGCCGAATAAAAATCGACGTTAGCGTTCAGATTCTTGGCCTCTTTCATGTGCTGCTCGATCAGCTTGGAGGTCATGAACAGATCTTCGTGCCCCGTGCTCTTGCCCAAGCTCCCCGACAACCCCTTAAGGCTAGCCGCGCGCGGGTCCGTGGTGTGATACACGCGATGCCCAAAGCCCGGAATCTTCACCTTGTGTTCCAGCTTGTCCTTCACCATATCCAGCGCCTTGTTGGCCGAACCAGCCTCGAGCAGCAGCTTGATCACTTCCTCGTTGGCGCCCCCATGCAGCGGACCGCGTAGCGCGCCGATGCCCGAAGTCACCGCCGAATAAATATCGCTCAACGTAGCCGCCGTAACGCGAGCCGCGAACGTCGAAGCATTCAGCTCATGCTCGGCATGCAGGATCAACGCGATGTCGAAAGCCTTCTCCATCACCGCGTCCGGCTTCTTCCCGTTGAGCGTGTACAGAAAATTCGCCGCGAAACTCAAGCTCGGATCGCCAGGGACCACCGCCAGCCCCTTGCGCAGCCGGTCGAAGCTGGTGACGATCGTAGCCGTCTGCGACATCAGCTTCACCGCCGTGAGCGCGGTAGTTTCGGGCGTGATGTCGTTAGCCTTTGGATCGTCGATCGCCAGCATGCTAACCGCCGTGCGGAGCATGTGCATCGCCTGCGCGTCCTTAGGCAGTTCCGCCAGGAATTTCTCCACCCGCGCCGGCAGCGCCCGATGCGCCACCAGCGAGGCCTTCAGCTCGTCCAACTCCGCCTGCTTCGGCAGCCGCCCATGCCACAGCAGGTAGATGACTTCTTCGAAGGTGGCGTTGTCCGCCAGCGTCTCGATGCGATACCCCTGATAGCTCAGAATCCCGGCATCGCCGTCGATGAAGCACAGCCGCGATTCGGTCGCGACGATTCCTTCCAGACCCGCCCCTGCTGCTACTGGCATGATGATTGCGCTCCCTGCTCCTGTGGTTGAACCGGCACCTGGGTGGTGGCCAGTGAAAACATCAGTCTATCATTCCGGGTTCTGCGCTGCGCTGACCGGAGCCTTAATCGGGTAGTGGGTCGGGTTCCGATTTGCCGACGCTTTCTCCTGGACGACATCCACGGGTTTCAGGGAAGGAGTTTCACGGAGGCGATCACCGCAAGCACTGCCTCCTCGCGGTTCCGTCAAAAACAGCAGGAGGGTAGAATGTTTGCAGCAAGAGGAACGTAATGATTGATCCTTCGCTCAGTCTGGCGGTATCCATTCAAGGCAATCCCGGCGTGTACGCGCTACTGCTCGGTTCGGGTGTCTCGCGCTCTTCAGGTGTGCCGACAGGCTGGGAAATTGTAGCGGAACTGATTCGCATGGTGGCGAAACTGAAGGGCGAGGAGTGCGGCGATGACCCCCAAGGCTGGTACAGCACCTCGTTCGGCAGAGGACCTGACTATTCGGAAATTCTGAACCACATCGCTAAGTCACCAGCAGAGAGAATGCAGCTGTTGCGTCGTTACTTCGAACCGACCGACGAAGAGCGGCAGGAAGGCCGGAAATTGCCGACGCCCGCGCATCGCGCTATCGCGGAACTCGTGGCCAAAGGATATTTCCGCGTTCTGATTACGACCAACTTCGACAGGCTACTCGAGTCCGCTCTAGCCGATTTGGGAATTCAGCCAGTTGTCATCAGCACGCCGGATGCTGCGAAGGGCGCCCTACCCCTCGCGCACTCCCGTTGCACCGTAGTCAAACTGAACGGTGACTACCTCGATACTCGGCTGAAGAACACCGGCGATGAGCTTGCTCGTTATGAAGACGCGATTGAGCGTCTGCTGGATCAGGTCTTCGACGAATACGGGCTCGTCGTGTGATGGTCTGGAGAATGGGATATGGCGCTTCGGAATGCGATGGAACGATGTTCCACGCGCCGTTTTACTACGTATTGGGCCACCAGGGCAAAGCTGAGCCAGAAGGCTCAAGACCTGGCGACGTTGCGTCAAGCAACGGTCTTTTCGATCACTGGAGCAGACGAATTCTTCAGCGATCTACGCGGTAAGATTTCCGCGCTTGAAGATATGGCGAACACAGACGTGCTTTCGGCCAAGATCGCGGTGGCACGGATGAAAAGGTACTTGGCCGACCCTGCGCAGAGGATTAGCCTGCAGGACCTTGTAATATCGGAAACTGAGAAAGCCTACGCGCAATTGAACGGCCCTCGATTCCCCGTCACCCCAACAAGTCTTTCCAGTGCAGATATCAGCCCACGGCTGAAGGCGTATGAGGCGACGGTTGAAACAGTGCTACGTCTGATGATCTGCGGTGCACACTGGGGAGAGCAACAGCACGAAGGGCCACTCCTCCGTTGCTTTAAGCGCATCGCGGACCAGCGGCCGTTCCAGGCTTCGAACGTAGTGCTCGAAAGGCTGGCTCGCTATCCGGCCTTGCTGCTGCTTTACGGAGCAGGAATTGCCGCCATAACACGCCAAAACTACTCGCTTCTGAAAGGATTGTTTGGCCTAAAGGTGAAATATGACGGCTACAAGCCAGAAAAGATCGTAGCAGCAGCGATCTCTGACCAAGTGGTACTTGACCGCGACATCCAGAAGCAGGCCCTTGGAAGCCGATACAGCCCGCTTAGCGACCGTGTCTTTGAGGTACTGCGCGATCCGCTGCGCGAGTACCTACCGAGCGACGGCGAATATGATCGGACGTTCGACTGGTTTGAGTACCTCCTTTGCCTATCCCACTGTGACGCCAGCGTCTCGCGTTCTGACCTGGAGCAATTGAGAGCTGAGAATCCGAATTTCACTCTCTTCGCGTCAGTAGGTCGCTTCGGCTGGAAGGGTGGCTACGATGGTGAACCGAGTATCCAGGCGGAAACCGAACTGATAGCCAAGCAGGCATACCCTGAGAAAGTCGCCGCCGTCTTGAAGGCGGGCTTCTTCGAGTCGGGCGGGCAGCTGAATGACGACAAGTACCGTGAAGTGAAAGCGGCGTTCGACCGGCATGTGAAGAATGTTAGGATGCAGTGGACCTAGCTACAGAACTGTGTTACAGCCGCTCACGATTCGATATAATCGATGCACCAGATGCCCGCACAATACATAGAACAGCGCGACGGCGGATATTACTTCGCCGGCAGCCGCGTATCGTTGGACTCGGTGGTCTACGAGTTCCTGCGCGGCGAATCCCCGGAAGGGATTGTGCAGGCCTTCCCATCGCTTTCGCTGACGCAAGTCTACGGCGGCATCACGTTCTACCTGGAGCGCCGCGCTGAGATGGACGCCTACCTCAGACGGAGCGAAGGCCGTTTCGAGGAGTTAGCCCAAGCGTCGCGCGAGGCCAACCCCCTCCTTTACGCGAAGCTCGAAGCCGCCAGACGCGCATTGCCCTCCAGGGGCTGACGCGGCCGCGATTTCAAGCCGACGAGAACTTTGAACGCCAAAATTGTCGCCGGACTTCGGCGGCGCGAACCGTCGCTGGAATTTCAGTCGGCTAAAGCCGCCAATCTTCTCGGCCGCCCCGATCTCGACGTGCTCGCAATTGCGGCACAAAGCGGCCGGATACTGGTCTCGCATGACCGCGAAACCATGCCTGCGCATTTCGGCCGTTTCGTACGAACATCGCAAAGCGCGGGCTTGCTGATCGTTTCGCAAAGCCTCGACCTTCGCCAGGCAATCGAACAACTGTTACTGGTTTGGGCGGCCTCGGAGGCGGAGGAATGGACCAACACCGTCGCCTATCTGCCCCTATAGCCGTCTCCACACGGCAGTCGCAAACCTGCCCGAACCCGCTGTACGCTTGGCGGGGATTCGTATGGCGAGAGCCGCTCCGATCGGAGCCTGAGGCTCAGCCTCCACCCCGCCCGGCGAACGTAAGACGAATTTTCAATATCGTCTGTATCCGCCATATATACATGCCATACCTGCTATATTCGATACCTACCGTAACCACCGCCTCCCTGCCGAGGGTTCCTCCATCTTTAAGATTCTAAAATCGTTTAAGTGAACACAAAACGAACCCGAGCGCCCCCGGCCGTGCTGCGGGCGCCCTCGCTTAACCCTGATCCGATGCGCCGTGCAGCCCAAAACCGCCCGCCCACGCAGCACCCCAACCCGCGGCAGCCCGGCCACAAAACGAACCCAAGCCGGCGCATCCGGAAGCCGCCCGCCCAGTCGTCTGAAGTCGGCCTTTTGACGTCCAACCAGGAAACTTCAGCCCACCCCTCGCCGAACGCCCGCGACCCGCTGTACACTTGTTAAGGAATTTCAATGCGCGTCCGCGCGGCGCGCAACTAACGTATGGCGAGCGGGACCACAGAACTGTCACTTACGGGCGTCCGGGCCGCGGGGCTCGGGCGCGAAGAACTTCTCCGAGCCTTCCGCATCATGTATCTCTCCCGCCGCATCGACGACCGGGAGATCCTGCTCAAGCGCCAAAGCCTGATCTTCTTTCAGGTCTCCGGCGCCGGCCACGAAGCCATCCAGACCGCCGCGGGCATGGTGCTGAAACCCAGCCACGATTGGTTCTTCCCCTACTATCGCGACCGCGCCCTCAGTCTCGCTCTCGGCATCACCGCCGAGGACATGCTGCTCGAAGCCGCGGGCGCCGCCTCCGGGCCGGCTTCCGGCGGACGCCAGATGCCGTCGCATTGGAGTTCGCCCAAGCTGCACATCGTCAGCCCGTCCTCGGCCACCGGCACGCAATTCCTGCCCGCCCTCGGATGCGCCGACGCGGGCCGCCGGCTCGATCCCTCGAGCGACGCCATCACCCTCACGTCCTCCGGCGACGGCGCTACCAGCGAAGGCGAATTCTGGGAATCGCTGAACGTGGCGTGCCTCGAACGTCTCCCGCTGCTCTACCTGATCCAGGACAACGGCTGGGCCATTTCCGTCCCAGTGGAGAAGCAAACCGCCGGCGGCAACATCGCGCGCTTGGTCGAAGGTTTCCCCGGCCTCAAGACCTTCGAGTGCGATGGC
The DNA here is from genome assembly GCA_035604115.1 of Bryobacteraceae bacterium. Classification (GTDB taxonomy): domain Bacteria; phylum Acidobacteriota; class Terriglobia; order Bryobacterales; family Bryobacteraceae; genus Palsa-187. The sequence continues at coordinate 16,552 of DATNJC010000219.1, read as the reverse complement.
ACGGATTTCCTGGCCTCCTACGCCACCATGCGCGACGCGGTTTCTTGGGCGCGCCGCGAGCGCACCCCCGTGCTGGTGCACGCCAAGGTGATCCGCCCGTATTCGCACTCGCTCTCCGACGACGAGCGTCTTTACAAAACCCGCGCCGAGCGCAACGCTGAAGCCTCCCGCGACCCGCTGGTCAAGTTCCCCGAGTGGCTCATCGCCGAAGGTCTGATCGACGCCCGCGGCGTGGAGATGCTGACCAACGAAGTGGATCTCGAGGTCCAGCAGGTAAGCGACATAGCCATGAAAGCCGCGCCGCCCCCGTCCGGCTCGGCACTGCTGCATCTGTATTCGGAGACCGTCGATCCCACGTCGTCCAACTTTGAAACCGAACCGCAGTTCCACGGCGACCCGCGCACCATGGTCGATTCGATCAATCGCACGCTCCACGAGGAAATGCGCCGCGATCCCCGCATGGTCGTGTTCGGTGAAGATGTCGCCGATTGCAGCCGCGAGGAGCACCTGCACGAACTCAAGGGCAAGGGCGGCGTCTTCAAAGCCACCCACGGCTTGCAAATCGAGTTTGGCTCGGGACGCGTGTTCAACACCCCCATCGCCGAAGCCGCCATCGTGGGCCGAGCCGCGGGCATGGCCACGCGCGGCCTGAAGCCGGTGGTCGAAATCCAGTTCTTCGACTACATTTGGCCCGCAATGATGCAAATTCGCGACGAATTGGCCAGCCTCCGGTGGCGTTCCAACAACGGCTTCTCCGCGCCCCTGGTCATTCGAGTGGCCATCGGCGGCTATCTCAAAGGCGGCGGCATCTATCACAGCCAGTGCGGCGAGGTGATCTTCACCCACATCCCCGGACTGCGCGTGGTGTTCGCGTCGAACGCACTCGACGCCTGCGGGCTATTGCGCACGGCGATCCGCTGCGACGATCCGGTGCTGTTCCTGGAACACAAGCAACTGTACCGCGAGACCTACAACCGCTCGCCGCATCCTGGTCCCGAGTACCTGATCCCCTTCGGCAAAGCCAAAATCGCCAAGACCGGAGCGCACCTGACCATCGTGACCTACGGCGCGACCGTGCAGAAATCGCTCCAGGCGGCCTTGCAGGTGGAGCAGCACAACCCCGACCACACGGTCGAGGTGCTCGACCTGCGCACGCTTTCGCCCTACGACTGGGCAGCCATCCGCGCCTCGGTCGAAAAGACCAGCCGGGTGATGGTGGTGCATGAGGATTGCCTCGCCTGGGGCTATGGCGCGGAGATCGCGGCGCGCATCGCCAGCGAGCTGTTCTCCTCGCTCGACGCACCCGTGGGCCGCGTGGCCGCGCTCGACACCTGGGTGGCGTACCATCCCAGCCTGGAAGACGAAATCCTGCCGCAAGTGGAAAACATAGTGGCGGAAGCCGAGCGTTTGCTGGCATATTGATTTCCACCCCTGCCCTTTTTCACCGGGCACTTTCCACCTAAAACGCCGATAAGCAGCACCGCCCCTCCTGCGCCGCCGGACTGGCTTCGGGATGAAAGCCTGAAACGAAACAGGATTACCGTTCTACGTATCGGGAGATTAGGTGTATAACCGATAGCCAGGATTCCGAAACGGAACCCTGTTCTCTGGATTGCATTCGATTTACGTTAGCGCGGTTGGTTCCCCCGGCTGGCCGCTAAGCTGGAACAAGTGCGAAATTCATCAAGGAGGCAGCCTTTGAAGAAGCTGATTCTACTTCTGCTATGCGTGACGTTTAGCGTTCGCCTGCGGGCCCAAGCCGCCGTACCCCTCGGCTCGGCCAGCACTTACGCAGTGTTAGCCGGCTCCACCGTTACGAACACGGGCCCCACCATTCTTTACGGAAACTTAGGGCTGACTCCGGGCTCCGCAGTGACGGGATTCCCGCCCGGAATGCTGGCCGCGGGAGGCGTGCAAAACGTGGATAACGCGGCGGCCGTCGCGGCCCAAGCGGCCTTGACTGCGGCCTATAACAACGCCGCGGGACAAATGGCAACCGCCACCGTGTCGGGCGACCTCGGCGGGCGAACCCTGACGTCGGGCGTGTACATGTCCACAAGCACGCTGGGCATCACCGGAACTCTCACGCTCAGCGGCTCCGGCTTCTTTATCTTCCAGGTCGGCAGTGCGCTCACTACGGCCTCCAGCAGTCAGGTGGTCCTGATTAACGGCGCGCAGGCGGCCAACGTCTTTTGGCAGGTCGGCAGTTCAGCGACGCTCGGAACCGGTTCGATCTTCACTGGAAGCATTCTGGCACTGTCATCCATAACGCTGACGACCGGAGCCACGCTGGACGGCCGGGCCTTGGCACGGAACGGGGCGGTCACATTGGACTCTAACAACGTCGTGGTCCCCGGACCGGGGCCGGGCGGATTGCAGCTTAGCGTCACCTGCCCATCCAGCTCCGCCCCCGTCGGGGTACCCTACAACTCCGCGGTGGTGGCCACCGGCGGCACGACGCCTTACACGTTTTCCATCGTGGGAATGCTGCCGCCCGGTTTGGGCCCTATCAACCCTTCCACTGGAGCGATCACCGGCACCCCGACGGGAGGGGGCTCCACGTTTGTCGCCGTCGTAGTGGACTCCGAAGTACCGCCGGTTACGGCGAGCAACACTTGCACCATCACCAACGCGGTGGGGCCCCCGGCGGGCGGACCTCAAAGCGTTCCCACGCTCTCCACCTGGGGCTTGGGCTTGCTGGCGCTATTGCTGGTAGCATACGCCGTGGGATTCAGACGAAAAGCTAACGTTTAGCGCTCTCGCTGCGGACCACGCGAGGCTTGCTCGAGGGTATGGGTTTGATGCAAAAGCGGAGTTTTACTCTGGTACGGCCGGGCCGCTTCGTGGTTGTTTTCGCGCTGGCCGCACTGCTGCAGTTTGCCCTGCTGTTGACGCCGCTCTGCCGTCCGGCTGTCGACGGATTTTCCCGTTCCATCGTTCGGGGGTCTTCGTTGCTGATCAATGCCCTGGGTGGAAAAGCGTCCGCCCAGGGTGCGCTCCTGGGCTCGCCCAGCAACGGATTTACCATCGAAATGCGGGATGGATGCAACGGCGTAAACGTGATGATTCTGCTGTGGTCGGCGGTATTGGCGTTTCCCGTTTCCCGCGGCTGGAAATTGGTGGGCGTTCTGGTGGGCGCGGCGGCCATTCAGGGATTGAACTTTTTCCGCTTCATTTCCCTGTTCTATCTCGGCCAGTATAGTCTGGCGTGGTTCGATTTCGCGCACCTTTACCTCTGGGAGACCCTTATCATGCTGGACGCCCTGATCGTATTTGGATTGTGGGTCCGGCGGGCATCGCCACACCTCCCTGCCTATGGCCGAAAGTAATTCGGGCCATTTCCTCTTACGGGCCGTGGCATTGCAGTTAATTCTTCTGGGGCTTTGGTGGACCGTCCTCTACCGAGCCTCGGTGGGTCTCTTGTGGCTGACGGCCGAGGTTCCGCTTACGCTTCTGTTGACCAGCCAATCCAAAGATACGCTCGCGGTGGATGCGTCATCGGGAGACTGGAATTTCAGCATCCCGGTAAATGCGTTGGTCAAGGATTCGACGCAATCCGACAGCCCGGTGTCGGTGGAGGCGATCGACTTCGCCGCGCCGGTGGCGAACGTTGCCACTTTTACTACCGGGTGGTTCGTCTATCTGGGCCTGGCGCTCAGCGTACCCATCACCAGGAACAGCCTTCGCCGCACTCTAAAGGGTCTTCTTTTTCAGACCGCTATCAGCGCGCTGGCAGTATTCACGTATGCCGAAGTCAATGCTCGCGGCACGCTGGCCCACATGCACCGTACGCCGGATCCGGTGGGCCTGTGGTTCCTGAGTCTCGTGTATCACATCGACTACCTGGTGATCCCCTACGCCAGCCCATTTCTGCTGATCCTGTGGACTCACGCCGAGTGGTGGAGCCAGCTGGTCGGCAGCCGAGCGGGCGCCGGACGAAAACCTGGTTGAGCGCGCCAAGCACCGTATTCCATCAACGTATCTCCGCCAGGAAGCGAACTGCGGATTCAGTTCAGCACCGACGAGAGATACCAGCCGTTCGTGGATCGATCCATTGAGGCCGAGGTTTTGGGGGTTCGCGTGAGAATCGCCTGTCTTGAGGACGTGACCCGCGGCAAGCTTTGGGCGTACAGCGATCCAAAACGGCGCCTCAGCAAACGTAAGAAGGATGAGTTGGATCTGATCCGCCTCGCAGAAAAGCATCCTGAGCTGAGATCCATGTACCCGCGCGAACTACAGGAGCAATTGGACCGTGGGTGAGCTTACCTGCGCGCTACCTCGAGACCAGCGCTACAACCTCCGCACATCCGCCCTTCTGCGCAGTCTGAACCGCTTCGGAATCGCTGGGAATCAGAAGTGAGGCGTCGCGCTCCAGCAGGATCTTCACCGTATCGGTTTGGCACTTCCCCGCGGTGTAGTTGTCGGCGTCGCGCGATCCGCCCACCGCCGCCGCCAGCGCCGTGACGCCCGGCCGCACGGCCAGCTTCGGATCGGCGCCGTGGCTGAGCAGAATCCGAACAATGTCGGTTTGCCCATAACCCGCCGCCAGGATGAGCGCGGTGGTGTTTCCGCTGACCACGTTCACCCGCGCCCCAGCTTCGAGCAGCGCTTCCACCGCTCCCGCTTGATTCTTGTGAATGGCGTGCATCAGCGGCGTCCAGTGGTTCACGCCGCCGGGCTCGTCCAGGTCCACACGGACGGCCGCCAGACTCTTGATTCGTTCGACATTCCCTTCACGAGCCGCCGAAATCAGCGGAGAGACGGCTTCGCCCAGCCCACAACCCGTCAGCCCCAAGCCAGTGATCAAAGTCAGCAGCGCGCACGCAACAAATCGCATGAGGCCAGCATACGCCATCACCCTTGTGTATAGTAGGCGGCTAGGAGCTGAATATGACTCGCAGACGAATCGTGAAGTCCGCCGGAATCGGCGCCGCGGCAGTTGCTTTGCGCGGCCTGGATGCCGCACTCGCCCAGAACAACACCAGCGCGGCCGCGCCCGATGTTAAAGCGCTCATCTTCGACACCTTCGGCACCGTCGTGGATTGGCGCGGTTCCATCATCGAGGAAGGCACGGCCTGGGGCAAGTCCAAGGGCCTCACGATCGATTGGGCCCGCTTCGCCGACCGCTGGCGCTCCGGTTACGGACCTTCCATGGACAAGGTCCGCAAGGGCCAGTTGCCGTGGACCAAGCTCGACGATCTGCACCGCATGTTGCTGGAGGACCTGCTTAAGGAATTCCACATGGACGGGCTTTCAGAAGCCGAGAAGGACCACTGGAACCGCGTGTGGCACCGCCTGAAACCGTGGCCCGACTCAGTGGCCGGCCTCACGCGGCTCAAGAAGAAGTACACCATCGCCCCATGCTCCAACGGCAATGTGGCGCTCATCAACGACATGGCCAAGAACTCCGGGCTGCCTTGGGATCTGATCCTCGGCGCCGAGGTGGCCCACCACTACAAACCCGACCGCGAAACCTACTTGACGGCGGTGGACCTGCTCGGCCTCCACCCCCCGGAAGTGATGATGTGCGCCGCGCATTCCGGCGATCTCGGGGCCGCGCGCGGTTTCGGCCTGCGGACGGGCTTCATCTACCGGCCCGATGAACACGGTAAGGGAGGCCCCGCCGACCGGGCCAAACCGGGGGATTTCGACGTGGTATCGACCAGCATGCTGGACCTGGCGGCCAAGCTGGGAGCATGACGCCGCCCCAAATCGGCGTAAACCGGATGCTATCCGCGCGCGTCCATCTTTTATAGATATGAACTCTATTGGTCCTGTATCCCGACGCGATCTGCTTCGCGTCACCGCTGCCCTATGGCCCGCATCGAGGCTGCTGGCGTGGCAAGACGCGCCGAAGTCCGACTCCGCGAGGGCCGACTCCCCGAAAGGCGATCCGGCCAAGTTCTCGACCGGTGTAGATGTCGTCAACGTGCTGGTGGGTGTCCGCGACAAGAACGGCAAGATCATTCACGATCTCACCAAGGACGATTTCACGCTCGAAGAAGACGGCCGCATGCAGGCGATCAAGTATTTCGCCCAGCAGACCGACACTCCCCTGATCCTGGGGTTGCTGGTGGATACCAGCGGCAGCCAGCGCCGCTTGATCGATCAGGAGCGCAACGCCAGCTACGACTTCTTCCAGCACGTCCTCCGTGAAGACAAAGACAAAGCGTTCCTGATCCACTTCGACCGCCAGGTGGAATTGCTCCAGGACCTGACCGGTTCGCGGCGTGACCTGGATAACGCTTTACACGACCTCGAAGGCGAGCGCCCGAACTTGAATCGCCGCGATTCCGGCAACCCCAACGATCCGCCTCCGCAGAATTTTCAATTTCCGGGCGGCGGCTATCCCGGAGGCGGTTATCCCGGCGGCGGCTATCCGCGGGGCGGCGGACGCTACCCGCAAGGTGGCCAACAGCAGCGCCAGCAAAACGGCACGACCCTGTACGACGCCATCCTTCTCGGCTCCGACGAGATCATGAAAAAGCAGATGGGGCGCAAAGCGATGGTCGTGCTGACCGACGGCGTCGACCACGGCAGCAAGGTGACTCTCAACGAGGCCATTGAGTCCGCCCAGCGTTCCGACACTCTGATCTATACGATTCGCTTCGCCGACGACTCCGGCAATCGCGGCGGGTTCGGCGGACCTTCGGTGGGCTTCCCCGGTGGCGGCCGGCGCGGCGGCATGGGACGTCCCGGCGGGCCGCAACAGGACACCGCGGACGGCAAGAAGATTCTGGAACGCATCGCCCACGAGACCGGCGGCGCGTACTTCGATGTGAACGGGAAAATGTCGCTGAGCCGCATCTACGACCGGATCGAAGAGGATCTTCGCAACCAGTACAGCCTGGGCTACACGCCCGAGGATCTGGGCCCGGGATTCCGCCGCATCAAGGTTACCGTCAAACCGAAGAACCTGGTGGTGCAAGCCCGCGAGGGCTTCTACGCGAAGTAGTCTCCAGCATCTTTACAGCACGACACGGACGTCGCCCTCCCGCCGGGTCACGCGCGCGCGGTCCAGAAATTCCAGCAACGGGATGGCGTGCTTCCGCGATACGCCGGTCCATGTCTTGAACTCCGCCACGGTGAACCGCCCGCCCTTCCGCGCGGTGAGGAGCGCGCGCAGCTGTTCGATGGCCGCGCGGTGGCACAGGAACTCAGCGTTAATCCGCACCAGCGTGCCGTTGCGCAGTAAGAGCTCGATCAAGGTTCGCGCACGGCCCGCCTCCAGCCTGGAACGTTGGATCGCCTCAGGCAAGGGCAGTGGCGTCAAGCCGGCATTGCGGTACAGCGTTTCAAGTTGCGAGACCCCCTGTTGAGCCTCTTGGTTGAGCGTGGTGCGATGGGTTTTCAGCCGGATCGAATCCCCTTCCGCGATCAAGTCCGGAGCCCGCGTGAGCAGCGCGTCCAATAAGAACGCGGGTTCTGTGCGCAAATTCTCTTTGGGAATCCCCGGCCGCAGCGGATGTTCCCGGTGAAACGCCGTGACGCGCTCGCGAATCTGTTGGACCGCTGCATCGGCCCACGCCCTCGCCGCCACCCAGTCCCCGTGGACGAAGAATTCCGGCGCCGCGGTAATGGCCCGCAATTCCTCCGCGCGCATTCCCGTCCGCGCGACCAGATCCGCGAGGTGCATCCCAGATCCGGATTCCTCAGCCAGCAGGGCCAGCCGTTGTGCAGGCGACGCAGCTTTCAACCGCTCCAGCCGGCGCGCCAGTTCCGTGCGCCGCAGCCTCGGAGGCCGCGGGCCAGCGATACCGATATCGACAATGACTCCGCCGCCGATGGTCACCACCGGCGAGAACATCCGCGCGATAAAGGGGTCTCCCGGCAGAATCTGCAGCGGTTCGCGGAGCAGGAACCGTACGAAAGCGCGCGAGCCTGGGCGCATCGGCGCGAGCGATTCGATCAGCCGCGCCTCCGCTTCCACCTCGGCCGTTCCCGCGTGAAAGTGCACCGGAGCACGATGTTTCAGCGGATGTGCGCCGGCCAATAATTCGAAGTCCGCGTCGATGTAAGACACCGTACGGAAGACGCCCGCCGCCAGCATCATCCCTCGCCGCGTCTCTTCCACATCAATCCCGGCAAGGTTCACGGCGGTTCGCTCCCCCGCGCTGGCACGCTCTACCGAACGGCTATGAACCTGCACCCCGCGGACGCGCACCGCCTTGCCCGCCGGATACAACTGCAGCGTGTCGCCCGGCGCGATGCTGCCCGAGATCAATGTTCCCGTGACGACGGTGCCGTGTCCGCGAATCGAGAAGCCGCGGTCGATGGGCAGCCGCGCGTAGCCTCCGGGATTCTTGTTCCCGCCGTGGCTCTGGACCGTCTCCGCAACCCGCGCCAGAGCCGAGCGCAACGCGTCGAGTCCCGCACCCGTTGTGCTCGATACGGGAACTACCGGGACATTCTCCAGAAATGATCCGCGGACAATCTCCCCAACCGCGACCCGCACGACTTCGAGCATATCGGCTGTCACCAGGTCTGCTTTGGTCAGCGCGACCACCCCGTGGCGCACGCCCAGCAGGCGGCAGATATCGAAGTGCTCGCGCGTCTGGGGCTGAATGCCTTCGTTGGCCGCCACCACCAGCACCACCAGGTCGATTCCGGTGGCTCCGGCCAGCATGTTCTTGATGAATCGCTCGTGGCCCGGAACGTCCACGAAACCGATGTGGACATCGGGCGACAAATCGTCGGGAGCCAGACGGAGATGCGCAAACCCCAAGTCGATCGAGATCCCGCGCCGCTTCTCTTCTTCGAGACGGTCTGTATCGACGCCCGTGAGCGCCTTCACCAGCGCGGTTTTCCCGTGGTCGATGTGTCCCGCTGTTCCCGCGATCAGATGTAAGCTGGGCCGTGAGGTCGTCACACGCGGGACCCTACGCCGCCGTGCGACTGGCCGCGACCCGTTTGCGTCCGTACAAGAAGTAGATGACCAGCCCGATGATCAGCCACACAACGAACCGGATCCAAGTTTCCAGAGGCAGGCTCAACATCAATACCAGGCAGGACACCATCGACAGCGCCGGCAGCACCGGCACCCACGGCACGCGAAAACTGCGGGGCCGATCGGGTTGCGTGCGGCGCAAAATGATCACGCCCGCCGAGACCACGATGAAGGCGAACAACGTACCGATGTTGGTCAAGTCGCCCAGCGTGCCGATATCCAGGATGCCCGCGCCCACTCCCACGATCACGCCCGCGATCCACGTGCTGATGTGCGGGGTCTCGAAACGCGGATGGATGCGTCCGAAGAAACTGGGCAGCAGCCGGTCGCGCGACATCACGAACCAGATCCGGGCCTGACCGTACTGAAACACCAGCAGCGACGAAATCATCCCCATCAGCGCGCCGATGGTCACGACGAGCCGCAGCCGCCCGTAGCCCAGGCCTTTGAGCGCGTTGGCCACCGGAGCCGCATTGTTCAAAGTGTCCCAGTGTGCGATCCCGGTCAGGACTAGGGCCACCGCGGCATACAGCACCGCGCACAACGCCAGCGAGATCATGATGCCGAGCGGCATGTCGCGCTGCGGGTTGCGGCACTCCTCGGCCGCTGTCGAGACGGAATCGAATCCGATGTACGTGAAGAACACAATCGCGCCGCCGGTCAGCACTCCCGAGAATCCGTTGGGCATGAAGGGATGCCAATTGTCAGTCTTGATGGCTCCGGCCGCGCCGAACACAAACAGCAGAATCGCGGCGACCTTGATCAGCACCATGACGTTGTTGGCGCCGGCGCTTTCCCGCGCGCCCCGCACCAGCACCCAGCTCAGCAGGATCAACAGCAGGAACGCCGGAAGATTGAACACCGATCCGGTGCGCTGGCCTTCGATGAACACCGGATTGGAGATGGCCACCGGCAGGTGAAATCCAAAAAGATTATCGAATAAATCATTCAAATACGCCGCAAACCCCACGGCTACGGCCATATTGGACACGGCATATTCGAGAATCAAATCCCAGCCGATGATCCAGGCGAAAATCTCGCCCATGGTGGCGTACGCGTAGGTGTAAGCGCTGCCGGCTACGGGAATCATCGACGCCAGTTCGGCATAGCACAGCGCGGCGAATCCGCACGCGACCGCGACCAGCAGGAAGGACAGCGAGATCGCCGGACCCGCGCCCGGACGTCCGGTGAGCGATACCGCCTGGCTGCCGTGCATCATCAGGTCCAGGACGGGAGCTTTGTACACCGACTCGAACTTGAACGTCAGCCCCGCCGCGGCCGTGCCGGTGAGCGTGAAAATCCCCGCGCCGATCACCGATCCGATGCCCAAAGCCACCAAGCTGCCCAGGCCGAAACTGCGGCGCAGGCGGCCCGAGGGATGCTCGCTCGCCGAGATCAACTCGTCGATGGATTTGATGCGGGTAAGGCTCGACACTAGAGCCCGAGTTCGCGAAGCCTAGCGCTTACGCTGGCCCTTGGCCATCTTCTTGACCTTGCGCTTCATCGATCCGCGGGCGACATCGGCGGCCCGCTTGGCGGCCGGCGCAGCCTTTTTGCGTGCGGCGCGTTTGAGTTTCTTGCGTTCGGTTCTGTCGGTAACGTGTTTTGTGTTCATTCGACCTTAATTCCAGCGTATTTTGCGACTAATTTCTTCAATCCGTATCCGGGAAAGCTCACCGTGACTTTCGTGTCTTCTCCCGATCCCTCCAATCGCAGGACGGTTCCTCGGCCGTACTTGGAGTGCTCTATCGTCGATCCCGGCCCGACTTTCTTGGGCTTCATCGGTAGCGGGGCTCGCTGCACCGGCTGTGTTGTAGCGGCCGGTTTCGGCGCCGGACTGGGCGGCCCCACATTGGCCTGCGGCGGCCCGGCGCCACCGAAGAACTGCCGGATCGCGTCTACCGAGTTATAAGTCTTCCCAGTATAAAGGTTCTTGTTGACGGTTTCGCGCACCATGTGCTGCTCGGCGAACAGATCGACGTGACCGCTGGACCCCGCCGCTCGCCATCCGACTGCCTTCCCAGTCAAACCCATGGGGTCGATCAGCGTGGCCGGCGCTTCGTGGATGAAGCGCGAGCGGATGGACGGCTCCGGCTGCCCGCCGCCGAAGCGCCGCCGGTAACGGGCCCAGCTCAGATAGAGCTTCTTCTCCGCCCGCGTCATGGCGACGTAACACAAGCGCCGCTCCTCCTCCATCGCGCTGGGAGAATCGAGCGACCGGCTGTGCGGAAACAGTCCCTCTTCCATGCCGGCGATGAACACGATGGGAAACTCCAGCCCTTTGGCGTTGTGCATCGTCAGCAACGATACCGGAGCGCGCTGGTCCACTTGATCGGCGTCCGAAATCAGCGCGGCGTGATCCAGGAACTCGCGCAGCGTTTCCCCGCGCTCATCGGCATCGGCGGCGGCGTTGAGTAACTCGTCCAGATTCGCCAAGCGGCCCTGGGCTTCCTCGGTGCCTTCGTGTTCCAGGCCCTGGCGATAACCCGTGCGTTCCAGAATCGCCCGCAAAGTCTCAGCCACGGGCCGCGTTTCGAGGGCTGAAGCTAATTCCTCCATCAAGCGATGAAAGGCCTGCAGCGCGGTCTCGGCGCGGGCCGGGAGCCTGGGGCGCTCGGGCGTTAGTCCGTTGTGCGCGGGCGAGAGGGGCGGCTCGATCATCTGCTCCATCGCCGCCCAGAGTGAGATTCCGTGTGCCGTGGCGTGCTGCTCGATCTGCTCCACAGTGGTGCGCCCAATTCCGCGCGCCGGAGTATTGATGATTCGCAGAAAGCTCACGCTATCGCTGGGCGTCACCAGCACCCGCAGATAGGCCAGCAGATCCTTCACTTCCGCCCGCTGGTAGAAACTGAATCCGCCTACCACTACGTATTTGCGCCCGTAGCGCCGTAGGGCTTCTTCAATCTGCCGGGATTGCGAATTGGTGCGGTACAGCACGGCGACGTGCAGCTCCGGTTCGCGCGCCAGCCGCTCCTCGATCTGGTCGGCGATCCACAGGGCTTCGTTTTCGGCATCCGGCGCCGCGTAGAGCGAAATCTTCTCGCCCGCGCCCGCCTCGGTCCACAGCCACTTGCCGATGCGTTCGGTGTTGTTGGCCACCACCGCGCTGGCGGCTTCCAGAATGTTCTTGGTCGAGCGGTAATTCTGCTCCAGCCGGATGATCACCGCGCCCGGAAAATCGCGCTCGAAATCTAAAATGTTCCGGATATTCGCCCCGCGCCAGCCGTAGATCGACTGGTCCTCGTCGCCCACCACTGCGACGTTGCCACGCTGCTTGGTGAGCAAACGCATCAGCTCGTACTGGCTGCGGTTGGTGTCCTGATACTCGTCCACCATGACGAACTCATAGCGGTTGTTCAGCCGCTCGCGAGTGGCTGCGTCATGGGCCAGCAGGCGCACGGCTTCGAGAAGCAGATCGTCGAAATCCAGTGCATTGGCTTCCAGGAGCTTGGCCTGATAGCGTTCGTATATGACGGCGAACTTCTCGGTGGTGGGGTCGGCCGCTGCGCCCGCGATCTCATCCGGGGATTGCTTGTGGCTTTTGGCGTGGCTGATCCGGGACAGCGCCGCCCGGTGCGGCATGAACTTGTCGTCCAATCCCAAATTCTTGTACACCGATTTCAACAGCGCGATCTGATCGTCATCGTCATAGATGGAAAACTTCGGCGTGAATCCCCGCCGTATTTCAGCCAGCGGAGCGCCTTCCCTCCGCAGCAGGCGCACGCAAAAGGAATGGAACGTGGAAAGGTCGGCACCCCGGCCCGCTTCGGCCGGCACCAGCGAGCGCACCCGCTCGCGCATCTCGCCCGCGGCTTTATTGGTAAAGGTGACCGCCAGGATGGCCCACCCGGGCACGCGGTGCGCGGTCATCAGATGGGCGATGCGGTGGGTGATGACGCGGGTCTTGCCGCTCCCGGCCCCGGCCAGTATCAGCAACGGCCCTTCCAGGTGCTCCGCCGCCTCCCGCTGGCGCGGGTTCAGACCCTCCAGGAAGTCCATGAAAATACGATTTTAACATGGACCCATGGGCGCCTTCGAAAAACCTCCGCGACCGGCGGCTCGTCACCCCCAAATGGGGGGTGCGCCACCCGCAATTACGCTATTGTAATGGACGCGACGTTACTTTAGAAGAGAGACAGTATGCCTCCCAAGCAGTGCCCCTCAAGCGGCGCGATCCGGGCGAGATTGACCTCCCTAAGGAAACAAAAGGTGGCTCTCGACGCGACCATTCTGGCTCTCGAGCGCTATGCGGCGGCGGGGTCGGGGCCGGCCCTTCCCACCACGCAGACGCCGCACGAGCCCGCCTCGCCCCAGGGGCGGCACCAAGTGAGACGCCTGAAGGCCAGCCTGTGCCGCGGGCTCCAGTTCCGCTAAAATAGCCCGGCGCATTTGCCGTCCGAGTCGGGATTGGAGTTCGACCCGTCGTTGTAGGCCGGCGCCAAAGTCTTCTCCGACGGGCGCCCGCTCGTGGCCCTGTCGTATTGGACATTGCTTGGACACGGCTTGGACACGGCTTGGACACGGCCGCCTAAGCAGGCCGATGCGCCTTGAGGAAGGAATGAATTTGGCGCACCGCCAGAGGGATTCGCTCCTTGGGTTCTTTCCAAGGGAACATGCTCACTTCGGCCTTGGGCGCGAGCATCGCGCACTCCATGGCGACGGCGTAGGGGTGCGCGGGGACGTCGTCCGGCAGGACCAGGATTGGGTTTTGGCAAGTGCGCACGAAATCGCGGGTCACGGTGAAGACGAAGTCGGGGTTGGTTTCGAACATCTTGGTTACAAATTGGTCGGTCGTCGGCAGCGCGATCTCGGGCCGCTTCGCGGTCAGCGTCGCACCCCAGGTCCTCCAAAATACGCCTGGGTACTTGGGGTCGCGCATCTCCGGACGCCAGCCCACGGGCTGCGCGAGCACGCCTGCGGCAACACGATTGGGCGCGCGTTTCAAGAGGCTCCAGATGAAGGGGCCGCCGATGCAGAAACCCATCACCGCGAACTTGTCGATGCCCAGATGATCCATCAGGCCGAGCTGGTCGTCGGCGTAGGATTCCCACGGCCGGTCGACCTCGACAGGGCCGGTGGACTGGCCGCTGGGGGCGTTGCGGAGGTCTGCGGTGATGCAGCGGTACTGTCCTTTGAACTCCTCAATGGCGTTGAAGGGCGTGTTGCCGGTGAAGAAGGAAATGGTCGCGTTCAACCCTCCGCCGGGAAGCAGTAACAGCGGGAAGCCGGAACCGGCCTCCTCATAGTAGATGCGAACAGGGCCCTTATCATAGAACTTGCCAGTTCCTCTTTGGCCCGATTGCTGAGCGAATACGCGCGACGCGGCGGTCGTGGCCGCTGCCGCGGCTCCTGCTGCCAGTATGGTGCGTCTGGTCGAACCCATAATCGGCGTCCTCCTTGTTTGTTGAGCGTGGTGAAGTGACCTTAGACAATTGATCTTAATCGATCGTTGAAATGTAATCGAGGGTGCGGCGGTCACCTCTGAAAGTAACAGCCGCAAAACGGAGCGCGCGGGCTGCTTGCTTGGTTCGATTAAGGGCACCCGCGCGCCCTTTTCGGCCTAGCGGGCGTAGACGCGTATCTCCTTGCCGTCGGCCAGCACGACCCGCTCCAGCCTGACGATCTTCTCGCCGTTCGAATACTGATAGCCGATGCCCGTGATCACATCGCCGGGTTTCACCGTCGTCTTGGTCCAGCCGTTCCCCTCCATCCGGACGATGGCGGGGCCGCCGATCTGCCATTTCTCCGTCCGGCCGTCGTTGGCCTGAACCTCGATGGTGATCATCGGGTGCGGATTGGCCCACATGAACTCGATGACTTTGCCCTTCACCGTCACCAGGCGGTCATTGTTCACCGGCCATGAGTGATGCGCCGATAGCGGCATCACAGCAGAAACGAGTACCAGGACGGCAATCGCTGGCACGCATGTGGCCTTCATCGTTGCTCACCTCCTGCGAGCTATTCTAGAACAAATCTCAACATGAGATGGCAGTGCGACACAGTGCGACAGGTGATATTGGGTGATGTTGTGTGGCGCTCCCTTACCGTCGCGGTTCTGTGATGGGGTTTTAGGCGGCTTGCATGATTTTTGGGCTGCTGTCGGACGTGTCTTGGGGGTCCGCGGCGGCGTGTTCGGGGCTCGCTGGAGCTGGAGAAAAAACGAACTCGGCGGAGGCTGAGGCGGCTCGGGCTGCGGGCTTAGGTGATGGCTCCACTTGGACTTCTCGCTCGGCTGGCTTGCGCGGGGCTTGCTTCTGGTCGGCGGCGGCACGGGCGAGCTGCATTTCCTGAAGCGCTTTGGTGTTGTTGCGGATGGAGCGCTCAATGCGCTGGAGGTAGAGAGCGAGATTGGCTAGCGTCTTTTCCTCGCGGGGGTCGAGGGCGAGGGTGGCGTTGTTGTCGAAGATGCGGCTGACTTGCGCGGTTTCGAGAGCGCGTCCGCGCAGGGCTCGCCAATAGTCGTCGGCGATCATCTGGGCCAGGAGCTGTTCGGGGCGGCCGATGGGTTTGTAGAGATCGGTGTAGCTCTGGCAGTGGGCGTCGTAGGCGGGCTTGTCCTCGGGATCGAGGATCAAGGTCTGGCTGGTGAGGCCGTGCTTGTAGGCGTTCAGCCGGGATTCGCGTTGTTGCATGATGAGAGGTCTCCTCGATTTGAGAGTTGCATGGGGGACCTAATTTTTGGGGGGTTGGGAGGGGGGAAGTGGTGGGAGTGTTGGGGTTGTGGGGTTGTGACTGATGTCGAGAAAGTCGAAAAGCGTGCGGTGTTTGATTCACGGGACTGATCGGGCGGCCGCTTACCGAGCCCGCAGGGACCGAAGGCTAGAGCAGTCTCCGAGTGGCGCGTCACTCGGACGCGGTGTGTGAACTGGTGCACGAGGAAGCGACGCGATTCGGAAATCGCACCGTCCCGAGCGCTCTGGAATTTTCAGCGGGGATTGTATCGAAACGTAGGGCGTGGTTTGTCGTGCTGTTCTTCAGCGGACTTCCCGGCGTCGGGCGCCCCAGCCCTGGAGTCACTGTTTGAGGGGTAGAATCATCTAATGCTTAAGCGGACGGTGTCCTTCGCGGCCAAGTGCTTTCTGCTACTCGTGGGGTGCTCCGCGTATGCCCAGATTGCGGCTCTTGGAAAAGGATGGCTTTTGGATTCGGCCGGGAGCATCACCTCCGTGCCGAGTGAAGTGATTTCCGGCAAGAACTCCATAAAGGGCTCGGCTTCGGGCGTCGATTCGGGGACTTACAGTTCGTTCTTAGTGACAGATCCAACCTTTCTTCAATTTGCGCCGAACGGGACATACACGATCACGTTCAGCTATCGGATTCTCACGGCCAGCTCTGCCAGTTTTCAATTTGGGTTCTTTTCGTCGAGCGCTCAGGGGACCTTTCAGCCGACTTCCGTTGTCAAAAGCGCCGCCGGGACTTCCAGTACAGCTACGCTGACAGGCAAGCTCGGATCGTATTCGGATGTCCTAGGAGCCTGTCCGAATAAAACCGCAAGTTCGCAGGCATGAATGGAACGGAACCGGTACATAATGTTTTATGCCAAAGGGCTACCGAGACTACCTGCCGGAGCAAGACCTACTGTTGCCGCCAAGCCTCCGCGACTGG
>DATNJC010000218.1:0-47616 GCA_035604115.1 Bryobacteraceae bacterium | reverse complement strand
TCGCAGCCGGTACAGGTAGTCCCGACACGCTTGCTCGGTGTCGAACCGAGCCTCGAAATCGGCCAGACTCCGGGGATACTCCTCCACAGCCGGCCATGCTACAGGTTGGGGCCACCTGAGTCAAGTAAATACCCCCTTTCTGATTATTCTGGAAACGCTGCGCAGTGTACGATTGAAGAAGCGCTGCGGACGAGCCTGATCGGGCGATCGGGCAGGTTCGGCACAAGCTCCTTACCCGAGAAATAACCAACTCGACTTCGAAGCCAACCACGCCAAGATGAGGGCAAATGCAAAAAAACCTCCATAAGTCGCGTAGCGTAGAGTGATGTGAAAGTTAAGGAGGGCGGGAGCACCGGGGGTTTCGGCTACTTGACAGGTGCACCCGGGGTGGATTTGAAGCCCCCAAATAGCTTCCGGCCGTCCGGTAGGGTAACGGTACCGGCGTTGGCCACGTTGCTGCCGTCCTTCGCGCCATAGCCTTCCACTGTGACTTGATCGCCCTTCTTCAACTGCGTCTTTTTCCATCCCCTGTTAACAAGGCCTCCAGGGCTGCCCATTTCGAAGCTCCAACCGGCGGCCTTGCCGCTTCCATCCCTTCCGTCGACGTCCAGCCATGCGTGCGGATTGGTCCATCTGAACCCGGTCACTGTGCCGGAGACGGTCACCCGCTTGTTTTCGTCGTACTCGGCCGCGAATGCGTGATGCGCCGAGATGCGCATCGTCGCCAATAGCAACGCGGCCGCCGCGGGCCAGGTCCTGTTCATTTCAGGAATTCGTCCTCTCTAGGCGAGATTATATCGTACGGTCTGGGCCTCCAGGACGATCGAACCTGCCTAGCCGCGCGGTGTAGAGTGATCGCCGCTGGCTTCCGCTAATCCGGCGTCGTGTCCGCTCGACTAGTTTTGTCGGCGACCCGGACGCGAAGGCACTGCCGTTACCGGTTGGTGATCTGCGGGTAGGTCCAGGTGGTGGGATCCGAGGGCGGTTTGAACTCATCCGTGCTGAACACGCGGAACTCCTCGCCCGGCCCGGCCACGCGCAGCACCAGCGCGACCTGAAACCGCGGGCCCTGGAAATAGGACACGCGAATGCGGTGAATCCCGCCTTCGAGCGTCAGCGCCGTGAGCTTCGTTTCCGGCGGATGCACGCCGTCGTTATCCAAAACCATGCGGTCGTCGAGGTACAGGCGCGAGCCGTCGTCCGAGGTCAGCTCGAAACGATAGATACCCGGCTTCTCGATCCAGAACCGGCCGGAGTAATCGATGGCGAACCACTCGAACCGGTTCGTGACTCCGGGGAATCCTTCCCGAAAATCCCGCGGAGTGACGTTAAGCGTGGAGGTGTAAATCACGCCCAGTGGATTCAGCCCCTCAAAATCCGGAAGAGACTTGGCGGATGGCCGAAGGTGATAAATCACTCCCAGGAGTCCCCCCGGCACCACCACGGTGGTTCCGAAGGTGGCAACCGGTTCTTCCTGGGCCAATGCGATGGGACAAGCCCAGATCCCCGCAGCGATCAAATACGCGGCTGACCGCACAACCGCGAGTGTAACACGAGCGTTCCCGGCGGGCCGCGCATGCGAAGCCCGCATGAGAAGATGGAGTTTCATCCATGAAAACCGCCATTGTCGGCCTGCCCATGGTAGGCAAAACCAGTTTGTTCACGATCCTGACCGGGGTCCACGAATCCGCCCGCGTCGGATCGCTCGAAGCCCGCGTGGGCGTCACCAAAGTTCCCGACGCCCGTTTGGACGCGCTCGCCGAATTGTTCCAGCCCCCCAAAATCACGCACGCCACCGTCGAGTATCTGGATTTCCCGGCCATCTCCAAGGAATCCCTGCGCGACCCCAGCTACCTCGCCAGCCTGCGCGTGGTGGACGCCCTGGCGCACGTGTTGCGCTGCTTCGAGAGCGACGTGGTGCCGCACGAGAAAGGCTCCGTCGATCCGGTGCGGGACTTCGAAGACGTCGAGATGGAGCTGATCTTGAGCGACCTGGTGGTGGTCGAAAAGCGCATGGAGCGCGTCGATAAGGACCGCAAGAAGACCAAGAGCCCCGACCTGGATCAGGAGTTCGCGCTGCTGGAGCGCCTGAAAGCCGAGCTCGAATCCAACCGGGCCTTGCGCGGTCTCGAATTCAACGACGCCGATGAGAAGCGCATCCGCGGCTTCCAGTTCTTGTCGCAGAAGCCCATGCTGATTGTGCTGAATTTGGGCGAAGCCGACGCCTCGCGCTTGCATGAAGTCGAAGAGCAGTACCGCAACGGAGCTTTCTCCGGGCGTCCGCACACAGCGGTCACGGGCATCTGCGGCAAGATCGAAGCCGAACTGGCGGAGCTGTCGCCGGAAGAAGCCAAAGAGTACCTGTCCAGTTACGGGCTAAAGGAATCCGCGCTGGAACGGCTGATCACCGCTACCTATTCGCTGCTGGGTCTGATGAGTTTCCTGACCGCCGGAGAAACCGAAGTCCGCGCGTGGACCATTCCCATGAACAGCCCCGCGGTGAAGGCCGCCGGCGCGATTCATAGCGACTTCGAGAAGAAGTTCATCCGCGCGGAGACTGTCAATTGGAAGAACCTGGTGGATCTAGGCGGCTATCCCGGCGTGCGCGAGAAAGGACTGTTGCGACTGGAAGGGAAAGAGTACATCGTCAAGGATGGCGACGTGCTGGTGATCCGCCACGGATAAAATGGGATCAGATGAGGAGACTCTTGCATGGTGATTGACCTGAAACCGGAACAGCAGCGCGTGATCGATCTGGCCGTAGGTTCCGGCGCCTATCAGACCCCCCGGCGAGGTCCTCGACCGGGCGTTCGAAATTATCCGCGAGCAACTCGATCTTGAAGACTGGATGCTCGACCAACGCGAGGGGGTCGCCGCACACATCGAGAAGGGCTTCGCTCAGGCGGAGCGCGGCGAACTAGTCGACGGGGATGCGGCAGTCGAGATGTTGCGGCAACGGCGCGCGGAGCGGCTGAAGCCGCAAGGATGAGTGCGCCGTTTCACTTCACTCCGCAGGCGACGGAAGACCTTGACGCGATCTGGTGGTTTATCGCGGCAGACAACCGGGATGCGGCCGACAGGGTGGAAATGGAGATCGTGGCCACATGCCGCCGTCTGGCCAAGCATCCCCTGATGGAAAGCGCGACCTGAAAGAAATTCTCGAAAAGCAGTCGTGATGATGGGTGCGGCCCACCTGCAGCTTATTTCGCCGCGGTGATCGAGTCCACTTTGATGGTCATGGTCTTGGCGTCCAAGGCGCCCATGACCGTCACCTTTTTCCCGGCGAACTTCTCCGGGGTCTGCTGGTCGCTCAGCGTGTAGACTTCCTTGCCGTCATACAGAACGTATAAGGCGCCGTGGGCTTCGACGCAGGCGACAGTGCACTCGGCGTCGGTCGGTCCCATGCGCATGTGGGAATGGTCGGCCGTGGCGCACATGCTGTCGGTGATGACGCCGGTGAACTTGCGTTGGCCCGGCGCCGCGGTCAGCGCCGCCAAGATGACAAGACTGATGGCCAGACTTAGGATCAGAGGCTTCACAACCGCTCCCTGAGACGCAGCTTCGGCGCAGGCGGCTGGTGAGGCCGCCCGCCGATGATTTCGTCTGTCCGCTTTCTTATTCGCCCGGCGTCATCAGGTGGGCGGTGGTGGTGCCCGGATTCATGACCCACACGCGACCCTCTTTGCCATTGTCGGGCAAATTGAGCGACTGCGCGGTCGCGCCCGGAACGGCGATGGTCATGTGGGTGCGCGTGTGCTCCGCGTCGGCGCCCATCAGGTGATACCACACCGATCCGAATTCGGGCTTCACGCGGGTTCCGTCCTTTTCGGCGGCATCGAAGGCGGCCTGGCTGGCCTTCTTGTCGGAGATCGCCTCGAACTTCATGTTCTGCGCGACCCGGTCCAGGTTGCCAAGGCTGGTGCACTCCACCATGAATGGCTGGGCTGTAGGCATTCCGGACTTGTCGTAGCAGACCAGGCGGTTGGTGCCTTTTTTCAGGGTGTCGTAGGTGAAGTCGGCCTTCCATTTGATGACCGTGGCTCCGGCTTTCAGCTGGGCCGGGGCGGCCATCAGGGCCTTTTCAATTTCCGGGGATTGCGCGAATACGGTGAACAACGCCGCCGCTAAACCAAGAGCGATCGGTAGCATGCGTTTCATTGTGTAGCCTCCAGTTCGTAAGCCCAGAACTTCTTGCGTCGCGGGCGCCGGCAGGAAATACGTCAAGTGATGCCGGCGCGATTCGCGAACAGTAGTCTCGGCGACTCGTTCTAGTATATCGCGGCGCGGCCGGGCGTGATGGTTTATCTTTTGCCGCCGCCGGTTTATGTCGAACGTGTTGAGCCGAACGAATTGGGGTGTGGGCCTTTTTTGCTATCATCGCTTTGCGCGGCAGGTGTTTAACTGGGGCCAAGTGTCCGCCTGCGATGAACCTTCCTGCAGCTGGCTGTACTTGGAGGTAATCAGATGGCATTCACCGCACGGCGGTTCCAAGGGAACCCGCGACTCGACGCAGCTTCCAACAATTCTCCGCCGCTCAAGCGGGGAGACATCGGGGAGGCGGTGCAAATCCTCCAGCAGGCCCTCATCGATCTGGGTTTCGCGATGCCCCGGTCGACCGCCAAGTCCGCGATCCCGGATGGCATCTTTGGTCCCGAGACGGAGGCCACGGTCCGGGCGTTCCAAGCCGCCAATGGACTGGTTCAGGACGGGGAGCCTGGCCGGAAGACCCTCGGCCAACTGGACCAGATCTTCGCCGCGCTGGAAGCCGTGGAGCGCGCCAAGATCTCGGTGGAGGCCAACACCAACCCGCCGATTAATCCCTGGTATCTGACTTAAAGACCCCACCATGAATCCTGCCAACTCGTCCATCTATCCCGCTGGCGACCCCGCAGCCGTTGTCCGCGGAGTGCTGACGCGGTCAACCGGCAGGCCGCTCGACCCGGCCGTCCGAGCGTTCTTCGAACCTCGGTTCGGGTGCGACCTCGGCCGAGTTCGAGTCCATACGGGCCGAGACGCCGTCGAGGCGGCGGCGGTTCTGGATGCCCGCGCCTTCACGGTGGGTTGGGACGTGGTGTTCGGAGATGGAGAATACTGTCCGGACAGGGCTTCGGGAAAGTGGCTGCTGGCCCACGAGCTGGCTCACGCCGTGCAGCAGCGGGGCCGCGTCGCCGAGCTGCCGGAACGGGTCGGACGCCCGGATGACCCGATGGAGTTCGAGGCTGACGCGGCCGCAGCGACGGTGCTCGCGGGTCTGGGTGTTCCGTCTCTTTCGCCCGACCCTGGGCTGGCCCTGCGCCGGGCCATCAATATCAAGACCGCGACCGCCGGGATCGACGTGGTCGCGGGCCAGGCGGCCCCGGACGTGGCCCTGATTCCGGGGTCGGTCGGGCCGGTGGCCGTGTGTAACCTGACCCGCAACTTTAACTCGGACCCGACCCTGGTCGACTGGGCGTTCAATCTGATCGGCCATGTGAAAGTGGATCTTGGCCCGACGGACGACTTATCTACCCACACCTTTGGGTACGTGCAGTACATGCGGCATAACTTCCTGGGGATTTTCTACGCGGGCCGGGTGCCTCGGGAAGGGCGCATCGGGATGCTCCTGGACCCGGTCATCGGGCACGATTACATGCTCGACTGCTCCCCCAGCACCACGCGGCCGTTCATGTGGCCGCCGGGGAATAATTCCCAATTCAACAGCGGAGAGGAAACGGCCAACATGGGGGACCATCCGGTCCTGTCGGTAAGGCAGAAGGAACAGAACGTGACTACCGGCGTGGAGAACTTCCTGTTCCACATGATCGACGACCGGGAGGCGTGGAGCATCTTCACGGTTCAAAACCCGGCGGGGGCCTTCCAGCACCTGGCCCACGTGCGGTGGACCCTGCGCTACGAATTCAAGTTCAAGTGGAAGAACGGAACGCCTCTCAAGGAGAACAAGTCGACCTTCAGCATGGGGACTCCCGTGCTCGGCGCCCCGAACGACAAGGACCTGCAGCCCATCCTGGCGGCCGTAAGCGCGTCGCAGACGCCCATCGCCAATGAGAAGGCCAAAGAGGCTATGCGGACCGTGCGGGTGCCACCCAATCCGAATCGGTCGGATAACGCTGGATGGTTCAACAATGTGCCGGGCGACTTCTTCACGTGATCTGAGAGAATGCCAGGACGGATGCACGCAGCAGTGCCAGGCGGACCGCGTCGCTGGCCATCGACAATTTAACCAACGTCGTGGCGCTGTACAACTTCCTGTCCACGTTCAGCGGGACGCACTTCCTGCAGCCGCGGACGTTGGTGGCGAAGTTCGGCGTGACGTTCTGAGTGGGCTGCCCTTCCCGCCGCACCTGAACACGGCCTGAAAAAAAGGGCCGTGATTCGGGCGATTTTATGTCCATTCAGGGCCGAGAGGCGTTTCCTGCGCCCCCGCCCTCTCCTCTCCTCTCTAACCCCTAGGCCTTTTGGCGGTTGGCCCATTGACCCCATCTTCGATACGATATGTACTGGTGTTTCAGCAGCCGGAGGAAGTCTTAGCCGGCGTGTACATTCATGAATCTTACCGCCCTCTTCATCCGCCGACCAGTGATGACCGCCCTGATCATGATGGGCATCATTATCTTTGGCGTCGTGGGCTACCGCACCTTGCCGGTCAACGACCTGCCGGTCATTGACTTCCCCACTATCCAAGTTCAGGCCTCGCTCCCCGGAGCCAGTCCGGAAACCATGGCCGCTTCCGTCGCCACCCCGCTCGAACGCCAGTTCTCCAACGTCCCCGGTCTGGACTCGATGAGCTCCTCCAGCACCCGCGGCAGCACCAACGTCACCCTGCAATTCGTCCTGAACCGCAACATCGATGCCGCTTCCCAGGACGTGCAGGCCGCCGTCGCCGCCGTGCTCCGCAAGTTGCCCCTGAACATGCCCGCCCCGCCGACCGTGCAAAAGGTCAACCCCGCGGATCAGCCGATTCTGTTCATGGGCTGCAATTCCACCACTATTTCCCTGCAACAGGTCGACGAGTACGTGGAAACCATGATCGCCCCTCGCCTTTCGACCATCGATGGCGTGGCTCGCGTGGATATTTTCGGCTCCGGCAAGTACGCCGTGCGGGCGCAGATCGATCCCAATCAACTGGCGGCGCGCGGCATCGGCATCGACGAAGTCAGCGCGGCCATCGGCAAGCACAACGTCAACCTGCCGAGCGGAACGCTGTGGGGATTCCATCAGGCCTACACCGTGGAGGCGCAAGGCCAGGTGATGACCGCCTCGGCCTACCGTCCGCTGATTGTTTCGTACCGCAACGGCAACCCGGTGCGGCTGGGCGAACTGGGGACGGTGCTCGACAGCGTGCAGGACGACAAGAACATCGCCTGGTACACGCAGTCGCGCTCCGTCATGTTCTCCATCCGCCGCCAGCCCGGCACCAACACGGTGGAAGTGGTGGATAAAATCAAGGCGCTGTTCCCGGAGTTCCGCGCCGAACTTCCGCCCGCCGTCAATCTCGACACGGTCTATGACCGCTCCATCTCCATTCGCGAATCTGTGAACGACGTGAAGTTCACCCTCTTCCTGACCATGGGCCTGGTGGTTCTGGTGATTTTCCTGTTCCTGCGCAACGTATCCGCAACGATTATTCCCAGCCTGGCGCTGCCTCTATCGGTGGTCGGAACCTTCGCGGCCATGAATTTGCTGGGCTACACGCTGGACAATTTATCGTTGATGGCGTTAACGCTGGCCGTGGGCTTCGTGGTCGACGACGCCATCGTGGTGCTGGAAAACATCGTCCGCCACATGGAGATGGGCAAGAGCAAGCTGCAGGCCGCGCTCGAAGGCGGCAAGGAAATCGCCTTCACCGTCCTGTCGATGACGCTGTCGTTGACCGCGGTGTTCATCCCGGTGCTGTTCATGGGCGGCATTATCGGGCGGCTGTTCCACGAGTTCTCCGTGGTCATCAGCTGCGCCATTCTGATTTCCGGTTTCGTTTCGCTCAGCCTCACGCCCATGCTGTGCAGCCGCTTCCTCAAGCCTCCGTCGGAGCAACACAACGCGCTATTCCGGTCCTCCGAAAAAGTGTTCGACGGAATGCTCGCCGCCTACCGCTGGTCGCTCAACGGAGTCATCCGGCACCGCTTCGTCACCCTGATGATCGCAGTGGGAACGCTGGCCGCGACGGTGTACGTGTTCCGTCTGGTTCCCACCGGTTTCATCCCCGCTCAGGATACGGAACAGTTGAGCGTCCAGACCGAGTTCGCGCAGGACGCCTCGTTCGACGCCATGAAGCGGCTGCAGGAAACGGTGAACGCCATCTTCGCGGCCGATCCGAACATCGACGGGTTTTTTTCCAACGTCAGCGCCGGCGGCAGCAACAACAATTCGTCTACCGGCAATGCCGGCCGCTACCAGCTCCGCCTGAAACCCCGCACCGTGCGTAAGCTGACTCCGGAGCAGGTCATCGAGGAGCTCCGCCCGAAACTGGCCCCGATTCCCGGCGTGAACGTATACATGACCAACCCGCCCATGATCCGCGTCGGCGGGATGCAGAGCCGCAGCTTGTATCAATACACCTTGCAGGGCCAGAATCTGGACGAGCTGTATCGGGCTTCGAAAGATTTTGAGCGCCGCTTGCGCGCCATTCCCAAACTGTTGGATGTGAATTCCGACCTCCAGGTCGCGAGCCCGTTGTTGAAACTGGACATCGACCGCGACCGGGCGTCGTCCATGGGCGTGACGGCGGATCAGATCGAGGACGCGCTGTACAGCGCGTACGGGTCGCGCCAGGTTTCCGACATCTACACACCCACCAACGACTACTGGGTGATCCTGGAACTCCAGCCCCAATTCCAGCGTGACCCGGCGGCTTTGGACAAGCTGTACGTGCGCTCCGCTACGGGAAAATTGGTTCCGATCAGCACGGTCGCTAAAATGCGGCCCACCGTCGGGGCGCTGGCGGTCAATCACCTGGGGCAATTGCCAGCCGTCACGATTTCGTTCGATTTGGCTCCTGGAGTCAGTTTGGGCGACGCCGTGGGCGAAATCGAGGACGCCGCGCGCGAGCTTCCGGATTCCATCCATCCCACGTTTCAAGGCGTCGCCGCGGCATTCCAGAGTTCCCTGGTCGGCATGGGAATGCTGCTAGCCATGGCGATCCTGGTCATTTACATGGTGCTGGGGATTCTCTACGAAAGCTTCATCCATCCGCTGACGATTCTTTCGGGGCTGCCCTCGGCGGGCTTCGGCGCTCTGATTACCTTGCTGATCTTCCACAGCGAATTGAACATCTACTCGTTTGTCGGCATCATCATGTTGATCGGTATTGTGAAAAAGAACGCGATCATGATGATCGATTTCGCTTTGGAGGCCCAGCGCCTGCACAACGTTCCTCCGGCGGATGCGATCTATGAAGCCTGCCTGGTTCGGTTCCGCCCCATCATGATGACCACGATGGCGGCGCTGATGGGGACTCTGCCCATCGCTTTGGGCGTGGGCGCGGGTTCGGAAGCGCGGCGTCCCCTGGGACTGGCGGTGGTCGGAGGGCTGGTGGTTTCGCAGTTGCTGACGTTGTACATCACGCCCGTGGTGTACGTCTACATGGAACGCTTCCATGGGCTGTTCGAGCGGGCCGGCTTGCGGCGCCAGAAAAGGGCGGCGGTGGCTCCGGTGCATGTGCACGAGGAAACCGTACAGAGCTGAGGCGCCGCGGAGTTGGGTGGAATCGGCAAGCGGCTAGATCAGGCCGGGAGCCGATTTTTCGAACTGCACCTCCACCCCCAGCGCACGCAGCTCAGTAACCAGCGCGGTGTCCGACTTCTTGAAGGCGGTTCGAAAAGACCCCCGCGTGGTGCTCTCTCCCAAAATCACCTCTTCATCTTCGATGACTACCTTCTTCACGTGACCCTCCCGGACTTCCTCGAGAAGTTCCATCCGTGTAAGCTCGGGCGGCGGCTTCGGCACCCGACTGAAGGCAAACCAGCCGGCGATGGCCGCCAGCAGAATTTGCACTATCCGTTTGGGGGACACCTTCATCAGTTCTGACATCGGCGGGCGCCCTTGCGTGGAGTAGATCGGGACTGCGACCAACCCAGGACTTCGAACCAGGGTTGCGTCTCCGCGGCGTGGGGGGGCGGGCATACGCTGGTTCAATTTGTGGATTTTGAGTTGAGATCCTTCGACAGCATCAGTTTCAACGTCACTTTGTCCGTCCCGGCAGTCACCCCAATTCCCACGCCGGCTTCGATGTCCACCCACTTGGTGCTGTGGTCGAAAACGCCGTATACCTGCTGGAACTGCTGGTGCGCCGGGAGGATATCGCGCAGCTTCCCGAAATCGGCGTACTCCTCAACCGCGACGGCCCACTTGGGATTGAAATTGTACGCCACGCGGGTCTCCGGCGCGAAGTCGAGGCTCTTGACGCCGCCGGCCCAGGAGTTATCGAGAATGGGATTCACAATGATGTCGAACGGATGCAAGTGCCAACCGACGATGGGGCGGATCTCGGAGGTGTAGCGCCGTGGATCCCAATGTTTGGCGTTGAGACTGAACTCGAAATTCGCGGCGTAAAAGAACTTGCGATCGTCGGCGTGCGGCACGGCGAACAGCAAGCGGATCTTGCCGCCGTTGATCGACGGGCCGCGGGCATCGGAGATACTGTAGAGCGGCAGATACAGTCCGGCCTCGAACCAATCGGTCACGCCGTAGGCCCATTCGGTTACGCCATTGAGATTCCGGTTATTGGAGAGACCACCGGGGAATGCCGGGGCCTTCAAGCCGTCCGGAGTAAAGTTGTTGTGCCAGGTGAGATTGAACACGCCCGGCTCGGCGATCGCGCCAGTGTACACTTGGATCTCGTCGGTTTGCGCGAAGGCCACCGCGGGGACTGCAACCAGAGCAACGGCGATAGCGGCGAGCGCGTGTATTTCCATGTGAAGAAGTTTCATTAGGGCTTCCCGCCAGTTTACAAAGTATAACGGACCTCCGGGCAGGACAAAAAGGCCAGCGCCGATGAGGTGCTTCCTGCCGTCCGTCCGCCCGCCAACGCTTGATCTGGTGGTGAAGACGATCTGTAAAGACGATCGGTAACAGGAGGACGTTAGGGGGTAGACTTTGGGCATGGGCTTGGAATGGAAGCACCTCGCCGGCGCCCGATTATGGGTTGTTTCCCTGCTTTTGTTGGCCGCTTGCTTCTCGAACTACCGTCCCTGGACGCAACCAACGGCGCTTCAGGGCGTTCCGATCGTCAGCGAAGCGGTCAGGGTCGCGGACAATCTGTACCGGTCGGGCGAGTTCGCCAACCCTTTCGGGACCTTGCCGACCGGGTACACGGCGCTTGTTCCGCCAGGATATCCGATCCTGGTGTCCGGGTTGTTCAAGCTTTTCGGGGAGGGCCGCGGTGGTTGGATTGTCCTAAGCTGCCTGCCGGTTCTCGCGCTTGGTTTGCAGATGGCGCTGCTCCCTTGGTTTTCCCGGATCTTGGGTTACAATCCCTGGACGGGCGTTCTCGCCGCATTGTTTGCCCTGCTGACGAAGCCCCTCTCGTATGAACAATGGGAGGCCCATGAAGCGGGCCTGCTGACTCTGGTTCTCGCGGCTGCGGTCTGTTATTGGTCCAAGCACTCCTACACGGCTGGCGCTGCGTGGATGACCGGCGGCCTCGCGGGCCTGACGATTTGCTTTCAACCTGTCATTGCCCCGGTGTATCTCGGCTGGATGGTTCTTACTGCCGGCCGGGCGATCCTTCGAAACCGGCGGACGATCCCGCTGTGGGCCGTTCCTGTACTCCTGTGCGCGCCGTGGATGGTGCGGAATGAACTCCGCCTGGGGACAATGTGGATACGAGACGGTTTGGGCATTGAACTCAACGTCTCGTTTAATGACTGCGCGCCTTTTGGATTTGAGCAGAGCCAAAGGCAGGCGTGTTTCGGGCGATTTCACCCCAACCAGAATCTTGAAGAGGCCCTTGCGGTTCGCCGTCTGGGCGAAGCCGCCTACAATCGAGAGCGCATGCGAAACGCCTTCGAGTGGATCGTCGCGCATCCCGGCCGCGCCGCCCGGCTGGTCGCCGGAAGAACCTGGTTGTTTTGGTTTCCGTCGATCGACCGGTGGCCCGAGTACCTCCGCAACCGTCAGCAGAGCTTGATCTTTTGGGCGCTAACGCTGGCGACCCTTGGCGGCGTCCGGCTTTCGCTGAAGCACCGGACTCCGGGCGCGTTGGTGGTGGGAACGCTGCTCGCCCTGTTTCCTCTGGTTTATTACATCGTCCAATTCGATCCCCGATACCGTTACCCGATTCTTTGGGTGACCTGGCTGGAAGCCGCATACTTCTGTGCTTTCCTCTGGGAGCGGGCCACCGCCGGGGCGGCGGTTCGGCTGGAAATTGGATGGAGCGCCCGATGGAGGGGAATGCCACAGTCCGTCTGGGCGAGATGGCCGGCATGGCGGGAGCCAGCGTTACTGCTCCTGTTTGGTGCGATCTACTCGATGGCTTATCTCGGGCTCTCCTCACGCTGGTGGTTTGAGGACGATCCGTTTGTTTTCGACTACGCGGGGAGAATCCATAACCCGGCTGGTATTTTCATTAATCCTGAAGTGGTGCGGCATTTCACGGCCGCACGGGCCCTGGTGCCCATGCAGGTCTTTTCTTACTGGATCGATATGCATGTGGCGGGAATTTCTCCGCATTTCGCCTACGCACATCAGGCCGGCAGTTTCTTGCTGACATTGCTGCTGCTGTATTTCGTCCTGCTGCGTGTCTTGCGCAACGACAAGCTCGCGGCCTTGTCCATCTGCGTGGTCTGGGCCCTCTTGCCCGCAACCGCCTCGGTGCTTCAGTTTCTGTCTACCCGACACTACCTGGAGGGGCTGATGTTCAGCCTGCTATCGGTATTTCTGCTACAGCGCTTGCGGGAGGAAGATGGCCACTTGCGCTGGACCGGCCGCCTAGCTGTTCTCTTAGCTGCGGCCGTCGCATTACTGTACAAAGAGATTTATGTGCCCGTGACTCCAGCAGTCCTGCTGGCTTATGCGTGGCGTTACAGGGACCGCGCACTGGCGCTTTGGACGGGCGGCCTGGTCTGTGCTTATGTGCCATATCGGTTCTGGGTGGTCGGGCCGGGGGTTGACTATGGCATGCCCTACCTGAACGCACTACAGTACTTGAAATTCTTCACGAAGCTGCCCTATACGATCGCGTCGAACTATGGCGGGTATTGGATCTGTGCGATCATTCTGGGCCTGGGCTTCTACTTCGTGCGTCAACGGCGGCGGGGCTACCGCACGCTCCTATTCTTTTTCGCTCTCTTGCTGGTCTCGATTGCAACCGTACTCCCCGTTTCTTCCTCTCTTTACGGCACCATCCGGAGGCCCGACCCGTGGTATCGAATCGTGTTTCTGGTGCACACGATCGCGATCTGCGGCGGCGGCTACCTGGCGGTCCGTTCTGCAACCAGGCGAGTTCAATTGGCGCTGGCTGGCATCGCCTTCGCGGCACTGCTTCCAGGGGTTGAGAAGACTCGCAGGCTGTGGGTCGAGATGACGGCAAGCGCCGAGCGTGAAGCCAAGTTCTATTTGAGCAACCCGGATAAGGTTCTGTTAAGCGACCAGGAGGCGTATTGGTTTATTCCCGGCGTGACTTCAATGTATGACGTTCGAACGCCGCATTATCTGCTCGTGAAAGACCTCCCGACCATACGGGTTAAGCCGGAGGTGCCGCTATGGAGATTTCGAGACGGACAGTTTGTCCCCGATTTGATTCGAGACCGGCTTCTTCATCGCCACCAGCTTCCCTCTCTACCGGGGCGGCTCGCACTCGGTGGACGGCCACATCCGCCTCCGAGGGCGCATTCCCGAGGATTGGGAATGGACCGGTGGGCCTGAACTTGTCGCTGGAGTTCGGGCACCAGGCAACTGGACTCTGGAAATTCGCCCGATCGTCGACAAGCAAGTGGGGCGTTTCACCTCCGGGCTGAGCGCTCCCTCCTCTTTCGTCAGGCGATGGGGGGACGGGTTAGTTGCTGATACGTCCAGATGCCCGCGATGGTCAGCATTAGAACTATCGAGACTGCGCCGAAGATCATCGCGTAGCGGCCGATAGTGGAGAGCCGGGATTGCAACTGGATCTGCTCCTGTTCGAGGTGCGATTCCGCCGCGTTCAGGAATAGCTGATCCTCTTCTTTGGTGGAGAGGACGGCGCGGAGGATGAGCAAGGCGACCGACACCGTAGTCACGATACCCCAAGTTACAGTCAACACGTTTAGCATGGAGAGGTCCATAGGAACTCCTTTGGCGGGAATTGTACTCCGGCTGTTCGCGGATAACAAGCGGGCTTGTGCGGGTGTGGGCGGGTGAGGCATTGCGCGCGGCGGCGCCGGCGTACGAAGCAACCCCACTTTTAAAGTGGCGAAGGTCACTTGCTGCCCCGCGAGATTCCGCCCACCCTCACCTGGACGGGACGGCGTTCGACGCTGCGACCGGCGGGATAGGCCGTGACCGACAGCCCGGGGCTTCGCAGGCGGCTCCGGTGCATTGCTTTTAGCCGGTACAGGCGGTTTTGGGGAGGCTGGCGGGCCGTGGCGGGTGGGCGGTCCTGACCGGATCATGCTTCCGCCCCGGAAAGTCGTGGCAATAACCGTCCCCTCGCCCGGCTTCGGCGCCCTGCGTCTCTCACGGGTGGTGGCGTCAGCTGGCTCTGGCAGCGCGCCCCAAGGACGTAGGAGAATAATAGGGGAACAATCGGGTGGGGAGCATCATTGGAAGACTTTGAAAAGAAGTAAGTTTTACAGCTTTTTGGGATCTGAAGCCCAAGGACCGCACCTGCGTCCGGGCCGAGAAGGTCGCTCATACAAAGCAAAGGCGCCCTAGGGTGAAAAAAGCGGACAAAAGAATGGCGAAAAGGGTGTATACTAGGCCAAGTTGGGAACTAAGAGGGAAATCCCTCGGAGGAAAAGTCGTTTATGCGTCTTCTCTCGCAAGCGGTAGTCTTAAGCCTAGTCTCAGTGGTCGGCTGGGGTACTACTCTGTATTCCAACGGTGCTATCAGTGGAGCCATTGGGGGTTCCATGATCAGCGGGGGCTCTGAGGTCACCGATTCCTTCGTGCTTTCGTCCGGCGCGTCGGTGACTGCGGTAGCGAACGTCGGTATTTGGGTACTTACTGGAGACTTTCCGGTATCCCTGAGCTGGGTTATCTCGACAGCGCCAGACGGCGGCGGGACGGTGGAGGGCTCCGGAGCGGGTGTTGGTTTAGGCACTACTTTCCTCGAAACCGTCGGTAGCTTCGACATCTTTTCCGCCAGTTTTTCGACCGGTTCCCTGAGCCTCTCGGCCGGCACTTATTACCTGGAACTGTTCGGCGCGACCTCGAAGAATAGCGGCAGCGTCTTCTGGGATATCAACGGCGGTCCCTCCACAGCCGACTCGAACGGATCTCCCATTACCTCGGAATCGTTTGAAGTCGACGGCGGTTCGGTAGGGCCGGTTCCCGAGCCCACTAGCGTGGTCATGTCGGGCATCGGATTCGCAGCGCTCGCGGGTTTGGCACTGCTTCGCCGCCGACAATTCCAGGGCTAACGATTCCACATCAGCGTATCGCCCGGGGCGTGGTGAGGTGCACCGCACCCTGCGGAATGGTGTTTCCAATATCATCCCCTAAACTGGAAGAGATGCTTCCGGTCAGGACTGCGTGCTGGTTATGGGTTTTGCTGGCGATCCCTACCGCTGCTTTGGCCTGGGGAGCCGATAGCGCGGCGGTCTTACCGTTCTCCAATACATCCACAGTCGCGGCGGCTCCAGGCGCGGCGACTCCGGCCGCCTCCAACTTGGATTGGGTGGGAGAGAGCATAACGGGAACCATACGGGAAGCTCTGGCGTCGCACGGCGTGGTGACCTTGGAGCGCGACGATGTGCTCGATGGCTACCACCGTCTGCGACTGCGTCCCAACCTGGAGCCGAGCGCGGCTTCGGTACTGAAACTGGGCGAGACCTTGGACGTGGAGCAGATCGTATCCGGAACGTTCTCCGCCGCCCCGGCCGCGGGTACTGAGAGCAAGGGTTCGCTGAAGGTGGTGGCCCGGATCGCCGACCGGCACCGGATGCGGCAGAGCCCGGAGTTCCGCGAGACCGGCGCGCTGGAGGACCTGGCGACCATCGAGGCGCATCTGGCGTGGCGGGCGCTCCAGTTGGTGGCACCGCAGGCCGCCCCGCCGGAAGCCGAGTTTCGCTCGCTGCGGTCCAGCATCCGGCTGGATGCGGAGGAGAGTTACGTGCGCGGGTTGCTGGCGGCTTCTCCCGACCAGAAAGAAAAATATTTCCTGCAAGCGGCGCGGCTCGACCCCGGTTACGCGCATCCGTGCTTTCAACTGGGGCTGCTGCACCTGGCGCGCAAAGAATACCGCATGGCCGCGGATTGGCTGGAGCGGGTGGGCGCCAGCGACGCGCATTACCGGGAGGCGAACTTCTATCTGGGACTGGCGCGGCTGGAGGCTGGGGATGCCGCCGGGGCGCAGAAGGCGTTTCAGGTGATTACCGCGACCGTGCCGCTGAGCGAGGTCTTCAACAATCTGGCGGCGGCCGAGAACCGGCGGAATCTGCCGCAGGCGGTTGACGATTTTCGCAAAGCTTTGGACGGGGATCCCAACGACCCCGACTATCACTTCAACCTGGGTTACGCGCTGTTCAAGCGGGGCGATTTCACGGCGGCGGCGGAGCGCTTCCGCGCGGTGCTCGAGCGGGTGCCGGACGATCAAATGGCTACGCTGCTGCTGGGCCGGTGCTTGAAGAAGCAAGGGCTGCGTCCGGGTGACGCGCGCTCGCCGGACGCGCGGCTGCAGACACTAGAACGGTTGAAGCGCAACTATCAGGAGCGGGCCTACTGGCAGTTGAAAGCGGCGCTGGAATCCAAGTCGCCGTGAAAGTCGTGATGCGGTGGAGTGGCGCTCAGGAGGGCCGGGGCGTGGCAGCGCATGGCGCTGCCCCACTGCCAAATGAGGCGAGTGTGGAACCGGGTATAATCGGAAAACTAATGCTTGAGGCCACAGGAGCCTCGGACCCTGGCTGTGTCCGAAGCAACAACGAAGACTGCTTTATGGTGGCTCCCTCCATCGGCTTGTATCTGGTCGCCGATGGAATGGGCGGGGCGCAGGCCGGTGAGCATGCTTCCAAACTGGCGTCGGAAACGATTTGGGAGATCGTGTACCAGAACGCCGGTGCGGTGACCGCCGAGATCCTGGAGAGCGCCTTCGAAGAGGCCAATCGGCGCATCCTGGAGGCGGCCGGAGCCAATCCCGAGATGGAAGGGATGGGCACCACCCTGGTGGCGGCGGTGGACACGGGCGGCGAACTGCTGATCGCCAGCGTGGGCGACAGCCGGGCGTATTTCTACGACCAGGGCGTGTTGCAAGCGATCACCGACGATCAGACCTGGGTGAATGAAGTCGGCCGGCGGCTGGGTTTGTCCGAGGACGCGTTGAAGACGCATCCGATGCGGCATGTGCTGACGATGGCTGTGGGTGTGT
The DNA here is from genome assembly GCA_035604115.1 of Bryobacteraceae bacterium. Lineage (GTDB taxonomy): Bacteria > Acidobacteriota > Terriglobia > Bryobacterales > Bryobacteraceae > Palsa-187. The sequence goes on along the minus strand of DATNJC010000218.1, from coordinate 30,122 downwards.
CGGAGCCGGTGCGCGTGAACAAATATCTGTTGCAGCTTGCTCCGGGGATGCAGGTCCTGCTGTGCAGCGACGGGCTGCACGGGGTGGTTGCGGACTCGGTGCTGGCGGAGACGCTGGGGTCGGAGGCTTCGATCGAGGACAAGTGTAAGCGGTTGATTGCGGCGGCTCGGGAGGCGGGTGGGCCGGATAACGTTACGGCGGTGTTGTTGCGGGCGGCGGACTGAACGCGCGGGTCACAGGTTCCATCCTGTGATCCCCGCCCTTACGGGCGGGGCTGGTAGCGCATGGCGCTGCCCTACCTCGAACCTAGTCTTTTCCGCTTAGGCGGTAGTGGACCGCTGGGGTCACTATCAGCGAAAGAACCATTGAGGCGATTAGGCCGCCGATTACTGCTATCGCTAGAGGCTGAAGCATTTGGGAGCCTGCGCCGATGGCTAGGGATAGCGGGATCATGCCCGCTACGGTTGCCAACGCGGTCATCAGGATCGGGCGGAGGCGGCGTTCTCCGGCTTCTATCATGGCTTCTCGTGCCGAGAAACCTTCTCTGCGGAAACGTTGATCTGCGTCCAGCAGCAGAATTCCATTCTTGGCTACGATGCCGATTACCATGATCAAGCCCATGAATGAGGAAATGTTGAACGTGGTGTTCGTGACTAGCAGTGCCAGGAATACGCCGGAAGTGGACAGGAGCGCTGAGGCTAGGATGGACGCCGGGGCGGCGAAGGTGCGGAATTCCAGCAACAGAACGATGAACACCAACACTACCGCCAGCAGCAGCACTACGAGAAGATCGCGGAAGGATTTTTGCTGCTCGGCGTACACTCCGCCGTAGACTACGCGAATGGAGCCCGGCACGTTGAGTTCGGCCACCGCTTGTTTGACCAGGCCGATGCCCTCGCCCAGGCTGAGTCCTTCGAAACGTCCCGTGACGGCGATTTGGCGCTGCAGATTTTCGCGGATGATCTCGGTCTGCCCGGCTTCGTCCTCGAATTTTGCCAGGGCTCCCAGCGTGGCGGTCTTGCCGGTGGAGCTGCTAGTGATCATGGTGTTGCGGATCTGGTCGATGTTGCCGCGGGTGGATTCGGGGAAGCGCACGCGGATGGTGTAGGAGCGGTCGTTGTCCACTACGGGCGTGGAGGCGGGCTCGCCCTGCAGTACGGCGCTGGCGTCGAGTTCAATTTCCTGGGGCGTGAAACCGGAGCGTGCCGCCACCACCGGATCGACGTTCATGACGATCGCCGAGCCGCTGACGGTGTTCTCGATGCCGTCTTTTACGTCGGCGATGCCCTTGACCTTCTTGATCCGCTCGGCGATCTTGGGCCCCCACACCTTTAGCAGGTTGGGGTCGGGCGAGAATAGCTTGATCTCGATAGGCTCCGGCGAACTGGTCAAATCGCCGATCATGTCTTGCAGGACTTGAATGAATTCCACGTCGAGCTGCGGGTATTGCTGATTCACCTTGGCGCGGATGTCGGAGATGATTTCGTCGATGCCGCGGTCGCGGTCGCGCTTGAGCTTCACCGAAAAGTCGCCGTTGTTGGCTTCGGTCACGGCGGCCAAGCCGAGTTGCAATCCGGTGCGGCGGGAGGTGCCTTCCACCTCCGGCGTGGACGACAGGATTTTTTCCACGCCGAGGAGCACTTGGTTGGTGTCGTCGAGGGACGATCCGGCGGGCATCAGGTAGTCCAGGATGAATCCGCCTTCGTCCATTTCGGGGAGCAGATCGGTACCCAAGCCGCGATAGCAGAAGTAGGAGGCGCCGATTAGCAGGACGCAGCCGGTGGCCAGCACCCAGGAGTGAGCTAGCACGAAGCGCAGGATGTGGCCGTAGACGCGGACTACTCGTGCCATCAGCCCGGTTGGGGTCACGTGGCCGTGGGCGTCGGCCGATTCGGCGTTCTGGGATTTTTTCCGGCGCAGCAAGTAGTGGCTTAGGGTAGGGGTCCAGGTTACGGCTAGCGCTAGAGAAGTTAGCAGGGCGGTTCCTACGGTCACGGCTAGAGCGCGGAAGAACGTCCCCGTCACGCCTGTGATAGTAATCAATGGAAGGAAGACCACGATGGGCGTGACGGTCGATCCCACCAGCGGGATCATGATTTCGTGTAGCGCGCTGCGGATGGCTTCGCCGCGGCTCTGGCCGGAATCGCGATGCAGCACGATGTTCTCGACCACGACGATGGCGTCGTCGATCACTAAGCCGACTGCTGCCGCCAGGCCGCCGAGCGTCATCAGGTTGAAGCTTTGGCCCATGATGCGCAGGGCGACTAGCGTGATCGCGATGGTGGCGGGAATCACCAGGCCCGCAACGACCGAGCTGCCCCAGTCGCGGAGGAACAACACTAGAATGATCGCGGCGAGGACCAGGCCGATCAGGATGGCGTCGCGCACGCTGGCGATGGAGTCGCGCACCAGCGTGGATTGGTCGTAGAACGTCTGGACCTTCACGCCGGCGGGTAGCGTGGGCTTGATCTGTTCCAGCTCCTGCGCAGCGGCATCCGCTACCGTCACTGTGTTGCTGTCGGGTTGGCGAAAGATGTTCAGCAGCACCGCGGGCTTCCCGTTGGCGGTAACCATGGTGTACACGGGCGCTACCGACGGCTGCACGCTGGCGATGTCCGCGATGCGGATGGGTTGGCCGGTGGGCGTGGTCCGCACCACGATGTTCCCGATTTCGTCGGGATTCTTGGTCTGGCCGGTGACCAGCATCAGCGAGAGCTCGTGATTGTTCTCCATCAGGCCCGGCGAATCGATCATGTTGAACTTGGAGATCGCATCCAGGATTCCGGGGACGGTTACTTGGGCTTGCAGGAGCTTGGCGGGGTCGGGTTCGATCAGGAATTCGGGGACCTTGCCGCCTTGCAGCACCACCATCGACACGCCGTTGACGCGGTTGAGCCGCGGTTTGACCGAGTATTCGGCTAGTTCCCAGAGCTGCGTCTGCGACATCGATTCGGAGGTGAAGCTGTAGGCCACGATGGGGTTCAAGGCGGCGAAGGTGAGGCGATTCGCGGTTAGCTTGGCTGTGGAGGGCAAGCTCGTCTGGACGCGTGCCAAGGCCGCGTTGACCACTTGCAGCGTTTGCAGCATGTCCACGTTCCAGTTGAAGAACAGGCCCACTTCGGCCGATCCCCGGCTGGTCACGGAGCGCACTTGCTCCAGGCCGGGGACGCTGTTCATGGCCTCTTCGACGGGGCGCGTCACCATCACCTGCATTTGGTTGATGGGCGCTACGCCGTTGTCGATGCCCACCACGATGCGCGGGAAATCGGTCGCGGGGAACACGGCTACGGGGATGGAGAACGCCAGGTAGATGCCCGCGGCAATCAACGTGATGATGATGAAGATGATGGGCCGGGAGAAGCGGGCGGTCCAGTGCTCTTGGACGGCATTGCCGGCGGGGGTTGGGGTTTCTTGCTCGATCATTTTAATGTGGATCGGAGGCTATTCAAGTACAGCTTTGCCGTCTTCTATAAAGAAATGCGGCGTCTTGGACGGCTCAAACAGTCGCCAGTCCTCTCCTTTAGTCCCCGACGGAAAGATCACCAGATTATAATCTCCGCTCATGCGAATCCTGGCTCCGCCGAAGCTGTCGGCGGTCACTTCCTCAACCACAAGTTGCTTGCTGCGGTTTACGTGGGATCGAGTATCGTCGTTAAGGCCCTCGAATAGGCGCCCTAGGATCTCGTTTTGAAGGTGACCTGTAATTGCCCCCGGTTCCCAGGCGTCGTTGGTGTTGTCGCTCGCGCGCTCATAGTAGTCCAGCGAACCAGTGACGATTTTGCCAAGCCGCTCGATTCGCCACGGACACTGGATGTGTAGCGCGAATTGTCCGACGAAGCCTTTTTCGCCTCGTTTCTGGAGATCTCCGAATTGAAGTGTCTTCATGTTTCCAGCATTGTGCGCGGCTGAAAGCCGCAGGCCAACTAGCTTCGTTAATGCCTGACGTGCTGCATCGGCGACTCCATCGACATCGTTCATAACATTGCAACCGCTCCTGCACGGTCGCGGCACGGTATTATTTCTCTTCGTCCTCGTCTTCGTCCTCTTCGCTCTTGGGCGCCTGGACTACTACTTTGGCTTTGTCTTCGAGGCCCAAGCCGCCGGAGGTCACCACTTGATCGCCTTCCTGCAGGCCGCTTACGATCTGGACGCGGGCGCCTTGGCGGACGCCGAGGTTGATCTTGCGCTCGTGCGCGACGTTATCCTTGTCGATCACCATGACCTTGGGGCCGCCTTCGTCGGAATTGAGCAGCGCCGTGGCCGGGACCACGATGGTGTCGAGGATGGTGTCGGCGATGATGGAGACGCGCACGGTTCCGCCGGGCTTTAGTTTCTCGCCGGGGTTGGCCACCGAGACCCAGACTTCTACCGTGGTGGTGTTGGCGTCGACGGACGGGCTGACGACGGTGACCATGCCCGCCAGATCGCCCTCGGGTCCCGCGATGCGCGCCGGGCGGCCCACGCGGATGGCGCTGGCTTCTTTCACAGGGACATTCGCGCGCGCGATCAACTGCGAGATGTCGACGATCGAGACCAGCGGCGCGCCGGGGGCGGCCATCTCGCCGGGATAGACCGAGCGGTCGGCGATGACACCATTGATGGGGCTGCGAATGGTGGCGTAGGTTAGCTGCACGTTGGCGTTGTCGTAGTGCGATTTGGCGGCGTTCATCTGCGCTTCGACGCCGCGGATGGTTTCGCGCTGGCCCACTTGGCTTAGCGCTTGCAGGTGCCGTTGTGAGGTTTCCAACTGGCTTTGGGCTTGGACCAGGGCTACCTTGGCGTCGTCGACCAGTTTTTGCGCTAGCGCGCCTTCCTTCTGGAGAGCGACGCGGCTGTCGTAGACCTTCTTGGCTGCGTCGGCGACCTGTTGCGCGGTTTGGACGTCGGCTTGGGCTTTAGTCATGTCCTCTTGAACCGTCGCGCCGGTCAGGCCTTGGTAGGCGGCTTGGGTTTGCTCGTAGGCGTGTTTGCTTTCTTCTACTGCGGCGGCTAGATCGCTGCTTTCCAGTTCGGCTAGCAGTTGTCCGGCTTTCACGTGGTCGCCGCGATTTACCAAAATGCGTTTTACTGGGGCGCTGATTTTGGGGGTTACGTTGGCCTGGTTCACTGGGTAGAGGACTGCGTCGGCAGTTACAACGTAGTCGATGGCGCCGCGTAAGGCGGGTTCTACTGTTACCGGCGTCGGGGGTTCTTGCTCGCCGGCGGCTTCTGCGGGAGTTTTTTTGCTGCAGGCGGTTAGGAGGATGGCGGCTAGGACTAACGCGGTTGATAACATCGGGCGCGTACTTTCGGAGGTATTTTCGCGGCTGCACGCTGTCGCGCCGCCGCCATGCGTCGAGACGAGTCTCGACGTGGCACGCACGAGTGCGTGCTCAACAGTGTGTTCCACGGGTCTTGATCTTAGGGTCATCGATTCATTCCGCTCCCTTATGCTCCGCTAGAACGGGCCCGTCAGACTTTGTAGATTTGCTATCGCTAGGCGGTAGCGGACCAGGCCATCGTCGTAGGCGTTGCGGGCTTGCATTAGCGTCGTCTGGGCGTCTACCAGTTCCAGTATGCTGGCTTCACCTGCCTCGTAGCGCAGACCGTTTAGACGGAGACTCTCCGATGCCAAATCTACGGAATGGCGTAGCGAGTCCACTTGTTCGCGAGCGGTTTGCGCCTCCTGATAGAAGCCTTGCAGATTCCGCACCAACTCGCGCTGAGTGGCGGTTAATTCCACGTTCGCTTGGTCGCGTTTTAGCTGGGCTTGGCGCACCTTGCTGGCGCGCGCGCCCCAGTCGAAGACTGGAACGTTCAGCGAGATGGTCAAGAAATATCCAAGATTCGGCAAGGACCCTTTTTCGGGATTGGACGCCACGGTGCTATGCAGGGCGAAGGCGTTGGCCTCGATACCGTACGCCAGATCCGCGGTCAGCGAAGGCAGATACGCCTGGCGGGCTAGCTGGACATCGGTGGTTGCGGCGCGTAGCGCGCCATTGGCGGCGCGCAGATCGGGATTCTCGTGCTCGGCCATGGTGCGGATGTCGGTGAGCGGCGGCAGGGTGGGCGGCAGGTTCAAATCGTCCACCAGGGTGAAGTTCTGATCGAAGTCGCGGAACAGGAGCACAGCTACGTCCAGCCGCGCGGTGTCGATGGAGAGCTTGGTCTCGCGCAGGGCTTGCTCTTGCGCGGTGTACTGCAACTCGGCTTTAACCGTATCGCTGCGGGCGACCTCGCCGCCCTTCTCGAGACTCCGGCTGATGTCCAGATAACGCTTGGCCTGATCCAGAGCTTGCTGGGCGGTGGCGTATTTATGCTGGCTTGTGAGCAGCGCGTAGTACGCCTTCGCAACGGTGATCGTGAGTCCGCGGCGAGCGATGTCGGCTTTGGCCCGGGCGATGGATTCGGCTTCGGCGGCACGCTGGACGCTGGTGCGCGTCAAAGCCGCGGTTAGGTCTTCATGGACGATGCCCCAGTCGCGGTACACATGCACGCCGTCGTTGGTGACGAAGCGGCTTTCGGAGAGCTTGCCATTGCCCTCGGTGCCGAGGTACTCGGACCGGAAGGATGCCGAGGGGCGCAGGCCGGCTCGCGCCTGCTTCAGATCTTCGCGCGCGACGCTGGCGTCGCTGAGCGCCGCCAGAAGCTGGGGGGCGTTCATTTGAGCGCGGGTCTGGGCGTCCTGCAGTGTCAGGGTCAGCGGGGCAGTTGGGCCGAGGTCGGCGGGCGGCGCCTGGGCTTGCAGCGTGGCGGCGGTGGCTGCGGTGCGGTTGGGGGAACGCAATGGGGTGGCGACTTGAGCGGGCGCGACCCCTGAAAGTGTGCTGGCGCAAATGCAGAATACGGTTCTCGCGTTCATGTTAGCTCTGCTTTAGTCAACCATCGGAACCTGAAGAATCGCTGAACACCCGGTCACAGGCTCAAGCCCGTGCTACCTTCAGGCAATCTTCAGCTTGGCCCGGTACATTAGGATGCGCCTAGGAGGTCCGCCTATGAAAAAATCTGTTCTGCTGCTGCTCGCGGCCGCGGTGTTCGTGTTCGCCGCCGCGCCGACTTACAAGGTCGTCAACAAGATCAAAATCGGCGGCGCCGGCCGCTGGGATTACAGCTTCTCCGATTCGGCCAATCACCGCTTGTACGTGTCCCACCAGGCGCAGGTCGAAGTTGTCGACACCGCGACGGACAAGGTGGTGGGCACGATCATGGGGACCAACGGCGTTCACGGCATCGCGGTGGCCAACGATCTCGGGCGCGGATTTATCAGTGACGGGGGGGACAACGACGTCACAGTGTTCGATCTGAAGACGCTGGCGGTGATCACTAAGGTCAAGACGGGGCAGAATCCCGACTCGATCATTTACGAGCCGGTCACGCATCTCGTGTACACGTTCAATGGCCGCAGTTCCGACGCCACGGCCATCGATGCCAAGGCTGGGAGCGTGATCGCGGCGTCGATTCCGCTGGGCGGCAAGCCGGAGTTTGCGCAGGTGGACGGCAAGGGCAATATCTACGCCAATGTCGAAGATAAGAACGAGATCATCGTGGTTAACGCCAAGGACAAGCTGGTGGCCAGGCGCTATTCCATCGCGCCCTGCGATAGTCCCAGTGGGCTGGCGATCGATCCCAAGGGGCGGCTGTATTCGGTGTGCGAGAACAAACTGATGATCGTCAGCGATCCGGCGGCGGGCAAGGTGCTGGCCCAAGTGGCGATCGGCGCGGGCGACGACGGCGTGGCCTTCGACGATGGATATGCGTTCGCGGCCAACGGGGGGGACGGCACGATCACTATGGTCGGCGAGACTGCGCCGGGTAAGTTTGAGGCGGTGGCCACGATTACTTCGCAGCGCAGTGCGCGAACTATTGCTTCGGATCAGAGGACGCACAAGCTGTATCTGCCGGCGGCGGAGTTTGGTCCGCCTACGGCCGGTAAGGACGGGAAGAAGGCTCGCCCGCAGGCGTTGCCGGATAGTTTTACTGTTTTGGTTGTGGGACGCTGAGTTCTGAGTCTGGCAGGGCATGGCCCTGCCCCACTTGTGCCAACTCTGGCGCCTGGGCTGCGAAGACGAAGCGTCCTGCGATCGCGGCGGCTGCCAGCGCGGCTATGGCCATGCTGAAGGTCGCTGCGTAACCGTAGGAGTTGGCGATTAGTCCGGCGGAAAACGAGCTGGCGCCGACGAATAGATCGTAGAACGCACTGAGTACGCTCACAGTTTGGCCGCGCTCGCCGTCGGCGGTGCGCTTGAGCACCGTGGATGCCACGGAGGCCCAGGGGAACGAGAACCCGAGCCCTAGCAAGCCCGCACCCGCCACAGCGATGCCCCACGATGGTCCGGTCTGGAGAATCGCCAGGCCCAGCGCCATGCAGACCAGTCCGGTGTAAAAGGTAATGCGGGGATGGATCCGATCCGGCAAGCCGCCTAGAAAGAAGCGCGACAGCAGTACGAAGCCGGCGTAGGTCGAGAACGCGGCCGGGCCGGCATTGCTTCGCTGGGCCAAATGCAGGATGAGGAAACCCGTGATCACCGGGTAATGTACGTTGACGAACCCGATGGCCAGTCCGGGAGTAATCAAGGATCGGCGTATCCAGCCGCGCCGTGCCGTGTGAGCGGAGGGCCGGTAGTCTTCCGGCACGCGGCTGAGTAACGCCGCGGCGGTAAGCGCCAACACCACCTGAAAGGCCGCGGCACGTTGGAAGGAGCCGAGCAACTGCCCGATGAGCGGTCCGGCGGCGATGCCTCCCCAGATGCCGCTGCTCAAATACCCGAGGGCTCGGGCGCTGCGGTGTACGCCCGCGACTTCCACGGTCCACGCCGCAGCGCCGGTGTACAGGCAGGCCTCGCCGAGACCCTGGAGTGCGCGGCCCAGGTAGATGCCGCCGATCCCAAAAGGCAATAGGTACGCCACGCCGGCCAACGTGCAGCTGCACAGTCCGGTGAGGAACGCGCGTTTGCGGCCCTTGCGGTCGGCCAGGCGGCCTGCTACCAGGCGGCTGCACAACGCCACTACGGAGAACGTTCCGATGGCGAAACCAACGGTGCGATCGGAGCCTCCCAAATCGTGGCGGACGTGGGGCGCCAGTCCCGGCAGGACGGTGCCGAATCCGAGGAAGCCCAAGAACGTGGCTCCGATCAGGCACCAAAAACGCCAGCGGAGTGGTGCGAAGGACTGCATTTCCCATGATGCCATGGAACCCAAGGGCGACGTTTCCCGGCGGTGTCCTAACAGAGGGTTGCTTCGAGTCCAGCCATTGGGCTTAACTCAGGACCGGCGTCTCCTGGCGCCCTGAGAATACAACGACCCTAAACAGAAGCGCCGAACTTGTGCCAGCCGTGATGCAAATCCAAAACCATGGGTTTGAGACCTCCATCAAATATCCTTGCCTCATCACTACTGTGAAAACGAGCCAACCCATCACGGCACCAGCTATTACAAATGCGAACGGTGACCGGATTCCGTAATGCTTGAAGGCTTTCCAAACGGCAATCCCTAACACGAGTTCAGAAACATAAGCAATTGGTAAAGCGTAGATGGAAAACAAGACTGACCACGTGATGACCCCGGCCAGCCGTTCGAAGATGCTCCCAGTAGCAGGCTGATACACCGCCGAGCCCGGCAGCAGGAATGTGAACAAGAATACAAATGGTATGGCGAACGGTGCGATTACAAAAGCCAGCATTGTTCGCTTCCACCTCATCATCGCCAATCATATCCTACGGGCGCTACACCGCCGCATTCTGGGTTCCCGAGATCTCCCGACAGCCAACCGTTAAGCTGACGCCAGAGGCCTTGGAGCGCATAAAGCAGTTTGAGGAATCGGTACGATTCGTCAAAAGGCAATTCGCGAAACAGGGCCATCCCAAAGAGAAATAGATTGGATGATCCGTTTTTTGATTGACGCACCATAGAGCACCGCACCGTTAGGACAGGACCCGTTGCCCTAGTCTCCTTTCACCACTTCGATCACTTGCAACGCCGTTTTGCGCACCGGGCGCATGAACGGCAGCGCGGAGAGGCGAATCAGGGTGGCCACGCTCCTGGTCGCCAACTCCAGCAACCTCGCGGTTCGTGCTTGGCGCGGCGATTCGTCGATGACCCAGAAAAAGATCACTCCCATTTGAAAGAACCACAGGACGCCGGGCAGGTGAGGTTCCAGATCGCGCGGAATCCGCATTCCGCAATCGACCAGAATCCGGCGGAACCAAGCCAGGTCGATGTCCCGGATTTCCTTGGTCTCCGCACTGAACGGCGACAAGGGATGCGCGGGGTCCGCGCCGTTCCGCAGCAGCGCGCGCAGCACGCCGCGGTTGGGCGCGAAATGAACCAGCTTGACTTGAATCAGCTCGCGCAACCGGCTCTCCAGGCCGGCCGCTGGTTTCAAGGCCGCCTCGATCCGCGGTTGCATCTCCGTGCAGGAGCGCCGGTAGAATTCCATAACGATGGCGTCCTTGGACGGATAGTAGTAGTAAGCCGCCCCCGTGGCGACCTGCGCCTTTTCGGCGATGTCCCGCATGGTGGCGGCGTCGAAGCCCACCTCCCGGAACAGGGCCAGGGCAGACTCGAGAATCTTCCGGCCGGTCTCTTCGGCTTTGGGGGTTGGGGCTTTGGGCGTCACTTTGGGCTGCGGCATCTATTTGAACGTGTTCAAGGAGAGTATGAGCCCGCCGCGGCGGATTGTCAACCACAATGTTGAACACGTTCAGAATGAGAATGCGTTACTCGCGGGGGACCGGTAGGATCACCCGGCCGGAGGCCACCGTGGTGTGGACTGGGGTAGTGTCCGGATTTGCGTGGGCCGCGTGCGAGGTGTTAACGTTCAGGTTAAGTGAGTCGTTTTAACAACGTCAAGGCGGTATTTGGTCCCCCTCGCCAGGCCGGGGTCGTGTTGGAGCAGAGTGCGGCGCCGAGTGTGCCGGCTGCGAGTGCGACGACGCGGCCGAGCAGCAAGGCTCCGGCGGGACCCGCCGCGAATCCGGGTCTGCTTCCCAAACCCGCCGACAGCACCCTGGGGCAGGCGGTTGGATTTCTACTCTTGTGCATTTACCTGGTCTCCGGTTATGCCAACGAGTTTTCCTTTCGCGTGCTGGGCGACAAGGCTTACATTTCGACCGTGACTCTGGCGCTGCTGCCGGTGGCGTTGCTGGTTAGCGGCAATTTGTTCCGGGGCCTGCGGGATACCGTGGGCTGGCTCTGGCTGGGGCTGATCGGGTGGATGTGTTTGACGATCCCGTTCAGTTTATGGAGGGGCGGGTCGGTCGGCCTTTTGCAGGATTATGCAACGCATTCCTGGATCTTCTTTTTCCTGATCACGGCGTTTGCGGTGTCGCTGAAGCATTGCCGATGGCTGATGGGGGTGCTGATCGCAGCGGACTGCCTGCTGCTGGTGGACTGCGCGGTCGCATCGCATCTCACGGACGGCCGGCTGGACATTCCCGACAGTTCTTTTTTCGCCAACGCGAACGATCTCAGCCTGCAATTGGTGCTGGCTATCACCCAATTCCTGTACCTGCTGTTCCAAACCGGGGTCCTGGCGCGCGTGCTGGCCGTGGTGGGGATCAGCACCGCGTTGGTGTACAGCTTGCAAACTGGATCCCGCGGAGGGGCGGTCGCGCTCCTGGTTCTGGTGGCCGTGATTCTCGCGGTAGGAAGCCACAAGCTGCTGATGACAGCGGTTGTTCTGGTAGCGGGAATAGCCGCGATGGTGATCGTGCCGTCCGGGATGCTCCATCGGATTTCACTGCTTACCGGCGACGAAACGGCGACGGACAGCGGCGATTTAGCAGCGGCGGGTTCGCGGGCCCAGCGACTGGAACTGCTTCGCCAAAGTGTGGAGTTTACCATCGAGAATCCACTGTTCGGGGTCGGCCCGGGGCAGTTCGCGGTGGCGGTTAACGGCGAGGCCGAGAAGGTGGGAAAGCGAGCGCCGTGGTTGGGAACCCACAATTCCTACACCCAGATTTCGAGCGAGTGCGGAATTCCGGCGTTCCTAATGTACACCGGTGTGGTGATTCTGTGCCTGTGGTCGAATTTGCGGATTTTCCGGAGGAGCGCGAGGCAGCCGCAATTGGCCCAGCTCAATGCGTTGGCGTTCTGCGCGTTTTGCGGGTGCGTGGTGTATGCGGTCTCCACGTTTTTTTTCCACATAGCGTACTCGAGTTATCTCCCTCAACTGGCGGGGATGACGGTGGCGTTGCGGCTGGGCGTGGACCGGTCTTTCTGGGGGTCGCGCCGTGTGGTGATGCTCGCCGCGGCCTCGCGGGGATTCCCAGGGCAACTCTCTAAAGGCGCGGCGTAAGCATCGTGGCGCGACAGGGCCGTGGCGGCCCCGATTGGAGAAGTTCCCCGCCCCCTGGATGTTATTCTGAAAATGCAGTTTACATGGGGATCCATGCAAAGGAAGTAGAGGCGGGCGAGCGCTTTGAATTTGGTCGGAACTGGGCGCGGTTTCTTTCAACGTTGACCGAGTCGCAAATCGAGAACGCTACCGAATCCCTACGCGTCATGCTCGGCTGTGACCGGTCTCCCACGAAACTGGCGGCTTATAAGCCTTTGGAGGGCCGCAGTTTTATCGACGTGGGCAGTGGTAGCGGATTGTTCAGTCTGGCCGCCCGCCGGCTGGGGGCGGGGGTTCACTCGTTCGATTATGATCCGCACTCGGTCGGGTGCACGAAAGAACTTCGGCGGCGCTATTTCCCGGATGATCCGCAATGGGTCGTCGAGGAGGGCTCGGCACTCGATCCCGCTTATCTGGCTTCGTTGGGCCGGTTCGATGTCGTGTATTCGTGGGGAGTGTTGCATCACACTGGGTCCATGTGGGAAGCGCTTGGAAACGTGGCTCCGTTGGTGGCGCCGGGCGGCCAGCTCGTTATCGCCATCTACAACGATCAAGGCACTCCCAGCCACCGCTGGAAGACCGTCAAGAGACTGTACAACCGGACGCCGCCGGCGTTGCGGTTCCTGATCTCTTTTCCCGTCTTCGTGAAGCAATACTGGAGGCCCATAGTGAAGGATTTCCTCTTGCTCCGGCCGTTCCACTGCATCCGGAACTATGACAAGCGCCGCGGCATGACTGCCTGGAGCGATCTGGTCGATTGGGTTGGTGGCTATCCGTTCGAAGTGGCCAAGCCCGCCGAGCTATTCGATTTTTATCGCGTCCGCGGATTCCAATTGGAAAGACTGGTGACCTGCGGCGGCACACTTGGGTGCAATGAATTGGTGTTCCGCAAATCATGAGGTCAGGGCGGCTCCGGGCTGCTGACGGTCGTGAGTCCAATGCGCGACCATGTTTTAAGACAATTCGCGACGTCGCGCAACCTGGCTCTCGATCTAGCCATTCGTGCGGTTATGGATCAAGCTCATGGCCGGGACCGCGGACGGACAGACGGGACGACAGTGGAGTCGCTGGCATTGGCGGGCGCCGAGCCACCTCCGCTTACGCTCACCTGGTTGACCAGTAGCGAAGCAGAGTTCATGTCCACCGCGAACAGCACGGTGATCGCGGGATAACTGGCGCCCGGGTTCAGAACATCGCTGCGGGTGCAATTGGTCCCGCTACAGTTCCACCCGGCTCCGGCGATGGATACAATCGTCAATCCCGGGGACGGGGTCTCGCTCACCGAGACGGTTCCGCTGGTGGGCCCGGCCGAAGCTGCGTTGGAAACCGTGACGGTGTAGGCGGCGTTAGTCTGGCCGCGCACGAAATTCCTGGGGTGGCTTGTGCTTATGGTCAGCGCCGCGGGAGTGGGCGTGGCTGCATTGACGATGGGCGCGGCCAGGAGCGACATGGCGGCGAATCCGGCGGCGGAGGGGTGAACTCCATCGCCGGAGAAACACGCGTTCCCACCGCAGGCGGCCGGGTCGGGATTGTTCCACGCTCCGTCGGCCGTGAACCGGGCATCCCAGGTGATGACGTTGGTGCATCCGATGGGAACGTAGTTGGCTTGGAGCCAGGCGTTCCATGCGTCGTGGGCCGCGTCGTAGGATCCTCCGGTTGAGTTCGCCGCGCCGGTGCGGGACAGCATCAATCCACAATACACTTCGATGTAGCCTTCAGCGCGGACGGCGGTCACCACGCTGGTGTAGGTCGTCTCGATTTGGCCAATCGTGAACGACGTGCTGAAGTCATTGGTGGGCGCGCCCAAGAGCATTACGTTTCTGGCGGCGGGAGGGTTGGTCAGGGGGCCGTCGCGCGCGGAGGTGTAACCGAGGATTCCGATCGCGGCGTTGCCATAGATTTGGCCCGACCAGCCGGTGAGCAGCACCTGCGGCGAGCCGTTGAGCACCATCCCGCCGCACCATCCACTGGGTCCGAACAATACCTCGATGCTGGTACCCTCGCACACCACAATGTTCCCGGTGTGGAAACCATCGGTTCGAGCCGGCACGCCGCGTGCATTCATGATCGACTGAACCGCCGCCACGTTCTGCTGGATTTCGGCCGTGGTCAGTTCCGTCGTGTACATCAGGACGTAGTAGATGGTCCCGTTGTAGAACTCTCCAGGACCGCCGCCGAGCTGCCAGGTCCCAACATTGTTGGCGATGGTGAAGGGCGTATTGGACGCGGGGGAGAAGCCGTTGTAGACGGTTTCCGTGGTGTTGTCCAACATCCGGGAGCTGGCCGGGTCCAGCACGAGCGTGAACAAGCTGGGAGACGCCAAGTTGAATACGCTGAGAAGATCGCTAGTGCTGCCATTACCGACGGCGCCTCCGAACACAGGCGTCCCGGCGGTGTGGGATGCGGGCTTCGACCCGGCTCCGCCCCGGACGCAATTGGTGCCTACGTTCGCCGCGACCGCGGCGCAAAGGATATTCTCGGCGTCAATGATGAAATAGTGATTGGCGGTAATTCGCTCGAAAGAAGCGAGCGCGACAGTGGTAGCAGTGGCGTCGAGATCGCTGGCCAGCGTGGTGCCCATGTCGACGTCCATGTACTTGTCGAGCCCCGGCGAACTCCGCCCGTTATACGAGCCGCACCAGATTTTTAGGCCATAGTTGACGCTGTTGCCAAGCACGGCGGCCCGCGTGCCCGCGTTGAGATAGCGGTCGCAATCCATGAAGATCTGAATGGTCTGGACGGTGGTGGAGAGCGCGGGCGGCAGGGAGGCGTATTGGGAACTGGCCCTGGCGAATGTCACTCCCTGCGGTCCCACGGTTGGGTTGTCGACCAGGACGCCATCGTTTGCATTGCCCGAGGAGTCCGGCAGGTTCGTGCCGCTCGCATCCGTCATGGCGTACTGAGCGGCCAGGCCTCGGGTGACGATCTGGGCGGGCAGCGCCCCCGGAACGCTGGCGAACAGCAGGAGTAATGTCAGGCCAAGTCTCATACGGAAAGTCGTGCCGATCGCGGGGATAGGCGCGACCTCAAGCGCTGGAAGGGCTGTTCGATCAGGAAAAACGATCCCAGGCTGCACGCAGCGACCGCAAGCAAGTTCAGCGGAAGCCAGGAAAACGGGGTATCGCCTTCGGAATCGAGAAAGGGCTGCTGCCAAAGATAAATCGAATAGCTGAGGACTCCGATGGCGCGCAGCGGAGCGGAGTTCAGCACGGCCGCAGCCACGCCTTGCGGGTAGCGAACCCAGCGGTCGATGCACAGGGCGATGCCGACATTGAGAATGGTGACGCCGATCCCGTAGAAAGCCCGGGGATGGGGGCTCAGGTAAACGCTGTCGAGGAACACCAGAAGCGGCACGATGTAAAAGACGGCAGAAAGCAGAAATTGGTTATACCTGGTTTTCGACGCCAGCCACGTCTGCGCGCCCGCGAGAACGCAGCCGGTGGCGAGAGCGTCGCCGACGGTCTCGAACCGCCGGTCCATCACCTCGTGCATTTGCGGCACAAAGAACCAGTAGGTTAAGCGGAGCACGGGAGCGATCAGGATGAAAGCGGCAGCGATCATGAGGCCCCGGCGCCGCCCGGCAAAGGCCAGAACGCTGGGCCAGAGTAAATAGAACTGCTCCTCGACCGACAGGGACCACAAGTGCTTCACATAACGGGACTGCTGGAGGCCCGGGAAGTAATTCATGATGTATAGCGCGGCTTGCAAGAGCTCAAACTTATGGAGCGCGATCCAGCCCGCGGCGGCACAGATCCCGATCACGGCGAGGAACAAGTAGAAGGCGGGGAAAATGCGCAGTGTTCTGCGGGCGTAGAAGCGTCCGAGAGCGATGGTCCCGATGCGATCCTGCTCCTGCAAGAGCAAGCCGGTGATCAGGAATCCGGAGATGACAAAAAAAACTCGCACTCCGAGGTTGCCAAGATTCGACAACGCTCCGCCGAACGGGACCATGCCGACGATATGGAAGACTATGACCAGGCCGATCGAAACCGCCCGCATTCCATCGAGGGAAGGGATCCGGCTGGGGGGCTGATTCCACACGCGTTTATCTACCATAGCGCAAACCGCTTTCCCTGCTTTCAGCTTGAGGAGCGCCAGCCCATGCTCCGATTGACCTGATAATTCCAAAACGTGGCCGCCAGGATGGCGATGGCATTCGCTACATAACGATTCATACCAAGCCAATTGAATTGGATGTTCAGCAGAGCCACGCTCAGCACGAGCCCCATGAAACAAATAGCGTTGAATTTCAGGAAGCGATGAAATTTCTTACGGAGGGAGTCTTTCGTCCCGATCAGGTCGGAAAAGGTCCAGGCGTCGTTCCACAGGAAGTTGTTGACGATGGCGGCTTCCGCGGCTACGATCTTGCTGCGCGTCAAGCCCAGCGCGAGCATTTTAGGATCGCTCAGCAGGAACAGGATCAGCATATCTACGGCCACGCCGCTCAACCCCACCAGGCAGAAGCGCACGAACCGGGACTGCTGTAACAGCACCAGGCGCAGTCGCAGAAGATGCTGCACGTATTGCAGGTAAATCGCGGCCGAGACCTTGCTTTGGCCTTCCTGGCGCTCGCGGAACACGTAGCCAAATTCCGCGACCTTGCCGGCGGAGCCGCGGGCGAGGACTTCGATCAGGATCTTGTAGCCGGTGGGGTTGAGGTGTTTCCCGGCGATGACGCGGCGCTGGAGCATGAAGTAGCCGCTCATAGGATCGCTGACGCGGCCCACCACTTCGGGCAGCAAGGTCAAGCCGATCAATTGGGCGGTGCGCGAAACGATGCGGCGGGCCAGGCTCCAGTCGCTGACTCCGCCTTCCTCGACATGGCGGCTGGCTACCGCCAGATCAGAGCCGGTCCGGATGGCCTGGACCAGTTGAGTCAAAGTGGCGGGAGGGTGCTGCAAATCGGCATCCATAACGGCCAGGATTTCGCCTCGGGCGGCTTGCCAGCCTCGAATCACCGCTGTGGCCAGACCGGCTTCTTCAGTGCGGCGAATGACGCGAACTTCCGGGAGAGTGGCGGATTGGTCCAGCGCCAATTGCGCGGTGCCATCCGGACTGTTGTCGTCGACGACGATGATTTCGAATCGCAAGCCCGCCACGCCGCGCAGAGTTTCGGAGACAACCGCAAGCGTGGAGCGAATATTGCTGGCTTCCTGGAACGTGGGCAAGATCAAGCTGAAGTCGATTCTATCGAGCCCCCCGTCAAGGCCTAGGGATGCAGGAACCACGTAGGGCCCGCTGGGCACAGGACAGTAGGCGGGTGGGCCGGACGGGATCGGCTGTGTGGTCACCTTAGTCAGTATCGTTCGAGCGCTTGTTCGGCAGCGCCGAGTTTCAGGATGCGCACACCCGAGTTTTCGGCGGAGACAATGAACCCGCAGGGCGGCTCACGCACGGTTGCGGCGGCCACGAATCGAGATTCGCCGAGGAGGAAGGCATCGGATGATGTAGGGGACGGCGTGGGCGGCGGTTTGTAAAGAATGACGTACGTGGACTTGAAGCGCTGCATTTGTTTCTTAACCTCATCGCATTCCCAACGCACCGGGCTAAAGTGCGGGCCGACCATGCTGATGGTGGGACGGTGGAGGAGATAGCCGGTCGCCTGGCCGTCTGTGGCCACGATGACGTCGTTCGGTCCGATATTGGATTCGACCCACTTTAGAAGCGGTTGGCCTCCAGCCATTGGCTGGGCGTACAAATCTTCTAGGATCTCGTGAGGCGCGGGCGCGCGCGGTTCACGAAAATCCCGCGCATTGATTCCGGCGTACCCGACAATGGCAAATAGGAGCGCCCTGAGCAGGGGCGATACGATCCGCGCACGCGTGGGCCAGCGAGGCGCCAGCCAATGCAACCCCATGGCCAGGAGGAGCAAGTAGAGAGGCAGCACGGGCAGGAACATGCGGGTACCGAAAGAAATCACGGTGCGCAAACCGGCAGAGAAAATACCCGCGGAATAGATTATGACACACAGCCCCACCAGCACGGCCGCGGCGCTGGGTTTCCATTGGAGCTGCGAACCTTCTTTGAGAACGGCAACCAGCGCGAGGGTTGCGAGTCCCAAAACGCCCGCCAGCAGCAAGCCTTCGAAGATGCCGAAGGTTACGGCGTGCCCACCGAGCATCAGATGCAATTGGGCACGTGCATAGTCCAGGGCCACGTTTTTGAGGGGGTTCTGGACGGTCATATCGTTGCCACCCTTCCAAGTGCCAACGATGGCCACATTGCGTACCATCAGAGCTGCAGCCAACGCTACGGGGATGAGGGCTGGCAATAAGAGCGCCGCGCGAAGACGGCTCCGGTCAAGGACTAGTTGGAGCAGGGCGTAAACGATCAACGCGACGATCAGGAACAAGCCAGCGTAGCGAACCCAATAGGCGAGCCCCGCTGCCGAGTACGCAATGACAGCACGCGCGATCACGCTGCGGTTGAGCCGGCCAGTTTGTGCGGCTTGTTCCGCCCAGATCAGCCCTGCAACACTAAACGTGGATAGCAGCATGTACAGTGGCTCGGTTAACACAGAAGACGCGAAGCTGAGGGCGACCGCGTTGCTCACGAAGAGGAACATGGACACTTGCCGCAGGACGGCCGTCACACCGGTGAGAACCAACGCCCACGCCAAACATGCTGCGGTTCCGGCGTAGCAGATGCACGACACGAACCTAGCCACGGTTTCCAGATCACGCCCGTCACCAGCCGCCGCGATCACCGCTGGATACCCAGGCGGAAAAGTGGTCAGCGGCGCCGGCATGCGTCCATTCGAGCGCTCCGCATCAAAATGAATCAGTGACGTCGTCACGCCGCGGCCGTGTTCTAAGTTTTCGGCGACATTCAGATACTGATAACTGTCGTCAACCAGAGGCATGGGCCGGTAAGCACGCATCGCAAGAGCGGCCAGCAGCGCCACGAGAGTCCACGCCACGACTTCCAGAACCACCACGGCGGGCTTGGTTCCGAGGCTCAAGCCGGCGTCACTCGCTCGCGTGCCCACAGTAGCCGCTCGGCGGGTGTTCGCGAACCGGAGACTCAAACATCCCACCATTATATTGAAAAGCTGCAAGAATACCGCGGCGCAGCAGACGCCTAGATGAGGCGTGCACGTTGATCCGGGTACAATCGGGTGATGCGTACGGCCTGCGACGCCGCCAATCCCGGTACCGAATCCAAGGAGACGCAACGCTGGACCAGGCAAGACACGCTGAATGCCGCCGCAGTGGCCGCGCTAGCGGCGATCTTTGCGGTTCTGCGCTGGGAGAAGATGGGCTCGCTCTTGTGGCTGGACCCGGCGCACTGGCTCAATGAGATCTCCCGCGCCGCTCGCGATGAGGTTCCATATCGCGACTTTTCGTTCCAATATCCGCCTTTTGTTGTGTATCTCTACGGCTGGTTGTTGCATGCGTTCGGCATCCGCTTTGCGACCGTGCAAGCCATCACGGATGTGATCGACGGGGGCTGCGTCGCATGCAGCTACGCGTTGATACGACGGTTGTTGCCGCGATCCTTGCATGTCGCGGTGGCGGGTTCGCTGGTGGCCGTGTGCTCGACCAGCCTGATGAATTTCAACTTGTTTTCGTTTGAGACCTACAGTCCCTCGCTGCAATCCGGTGCGGTGGGCGTGTTCCTGTTGTTGTTTGGCTTGCTGGGATACCTTCGGGACCGCACGATGGCGCGGTCCGGGTGGGTTTTGACGGCGTGCGGAGGATTCATCGCGGTGTTGAGCAAGCCTGAGGCAGCGTTGGCGGCGGTGTTTGCGGTGGCGTTGGCCGGGCTGATGGTGGGAAATTTCGGATTGAGCCTGAGAGTCGCCGCAGCGGCGGTGCTGCCCGCGGTGGTAGCGTACGTTGTCGCCGGCTGGGCTGCGGGCATCTCGAATCTTCGCGCGGGCGTCACCGGCTATGGTTTGGCTACGGCGTTCTGCCCGTGGTGGCCGACGGGTGTCGGGCTGTTCGGGATACTGGCGTACTGCGGCGCGGCGGCGGCCATCGCGGGACTGCTGACGTTGCCTCAAAGGAACGCGTTTCGCACGGTGTACGCGGGGCGATACCGGGTGTTGCTGGCGTCGGCGGGCGCCGGCGCGGTGGTGTATGGGGCTTATATTTTCTACCAGAGCCGCGATGCACTGACAGAGCCCGGGTTGGCATTGGCGGAACGTCTGCGCCGAACTTTGCCGTACGTGATTTATAGCAGTCCCGTGCTGGAGCCGGTGCTGTGGGTGGCGATCGCCCTGTTCCTGACGCTGGCGTGGCGGGTGCTGGTCCGCGGCGATGCGCGCCAGCCGGATCGAGAGCTTCTTCTGTTGGCCGCCATTCCAGCGGCTATGGGCACGCGCGCCTTATTCGGCACAACCCAGGGCGTGTATCCAGAAGTCGCCGCGATTTGTTATCCGTTTCTGTTGATTCTGGGCCCTTATTTCGTGTGGCGATTCCTGCAGCCGGCCGGACCGCGGTATGCTGCGGCCATGGTGATCGCGCTGACGGCTGGGTACGGCCTGGTGCGCATTGTGGGGGGATGGCCGGACATGTTATCCGACCGGCACTACGGCACGCTTTCGACGGCGGCGGGGAATGTGCGCGTGCGAAACTTCGATACGGACGCGAAAATCTACGACTACGTGATGCGTCACACTGCGCCGGAGGACTATGTTTTGGATCTACCGTACGGAGGCGGTATCAATTTCGCCAGCGGGAGGCGCTACCCGATTTTCAACACCCAGCTGTGGGGCATGGGAATTTCGCCATCTTATGAGCAGATGGACCTGGATCTGATGCCGCAGAGGCCTCCGAAAGTGATCATTGGGCTGGACGAGGCGAACCTGGGAACATACTGGGGCTTCGGGCAGAGAGGCAACCGCGCCTGCCCGTGCCCGCGCCTGGTGTGGATGCCCGACAAATCTTCGTGGGATCCCCGCCATGTGTTTCCATTGGTGCGCTATATCCAAGAACATTACCGCGTGGAGGAACGGATCGGGGACCGGGTTCTGTGGGTCCCGAAATAGAAGCTCCGGACCGGTTGAGTGTCAGTCACAGACAATAAAACCGCGTTAGCGCCACAATATCAACAGTTTTGCCGTGCAGGCGGGAGGATGCCGGCCGCGTTGGCCGATGCTGGTGGTCGCAGGGCCAAGTGATATCTGGTTCCGGTTTGAGGAGCGAACGTGAAGACTTGTTTTGCCGTGGCGGCTTTTGCTTTTTCGGTGGGTTGCTTTGGAGCCTGTGGGACGGGCTCAACGACCATTAGCGGTGCGCGGATCGCGGGGCAAACGCACCGCCAGATGGTGGTGCTGTTCAATGTGCCGCACGCCAACGCGGCGCTGGTTGACGTGTTCACGGATGCGGCGTGCACGAAGGAAGTCCCGGATACATTCGGGTTCAATGCTGCGAACCGGGCGGGGAGCGTCGTCGACGGTCTGGTGAGCGGCGGGACCGCGGACGGAACCTCGGTCCAGTTCGCGGTAGGAACGCTGACGGGCAATCGCGCGCTGGCGCAGGCTACGCAATACTGGGTGCAGATCAAGAACACGGCGGACAACTCGGCGGTAACGCTGGCGTCGTCCACGACTCCGATGCCGATCGGCAATCTGTATCCGGAGCAGCCGCTGGCGGATTCCAACAAGTGGGACAACCGAGCCTATCCGCCGTTCCAATGGGGCACGTCGCACCGGAACGACAAGTATATCGATCCCACCACGGGCCTGATCGCGAAACCCTTCACCATGCCCGGCGACGCGTGGAGCCAGAGTTACGGCGTGGGCGACGGGTACAACAACCCGCCGGCGTTCGATACTCCGATCACGAACTCGGGAAGCTGGACTAACCCGGCGAACGCCGTCTCCACGTACAACGTGAACAGTTACCCCACCGCGCCCACCGCCGGCTACGCCACCTGCACGGGAAATTGCGATATCTGGCTGCCGATGCCCAGCGTAATCCCGGCGTATAGCAGTTGGGATGGTGGCACCCATAGCGCCTACGGAGCCAGCAACGGCTTGGATTACTTCGTTCCCTACGTGTGGGCCTCGGCATCCGGTGCAACGCCTGCGATGACCGTGAGTCTCACGCAGACGCCCATGGGCAGCGCCTATCACGGATGCACCTTCACTACCGCGGCGTTGACCGGGACTAAAGCAGGATATCGTTCCCCCGATCCGGACCCGGGGTTCGCCGCGCTGTGCACGACTCCCCCGCTGCGCGGCGATATCGCCGTCAGCACCGGCACCGTCAACACCAACGGCACGGCCGTGACCTGGGTCGGCGGACTGTACTTTCAGTGGTCCTGGCCGGTTGGTTCGTATATCAAGATCGGCTCGACGTTCTACCAGATCGCGGCGGTGAACTCGGCCACTTCGATCACGCTGCAGTCGAGTGCGGGAACGCAAAGCGGTGTGGCCTATGCATCGCGCGTGATGGGGGTTCGCATTCAGGCCAACGCGGGAGCGGGGACGCTGTCGCTGCAAGCAGGCTACAAAATGGGGATTTCGCCCATGTTTCAGGTGGGCGAGACTTCCGGTGGGGGGCAATTGCAATGCAACCCGCACGCCAACACCATCGTGAACGACGCCAACGGAACGGCCTACGCGGGCTACACGCTGCAGGGTTACATATGTTGGATCGACTATGACGTGCTCTCCAACGGCGTGTACTATCTCGTGATTCCCCAAGACCAAAACGGCGCGCCCCTGGGGGAAGTGCGTGTTTTGGGGACCACGGTGTCCTTTCGCACCTTCACCTCGAACGGGGTCACCTTCAACACGGCCAACTTTTATTACGCCGGACCGGACGCTTCGGATCCCAACAAATGGTACGTGACCTACCCGTACAGCGGCAACACTACGTCGCTGCTGCTGAGCGCGAAATTCGACAGTAGTCTTTCGGGCTGTTCGCCCCTTTGGAAAACGTGGGCCGGAGCGCAAGTCTATCCCATCTACGGGAACAACAATGCGGCGGGATCAGCGGTGACGGGCGTAGACTCCTGCATTACGTACACTAACCTGACGCCGCCCAACGCTTCGCCGGCGATGGACTTGAAGGCGCAAATTATCCGGGCCTACGGAGTTTCCAATCCGAGCTTCGATCTCAGCGGGTTCAAGCTTGGGGCGGTGGTGTACCTGAACGGATACTTCAGCGCGTGCGCGGCGCCCGGCGGCGACCCGCAGATTGAAGTCTGCGGAACCTTCGAGACCTCCGGCAGGCTGACTCAGGTCTACGACACATTTACCACCTACCCAGGCCGCTGGTGCGGCGTGCATGGCTCGGTCCACATGATCGGCACATGGCACGGGGTGACCTGCGATTTCGTGGGCGGGTCCAACGCTTCGATTCCGCTGTACGGCCCGTTTCAACTTACGCCGGCCAAGATCAACCTGGCCGGGTACGGCTCCGCGGCGAACTGGACCAGCACTACTACGCTGGACAACGGGACCATCAACCAATACACCTGCCCGACCGCCGCACAGATGCAAACGCTGGGAACGTCCAGCACCATGGCCACTGCCCTGGTAGCGCTCGGCTCCTCGGGCAATCATTGCATCCAGATCGAAACCAATAGCGAAGCGTGCTCGGCTACTCCCAGCACCGCCGTCATTTGGGCGCGCGGAACCAAGACCGAAGCACAACAGTTCCCGTGCCCCGCCAACGCCGCCTACTCGATGCTCCAGAAGATCCAGCCGGGCGACGAGATTATGGACTCCTCCATGGGCCCATTCGGAGAAGGCTTCATCATATTGACGAAGCAAATCACTTCTACCGGCGGTGCGTGCACGGCCGGCGCCGGCAACTGCGTCATCGATATGTGGCTGATCCGCGGAACTGGCGTGTGGCCCAACAATGCGCACACTCCCTACCCGCAGATACAGGCCCACTCCAACGGCTGGATCGCCCAGATGGCTACGACTCAGTTGGTTGGCTGCACGCCGCTGTACGCGGACTCGACCAGGGCGGGCGTACACGCGTGGATCGAGGGGCTCAATTCGTTGTGCCTATCGCATGGGGTTAGCTCTCAAGGCAGCTACAGCAGCAACCAGAACCTCGCGTTCATCGATACCAACACGTTCAGCACTTTTGACGTGGCCTACAACTTGGATGCGGCTCAAGCCGTCATGCCGCCTTGGGGCACGGGCTGCGAAGCTTGCGTTACCCCGGTGTTTCCTACCTTCGGCGGCAACACCATCTCGATGACCAACGGGAACTTGGTCCAACTGTACGGCGACGCCAACGATCTGGCCAACACCGGGCAACGCACGGCCGTATTCGAGAGACCCTTGAACCCATCGCAGGGAACGGGTCCGGAAACATCGGCGGGTATGGGGAGCATGGGATATACGCTCACGCCGGTGAGCGGGAAAACGCAGACGTACACGATCACGGACCCGTACAGCGCTGGAGCAGCCAACCAGAAGCTGACCCCTTTGGCGGGTTGGGCGGGGGCCCATATGCTGGCCGACTATAGCGGGGCTGGAAGCGTGCTTCCGGACTCGGGATACGGCATGTGCCGCGCCTTGAACGCGGGCGAGTGTGTGAGCGGATCGACCGCCGGCGCGACCTATGTGAGTGTGCCGTCGGCCGCCGGGTACACGCAGGGCATCATGGGGCAGCATACACAGAATGCTCCGGTGGTCATCAACGTTTCTTCCGTGCTCGGACAGGTTCAGCAGGTGATTTTTCACAAGCCGGATCCGAATGGGAGCCACCAGCGGCTGTTGGGGCAACTGCTCACCGGTTTAGGAAGACAGTGGCAATTCGACGAGCCGAAGTTACTGCCGGCCGGGGACTGGTTCCTGGGCACGATGGCGTATCGCGATGGCTTTACCACGCAAGTGGGCCTGTTTCAGCTACCGCGTTACATCGAGGACAGCGTCAACCGCACCGGATACGTTGGGATTCCCATCGCGCTTGGCGGGACTAACGGAGATTCGGTTCGTGTAGAGTTCTGGTATCAGGAGTGGAACGGCGTCAACGGCCGCGCGGAGCACGCCTTTACCACGAGCAATCCGACAACCGCCAGCCCGTTCTTATGGGCTTCCGAAACGCAGGCGTACGCGGCCTGCAGTGCAGGATGCACGCTCAACATTCCCGCCATCCCGGGGCGGCTGTTGTACTACTCAGTCCACCGGAAGAACGGAAGCGCGGAAACGATCGAGGCAGTGCAGGTGGTGGCTGTTCCATAGTTGGCCGGGCTGCCGGGATCGCTGAGCGCGGCAGTATACTGATCACGTGACCGGCCCCGATTCAACCCAATTTCGCATGGAGCATGACTCGATGGGCGATGTTGCGGTTCCTGCTGAAGCTCTGTATGGAGCACAGACCCGCCGCGCTGTCGAGAACTTTCCTGTCAGCCGCCTGCGGTTCCAACGGGAGTTTCTGAGCGCCCTTGGGCTCATCAAGGCGGCGGCGGCCAAGACCAATGAACAGCTCGGGGAATTGCCGCCAGCGCGGGCGAGAGCGATCGAGGCGGCCGCCGATCGCGTGGCTCGGGGAGACTTTGATTCGCACTTTGCGGTCGACGTCTTTCAGACGGGAAGCGGTACTTCGACGAACATGAACGCGAATGAGGTGATCGCCCATGTCGTGGAGCAAGCCGGAGAAAAGGCTCACCCGAACGACGATGTCAACCGCAACCAATCCAGTAACGACGTGATCCCGACCGCGATTCACGTGTCGGCCGCGCTCCTGGTGCATCACCGGCTGCTTCCCGCACTGACCGGGCTTCGGGACGGGCTGTCCGCCAAGGCGAGTGCGTTTCAGAACGTGGTGAAGATCGGACGCACGCATCTTCAGGATGCCGTCCCGATGTTCCTGGGTCAGGAATTCGGCGGCTACGCGAGGCAAGTGGAAGCCTCCGCCGAACGAATCCAGGCTACGCTGCCGGGCATTTACGAATTGGCGCTGGGCGGAACGGCGGTCGGCACCGGGATGAACGCGCCGCCGGATTTTGGCAGGATCGCGATCGGGTACCTGAGAGAACGCACTGGTTTGCCGTTCCGTGAAGCGGCCAATCACTTTGAGGCGCAAGCCGCCAAGGACGCAGTCTGTTTTCTAAGCGGAGCGCTGCGGACCTGTGCGATCGCGCTTACCAAGATCGCCAACGATATCCGATGGCTTGCCTCCGGCCCCCGTTGCGGATTGGGAGAGCTTCGCTTGCCCGCCGTTCAGCCCGGCTCCAGCATGATGCCGGGCAAAGTCAATCCGGTGATTGCGGAAAGTACGCTGATGGCCTGCGCACAAGTGATCGGCCATGATGCCGCCATCGTGTGGGGCTGCGGGTCCGGAAATTTCGAACTCAACACGATGATGCCGCTCATCGCCTACGACTTGCTCGATTCCATCGAGCTGCTGACTGCGGCGGCCGGAAACTTTCTGGAGCGTTGCGTGCGCGGGCTGGAGGCGAACGCCGGCCGGGCGCGGGAATACGCAGAGCAGTCCCTGGGGAACGCCACTGCGCTGGTTCCCGAAATCGGTTACGAGCGCGCAGCGGCAATCGCGCAGGAAGCCTATCGCAGTGAACGCAGCATCCGCGACGTTGCGCGGGAAAAGAGCGGCTTGCCGGACGCGAAGCTTCAGCAGCTGCTCGATCCTGAATTGCAGGCCCGCCGCGTGATCGAAGGCCTGAACGCAGGCGAGTGATCCGCCCCGCACACTAAAGCGTCAGCCGCGCGTCTGACGCTGTTATGAGCAAAACCCTCGCAAGAAATTCCGATGCATGTCGCATCTCCGCGTAAAAAGTTCCTAGCGACGCTCTCCGGTTCCTCGCGAATGCCTGATTCCGTGTGGCTTGCGGACGCTGGCAAGCAAGCTGCGTACAACTTGGTTGTGTTGTGCCGTTTTGGGCTTCGGCCCGATGGCCAGAGGAAAGGAGTATTTAAATGAATTTGCATTTCCCAATCAGATCCGGGATGACGATGGTTACGCTCGGCGCGCTTGCCCTTGGCGTCGGGGTGGTCGCATTCCGGGCTCAGGCGGATGAGTGGGACAAGAAGACCATTCTTACCGTGGATCAGCCCATCCAAGTAACGGATACGTATCTTGAGCCCGGCACATATGTGTTCAAACTCGCCAACTCGAGTTCCGACCGGCACATCGTCCAGATTTTCGATGCCGACCAGAAGCACCTCATTAACACCATCTTGGCGATTCCGAACTACCGCTTACAGCCGACTGACAACTCGCGGTTCACGTTCTGGGAAACGCCTCCGGGATCGGCGCGAGCCATGCGCGCGTGGTTTTACCCCGGGGACAACTTCGGGCAGGAGTTTCGATACCCGAAGAACCTGAGGCAACTCGCGATGCTGCGTACGCCGGAGCCCGTGCCGCCGCCACCGCCGCCGCCCGAACCGGTAGCCGCGCCTCCGGAGCCAGCGCCTCCGCCGCCGCCTCCTCCCCCACAGGCTGTGAACCAAGAGACGCCACGGCAGGAACCGCCGCTAATTGCGCAGAATACCCCTCCGCCGCCTCCACCTGAAGCGGCGCCCGCAGCACCACCGCCGGCGCCGCCGCAAGAGTTGCCCAAGACGGCGACTCCGTATCCGCTGATCGGGCTGAGCGGGCTGTTTTCTCTGGCCCTCTATGGCCTGGCGCGCCTAACGCGATCGGCGTAAGCTCGGTAGCAGAGCGCATGGCGCGACGTCGTGCGCAAGGCTTACCGAGGAGACGCATATGAACCGGCGCACCGCAGTTCGAAACTTACTTGCTGCGAGCGCCGGTTCCATTTTCACTCAATGGCTTGCGGCGAGTCCGCGAGAGGCCCAACTGGAGGAAGACCCCGGAATCTACCGGCTCCACAGCGAAGTTCGTCTGGTGCTGTTGGATGTGAGCGTCAAAGATAGCAAGGGAGGCTTTGTCGCGGGGCTTTCGAAGGAGAACTTCAGCGTGTTTGAAAATGGCCGGCGTCAGCCGGTCACAGTGTTCGACCGGGGAGATGTTCCTGTGACCGTAGGCATTCTGGTGGATGAGAGCTGGAGCATGACCCCCAAAAGGTCCCAGGTTCTCGCAGCGGCGGAGACGTTCATCGAAGAGAGTAATCGGGAAGATGAAGTCTTCGTTCTGAACTTCAACGATCGTGTTGTGCCGGGGTTGCCGCGGGACACGCTCTTCTCGGACAACCTTCCACAGTTGCGCTTGGCACTCGATCGCGGGGTTCCCGAGGGGAAGACCGCGCTCAACGACGCCATCGTGGATGGGTTGCAGCAACTGGAATTGGGAAAGCGGGACAAGAAGACGCTGGTGGTGATCAGCGACGGCGGTGACAATGCCAGCAAGCACAAAAGGCGGGAAACGCTCGCCATGGTCGAGAGCAGCATCGCGACGATCTATGCCATTGGGTTGTTCGAGCCCGACGATCCGGATCGCGATCCAGGCATCCTTCGACAGTTGGCGCGGATCAGCGGCGGCGAAGCCTATTTTCCGGAACTCCCGAATGAGATGGTGTCGATCTGCCGCCGTATCGCAAAGGAAATTCGGACGCGTTACACCATTGGTTATGTCCCGCCAGAGACCAACAGCGCCGGATCGCTCAGGTACGTCAAGGTGCGCGCGTCGGCGGCGGGTCACGGCAACTTAGCCGTCCGTACTCGCGGTAGCTATCGCTATGAGGAAGTTGGAACCCCGAAAAAATAGGCTTCGCCGGTGGATTGAGAAGATTCTCTTGCTCGCCGGCGTGGTGGGTGTCGGCCTGTGGGCCGCGTCCAATGTGGTTCCCATGGTCTGGCAGGATTGGGGGAACTGGGTCTTCGATCACGAGGTCTGCGATGAGACCGCTACGGTGAAGGATTACCTGGCCGGCAAGGCCAACGAGATCACTCGATATGTGGAAGGCTGGCTGCGCCTCACGCCCGTCGCGAAAGTCTCCATTCCCAAAACTTCCGGTCCTCACACTGGCCGCCCGAGTGTTCAGCCTCCCGCGCTCTCGGAGAATACTCTGATCGGCCGCATTTCGATCCCGCGGTTGCACTTGAGTGCGATCGTTCGCGAGGGAGTCGGGCGGAACACACTCGGCTTAGCGGTGGGCCATATTCCGGGAACAGCGCTTCCCGGGCAGAGCGGAAACGTCGGCGTGGCGGGCCATCGCGACACACTGTTTCTGGGGCTCAGAGATATCAAGGCCAACGACGTAGTTCAGTTCGAGACACTGGAAGGGAACTACGTTTACCAGGTGAAATCCACCGAGATCGTGAAGCCCCGGAACGTAAGCGTGTTGAACGCAGGGCAGTATGCCGAGCTTACGCTAGTGACCTGTTATCCGTTCACCTACATCGGTTCCGCGCCCGACCGTTTCATCGTAAAGGCGCGAGAGGTGTCGCGAGGCCCGGTTGGGGAAGGTCTTTCGGCAAACGCAAAAGAAGACTTGCGGCGGGACGCGGAGACGGCGGTTGCGCCCGAAGAAGCCCGCGTCGCCGCACGGAGTGGCGAAGTCGGATTCGAAGTAGCCCGCCATCACAGCCAGACTTTGGCACCCGGAATCTCGATCGGCATCGACGACACGGATGTGACCGGCCAGCGGGTGAATGGCTGGATGTGGATCATGCCCGACCGCCGCACGATCTGGCTGCGGGATCAACGGACCCAAGACCCAGTGATCTTCTACGGCCACCACGATGGAAAGAGACGCGAGCTGCTGATCACCAAGGTCACGAGTCGTTCGGCAACCGGCTACTTTCTCATGCCCGGGGAATAACAAATCTGGAAAGTGGGGTATTTACTTCACTCAGGTGACCCCTACCGGTTGTGGTCGGCGTCTGAGCCGACGGCGGCACACCTGACCAGAGATTTGTATGGCACTGGATCGACGACAACCGCCTGCTGCACGAGGCGGTAGAAGAGTT